>CALLLP010000033.1 GCA_938008165.1 uncultured Neomegalonema sp. | reverse complement strand
GCTCGATCAGCAGCGCCAGCAACGCCGTGAGGCCCGCCAGCGCCAACTGGCCGAGCAGGAGCGCCAGCAACGCCGCGAAGCCCGCCAGCGTGAACTGGCCGAGCAGGAGCGCCAGCAACGCCGCGAAGCCCGCCAGCGTGAACTGGCCGAGCAGGAGCGTCAGCAGCGCCGTGAAGCCCGCCAGCGTGAACTGGCCGAGCAGGAGCGTCAGCAACGCCGTGAGGCCCGCCAGCGTGAACTGGCCGAGCAGGAGCGTCAGCAACGCCGTGAGGCCCGCCAGCGTGAACTGACCGAGCAGGAGCGCCAGCAGCGCCGTGAGGCCCGCCAGCGCCAACTGACCGAGCAGGAGCAGGCCCGTCTACGTCAGGAGCGCCGCGAGGCACGGCGGCAGGAACAGGAAGCCGCGCTTCGCCGGGCCGAGCAACAGCAACGTCTTGAGCTTCAGGCTCAGGAAGGCATCGTCGTGAATCAGCAAGGCGTGGTCATCAACAGCTCCACGTCCGGCCTGTCGATCTTCGATCCAAGCTGGACCGGGCGCGGCACCGGCAGTACGTCGGAAAAGTAAGACGATAACCGGGGCGCGATGATCGGGGCGAACGCCGTCATCGATGATCGCGTCTGCCCTGTCCACATGGCAGATGCGCGGTGGACAAGGGTGGCACGGTTTTGCAGGCGTAGCGCTCGACCTGTTCCGGCGCCACGTCGTGCGGGACACCTTTCTCGTGCGCATGCGCATCAAGAGCGATGATGCGATCAAGGAAATCATCGACCTGACCGGAGCCTTTGCGCCAAGGTCATAGCGGGAACCATCCGCGCGCCGTAATGGCAGAGCCGCAATAGGATCGGCTCTGCCATTCCAGCCCGGAACGCAACTCATGAACTACACGAACGCAACGCTGGTGCCGGTCCGTCCTTTGGCGGTGATGATCGCATCGCTGCAATCAGACCGCCGCTTGATGATCCGGCATTAAGACTTTTCCATAGTAATGGCGGCAAAAATGTGCTCCATATCACATTTGAAGCCAATCAAATTGTTTCGAAGCGAAACAATGCGACGCATTCCGATGGTGAAAGGGACGATATGCTCGAAACGATCACAGGTATGCTGAGGGACGGTTCGGTCCTGAGAGGGATGGATAAGGCGCTTTCTGCGGCGTTGGTCGCGCAGGGGATGTCGCTTGTGCTGGAAGAAGGGCAGACCCTTTTTCTGGAAGGCGACGAGGCGACGGGGTTCTATATCGTCAAGTCCGGTGGCCTGAAGGCAACCCGGCTTTCCTCCGAAGGCGGAGAACAGCTTCTGGCGGTTTTCAGCCCTGGCGACAGCATCGGAGAGATGGGCATGTTCGATAATGAGCCTCGCTCGGCCACGATCACGGCGCTTCGGGCCTCCTCGCTCCTCTATTGGTCCCGGAGTGCGTTTTTCGACTTCGCGGATGAAAACGGCGCGTTCTACCGTCACCTGCTGGCCGTGATGGCGCGGCGCTTGCGTGATACGAACGATGCTCTGGCGGCCCGTGATTTCCTGCCCCTGGCGGGACAATTGGCGCGCATCATGCTGCGCCTTGGGGCCGGATTCGGGATCACCACACCCGATGGCAGCATCCGAATCGTCCATAAACTGACCCAAGCCGAGCTTGCCGCCATGATCGGGGCATCCCGCGAGAATGTGAGCCGGGTTCTGAACGACTGGAAACGCAAGGGCATTATCGCGCGCGAGGACGGGCTTTATCGTTTGATCGAATGTGGCGCTTTGCAGGAACTGAGCGAAGGTTAATCGTCAATCCTTTTGCCTTTGGTCGCGCCAGCCCGAACCCTTTTCTTAACGAATTGGGAAAGGTTTTTTGGATTGGTTTATCTATCTGAAATTTAAATAATTTAATGTTTTTAGTGGCGCCTGTTGAGGTGGCCTGAGCGGTCCTGTTTACGCAAATTGTTTGTTTTTGATAAACCTCTTTTTAAGAATTTGAGCACTAATTCCCTTAACGATGACATCGTATTCCACGCTCTCCCTTTTGCGGCCTGCCACGTCGATCCATAGATCGGGCCTCAACCTTTTCCATGTCATCGTGATTGCATTGTCGTTGATCATGACGGTGAGCGCTTGGCAATTCTCGAAGTATCAGATCGAAACCCGCAAACTTGCCCGGTTCGAGATGATGCGCGATCGGGTTGTCGGCCAGATAACCGAGCGGATGCTCAAATACGAGGATGCGCTCTGGGCCGGGGCGTCGATGGTGAAATCCCATGGCGGGGATATTTCCTTCACTCAGTGGCGCGCATTTGCCGACCACCTGCAAATCGATCAAAAATATCCGGGAATCAACGGGATCGGCGTTGTCCATTACGTCTCCGAGGCGGGATTGCCGGACTATCTTGACCGGATGAATACCCAGCGCCCCCTGTTCAACATTCACCCGACGCATGGCGAATCGCACTACATTCCGATCTCGTTCATCGAACCCGAAGAACCCAATGTGGCGACGGTCGGTCTGGACCTCGCCTTCGAAGCCAAACGTCGGACGGCGGCGCTCGCCTCGCGGGATTCGGGCGAGGCGCGCATCACCGGTCCCATCGTGCTTGTTCAGGATGCGGGACATACACCGGGCTTTTTATTCTATGTGCCATTCTATCGCGGCGAAACACCGACAACGCTGGCCGGGCGCCGCGCGCATGCCGTGGGAGCGGTCTACGCGCCTTTCATCACCCGCAAGCTGATGGCCGGGCCACTCGACAAGCACCTGCGCGGCGTTCGCTTTAGCATCACCGATGGCGACGAGACGATTTATGACGAGCATGTCGATGACGGGGATTCGTTACGCGATCTGTCGCCGATGTTCTCGGAAACGGTCTCCATCGATCTTTACGGCCGCAGTTGGACGCTCGACATGCGCACCAATCTCGCCTTTCGCGCGGCCAATACCTATTCACAGCCGACCCTGATCTTTCTGGCGGGCCTGTTGATCGAATGTTTGATCATCGCTTTGCTGTTGCTGATGACGCGCGCCAATAACCACGCGGTTGCCTATGCCGACGAGGTAACCCTCGCCCTGCGCGATGAATCCAAAAAGCTGACCGCTGCCAATGCGGCCCTGTCCGGCAAGAACAAGGAGCTGGAGCAATTCGCCTATATCGCTTCCCATGACCTGAAAACGCCCATCCGGGGCATTGGCGGCCTGACGGAGATGCTTCAGGACGATCTGGAGCCGTATTTCCTCTCCGATGACGCAAATCCCGATGTTGCGGTCAATCTTGAACGGATACGCGATCGGGTAAGGCGGATGAACGAGCTGACGGGCGGGATCATGGAATTTTCTCGCATTGGCCGTTTCGACGAATCCTCCGAGCCGGTCGATGTGCCGGGGATCGTGGATTCCCTGCGGTCGGATTTTGGCCTGACCGACGATCAATTGCAGATGACCGGCAGTGACATTGCTGTCTCTATCGATACCTTCAGCTTCCGCCGCGTGATCGAAAATCTCATCGGCAATGCGATCAAGTATCACGAGGATCGCGACACCCTGAAGATCGACGTTACCGTCCAGAGAACGGGCAATACCATTCAGGTTTCGGTGTCCGATAACGGCCCCGGCATCGCCCCGGAATATCACACCAAGATATTCGAGATGTTCCAAACCCTGCGCGCAGGAAACAAAACCGACAGCACCGGGATCGGCCTCGCCATCGTGAAAAAGGCCGTCGAGCGCCATGGTGGTCGCATCGATGTCAGGTCAACGCCCGGCGAGGGGGCAACCTTTGTATTCGGATGGCCCGTCAGTGACGGTCTATCCTCCAGAGTAGATAAAGCGGCGTAAGATGGCAGACGATATGAATATCTTCATTGTGGAAGATAACGATCTTGATGCGGAAATCCTAGAACGCGGCCTGCGCAAGGTCGATGCATCGGTTTCGTTGACACGGGCGCGTGACGGCGTGGAAGCGCTGGAAATGCTCACGCAAGATGCTGTAACGCCGACCTTGCCGCGCCCGTTTTTCATTTTGCTTGATATCAACATGCCGCGCATGAACGGGCATGAATTCCTTGCACAGGTGCGGGCAAGCGAAGACCTGAAGGACACGCTTGTCTTTGTCTTCACCACCTCGTCAAATCAGGCCGATATCGACCGGGCCTATCGCAACAATGCCAATGGCTATATCGTCAAGCCGACCGGGTCGTCTGGTCTTGATCAGGTTCTTCAACTGCTCAATAACTTCTGGAAGGTCTGCGAGCATCCGGTGGGCAAGTTGTCGGCTCCCTGATCGGTGGTCACTCTCGGCAATTCTTGACAGGGTGATGCGGGTTGCGCTTTAGCGGAGTGATCGTGTTCCCGTGCGGCGGAGTTTACCCATGCCCCTGACCGGCCTTGCCGCTGCGACCATCGCCCTCGCGCGTGAGGCGGGGGAGGCGATCATGCGCGTCTATGCCACCGATTTCGAGGCGCGGATGAAGGACGACGCTTCCCCGTTGACCGAGGCTGATCTGGCCGCAGACCGGATCATTGTCGAGGGTCTGGAACGGGCCTTTCCCGATATTCCGATTGTCACCGAAGAACGCACCGAAACCCATGATCTGGCCGTCGCAGGATCGCGATTCTTTCTCATCGATCCGCTGGATGGAACCAAGGAATTCGTTCGTCGGGGGGGCGATTTCACGGTCAATATCGCCCTGATTGAACAGGGCGTTCCCGTTCATGGCGTCGTCTTCGCCCCCGCTCTCGATCGATTGTTCTGGACCGATGATGCCGGGGCGGCGCATCGGCGCGACGGGGCGGGCGCGGCACAGGGGATGCGGGTTGCGATCCCCGACAATGCCGCGCTGAATGTCGTTGCCTCCAAATCCCACCGCGACGCCGCGACGGATGCCTATATTGCCCGCTATGCCGTTGCCGATTTCAGGAGCGCGGGGTCGTCCCTGAAATTCGGCCTGCTCGCCGCCGGTGAGGCCGATTTCTATCCCCGCCTTGGACGCACGATGGAATGGGATACCGCCGCCGGTCATGCCGTGTTGCGCGCTGCCGGGGGGCATGTCGATGCGTGGGACGGCGGCCCGCTTGCCTATGGCAAGCCCGGTTTCGAGAACCCGCATTTCATCGCCTATGCCGATGGTGTGGCGCTGAGGGGGGCGGCATGACCGATCTGACGCATCTCCAGCGGCTCGAAGCCGAAGCGATCCATATCTTTCGCGAGGTGGTGGCCGAGGCCGATAACCCCGCCATGCTCTACTCGATCGGCAAGGACAGTGCCGTGCTGCTGCATGTGGCCCGCAAGGCGTTTTATCCATCGCCCCCCCCTTTTCCGCTGGTGCATGTCGACACCACCTGGAAGTTCAAGGCGATGTACGATTTTCGCGAGCGGATGGCGCATGAGAGCGGGATGAAACTGATCGTCCATACCAATCAGGAAGGCGTCGCGCAGGGCATCGGTCCCTTTACCCATGGATCGGGCGTGCATACCGATATCATGAAGACGGTCGCGCTGAAACAGGCGCTCGACATCCACAAATTCGATGCCGCCTTCGGTGGAGCGCGCCGCGACGAGGAGAAATCCCGCGCCAAGGAGCGTATCTTCAGCTTTCGCACCGCTGCGCATCGCTGGGACCCGAAGAACCAGCGCCCCGAATTGTGGACTCTCTACAATGCGCGCAAGGCGCAGGGCGAGAGCATCCGGGTGTTTCCGCTGTCCAACTGGACCGAATTGGATATCTGGCAGTATATCTATCTTGAAGACATTCCCATCGTGCCGCTCTACTTTGCCGCCCCGCGCCCGGTGGTGGAACGGGACGGTATGCTCATCATGGTGGACGATCCGGCCCGCATGCGGCTGCATGAGGGTGAGGAAATCGTCGAAAAGAGTGTGCGCTTTCGGACGCTTGGGTGCTGGCCGCTGACAGGTGCGATCGAAAGCGAGGCGGCGACCCTGCCTGATGTCATTCGCGAAATGCTTCTGACGACCACTTCCGAGCGCCAAGGCCGCATGATCGACCACGACGCCGCCGCGAGCATGGAGAAGAAGAAGCAGGAGGGGTATTTCTGACATGGCCCATACCTCCGACCGGATTGCCGAGGATATTCTCGGCTATCTCAAATCCCATGAGACGAAATCCCTGTTGCGGTTCATCACCTGCGGATCGGTGGATGATGGAAAATCGACGCTGATCGGTCGGTTGCTGTTCGAATCCAAGATGATCTTTGAGGATCAACTGGCGGCTCTGGAGGCGGATTCGAAGCGGATCGGCACGCAAGGCGAGGAGATCGATTTCGCGCTGTTGGTCGATGGCCTCGCCGCCGAGCGCGAGCAAGGGATCACCATCGATGTCGCCTATCGGTTTTTCTCGACCGACCGGCGTAAGTTCATCGTCGCCGACACCCCCGGCCACGAACAATATACCCGCAATATGGCCACGGGGGCCTCGACCGCCGATGTCGCCATCCTGATGATCGACGCGCGCAAGGGCATTCTGACCCAGACCCGGCGACACAGCTTTATCGTGTCTCTGCTGGGCATCCGGCATGTCGTGCTGGCCATTAACAAGCTCGATCTGGTCGGCTATGACCGCGCTGTCTATGAAGCGATTGTCGAGGCGTATCGCGATTTCGCCGCACCGCTCGATTTCGCCTCGATCACACCGATTCCGATCTCTGCGCTCAGGGGCGATAACATCACCGACAAGAGCGGCGAGACGCCGTGGTATCATGGCCCGACCCTGATGGCCTATCTGGAAACCGTGGATATCGCCGATGACGCATCCGGCGCGCCCTTTCGAATGCCGGTGCAATGGGTGAACCGCCCCGATCTGGATTTTCGCGGGTTCTCCGGCATGATCGCCAGCGGCACGCTGCGCCCCGGCGATACGGTGAAATCGCTGCCTTCTTCCAAATCGAGCACGGTCAAATCCATCGTGACCATGGGCGGCGATCTGGCAATGGCCACCGCCGGGCAATCGGTGACGGTCACGCTGGATGACGAGATCGACGTCTCGCGCGGGGATGTGCTCTGCGCCGCCAATGATCCGGCCCCGGCCGCCGATCAATTTCAGGCCACGATCCTGTGGATGAACGAGCAGGAGATGTTACCGGGGCGCACCTATCTGATGAAGACCGGCGCTACCACGGCGCAGGCGACAATCGCGACCCCGAAATACGCCATCGATGTCAATACGATGGAGCATCTGGCGGCAAAAACACTGTCGCTGAACGAAATCGGGGTCTGCAATCTCAATCTCGACCGCACCATCGCCTTTGAGGCGTATGGGGATAACCGCGCCATGGGGTGCTTTATCCTGATCGATCGCCTGTCGAATGAGACCGTGGGATGCGGCATGATCGATTTCGCCCTGCGCCGCGCCTCGAATATTCACCGTCAGGCGCTGGTCGTCGACAAGGCGGCACGGGCGGAATTGAAGGGCCAGAAAGCCGTGATGCTCTGGTTCACGGGCCTTTCGGGATCGGGCAAATCGACCATCGCCAATGCGCTGGAGCAAAAACTGCTCGCGATGGGGCGTCATACCTATATCCTCGATGGCGATAATGTGCGCCATGGCCTGAACAAGGATCTGGGCTTTACCGATGCCGACCGGGTCGAGAATATCCGCCGGGTCTCGGAGGTGGGCAGGCTGATGGTCGATGCGGGGCTGATTACGCTGGTCAGCTTTATCTCGCCCTTCCGGTCCGAACGGCGTATGGCGCGGCAGATGATGGAGGAGGGCGAATTCGTCGAAGTGCATGTCGATACCCCGCTCGAAATCGCCGAGGAGCGCGACGTCAAGGGCCTCTACAAAAAGGCGCGCCGGGGCGAGATCAAGAACTTCACCGGCATCGACAGCCCTTACGAACCACCCCTCGACCCCGAAATCCGCCTCGCGACCACCGATCAAACCCCGGACGAAGCCGCCGACCGCCTGCTCGCCTTCCTGCGCGAAAAGGGGTATCTTGCCTGAGTGCCCGTGACGCCATGGGAAAAACCGATCACGGTTGCGATCAAACCCCCAGCCGATCCCGGAGGCCATACCACCACGACCCCACCGTTGAGTATTGCGCTCCGAAAGTGCGCCCGCCGGGGAAAGGCAGCCAGCGCATGCTGGCGAAGACATCGAATTGCGCGGCATCGCCATGGATGGCATCCGCGAGGATGCGCCCGAACAGATGCGAGCCGGTAACGCCGTGGCCGCTATAGCCATGGGCGAAATACACGCCGTCCTCCAGCCGCCCCATCTGGGGCACACGGGTGAAGGACAGGGCGAAATTTCCGCTCCAGGCATAATCGAGCGTGACGCCCTTCAGTTGCGGAAATACCTTTTCCAGATTGGGCCGCAGCTTTGCGCGCACATCCGCCGGATCGGTGCCGCCATAGACCGTGCCACCGCCGAAGATCAGGCGCTTATCCGCCGATAGACGAAAGTAATCGAGAATATAACGCGCGTCCTCGACGCATAGATCGGTGGGCAGCAGGGCATCCGCGCGCGCGCCCAAGGGTTCGGTTGTCACCATCTGGGTCGAGACGGGCATCACGCGGGCCGTCAGGGCGGGCACCGTGTTGCCCAGATAGGCGTTGCCGCACAGGACCACCGCCTTGCAGCGCAAAGCCCCCGTCGCGGTATGCAATGTGGTTCCCTCTTGCCGGATCAGCGCGGAGTTTTCATAGATGCGCCCGCCGAGATCTTCGATGGCTTCGGCCTCGCCCAAGGCAAGGTTGAGGGGGTGTAGATGCCCCCCGCTCCGGTCGAGCATCCCGCCCGCATAGGCATCGCTGGCCACATGCTGTCGAAGCGCGGTGGCGTCGAGCATCTCATGATCATCCATGCCATAGGATCGCCAGAGCGCCTGCTTCGCCTCGAATTCGGCCATGTGCTTGCCGGTATAGGCGGTGAAGAGGTTCCCGTCTTTCAGGTCGCAGGGGATGCCGTAATCCTTGATGATCCGCCGGATCGTGCGTCCGCCCTCCTGCACCAATCCCCCGATAAAGGCCGCGCGTTCGGCCCCGAATTCCCGTGCGATTTTATCGAGACCGGCATTCAGGCCGTTGACGATCTGCCCTCCATTGCGACCCGATGCGCCCCAGCCGACCTTGTTCGCCTCGATGATGGCGACCGAATAGCCCCGTTCGGCCAGATGCAGCGCGGTCGACAGGCCGCTGAAGCCTGCCCCGACAATGCCCATATCGACATGCACCTCGCCATCGAGAGGGGGGCGGTGCCGGGCGGGGTTGGCACTGGCGGCGTAATAGCTGGGCGGATAGGCGGATGCTGTCTTCATAGGGGTCGATTTACACCGGAATGACGGGTGCTCCAAGACCCCATGACACCCGCGACGCGGTGCGGTGCGCGCCCTATCCTTCGACGCGCAATCTGAACGCCGCTAACAATGCCTCGTCGATGTCGCTGATGGTCGTCGTCGTGATCTCCTTGTCGTCGAGACCGGGGAATGTGAAGGTCATCTCACCGGATGCACGGCTGATATAATTGAATAACGACCCGGCATTTTGCTTTTTGTAGAATACCTTGAAGGTTGTTTTCATGTCTCTCCACTCGATCCCCTCTATCGCGGAGAACAGGCCCTCGCTATCCACCAGAAAGGCAAGGCGTTTGCGGGCATAATCAAATGCCGCCAATTCATCCTCCGTCGTGACGATCCCCGATGCCGGGACGGGTTCGGCGGGTTCTGGGGGTGGGGCGGTCGCCCTGTCTTCGGTTTCCAGATCGCGGTCGGCAATGCCGACACGCTTGAGAATCTCGCGCTCGATAAAGACCTTGAATGCCTCGCGGGCGATGGGAGTGGCGTCATCCATGACCTTGCGTGTCATGCGATTTTGGTAATCGATCCCGCCTAGCATGGCGCGGACCAGTTCTTCGCTGGGACTGGCTGACCATTGGCGCAGTAGCCGGACAAAGGCACTCAGCAGTAATTTTTGCCGGGCAGTCGCACCCAGATTATCCGGGTCGAAATGCGCCTTTGATAATCCGGAAATGCCTTCGGCGGTCGTATCATCCGCGCCCGCCTCCGCGATCATGGCCAGATCGAAGGACAGAAAAGGTGCATCGTCCATGATGTTGGGTTCATCGGTATCGGCATAGCATTCGTAGCGGATGCCATCGGTCAGGATACCCAGCTTGATCGAAGGGGCTGCGTTGAAATAGCTGCGCAACTGACCCCGCGCATCGGTCAGCGGTGCGCCGACGGTCTTCGCTTCGATCCCGATGCGCGGTTCCCCTTCTGTAAAGACGGCGTAATCGACCCGGTTTTTGTATTTATCCGAGAAATCAGCGTGATGTTCGGGGCGCACCTCGTCAGGATCGAAGACGTTATAGCCCAGATGTTGAAGAAACGGGATGATGAGGAACTGTTTGACGCCCTCCTCGTTGCGGCATTGCGCTGAGCGCGCCGCCACCATCTTGGCGAATTCCTGAATATCCATCGGTGTATCCTGATTGCTCTTTATACATTTATAAAATAATAATTCCCGCAATAAGGCAATCATCAATCAGGTCCCCGGATTCTTCCCGCCCATGTGGGGTAATTCGCGATGGTGAAGCGCCCGTCTCCGCGCTAGAATCGGTTCATGAGTACACCCCCCCGCATCAACCGCCTGTCCGACGCCACGGTTAACCGCATCGCGGCGGGGGAGGTGATCGAGCGTCCGGCGGCGGCGGTGAAGGAGCTGGTCGAGAATGCTCTGGATGCAGGGGCGACGCGTATCGACATCGCCATCCGGGGCGGAGGCCGTGCCTTGATCCGGGTGGCCGATAACGGGCATGGGATGACCGCCGAAGACCTCACCCTCGCCATCGAGCGCCATGCGACCTCCAAGACCGATGGCGCGGATTTGCTGGATATTCGCAGTTTCGGCTTTCGGGGCGAGGCGCTGCCCTCTATCGGGGCGGTTTCGCGCCTGTCGCTGACCTCCCGTGTGGCGGGCGCGGCGCAGGCATGGCGCATCTCCGTCGAGGCGGGGACAATTGTGCCGCCAGAGCCTGCGGCCCTGTCCGGGGGCACTGTGGCCGAGTTGCGCGATCTGTTTTTCGCGACCCCCGCCCGGCTGAAATTCCTGAAAACCGAGCGTGCCGAGACCGGGGCGATCGTCGAGGCGATCCGGCGTCTTGCCATGGCGCATCCCGGCGTGGGCTTTACGCTCAAGGGCGAGGAGCGCACGCTGTTCGAAGCCCGCGCGGAGACCGGCGATCTGTTCGAGGGGCGGCGGGCGCGGCTGATGACCGTCATGGGGCGCGATTTCGCCTCTGCCGCTCTGGCCATCGATGCGGAGCGGGAGGGGGTGCGCCTGACCGGCTATGCGTCGATTCCGACCGATCACCGGGCCACGGCGCAGGCGCAGCATCTGTTCGTCAATGGCCGCCCCGTGCGCGACCGGATGCTGGTGGGAGCCGCGCGGGGGGCCTATGCCGATGTGGTGCCGCGCGGGCGGCATCCGGCGTTGGCGCTGTTCGTCGATCTCGATCCGCAGATGGTGGATGTGAACGTACATCCGGCCAAGACCGAGATACGCTTTCGCGATCCCGCCGGGGTGCGGGGCCTGATCGTCGGAGCCTTGCGGCAGGCGCTGGCCGGGGCGGGTCACCGGGGGGTTGCGCTGTCGGATATGGGGGCGCTGGGCGCTCCTGCTTCACCGGGGTTGCCGGGTGCTGGCCCGCGCTATGCCATGCCATCCCGTCCGCCCCCGCGTCTGCCGCAGGGTCTGGCGGAGGAGGCGACCGCGTGGCAGGGACCGTCGGCGGCGGATATGAGGCAAGCTGGCATGGATGTCGGCGGCTGGAGCACGCGGGAGGCAACGGTGCCCGCCCCGCTCCCACCCTCCGATGCGCTCGACCTGCCCCTCGGAGTGCCACGGGCGCAATTGCATGAAACCTATATCGTTTCCCAGACCAGCGAGGGCATCGTCCTCGTCGATCAACATGCTGCCCATGAGCGCCTCGTCTATGAGCGGATGAAGGCGGATATGGCGCAGGGTATCGCGCGGCAGGGCCTGTTGATCCCCGAAATCATCGAGCTGCCCCCCGGCGACGCCGATGCGCTGCTGACCCATGCGCAGACGCTCGAAAGATTCGGCCTTGTGATCGAGCATTTCGGCACCGATGCGGTCTGCGTGCGCGAAACCCCGGCGATGCTGGGCGAGGTGGATACCCCGGCCTTGATCCGCGATCTGGCCGAGAATGCCGAATGTCTGGCCGAAGCGAATGCCGTGGATGACCGCCTGCGCCATGTCTGCGCGACCATGGCCTGTCATGGATCGGTGCGCGCGGGCCGTCGCCTGAACCATGCGGAAATGGATGCCCTGCTGCGGGAGATGGAGGCGACCCCCAATTCCGGCACCTGCAACCATGGCCGCCCCACATCGATCACGCTGACCCTGCCAGAGATCGAACGGTTATTCGCCCGGCGTTAGCCTACAGCCAGCACCAGAGTCCGTAACACGCCCCGAAGGCACGGGCGATGGCCCAGAGGGCAATGTCGAGCACGGTCAGGATCCCTAGAAACGGCAAGGCCACGCGCATCAAGGCCACCCGCAATCCTCCGCGCGTGATTCGGGGCGGGGTGATGACATGGCCGTAGACGGGGGCGGCGGATTTGGGCATGGCAAAGCTCCTTTGCGCCGGAGTTAACCGTGTTTTAAGTTATCGTTCCGTTAACTGCGCGGATGGAAATCCGCTGGAACGAGACCCCCCGCAAGACCTGGGACCAAGCCATGCGCCGCGCCGCGTGGCCGCAAGGCTGGGCTTATGGTGCAGCCTTGGCACGGGAAGGACGGCCCGTCCATCGCGCGGCGATTGTCGAGGATGGCGAGACGGTCGGCTATGCGCAATTTACCGGACGGCGGTTTTTGGGCCGTGTGCATGTATCCACCTGTACGCGCGGCCCGGTCTGGACCGCCGATGTGGGCGCGGCCACCCGGCGCGAAGCCTATCGCGCCCTGCGCCAGACGATCCCGCTGCCATGGCCGAGAGGGGTGTTCATGACCCCCGATGCCGATGGCGCGGAGGACGAACCCCTGCGCGCGGCGCGATTGCGGCAGGTCATGTCTCCTTATTCCACGGCGATTCTCGATCTGACGACCCCGGATGACGATCTGCTGCGCGCGATGCAGGGCAAGTGGCGCAATCGCCTGCGACGGGCCGAGGATGCCGCCATCAAGGTCACGATTACCGCCGCGAAACCCGGTGCCTATGCGTGGCTATTGGAGGAGGAGGCCGCCCAGCAACGCTCGCGCCGCTATCGCACCATGCCCCCGGCGATGGTCGCGGCATGGCAGGTGCAGGCATCGGCGCAGGAAGGCGTGATGCTGGCCACCGCCACGCGCGGGGCGGAGAAGCTTGGCTCGATGCTGTTTCTGACCCATGGCGCGGGGGCGCTCTATCATTTTGGATTGGCCAGTGCGGCGGGGCGGGCGGTGAATGCCCATAACCTGCTGTTATGGCGCATGGTCAAGGCTTTGCGGAAAAAAGGGGTCGAAAGCCTCGATCTCGGCGGTCTCGATACGGTCGATCATCCCGGTATTGCGCGCTTCAAGCTCGGTTCGGGTGCAAAGGTCAAAACCCTGTGCGGGACGTGGTGTTAGATCGGGTTATCACCACACCGACCCCTTCGGCCTGTGCGAAGATGTCCGGCTTCATGACCGTCACGGTGGCGGCGTCGATCCGCGTATCGGTAAAGAGAAACGCAAAGATCTCATCCGCCAGCTCCTCGACCAGATCGATATGCCGCGCCGAATCCGACAGGGCGGTCAGATGCTCGACAATGGGCGCATAGGACACGTATTCCCCCGCCGCCAAGCCGTCGCGCACCGCCATATCGATGCTGATGACCACCGTTTGCGGGGCCTCGCGCTCGAAATCGAGGATCCCGATCATCATGGGCAGGGTCAGGCGGTCGATGCGAATCGTCATGCTCATGAGTTTTGCGGATGCCCCGGCGAGTAGAAATGTGCGCCGCCATCGACCGTCACAATCTGCCCCGTGGTCGCCCGTGCCCCGGCCAGCATCGCGGCCATGTCGCAGATATCGTCGACCGTCGATCCGCGCCGCAGCGGGTTGCAGGCATGGACCGCCTCGAAGCCCGCATCCGTCTGCGCGCCCGAACGCAGGATCAGCCCCGGCGCGATGGCATTGACCCGGACCTTGGGGGCGCAGGCCATGGCGAGCATCCGCGTGCCGTCTTCCAGCGCCAGTTTCGATAGGGTGTAGGAGAAGAATTCGGCGGTGATCTGCCGGATTTTGGCGTCGATCATATTGATGATCCAGCCCTCACCGGCGATCCCGCGCCAGAAGGCTTGTCCCAGAAACAGGGGCGCTTCGGCATTGATGCGCATTTGTCGGCGATAGAAATCCTCCGTCATCGTTCCGAGGCTGTCGCGCTCGAAAACCGAGGCCGAATTGACCAATCCGCTCAGATGGGGCAGGGCGTCGAGCGCGTGGGAAACCAGATCGGCACAGGCATCAAGATCGGCGAGATCGGCGCGCAACAGCACCGCCTCGCGCCCCGCCGCCCGAATGGCCGCCGCCGCCTCCTGCGCGCCGGTATCGGAGGTGTTGTAATGCAGCGCGACGTCGTAGCCCTCTTGCGCGAACCGCACCGCCATCGCCTTGCCCAGCCGCGCCCCGGCCCCTGTCACAAGCACTGCGCCCGTCATGGGGCGGGCGGCTCCAGCGTGCCGCTACTGACGCGGATGGCCGATCCGCCGACGCGCACCGCCGCGATCGTGCCCTGTGCCCGGTCGATCCCGATGGCGATGCGCGAGGGGCGGCCCATTTCATAGCCTTGATGCATCACGAGATCGGTCGTGCCGTCCGTCAGCAGGCCGCAGGCATCCAGATGCGCGGGGAAGCAGGCTGAGGCGGCACCCGTGGCGGGGTCTTCGGGGATGCCGATATCGGGTGCAAACATGCGCCCCCGGTAATCCGCACCCTCCGTTCCGGCGGTATACACAAAGACTTCGTGGGTTTTGCCCTGCGCCATCAGCGCCTCGAAGGCTGCCCCGTTCGGGGTGGCGCGGGACAGGGCATCGAGATTGCTGACGGGCACGAAGATGAAGCGCGGCCCCGCTTCGGCGACCCCGCATCGATGGGGACCAAAGCCAATATCCGCCGGTGACAACCCCAATGCCACCGCCGCGTCCATCGCCGTGATCGACGCATCGACCGCAAAGGGCGTGAGCGGCGCGGTCAGGGTCGCCGTGACCCGTCCGCCTCGCCGCCAAACCGTCACCGGGACCAGCCCGGCCTGTTCCTCCAGCGTCACGATCGTCTCGAAATCGCCTTCACCGGCGGCATTCTCGGCCAGCATGACCGCACAGCCAACCGTCGGATGCCCGGCAAAAGGCAATTCACGGCCCGGCGTAAAAATCCGCACCCGCGCCGTATGGGCCGCGTCCTGTGCCGTCAGGATGAAGATCGTCTCGGAGAGGTTGAATTCCCCCGCGATCCTCTGCATCGCACTTCCCGACAGGCCATCGGCCCCGGAAACAACAGCCAGCGGGTTGCCGCTGTAACGCTCCGTAGTGAAGACGTCACAGGTGCAAAATGCCAGCGTCACGCGACGCCTTGCCCTTGCTGCTCCGGCTGTTGGGTGGTCAGGCGGATGGTGGTGGGGCCGAAAGGCGTATCGATGGTGATTTCGGTATCGCCATCCTCGGGCCGCGCACCCGATTCGATGACGGCTTTCTGCACCGCCTGCGCGCCTTCTTCCGATTGCAGGAACATCATCACGTATTGCTGGCGCTGGCGCTCGAAAATCTCGTCGATCCGCATCAGGCGCTGGGTCACCGCCCCGCGCAGGCGGGTCAGCAGATCGTCGAACAGGGTGAAGGAATCCGTCTTGTACTCGTTCAGCGGATCTTTCTGGGCATAGCCGCGCAGACCGACGACCTGACGCAATTGCTCCAGTTGCAGCAGGTGGCTGCGCCATTCGTCGTCGATGGCGCGCAGGATCAGTTCTTTTTCCGCCGCGCGCATCCGCTCCTCGCCGATGGCGGCCGTTTTCTCGTCGGCGATGCGATCCGATTCGCTATAGAGCCATTCGCGGATTTCCTCGTCCGCGACACCCTCGCGTTCGGCCTGTTCTTCGACATCGAGGCGTTGGCCAAAGACATTGGCCAGCTCGCCCGACAGTCCCGCCACATCCCATTGTTCGGCGTAGGATCGGGGGGGGATGTGCTTGGTCACCAGATCGTCGATCATCTGATGGCGCATATCCTGCGCGGTTTCGGCGACGTTCTCGGCCTGCATGACCTCCAGCCGCTGCTCAAAGATCGCCTTGCGCTGGTCGTTCATCACGTCGTCGTATTTCAGCACGTTCTTGCGGATGTCGAAGTTGCGCGCCTCGACCTTGCCCTGGGCACGCTCGATCGCCTTGTTCACCCATGGATGAATGATCGATTCGCCGTCTTGCAGGCCAAGGCGGCGGAGCATCGTATCCATGCGTTCCGAGCCGAAGATGCGCATCAGGTCGTCTTCGAGAGACAGGTAGAATTTCGAGCGGCCCGGATCACCCTGACGGCCCGACCGGCCCCGAAGCTGGTTGTCGATGCGGCGGCTTTCATGGCGTTCGGTGCCGACGATATAAAGACCGCCCGCCGCCATTGCGCGCTGTTTCAGCGCCTCGACCTGTGCGACGATCTCCGCTTCGCGGGCGTCGCGATTGGGGCCTTCGGCCATGTCGCCCAGCTCATGCTCGACACGCATTTCCGCATTGCCGCCCAGCTTGATGTCGGTGCCGCGACCGGCCATGTTCGTCGCGATGGTGATCGCACCGGGAACGCCCGCCTGCGCCACGATCTGCGCTTCTTGTTCGTGATAGCGGGCATTGAGGACCGCGAAGACCTTTTCCTCCGCCGTGCCATCATCGCCATCATAGAGCGGTTCGAAGGCGGAGGGGTCGGAGTAATCCTTGATGCGATACCCGCGCTCGATCAGGATATTGGCCAGCAATTCCGATTTTTCGATCGATGTGGTGCCAACCAGCGTCGGCTGGCCCTTTTTGCGCGCCGTTTCGATTTCGTCGACGATGGCCTCGTATTTCTCGCGGGCGGTGCGGTAGACCTCGTCATCCTCATCCACGCGCGCAATCGGCACGTTGGTCGGGATTGCCACGACATCGAGAGCATAGATTTCCATGAATTCATCGGCTTCGGTCAGGGCCGTGCCGGTCATGCCCGACAACCGCTCGTACAGGCGGAAATAATTCTGATAGGTGATCGAGGCGAGGGTCTGGTTTTCCGGCTGGATCGCCACGCCTTCCTTTGCCTCGATGGCCTGGTGCAGACCTTCCGACAGGCGGCGCCCCTCCATCGCGCGGCCCGTGAACTCGTCGATCAGCATGACC
>CALLLP010000032.1 GCA_938008165.1 uncultured Neomegalonema sp. | reverse complement strand
ATCCGCTTCTTGCGGGCGCGGGTGAAGCGGGTGCCATCCTCGCTGCCATCGTGAAAGGTGCCGAACCAGCGGTCCCACGGCATTTCCTGATTGCCGTAATTGCACTCGTAATATCGGTGATGAAGCTGATGATAGAATGTGCCGAGCGCCAACCGCCGCTTATCGCGGATCAACAGGTTCTCATAGCCGGTATGCGTCATCGCCGCGCCGGGGCCGAGATAGATTACATGGAAGATCAGATGCACCGGATGGCTCGCCACGACCCAATGAATCGCGAGCGACGAGATATACAGAAAATGCTCGACCGGATGCATCGAAAAGCCTGACCACGGCCCGACATTGACATTGCGATGGTGCAGCGCGTGAACATGCCGGTAGAGAAACGGCACATGCAGCAATCGATGCACCCAGTAGAAGTGAAACGCCGACCAGATCGGCAACAGCACGAGCGCCGCGATGAACCAGACGGGATTCGATGCGAGGGTGATGACGGGCACATAGCCATTGGCCATCAACCACATCGTCAGGCATTGAAACGCCGTCAGCTGCGCGACCCCGCTGCCAAGCGACCAGAACATATTGTCGTGTACCTGATTGCCAAAATCCCACAGGCGGTTTCCGGTCGCCTGTTCGCGCCGGTCGAATTTCAGCGCCTTACCCTGCCCCTTGCGGACACAGAAATACCAGTGCAAGCCCCCGGCGACCGCGATCATCAAGCCCAGATTGACCGCCCATACCTGTACGATCCAGCCCAGCGACACCGTCTGCGCCGTCTCCAGCGATGGATACAGCGCCCACCAGCACAAGACTGCCACCCCCACCATCATCACCCGCTCGCTGAGCGTCAGCCAATTGCGCAAGACCCAGCGCAGCAGGAAGCCCGGCTCAGGTGGCCAGCGAAAAACCGATGAATCGGCGAGGGGCAAGTCAGGGTGATAATGCCATTCGCGGTTCATCGGTTCGGGGTCGATACGGTCGGCCATGGGAAATCTCCGATACTCTGTTCCCCCCAGCGTCGAGGCATCATGCGGGGAAATCTTGACAGAAAGCGTCATCTCCATGTCGCAATCATACGCTTTTCATCCTCATTGACCTTTCTGCCATCGCCCCTTAGCCCTGAAGTCCCTTAACGACAGGCAGTTCCATGCGGTTGATCGACCGATATTTCCTGAAACAGACGGTTCAGCCCTTCGTCTTCTTCACGTTGATCCTGACCTGCGTGATCTGGCTGGCGCAGTCGTTGCGGGTGATCGATCTGATCGTGAATAACGGGCAATCGGCGCGCATCCTGATTGATTTTGCCGTGCCGTTACTGCCGCAGGTGATGTCGATTGTGCTGCCGGTGGCGGCATTGGCGGCGGTGATCTTCGCGCTGAACAGGTTACTGGCGGATTCGGAGATGGTGGTCGTCTATGCGACCGGACAGGGGCGCCTGTCCGCGATCCGGGCCATCATCATCTTTGGCGTCCTGGTCACGATGATTTTGACGGTCGTGGTGATCGTGTTGATGCCCATCGGCCAGCAAACCCTGCGCGATCGCACGGCGGCAATCCGTGCGGATGTGGCGGCGGGGCTGATACAGGACGGGCGCTTTATCCATCCGGGCAAGGGATTGACAGTCTATATCCGCGAACAGAACGGGCCGGAGGACATGCGCAGCCTGCTGGTCCATGATGCCCGCGACCCGGACGAGGCCGTGACGCTGCATGCGCGGCGGGGTGTCCTGACAAATTCCGCCCAAGGCCCGCGCCTCGTGATGTTCGACGGCATGGCCCAGCGCCACGATACGGAAACCGGCGCGCTGAACCTGCTGCAATTCGAAAAGCTGACCTACGATCTCTCCGCTTTCGGCATCGATGCAGAGAACCGCACTCGCAAGCCGAGCGAATATTTCTTCTGGGAATTGCTCTGGCCGGACGACAGCATCGACCTGACCGAGAAACAGCGCTCCCGCTTTATCTCAGAGGGGCATGAGCATCTGACGACCCCGCTTTATGGCATCGCCATCGCCCTTGTTGCCGCCGCCGTGATGCTGGGGGGGCATTTCAGTCGGCGCGGCTATTTCTGGCGCGTGATCTTTGCGGCCCTTGCGGGGGTGGGCCTGCGTATTCTGGGGATCGTGATTCAGAATGCCGTGAAATCCAATGCCGAGATATGGCCGCTGATGTATGCGCCGCCGGTGCTGGGGGCGATTATCGCCTTTTGGTTCCTGTCGCGCGGGCGGTTTCGGGAGGCGGGCATGCCCCCCGCCGATGATGATGGCCGGGGCGAGGTGCCCGCATGATCCTGTTTCGCTATATCTTCGGGCGCGTCATCTCGGTCTTTCTGTTCACCTTCGCGACGGTCTTGTTCCTGATCATGATGATGGATCTCGTCGAATTGCTGCGCCGGGGCAGCGGGCAGGAGGGCATCACCGGCATTCTCATCGCGATGGCCGCCCTGCATGCCCCGACGATTTCGATGAAGACGGTGCCCTTCGTGATGCTGCTCAGCGGCATGTGGGCCTATATGCAACTGGCCCGGTCGAGCGAGTTGGTCGCCGCGCGGGCCGCCGGGCATACCTATTGGGGCGCGGCGCGGGCGGGCATGGCCGCCGCTGCGGTGATCGGCCTTGGGACGACGGCGATATACAACCCCCTCGCCTCCGCCGCGCTGAACGCCTATGAGCGTCTGGAGGTGCAGTATCTGGATGGGTCCGGCAGCCTGTTTTCGGTTACGTCCGAAGGGCTGTGGCTGCGCGAAAGCCGCGAGGATGGGCAAATCGTCATCCGGGCATCGAAAACCAATGCCGAAGGCACCGAACTGCGCGAGGCGACTTTCCTGCGCTTTGGGCCGGGCGATGCCTTGCTGGAGCGGATCGATGCCGAACGGGCGATCTTGCTCGACGGGCAATGGTCGCTCACCGATGTGATTACCCATCGCATCCAGTACGGGCGCAATGCCGAACCGCCCGAACAGGAGCGCAGCGAGGCCGCATTGATCGAAACGCGCCTGACGGCAACGGAAATCCAGAACAGCTTTGCCGCCCCCGAATCGATCTCGTTCTGGCATCTGCCCTCGGCGATCGAAGGGATGGAGGAGGCGGGATTTTCCGCGCGGCGACACCGTTCTTATCTTCATGCGATGATTGCCCTGCCCTTCTTTCTCGCGGGAATGACCCTGATTTCAGCCGCTTTTGCGATCCGTCCGCCACGCTCGGCGAGATTCGGATGGGTCGCCTTGGTTTGCGCTCTCACAGGATTCGCGCTCTACTTCTTGGGTGATGTAAGTATGGCGCTCGGCGCATCCGGGGCCGCACCGCCGGAATTGGGGGCTTGGGCGCCCGTGATTGCCGCCGGTTTGTTCGGTATCGCCTTGTCTTTGTATTTTGGAGAAGCGTGACGATGATTCCGCCCCGCCCGATCCGCCGGTTTCTCGCCGGGTGCGCCGCCATCGCCCCCCTCGTCACCGGCTTGCCCGCCATGGGGCAGGAAATCGTATCCAATGTGTTCGGCGAGGACACCAACGGGTTCGGCCAGAACACGATCACGCCCGGCATCTTCTTCGAAGATCCCGTCACCCGCGACACGGTCCGCACCGACCCCATGCGGATCGGAGAGATCGATGCCAATACCCCCCTGATCCTCGAAGCGGATTCCGTCACCTACGATACGGATGGCCAAGTGGCCCGCGCGATTGGCGAGGCGGAGGCGTTTTTCGGAAACCGCGTCCTCGGCGCGGATGCCCTGACCTATGACATCGCGAATGGCACGGTATCGGCGGAAGGGGCCGTCGCCCTGCGCAACGATGACGGCACCTTCCTGTTCGCGGATGACGCGACGCTGGCCACCGATCTGACGAATGGCACGGTGTCGGAACCGCGCCTGCTGATCGACGGGGGCGGTAAGCTGGCCGCAGTCGAAGGCGAGCGCGTCGATGGGCGCTATACCGTGCTGTCAAAGGCGGTCTACAGCGCCTGCGACGTCTGCGTCGACGACCCGACCCCGCTCTGGCGCGTTCGGGCAGACCGGGTGATCCATGACGAGGTCAGCCGCGATATTATCTATCAGGACGCGACCTTCGATGTGGAAGGGGTCAGCGTTTTCTACCTGCCTTATTTCCGGCATCCCGACCCCTCGGTCGAGCGGCGTTCGGGCTTTCTGACGCCTGAATTCTCGCGGGATGGCACCATCGGGGCGACGGTCAAGACGCCCTATTTCTTCAATCTCGCCCCCAATCGCGATCTCACCATCACGCCCTATGTCACCACCGGCGACGGTCCCTTGCTGGAGGCGGAATACCGCGCGCGGACCGAGGCCGGTCAGTATCGCCTGTTCGGAACGGGCACGATCAACGACACGCTGGGCGATGGCGATGAGTTTCGCGGGGCGCTCAGCGGTGAAGGGCTGTTTCGGCTCGACGATATCGGGGCCGAAAACTGGTACGCGGGATACGGCGTCGATCTCGCCACCGACGATACATTCCTGCGCCGCTATGACTATACCGCCGAAGACAGGACAACGAGCCGCGCCTTCATCGGCAGCCAGACGGACCGATTGTTCACCGAAACGAGCCTGATCTATTTTCAGAGTTTTCGCCCCGAAGAAAACGACGACACCATTCCCTTCGTCATGCCCGAATTTCGGTATTCCAACCGCGTGCTTGAAGATCCGACCTACGGCATCGCCACGGTCGAGGCGAGCGCCGTACGGCTGGATCGCGAGCTTGGCCGCGACTATAACCGGATCGGCGCGGGCCTGAAATGGCAGCGCGATTACGTGACCGATCCCGGCATCCTGATCACGCCGTTTGCGGATGCCCAGACCGACCTCTATCTGATCGAGGACGACCCGCAATTCAGCGAGAATACAGAAATACGCGCAACGGGGGCCGCTGGGGTCGAGATTCGCTATCCCCTGATCGCCCAGAATGCTCTGGGAACCCATGTCATCCAGCCGATCGCCCAACTGATCGTCGCGCCCAATTCCAGCGATTCCGACACGATTCCGAACGAGGACAGTATCGATACAGAATTCGATGAAACGAGCCTGTTCTCGCTCGATTCGCGGTTTCCGGGTGAAGACCGTTTCGAAGGGGGCAGCCGCGCGAATCTTGGCGTGCGCTACAATTTCGAAAGCACCGCCGGTTTCGAGGTCGAGGCCGTGTATGGGCGCGTTGCCCGGTTGCGCGACAATAACGATTTTTCGTCGTCTTCGGGCCTGAATGAGCAACTCAGCGATCATGTCGGCTCCCTGAGCCTCACCTTGCCGCCATATTTTGATATTACGCATCGATTCCGGATCGATGCGGATGACGGACGATTCCGCCGGAACGAATTTTACGGGCAGGGCCAGTATGGCCCGGTGGCAGGGGGCATAGGCTATGTCTTTCTCAGCGCGGACCCGCTTGCGGGCTTTCCGGAGGATCGCGAGGAAATCTATGGCAACGCGGCGATCAAGCTTACGGATGAATGGACGGTGTATGGCTCTGCCCGCGCCGATCTTGAGGATTCGCGCTTCGTCTTCTCGGAAGGGGGCGTGCGATTCGAGAACGAATGCTGCGCCGTTGACCTGTCCGTCGAACGCCGCTTTAACGATGACCGTGACGCCAACGACGATACGTCGGTGGGCCTGACGGTGCGCCTCAAGAGCCTGGGAGGATAATCCGGGCGCTTAACAGGGACCAACAAGAACGGATGAACCCGACGATGACGACCTGGAAAACCCGAACCGGCACATTTCTGCGCGGCCCTCTTGTCGCCTTGGTGCTTGGCGCAAGCATCGCTCCCGCCATGGCGCAGGATTTTTCGCCCTCCGTTGTGGTGAATGACGAGATCATTACCGGCTATGACATCGATCAACGCCTGCGCCTGCTTCAGGCCGCCTCCGGTGGAGAGCCGGTTACCCGCGAACAGGCGACGGAACAACTCGTCAACGACATCCTGAGAATGCAGGCCGCCAAACGCGCCGGAATCGCCCCGACGCCGGAACAGATCATCGAGGGGTTCGATGACCTGTCCCGGTCACAGGGCCGCGATCCCCAGACGATGCGGCAATATTTTCGGTCAAAGGGGGTCAGCGATCAGCACCTGAACAAGCAGATAGAAGCCGAGGTGGCGTGGCGCGAATTGATCCCGCGCACTTACATGCCGCGCATCCGCATTTCCGAGGCCGAGGTCGAGGAAGCGATGGGGGTCAGCGAGAAAGGCCCCACCGAACCGGAATTTCTCGTATCCGAAATCCGCCTGCCCATCGGGGCCTCTGGCGAACAGGCCGCGCTCCGCAATGCCTCAACGATCATTCAGCGGCTACAGGGAGGCGGCATCACCTTCGGCGATCTGGCCCGTCAATACAGCAAGGGCGCAAGCGCCGCGACGGGGGGCGATCAGGGCTGGCTCGGATTATCCACCATGTCCCCGGCCATGCAGCAGATCGTGGCACCGATGTCGAAGGATCGCGTCTCCGCCCCCTTCGTCGATGGAACCGATATTGTCATCGTCGGAATCCGCGACACCCGTGCGCCCGGCAAGGCTCTCACGCCTGCCAGCTATCGCATTTCTCAGCTTGTCATCGGCGTCGCGCCCGATGCTGCCCCCTCCATCGCCTCGCTCGCCTTGCAACAAGCACAGGCCGCAAAGGCGCGCATCAGCGATTGTGCCTCGGTCGAGGCCCTGAAAGGCGAATATCTGCCGATTTCCGGCAGCATCGGCACGCTGACCCCCGACCAGATGCCCGCCGCAGTGCGCAACACCGTCCTGACCCTTCCGGTCGGCGGCATCAGCGATCCGATCCGATCCAATGACGGATTTCATGTGATCGTGCTCTGCGACAAGGTCGAAACGGACAGCGGCGGCGATGCCCTCTCCGCCGAAGAGGGACGGATGCGCCGCCAGTTGACCACGTCGAAGCTGGGCCGGTATTCCGCCAGCCTGATGCGAAAACTGCGCCGCGAAGCGGTCATCGAGCGCCGGTGACAGCCCCAGATACGCCCCTCGCGGTGACGATGGGCGACCCCGGCGGGATCGGTGGCGAGCTGACCATCATGGCATGGAAACGGCGGCAGGAGGATACCCTGCCCCCCTTCTATACCCTTGATGACCCTGCGCGACTGGCGGCGATGGGCGGGGATATGCCGGTGATCGAGATCGACGATCCTGCACAGGCCATCGCAGCATTTGACGCGGGACTGCCGGTCCTGCCCCTGCCCCTCGCCGCCGCCCAGCCGCCGGGCGAGCCGGTTGCCGCCAATGCCGGAACGGTCATCGCTTCCATCGAGCGGGCCGTTGAGCATGTGCGCGCAGGCAAGGCGGCGGGAGTGGTCACGAATCCGATCAACAAGCGCGCCCTGTATGAGGGGGCGGGGTTTGCCTATCCCGGCCATACGGAATTTCTGGCCGCGCTTGGCGGAGTGGACAGATCGGTCATGATGCTGGCCGCGCCCGGATTGCGAGTCGTGCCATTGACGGTGCATGTGGCCCTACGGGATGTTATCGCGGGCATCACCCAGAGCAGCATAACGCATACCGCGCGCATCCTGAACGACGCCCTGCGCCGGGATTTTGCCCTGCCCAGCCCGCGCATCGCCATCGCGGGCCTCAACCCCCATGCGGGCGAAGGCGGGTCGATGGGGCGCGAGGAGATCGAGATCATCGCCCCGGCCATCGACACCCTGCGCGGTGAGGGCATCGATGCGAGCGGCCCGTGGCCCGGCGATACGATGTTCCATGACGATGCGCGTCCGGGCTATGACGTGGCGCTGTGCATGTATCACGATCAGGCGCTTATCCCCCTCAAAACACTCGATTTTCACCGGGGCGTCAACATCACCCTCGGCCTGCCCTTCGTGCGCACCTCACCCGATCATGGAACGGCCTATGACCGCGCCGGAAAAGGCACCGCCGACCCGCGCAGCTTTATCGAAGCATTGCGCACCGCCCGCGCGATGGCCGATGCCCGGAGCGCGGCTTCGTGAGTGCCATCGATGGCCTGCCCCCCCTCGCCCAAATCGTCAAAACCCATGGCCTCGCCCCGACAAAGGCGCTGGGCCAGAACTTTTTGTTCGACCTGAACCTGACCGCCAAGATCGCCCGCGCCGCCGGGGATCTGACCGATTGCGACGTGCTGGAGATCGGCCCCGGTCCCGGTGGCCTGACCCGCGCCCTGCTGGCCGCAGGGGCGCGGCGCGTGGTGGCCATCGAGCGCGATACGCGGTGCTTGCCTGCGCTGGCGGAGATTGCGGCACATTATCCGGGACGGCTGGAGGTCATCGAAGGCGATGCCCTGACGCTTGACCCGCGCCCGCTTTTCGACACCCCGCCCAAGATCATCGCCAATCTGCCCTATAATATCGGCACCGAACTTCTGGTCGGCTGGCTGACGACTGCCGATTGGCCCCCGTGGTGGCACTCTCTGACGCTGATGTTTCAGCGCGAGGTCGCCGAACGGATCGTCGCGCGCCCCGGCTCCAAAGCCTATGGGCGGCTGTCGGTTCTGGCCGGATGGCGGGCCGCAGGGATGATCCTGTTCGATATTCCGCCGCAAGCCTTCGTTCCCCCGCCCAAGGTGACGAGCGCCGTTATCCGCATCGAGCCGCGCACCGCCCCCGGCGACGTGCCCCTTGCAGCACTGGAGCGTCTGACCGCCGCCGCCTTTGGTCAACGCCGAAAGATGCTGCGCCGCAGCCTCGCACCCTTGGGGGGCGAGGGGCTGCTGGACCGCGCAAAGATCGATCCGACGAAACGGGCCGAAGACATCGATATCGAGGGGTTTCTCGCCCTCGCCCGACTGCTGGAGGGATCATGAGCCTGCGTCTGCTGGCCGATATCGGGGGCACGAATGCGCGCTTCGCTTTGGCGGCAAATGACGGATTGCCGGTCCCGACGATCCTGCCGGTCGCGGAATTTGCCCGGTTCGACGATGCGCTGGAGGCTTTTTTGGCAGATCGCGGCGCAATACGTGCCGATATCGGGTCCTGCGCCATCGCGGCGGCGGGGCCTGTGGCGGGCGGGGCCGTGCGCCTGACGAATGTTCCCTGGACCATCGACCCCGCCGAGGTCGGCGCGCGGCTTGACTGTCCCGTGGCCGTGCTCAACGACCTCGAAGCGGTGGCCTGTGCCTTGCCCTTCCTGACCGATGGGGATCTTGCGCCCCTGCGCGCGGGGCAGTCCGGTGCCATCGCTCCGATGATCGCCGTGAATGTCGGTACGGGCTTTGGCGCAGCGGTGGCCGTTCCCGCGTCGGGGGGGTGGGTGCCGCTGGCGACCGAGCCGGGCCATATGCGTCTGCCCGATGCCCCCGGCACCATCGAAGATGTGCTCTCCGGCCCCGGACTGGCCCGGCTGAAGGGCGACACCGGCGATGCGCGGATCGCGTTTTCTCAGCTTTTGGGCCGGGTAACGCGCGATTTGGTGCTGGCAACGGGCGCTTGGGGCGGCGTGTCCTTTTGCGGCGGCGTCATGGGAGCATGGGATACGGTGATCGATCGACCGACTTTCGATGCGGCTTTCGATATGCCGGGGCCGATGGCAGACCGACTGGCCATGGTGCCCCTCGCGCGGATCATCCATCCGCAGCCTGCATTATTGGGATTACTCCACGCCCCTGTGGACCGACAAACAAGAGGATGAACGAGATGCCCGCTTTCACGATTGGCAACCGCGCCCTGCATTATCGCGACGAGGGGCCACGCGATGGCCCCGCGCTGGTTTTTTCCAACTCGCTGGGCACGGATTTTCGCATCTGGGACCCGATGATCGCGCATTTGCCACCGGGATTTCGCATCCTGCGCTACGATACCGCCGGGCACGGCCTGAGCGACCACGCGGGCGCGCAATCGATCGAGGCCCATGCAAATGACCTCATCGCCCTGATGGACCATGTGGGGATCGGACAAGCGAGCTTGATCGGCCTGAGTGTCGGCGGCCTGATCGCGCAGGCGGTGGGCAAGGCCGCGCCCCAGCGCTTGTCAAAGATCGTCTTCTGCGACACCGCCCATAAGATCGGGACAGACGATATCTGGAACGACCGGATCGCGATGATCGAGCGGGACGGGATGCAGGCAGTTCTCGACGCAACGCTGGAGCGGTGGTTCACCAGCGCATTCCGCGAGACGGCCCCGGACTTCGCGCTCTGGCGGGCGATGCTGCTGCGCACGCCGGTCGCGGGATATTGCGATCTGGGCCGGGCGATCCGCGATGCCGATTTCACCGGCGATTGCGGAGCTTTGGACATCGAGGCGTTGTGCATTTGCGGGGCGGATGACGGCTCGACGCCCCCGGCGCTGATGCAGGATTTCGCCGCCCGCCTGCCCCGCGCCCGCTATATTGAGCTGGATGCTTGCGGTCATATCCCCTGTGTCGAGCAACCGGCACGGCTGGCACAGGAAATCGCCGCCTTCGCCGCGACACCCTGAGACGAGACATATCGCCCCTTGCCCGCATCCGAACGGCTGATACCCTCTCATTAACCATAAAGGGAGGGTTACACGATGCGGAGGTTTCTGGGGGGCCTGGGATTGGCCGCATGTCTGGTGGGTGGCGGGGCCGCCCATGCCAGCGACTGTTTTCAACTTGCAGGGGGCGAGCGGTCCCTGATGCACCGGGCGGCGGCAACGCTGGGGGCGGAGGATGTGGCGATCCGGTTCATCGCCCATTCCTCCTATCTTCTGGAAAACGCGGAAGGCTTGCAGATCGCGACCGATTGGTCAGGCGATTTCGCCGCAAAGCTCGACCGTGCGCCCGATGTCATCACGATGAACCACGCGCATGAGACGCATTGGACCGCCTTCCCCGACCCCGATATCGACCATGTGCTCGAAGGCTGGGGTGAAAAAGGGAAACCGAGAAAGCATTTCCTGCGCCTCGGCGAAACGCTGATCCGCAATGTCCCGACCGATATTCGCGGCGGATATGCCGGGGTCGAGCCATTTGGCAACTCGATTTTCATCTTCGAGATCGGGGATCTCTGCGTCGGTCATCTGGGGCATATCCACCATGTGCCGACAGAGGATCATTATGCCCTGCTGGGGCGGCTCGATGTGATTATGGTGCCGGTGGATGGCACTTTCACGCTGGGAATCGACGATATCATCCCAATGCTCAAGCGCCTGAAAGCACAGGTCGTTCTTCCGATGCACGCTTTCGGACGCTATACCCTGACGCAGTTTCTTGCCGCGATGGGCGATGATTTTGAGGTCGAGTATATGAAGGGCGACGAGCTGACCCTGTCACAAAAAACGCTTCCCGACCTGCCAACAATCTTTGTGCCGAAATCGCTGTGACGGGCGATGACGGGGCGGATCGCGCCTCCGATACCGTCCATGGACTCCCGGTGCGCCGCGCAGCCCTGACACCGGAGGAGCAGGCGCAGCTTTTGGCCGATCTGCGCGAGATCGCACGGGTCGCGCCGCCCTTCTCGCCGATGACCGGATGGGGCAAGCCGATGTCCGTGCGGATCACCGCCGCCGGGCGCTTTTGCTGGTTTTCGGATCGCAAGGGCTATCGCTATATCGAGGCGCATCCGCAGACCGGCGCGCCCTTTCCGCCGATCCCGGCGCTGGCCCTGCGCCTGTGGCGCGGGTTTGAGACGCGGGCCGACCCCGATTGCTGTCTCATAAACCAGTATCGCGAAGGCGCGCGCATGGGGCTGCATCAGGATCGTGACGAGGCGGATTTCAGCTTTCCGGTCGTCTCGATCTCGCTGGGCGATCCCGCGCTTTTCCGCATTGGCGGGACCGAGCGGAAAAGCCCGACCCGCTCGTTCTGGCTGCATTCGGGCGATGCGATGGCGTTGATGGGAGAATCGCGCCTCGCCTTTCATGGAATCGACCGGATCAAGTTTGGCGAAAGCGCGCTGTTGAGGGGCGGCGGGCGGCTGAACCTGACATTGCGGCGGGTCGCGCCAGTCGATACGTAGGCAGCTGACGCAAAGCCCGATCAAGGAAAACCCGCATGAACCTGACCGTGGACGGCCAGACCCATATCCTCGATGTCGAGCCGGACATGCCGCTGCTCTGGGCGCTGCGCGATGAACTTGGCATCACGGGGCCAAAATATGGATGCGGGGCGGGGCTGTGCGGGGCCTGCACGGTGCATGTGGATGGCATGCCGATTCGCGCCTGCGTGACGCCGGTTGGTGCAATCGAAGGCGCGGTCACCACCATCGCCGGGCTGGGCACACCGGAAGCCCTTCACGCGGTACAGGCCGCATGGATCGCGCATCAGGTCGCCCAATGCGGCTATTGCCAGCCGGGCCAGATCATGAGCGCCGCCGCCCTGCTGAACGAGATAGACGACCCGACCGATGCCGAAATCGATACGGCGATGGCGGGAAATCTGTGCCGCTGCGGCACCTATCCCCGCATCCGGGCGGCGGTCAAAAGCGCGGCCAGCGCCTTGCGGGGGCGCTGAGATGGGACGTCTTCGCCAGGTTGCGCGTCGCAGTGTGCTGATCGGATCGGTTGCCCTTGCGGGGGGCGCGGCCTTCGGAACATGGGCCTATCGCCGACCGCTGGAAAACCCGCTGAAGGATGGTCCCGGCACCGCCCTGACACCCTATATCGAGATCACGGATGCACAGGGCATCGCGATCATCGCCCCCCGTGCCGAGATGGGGCAAGGGGTGATGACCACCCTTGCCGCGCTGGTGGCCGAGGAGCTGGACGTCTCGCTCGATGCGGTCAGCGTGCACCATGGCCCGGCCAGCACCGCCTATTACAACGCTGCCATTCTGGCCGAAGGCGTGCCCTTCGCCGCAACCGATGAGGGCTGGATGGCCGAGGGCCTGCGGGGGGCCATGGCTGTCCCCGCGCGGCTGATGGGAATGCAGATTACCGGCGGCTCCTCCACCATACCCGACGCCTATGAGAAGATGCGCCATGCCGGGGCCGCCGCCCGCTATGCACTGGTCGAAGCGGCCGCGCGGCAATGGGGCCTTGCCGCCGCCGATCTGACCACCCAAGACGGCACTGTCATCGCCCCGGATGGCACCGCCTTGCCCTATACCGCGCTGGCGCAGGCGGCGGGCACAATCGATCTGCCGGACGATCCACCTCTGAAACCGCGCGAAGACTGGCGATTGCTCGGCCACTCCGTTCCGCGTGTCGATATGGTCGGCAAATGCACCGGCACGGCGGATTATGCCATCGACATGCGCCTGTCCAAGATGCTCTACGCCACCATCCGCATGAATCCCGGCCTTGGCGGCGCGATGATCGGCTTTGACGCGGCGCAGGCGCGCGGGATGCGCGGCGTGGTCGATATTATCGGGATGGCCGATGGGGGAATCGCGGTCATCGCCGATAATACATGGCGCGCGATGAAAGCGGCGGAGGCGGTGCAGATCACATGGGCCGATGCGCCCTATCCTGCCGAAACGTCGGCGCATTGGGCCGCCGTCGAAGCCTCGCTGACCGATGCCCACCGCGACAGCCGCTTTCGCGACGAAGGCGATGTGGAGGCGGCTTGGTCCCGCGACGGCGACAGGATCGAGGCCGAATACCGCGTCCCCTATCTGGCCCATGCTACCATGGAGCCGATGAATGCGGTTGCGTGGCTGCGCGATGGCAAGCTCGACATCTGGGCGGGCAATCAGGCGCCGACCATCGCCCGCGACGAGGCGGCAAAGGTCTGCGGTCTCGACCCGGAGGCGATCACGATCCATACGCCGGTGATGGGCGGCGGATTCGGGCGGCGGGCCGAGATGGACTGTATCCGTCAGGCGGTCGAGATCGCCGCCACGACCGGGGGGCGCCCGGTCAAGCTGACATGGTCTCGCGCCGAAGACATGACCCATGATGCCTATCGCCCGCTGGCGCTGGCGCGGTTCCGGGGAACGGTCGAGAATGGCCTGCCCCGCGCCTTCGATATGGATATCGCCGCGCCGTCGGTCATGGAATCGCAGATGGGACGGTTAGGCATCAGCCTGCCGGGACCGGATATCGCGCTGGTGCAGGGCGCATGGGATCAGCCGTGGCGCATCCCCGATTACCGCATCACCGGCTATCGCAGTCCAGCCCTCGCGCCGGTCAGTTCATGGCGGTCGGTCGGGTTTTCCTACACTTCGTTTTTCCACGAAAGCGCGCTGGACGAGCTGGCCCATGCTGCCGGACGCGACCCGCTGGATATGCGCCTCGCGATGATCGATCACGGGCCGAGCCGCAAAGTGCTGGCCGCCGTCGCCGATGCTTCGGACTGGGGCGGCGCATTGCCGAAGGGGCATGGGCGCGGGGTGGCCTTTACCCTGTCCTTTGGCGTGCCCACGGCTCAGGTTATCGAGGTTGCGGCGACCGAAAACGGCATCCGGCTGGTCCGGGCCTTTGCGGCGGTCGATGTGGGAATCGCGCTCGATCCCGGCATTATCGAAGCACAGGTACAGGGCGGCATGATCTTTGGTCTCTCCGCCGCGATCATGGGCGAGATCGCGTTTGAGGGCGGTCGGGTCCAGCAGACGAATTTCCACGATTACGACGCCCTGCGCCTGCATCAATCCCCGCCGATCGCGGTCACGATTCTGGAGAACGGTACAAAAATCCGGGGCATCGGCGAACCCGGCACGCCCCCCGCCGCCCCGGCGCTGGCCAATGCCATCTTTGCCGCGACCGGCACGCGGATACGCGAGTTGCCGATGAACCGGCATATCGGATTCGTATGATCGCCATGGGGTCAGGATTCATCGCCCTACCCCACAAACTGCGCCTCGCGTGCCCGGATAACGGCGGATAAGGCTTCGTTATAGGGTGTTGGCACTCCCAATTCTGCCCCCAGCACCGGGGCCATGCCGTTCAGCGCTCCGATTTCCGAGCGCCGCCCGGCATGGTGGTCGAGCAGCATGGAAGGGCGGGCATCGGGCATACGCTGGCCGAAAGCAGTGACATAGGCGACCGGGTCGTCGAAGGAAAACGCGACCCCCTTGGCCCGCCCGATCGCATAGGTCTCGCGCGCACAGCCCAGCGCCACAGCCCAGCGGTCCGGCGCGGCCATCACATCGCCTATGGTGCAGTCGAATGCGGTACAGGGCGCGCTAAAGGTACAGTTGCAAACGTATTTTTCCCAGATGAGCTGTTCGATATCGTCATAGGCTTTCACGTCGAAACCGGCCTCGCGCCAGACCTGCGCGATGGTTTGAGCGCGGTCCATGCGACCGCCTGCCATCTCGCCGATACGGATCAGCTTCATGCCGTTGTGATGGGCATGGCCGGGGCCGCGCATCGATGCGCCAAAGCCCTCTGCCACGCCAAGAAGCACGTTGTCGGTCGGCATATGCTCGGCGATCCGCTCGCCCGCGCCGAGGCCGTTCTGGATGGTCAGAACAAGCGAAGACTCGGCCATCAGCGGCATAATCGCCCGCGCCGCCGCGCCCACGCCATCCGCCTTGGTGGCGAGGATATAAAGATCGCATGCCCCCGCCTGCGCCACATCGGCAACGGCATTCAGGCGTATGGTCCGATCCCCACTCGCCCCCTCGACCCGCAGGCCATTGGCGTTGATCGCCGCCACATGCTCGCCCCAGGTATCGACGGCCCAGACCTCGTTTCCCGCATCGGCCAGCAGGGCCGCATAGACCGACCCCATCGCCCCGGTTCCGACCACTGCGATTTTCATGCGTCACTCCTTGCATAGACAGCCCGCGCCAGCCAATCGGGCGCAATCTCCACGCCCCAGCCGGGGGCCTCGCTTACCGTGGCGTGACCCTCCTCGATGGCGTAGGGCGAGACGGTGAAAAGATCCTCCTGCCACGGATAGTAATCCGGTCCCTCGATGGCGAATTCCAGATATTTGCCCGCATTCGGGATCGCGCGCAGCAGATGCATGGTGAACAGCGTCACCATCGACAGATTCGCGCAATGGGGCGTGACCGGCAGCCCCGCCTCCGCCGCCATGCGGCAAACGCGCAGGGTGCGCGCGATGCCGCCGAGATACAGGATATCCGGCTGCACGATATCGACCGCGCGCATGTCGATCATCCGCCGCCAGATGGACAGATCGCAATCCTGTTCACCGCCCGTCACATCGATGTCGAGCGCATCGGTGACCCGCTTCGTCTGTTCCAGCTCCCAGTAGGGGCAGGGTTCCTCGAAATGGCAGTACCCCTCGCTTTCGAGGATTCGGCCTATCTCGATCGCGCGCTCTGGCCCGTAGCAGGAATTGGCATCGATCAGCAGATCGGCATCGGGCAGCGCGGCACGGATCGCCGGGATGATGGCTTCGGTACGCCCCGGCCATTCATCCTGCCCCCGCCCAACCTCGGCCCCCGCGCGGATTTTGAAGGCGGTGAAGCCGCGCTCCCCGGCAATCCGCGTGAGGCGCGCGGCCTCGTCCTTTGGGGTGATGTCACGCTTCATCGAGGAGGCATAAGCCCGCACGCGCCCCGGTGATCCGCCCAGCAGGCTTGTGACCGGCACCCCCGCTCGACGCCCCCGCAGATCCCAGATCGCCGTATCGACACCCGCCATCGCCCGGCGCAGATACGAACCGGGATATTTATGCTCGCGCTCCGTCACCAGATCGAGGGCGTCATCCAGATCGGTCACATCGCGGTTCAGCATCCACGGGGCAACCTGCCGATGCAGCACGGTGCAGGTGATATCGGCGTTATAGGTCGATACCTGCCCCCATCCCGTCGCGCCCTCGGCATCCGTGACACGCACGAATCCCACATCCTCGGTATGAAAGGTCTCGATCCGATGCAGCATCATCGGGCATCCTCCAGAATAAGGTCAGCGGCGCGCTCTCCGACCATGATCGCGGGGGCGTTGGTATTACCGCTCGGCACAGCGGGAAACACCGACGCATCGGCCACGCGCAGCCCCTCCACCCCGCGCAGGCGCAGGCGCTCATCCACCACCGACCCCTTATCCGTGCCCATCCGACAGGTGCCGCAGGCGTGAAACACCGTCCAAGCCGCCTCGCGCACATGGGAAAGAATGGCCTCGTCGCTCTCGTCATCGGGATCGGGCACGATGCGGCGGTCGATGACGCGCGCGAAGGCATCCGTGGCGGCCAGACGGCGGATCAGGCGCGTGCCTGCGATCATCATCCGGCGGTCATAGTCGGTATCGAGGTAATTGGGATGGATGACCGGCGGCGCGGCCGGATCGGCTGTGCGCAGGGTAATCGCCCCCCGGCTTGTCGGTCTGCATGGATTGAAGCCCAGCAAAAAGCCGGGAAACGGGTCGGGCGACATCAGCGGGCGCGTGCCGACCGGGGCACGGGTATAGCTGACGGGCGAGAAATAAAGCTGGATATCAGGCCCATGCCCGTTCTGCTCGACGGTGACGAACCCCCCCGCCTGATTGAGACTCAGAGTCAGCGGCCCCTTGCGCGCCAGCAGGAACCGCAGCCCCTCGCGCAGCTTTCCGTACCATGGCCCAAGCATCTGGTTCAGCGTTGGCACGGTCGAGCGGTAGAGGTGGTCATAGCCGAGATGATCCTGAAGATTTTGTCCGATCTCAGGCACATCCTGCTGCACCGCGATTCCCAGTTCCGAGAGCATTCGCCCCGGCCCGATGCCGGAGACCATCAGCAAATGCGGCGAGTTGACCGCACCGCCGGACAGGATTACCTCGCGCCGCGCCGTCGCGACCCGCATTGCGCCCCTATGCCGATATCGCACCCCGGTCACGCGGCCCTCCTGCGCCCTTTCGATCCGCTCTACATGGGCATGGGTCAGGACGCGCAGGGTGGATCGCCCCGCCGCCGGGCGCAGATAGGACCGCGCCGCACTCGCACGCCAGCCATTGCGCGTCGTGATCTGGTAGAGCGCCGCACCCTCCATGCAGGAACCGTTATAATCCGGCGTCACCCCAAGGCCCGCCTCGCGCGCCGCATCGAGATAGGTATCGCAGAGCGGATGAACCGCGCCTTCGGTATTCGTGACGGATAACGGCCCCCCCTTGCCGCGCCTCTGATCGCCGCCGCCCTGCCAATCCTCCATCCGGCGAAAGACCGGCCCGACCGATCCCCAATCCCAGCCGGGAACCGCCCAGTTATTAAAATCATTCGGGTGCCCGCGCACATAGACCATCGCATTGATCGAGCTGGACCCGCCCAGAACCTTGCCGCGCGGCCAGTAACTGCGCCGGTTGCCCAGCGCGGGAACCGGCTCTGTCTCGTATTTCCAATTCACGCGCTGGTCATAATAAACCTTGCCATAGCCCATCGGCATCTGGACCATAAATCGCTTGTCGGAGCCGCCAGCCTCCAGCAAAAGCACCGTGTACTTTTCATCCTCGCTCAACCGCGCCGCCAATGCACAACCCGCCGACCCTGCCCCGACGACGATAAAGTCGTAAATTTCGCTCAAGTTCCGCCCCGTTACAAAAAGCTGTCATGAAATCCATGCTATACGGTCATGCAGCCTGTCCACCCATGCTTTCAGGAGCACGGAAATGTCTACAGCTTCGGAAATCAGCTACGCTTGGTCCGCTGAAACCCGCCCGGCCCGCGCCCTGATCCGCACCATCGAGAATCTCAGCGGCCGCCCGCGCCTGATCCGCATGGCTTCGGGGTATGAACGCGATGTCGCCGAAGGCCGCGATTTCTGGGCGGTGATGCAGGAGCGATATCGCGTGCGGCTCGATTTCCTCGCCGGATCGCCCGAAAACATTCCGGCCAGCGGACCGACGGTGGTGATCGCGAATCATCCATTCGGAATTCTCGACGGGTTGGCACTCGGTCGGTTGATGTCGATGCAGCGCAAGGATTTCAAGATCGTCGCGCATACCGTATTCAGCCGCGCGCCGGAGGTGAACGCCCATCTCTTGCCCATCGATTTCGACAATACCCGCGAGGCCCATGCCCTCAACCTGCAAACCCGCCGCGAAGCGCTGAAGTTTCTCGATGAGGGCGGCGCCATCGCGATCTTCCCCGGTGGCTGCGTCTCGACCGCGCCGACGCCCTTCGGACAGGCGATCGATCCGCGCTGGAAGAATTTCACGGCCAAGCTGGCCCTCCACCCGGAAGCGCAGGTGATCCCGCTGCATTTCGAGGGGCAGAACAGCAAGCTGTTTCAGGTCGTCACCCATCTCAGCCAGACCCTGCGCTATGCGTTGCTGATCAACGAATTCCGCAATGGCATCGCCCGCCCCGTGCGCATGCGCCTTGGCGACCCGGTCGAGCGCGCGGCCATCGAGGCGCATCGCAGCAATGTCGTGGCGCTGATGGATTTTCTGCGCGCCTCCGTCTATGGCCTGTCGAGTCAGCCATTCGAGCATCTCGGCTATGGCTGGAATGGCGAATAGCGCGCCCTAATTCCCGATAGATGGAACAAACCACCGCCCTGCTCGCGGGATTGCTGGCCTATGCCACCCCCGCCGACACCCTCGCCCCCTATGGCTGGCAGGCGCGCCCGATTATTGTCTTCACCGCCGGGGACGGCGCGCGCCTCGACCGGCAATTGACACAATTCGCCAAGGCCGCCGACGCCCTGCGCGAGCGGCGCAATGTGATCGTGATCGATGCACATGCGCAATCGGCTCTCAGGGATCGATTTGCACCGGATGGCTTTACGGTGGTTCTTGTGGGATTGGACGGGGGCGAGAAAGCGCGCGAACAGGGCGTTGTTCCGGGTGCGGTGTTCAACGCCGCGATCGATGCGATGCCGATGCGGCGATGGAAGCTGGACGCGGATTGACGGGCATGGTCTGGTTACGCGTCTGAACGATGCGCGAGTCTGCCCCCCATGACCCACTCCCCTTGGCCCCCCATCACCACATTGCGCGGCACCCATGCCGCCCTCGTCCCCTTGTCGCAGGATCATGCCGACGACCTGCGCGCGGCCTCGGCGGATGGCGATCTGAACAGCCTGTGGTACACGACGGTCCCCGCCCCCGCCGCCGTCCCGGACGAGATCGAGCGGCGCTTGGCCCTGCGCGCAGCTGGCTCGATGCTACCCTTTGCGGTGCTCGATGCAACCGGGCGTGCCGTGGGGATGACGACCTATATGAATATCGACGCCGCCACGCGCCGGGTCGAGATCGGGTCGACATGGTATCGTCAATCCGTCCAGCGCGGGCCGATCAATACCGAATGCAAGCTGATGCTGCTGCGCCATGCTTTCGAGGGGTTGAACTGCCTCGCCGTTGAATTTCGCACCCATCACATCAATCACCAGAGCCGCCGCGCCATCGAGCGACTCGGCGCAAAACTCGACGGCATCCTGCGGGCGCATATGATCATGGCGAATGGCACGATCCGCGACACGGCGGTCTATTCGATCACCGCCCCGGAATGGCCCACGGTGAAGGCGCATCTGGAATGGCAACTGGTCAGACCCCGATGAATACGGCGGATGTCCTGATCATTGGCGGCGGCATTGCGGGCATCGGCGCCGCAGCCCACCTATCGCCCGATGCACAGGTTATCGTGCTGGAGCGCGAGACGGCCCCCGGCACCCATTCTACCGGGCGTTCGGCGGCAATCTTCGTGCTCAATTACGGCAATACGGTCCTCAAGGCGCTCAATGCCGCCAGCGAGCCGGTTTTTCGCAATCCCGGCGCGCTCTCGGATGGACCGCTGCTCCGTCCACGGGGCGAGTTACTGCTCGCGGGCGAAGGGGATGAGGCCCTGCTGGCTGACGCCGCCCATGCGACGGGCATCGAGCGCCTGTCACCGCGCGAAGCCGTCGCGATGGTGCCTGTGCTGCGCCACGCTGCACTGATCGGCGCGGCGCTTGAGCGCGATGCCAGCGATATCGATGTCGATCTGTTGCTGGGCGGGTTCACCCGCATCCTGCGCCGCCATGGCGGTAAAATCGTCACCAAAGCGGAGGCGACCGACATCGAGCGGATGGCCGGGCGATGGCGGGTGACGACCCCGGCAGGCGTGTTCGAGGCCCCTGTACTCGTCAATGCCGCCGGAGCATGGGCGGATGTCGTGGCGGACCGCGCCGGTATCCGAACGGTCGGATTACGCCCCCTGCGCCGCTCCGCCGCCCTTATCCCCGCACCGGAGGGGGCCGAAAGCTGGCCTCTGTTCGGCTCGCTGCAAGAAGATTGGTACGCCAAGCCGCAATCGGGCAAGCTGATGGTCTCCCCCGCCGATGAAGACCCGGTAGAGCCACAGGATGCATGGCCCGACGATATGGTCCTCGCCGAAGGAATCGACCGCTTCGAGCGGATGACGACCGTGAAGGTCACGCGGGTCGAGCGCACATGGGCGGGTCTGCGCAGCTTTACCGCCGACCGCACCCCCGTCGCGGGCTTCGCGCCCGATGCGGAAGGATTTTTCTGGCTTGCGGGTCAGGGTGGATACGGAATCCAGACTGCCCCCGCCCTGTCGCAATTTGCCGCCGACCGGATCGCGGGCCGCGCGCCGGTTCTGGATGCGGGCACCGTCGCCGCCCTGTCACCGGAGCGCTTCACATGACCGCGATGGCCGCCATCCTCGACCGCATCACCGCCGCCATGGCCCGCGAAATCGACCGGGGACGGGTGGCGGATTACATCCCCGAATTGTCCAAGGTCGATCCCCGGCATTTCGGCATTGCGGTGGCGACCGCCGATGGCCGGGTCATCTCGGCGGGAGAGGCGGCGCGGCCCTTTTCAATCCAGAGCGTGTCAAAGGTGTTCACCCTCTCGCTCGCCCTCGAATGTTTGGGGGAGGCGTGCTGGCAACGGGTCGGGCGCGAGCCGTCGGGCGACCCGTTCAACTCCATCGTACAGCTCGAATCCGATAACGGCATTCCCCGCAATCCGCTGATCAATGCCGGAGCCATCGTCGTCTCGGATATCCTGCTGGCCGGGCGCGGGCCGGATGATGCGGTTGCGGCGATTCTCGCCTTCATGCGGCGTATCACCGAAGACGACAGCATCGAAATCGATAGCGCGGTGGCCTCCTCCGAGCGCAAGACCGGCTTTCGCAACCGCGCCTTGGCCCATTTCATGCGCGCGGCGGGGACCGTGACCCATGATCCGGAACAGACCCTCGCCGTTTATTTCCGTCAATGCGCGATTGCCATGACCTGCGAGCAACTCGCGCTGGCCGGGCGGATATTCGCCTTTGCCGGGCGCATCGGCCCAACAGGCGAGACGATCATCACCCCCGCCCGCGCGCGGCGGGTCAATTCGCTGATGTTGACCTGTGGCCATTACGATGGATCGGGGCAATTCGCCTTCGATGTCGGCCTTCCGGGCAAAAGCGGCGTCGGCGGCGGCATCCTCGCGATTGCGCCGGGCAAGGCTTCTATCGCCGTGTGGTCGCCGGGGCTGAACACCGTCGGCAATTCGCAACTGGGCACAATGGCGCTGGAGATGCTGGCACGGGAAACAGGCTGGTCGGTCTTCGGCGAAGGATAGGCATTCTTGCCAATACATTGCCCCCGCCCCGCAGCGGATACGGGGCAAGGGCAGCCAGAGTCACGTCACAGGGACAACAATCTCAGCACCCCCGGCCTTCAAAGGCCGCACGGGTCATGTAGACCGGCTTGGGCAAATACGATCCCATCGTCGCACGTTCCATTCCCGGACCCGGAATATCCTGCACCGCCGCACCAAATGCAGGGTTCGGAGCCATATTCCGCAGCAGCAGAGCGGTGATTTGCGGATGCCCCGCACCATCGCCCGCCTCGCCCCAATCGAGCCAACTGACACCGCATTCGGGTCGGGCATTCACAGGCCGGTTCGCCGCCTTGCTGACCACGATCTTATAATGGCGATCCGCGTCCAGCGTGACCTCGCTGTCATAGATGCAATCCGAAAACCGCGTCGTGACCAGCGACTCATTCGTGCAGAGCGACCAATAGCGCAGGTCGTAGTCTTCGGGGCGCACCATATCCGCCCCCTTCGCGGGAATGCGGGGCATCTTGGCCTCCAGCACGACAACCTTGCCGAAATCCTCGTTCAAGGCAATCGACACATATTCATTGTCGAGATTGGCATAGAACCCGGATGTCTTGGGGACAAACCCGACCCGCGCGGCCGTCTTCATCACCTCCTGCAATTTGGGCGACATGAAGGCCATCAGATTGATACGCGGGTCCCAGAAAACATCCCATTCTTCCTTTTTGGTATGCAGGTAATTCTGTGCCACGGCGGGTTTTTCGAGCATCTTGTCGAAATCTTCCTGCGCCAAGGCAGGCGAAATCAGCACGCGCTGCGGATCGTCCGGTCCGGGGCTGCCCAGCGCATCGCAGGCGGCTTGGCCGTTCAGCCGGGTGCCATCCGCCATCACCAGCGTCACAGCGGGCAAACCCGCGCCCCCGGTCAGGTCGTCGCCCGTCTCAGGGATGTAATGACGCAGCAATATGGGGCTGCGATCCACCTTATCCGCCGGGCCGAAATAGACGGTATTTGGCGCACGATCCGGCGGCGCCTCGCCCTGCATCACACGCAGGGTATAGCCCATCGCATCGCCGTACTGGCCGCTCAGATAGGGGTTTTCGCTGCCCGCATCGGGCACGATATCAACATCCATGATCCGGTCATAGGGCGCGCCTCCTTCGGTATAGCTGTGCAGCGACATATAGCGCGCCTGCGGAAAGTTGCCCGTGATCTCCAGATAAGCATCCGGGGCGTTCTCAGGCATCGAAAATGTTGTCGCCCAATAGACCGCGCCCCCGTCGGGATAGGCGATATTGAAGGCCCCCGCATAGACCGGCCCCATCCAGAAACAATCGTGCTGACCGGGGGTTTCCTTGCCCTCGAACACGATCGGTCTCGGCTGCATGGAGACTTTTTGATCGGCAATCGGTAATTCCTGCAAAAGCGATTTGAAATCGTGTTGGAACTGGTCGTTGGCGCGGGCGGTCATGGCCATGCAGGCGCAGGTCAGGCCCAGTACAATCGAGCGATAACGCATCATTATTTTCCCCTCATGGATGAGTTATATCGTCATGGATCAACCCTCATCCAGCGTCAACAACGGCGTATTCCGGCCCAGTGCCCTGCGCGATGCCGTCGCCCTTTCAATCATCCATCGGATCGCTAGATTGATGGGATAACCCCTTTACTCGTCGGATACCCGCCCATGCGCCTTTCCCAGTGCCATAACTTTCATGATTTTCGCACCCTGGCCCGAAAGCGACTGCCGGGTCCGATCTTCAATTACATCGACGGTGCGGCGGATGACGAAGGCACCTACCGGCGCAATTCGGCGGCCTTCGACGAATGCGATCTGGTGCCGAATGTGCTGGCGGGGGTCAGGGATATCGATCTGTCGGTCGAGGTGATGGGCCAGAAACTCGCCCTGCCGATCTATTGCTCGCCCACCGCGCTGCAACGCTTGTTCCACCATGACGGCGAGAACGCGGTCGCGGCGGCGGCGGCAAAGTTTGGCACCATGTTCGGCGTCTCGTCCCTTGGCACCACCAGCCTCGCGGAAGTGCGCAAGAAATACGACAACCCCCAATGCTACCAGTTCTATTTTCATAAGGATCGCGGCCTCAACCGCGCGATGATGGAAAGCGCGAAGGAAGCAGGGGTCGAGGTGATGATGCTGACCGTCGACTCCATCACCGGCGGCAATCGCGAGCGCGATTTGCGCACGGGATTCTCGATCCCGTTTCGCCTGACCCTCGGCGGCATGGTCGAGTTTATGCGCAAACCCCTTTGGGGCCTCAACTACATCACCCACGAAAAATTCGCCCTGCCCCAACTCGACGATCATGTGGATATGAGCGGCGGTGCGCTCTCCATCGGGCGTTACTTTACCGAGATGCTCGACCCTTCGATGACATGGGACGACGTGGCCGAGATGGTGGAATTCTGGGGCGGGCAATACTGCCTGAAAGGCATCATGAGCGCGGCGGATGCCCGGCGGGCGGTCGAGATCGGCTGCACCGGGATCGTCCTGTCGAACCACGGCGGACGGCAGCTCGACGGCTCGCGTGCGGCCTTCGATCAGCTCGACGAAATCGTGAATGCGGTCGGAGACGAGATCGATATCATGATGGATGGCGGCGTGCAGCGCGGCACGCATGTTCTCAAGGCGCTGTCGATGGGCGCAAAGGCCGTGGGCATCGGGCGCGGATATCTCTATCCGCTGGCCGCCGCCGGTCAACCGGGAGTCGAGCGGGCGCTGGGACTGATGAAGGCCGAAATCGAGCGTGACATGCGCCTGATGGGATGCCGCGAGATCAGCGACCTGACACGCGGCAACCTTCGGTTCAGGACCGGATAGCGCCGCATCCCCTCACGCCGCCAGCGGTACGTCGCTGGCGATGCGCAGCGAGATAATCTCCTGCACCCCTTCGTATAGCGGTCCCGGATCGGGGGGCGTGCCCACAGAATCCGTTTTGCCATCCGCCAGAACGATTTGCAGGATCTGCGTCACAGGAACCGGCAAATCCAGCGGTTTGGTCGCTTCAAGGCGTAACTGGATTTCCGATAGCTGCTTCATGGCATTGGCCTGACGGTCCGTGGTCGTGGTCGCGGCTTCTTCCCTGTCCTCCGCCGCGCCATCGAGCGTATCGAGCGTATCCAATGCCGGAAAAGGCGATTGATCGCGTTGTGCAGTCGCCCCACCGGCGACTTGCGCCTCACCGGGCTGTTGAACCGGCCGATCGGTGAGCGTGATGCTGCCTTCTGACAATGCCGGAACGACCCCGTTAAGTTCGGTGTTTGACGAGATACCTGACCGACGGCTGGAATCGTCCAGCGATGCAGACATCTGACTCTGACTGACCACCATCGGCGGCAAGTAAGCAGGAAGAGTCATAGAACAACCCCCTAGATAAACAACTTGTATTGTCAAGTTAACTCAAGCCAATTAACAACAATCTAATCTGTATCAATAACATGTTACGGTATTCGTCGCGGGTCAATTCTTTATACAGGATAATGAGACGACAACGATTGTAATACTTGAGTTTACAGCGCGCTCGCATAAACCTGTTTCCGACCCGGTTTACGCAAAAGGACCCATCATGTCGTTCATCCCGGAAATCATCGATGCCGATGTCGAATCGGTTCTTGCCGCGCTGGCCAGTCGCCCCGAAACCGACAGTGTTGCCGATTTCGTTCCCGGACCCGGAATCGCGCGTCTGGCCCTGCGTTTTGATATCGCCCGGCTGCGCGAGGCGCTGGATGAATGCCTTGCCCGCGCCGATTTTCAGGGCGGGATGCAGGAACAGGGTTTTGCCGCCCTGCCCCTGACCCAACGCCCCGGCCAGACCGAATGGACCGAGAACGACCTTTCGGGCCGATACTGGACACGCGCCGATGATCGCTATGTCGAGGAACCGCGCGAAGACCTTGTGCCGGAAATCGATTTCACCGAGTTCAACCCCACCTTCGCGGGCACCTATTTCGAGGAGGTTCACCGCGCGCTGACCCGGCGCTTCCCCATTGGGCGCACGCGGGTGCTCTCAAAGGGCCTGTATAACTGCAATTCATGGCATCGCGACCCGGAGCCACGCCTGCATATCCCCATCGTTACCAATCCCGGCTCGCTGTTCGTGGTGAACCACCATGTCACGCATCTGCCCGCCGATGGGTCGGTCTATTTCACCGATACGCGCGGCTATCACACGGCGATCAACGGGGGCGAGACGCATCGCGTACATATCGTCGCCGCGCTGGCCTATCAGCAAGTCACGCAATGAACGCCTATGCATCCATGCGCGGTGCGGCTCTTGGCACGCTTTGCGATCTGCGCTCCGATACCGTCACGACCCCGTGCAAGGGGATGCGCGCGGCCATGGCGGCGGCGGAAGTGGGCGACGATGTTTATGGCGAAGACCCTACCGTCACGCGGCTGGAGGACCACCTTGCGCAGATGATGGGGAAGGAAGCCGGGGTTTTCTTTCCCACCGGCACACAATCGAATCTCGCCGCCCTCCTCGCCCATTGTGGGCGGGGCGACGAAATCCTCGTGGGTGAGCGCCAGCATATCCGCACCAGCGAGGCGGCGGGGGCGTCTGTGCTGGGCGGCATCGCGCTCTGGCCGCTGGCGCAGGGGGCGGATGGCATCCTGACCGCCGAGGCCGTGCGCAGCGCCATCAAGGCGGATGACCCGCATTACCCCGTCACGCGGCTCCTATGCCTCGAAAATACGCTCGGCGGCCATGCCATCGCCCTCGATGCGATACAGACAGCCGCTCAGGCAGCCCGGCAGGCGGGATTGGCCGTGCATCTGGATGGCGCGCGCTTCTTCAACGCGACCACGGCCCTCGCCTGCGCGCCCGAAATGCTGGCGGCTCCGTTCGATACGCTGTCGATTTGCCTGTCAAAAGGATTGGGCGCGCCGGTCGGGTCGGTGCTGGTCGGAGACCGCGATAGGCTGGCCAAGGCGCGACGCTGGCGCAAGATGCTGGGCGGTGCAATGCGGCAATCGGGCGTCATGGCGGCGGCGGGTCTCTATGCGCTGGAACACATCGTCTCGCGCCTCGCCGACGATCATGCACGGGCGGCTCGCCTTGCCCATGCCCTATGCGATACAGGCGCGCGGGCACGGGTCGAGACGAATATGGTGTTTCTCACCCTGCCCGAAGCGCAATACGACGCTCTACACGATCACATGGCAAGAAACGGCGTTCAAATCGGAGGGAAATCGCCCGAAATCCGCCTTGTACTGCATCGGGATGTCGATGACGCCGCATTGGAGGCCGCCATCAGCGGGTTTCAGGCGTTCTTTGGCCAGCCGGATAGCGGCTCCCCTGCTTCGGGCGCATAGGCGGATTCTCGCAGGGCAAAGGGGTGAATTTTCCGATCTTGCCCCGCCGCACCGGGCGTTAGCTATATTCGATGCCGGTAATCTCGTAACCGCGTCCACCGCCGGGGGTGGAGACTTCGATGCTGTCCCCCTGTTCCTTGCCGATCAGAGCGCGGGCAAGGGGGGAATTGAGGTTCAGCAGACCCGATTCGATATCTGCCTCGGCCTCGCCGACGATCTGATAGGTCTTTTCTTCGTCGGTATCCTCATCGACGATCGTTACTTTTGCACCGAATTTCACAGTATCGCCATCGAGCGTCGCCGGGTCGATCACCTCGGCGCGGGACATCAGGCTTTCCAACTCCAAAATACGGCCCTCTATAAAGCTCTGACGCTCGCGTGCGGAGTGGTATTCTGCATTTTCGGACAAGTCACCATGCTCGCGCGCTTCCGCGATCGCCTTGATAATATCCGGGCGATCCACCGATTTGAGTTGCTTATGCTCAGTTTCGAGGCGCGCATAACCGGGGGCGGTCATGGGGACTTTATCCATAATCGTCACTGCTCCAGCCCAGACCGAAAAACGGGGGGCGACAATCCGCAAAGGAAAAGTCGCCCATCGGGGCGACTCAATTCAAGGGACGCTAAAATAAGACTGGAGAGGCGCAACTGCAAGGGCTCCGTCGCGCAGGTTGTCAATCGCCGCCGCCGCCGCCGCCGCACCCGCCGCCGTGGTGAAGTAGGGTGTCTTGAGTTTCAAGGCGGTAGAGCGAATGTCAAAACTGTCGCGAATCGCTTCCGCACCCTCCGTTGTATTGATGACGAGTTGCACCCCACCATCTTTCATGCGGTCGACGATATGGGGCTGGCCCTGCATCACCTTATTGATCCGCTCGACCGCGACGCCGCGTTCGGTCAGGAAATCCGCTGTGCCATCGGTCGCGAGGATCGAGAAACCGCATCCGACAAGGCGCTGGACGGTCGCAACCGTTCCCTCCTTGTCGGCATCTTTCACCGAGACAAAAGCCGTTCCCCCCTCCGGCAGCGTAACGCTCGCGCCGATCTGCGCCTTGAGGAAGGCGCGGTTAAAGCCGCGATCCAGCCCCATCACCTCGCCGGTCGAGCGCATTTCCGGCCCCAGCAGCGTATCAACGCCGGGGAATCGCGCGAAGGGGAACACCGCTTCCTTGACCGCCATATGATCGATCTGTTCCGGCTGATGCGCGATATCCGCCAATTTTTCGCCCGCCATCACCCGCGCGGCGATCTTGGCGATAGGAACGCCAATGGCCTTGGCGACGAACGGCACCGTGCGCGAGGCGCGGGGGTTCACTTCGAGGATGTAAATATCCTCACCCTGAATCGCGAATTGCACATTCATCAACCCGCGTACATTCAGCCCATCGGCCAGCAGAGCCGTTTGACGCTTCAGCTCCTCAATCACATCCGCGCCCAGCGTATGCGGCGGCAGGGAGCAGGCGCTATCCCCCGAATGAATACCCGCCTGTTCGATATGCTCCATGACGCCCGCGACGAAGACATCCGTACCATCGGCCAGCGCATCCACATCCACCTCGATCGCCCCGCTTAGATAGCTGTCGAGCAAAAGTGCGCGGCCATCGGATACCTTCATGGCCTCGGCGATGTAGCGGTCCAGATGCGCCTCGTCTCGCACGATCTCCATGCCCCGTCCGCCCAACACGTTAGAGGGGCGCAGGACAACCGGATAGCCGATCTGCGCCGCCTTTTCCTTGGCCTCCTCCTGCGAATAGGCGATCGCATTGGCGGGTTGCTTGAGATCCAGATCGTGCAGCAGCTTCTGGAACCGCTCGCGGTCCTCGGCCAGATCGATGGCATCGGGGGTGGTGCCGAGAATCGGGATGCCTGCGGCCTCCAGTGCGGGGGCCAGCTTCAGGGGCGTTTGCCCGCCAAACTGAACGATGACCCCCAGCAATTCTCCATTTTCCTGTTCCTTGCGCAGGATCGAAATCACGTCCTCATCAGTCAGCGGCTCGAAATACAGGCGATCCGACGTGTCGTAATCCGTCGAGACGGTCTCAGGGTTACAATTGACCATGATCGTCTCATAGCCCCGATCCGCCAAGGCAAAGGCAGCGTGGCAACAGCAGTAATCGAATTCGATCCCCTGACCGATCCGATTCGGGCCACCGCCCAGAATGGCGACTTTTCGACGATCCGAAGGGGCCGCCTCGCATTCCGCATGGCCGCCATGATCGGCCTCGAATGTCGAATACATATAAGGCGTGATCGCCTCGAATTCGGCGGCACAGGTATCGATGCGCTTATAGACCGGCTCGACCCCCAGCGCATGGCGCATCCCGGCCACTGCCGCCGGGTCCTTGCCCGCCAATACCGCAAGCCGGGCATCGGAAAAGCCCATCTGTTTGAGCATCCGCACCCCATGCGCGGTATCGGGCAGGCCATGCTCGACAATCTGGCTTTCGGTCTGCACGATTTCGGCGATCTGACTCAGGAACCACGGATCGAAATCGGTGATCCGGTGCAATTCTTCCTCGCTCATCCCCTCGCGCATCGCCTGGGCAATCACACGCAGGCGGTCGGGGGAGCGGCGGCCCAGTTCACGCACCAGCGCCGCTCTGCGGTCGGCGGGTGCCGTCGTGGCGGCGGTGCCGGGAATAGCGATCTCGTCGAGACCGGACAGGCCCGTTTCCAGCGACCGCAGGGCTTTTTGAAGGCTTTCCTGAAAATTCCGCCCGATGGCCATGGCCTCGCCCACGGATTTCATCGCCGTGTTCAGATCATTGGTCGCGCCGGGAAATTTCTCGAAGGCAAAGCGCGGAATCTTCGTGACGACGTAATCGATGGTCGGCTCAAAGCTGGCCGGGGTGGCCTTGGTAATGTCGTTATCAAGCTCATCCAGCGTATAGCCCACGGCCAGTTTTGCCGCGACCCGCGCGATGGGGAACCCGGTTGCCTTCGATGCCAGCGCCGAAGATCGCGAGACGCGGGGGTTCATCTCGATGACGACCATGCGCCCATCGTCGGGATTCAGGCCGAATTGAACATTCGATCCGCCCGTCTCGACCCCGATCTCGCGCAGCACCGCGATGCTGGCATCGCGCATGACCTGATATTCCTTATCCGTCAGAGTCAGGGCCGGGGCAACGGTGATGGAATCACCCGTATGCACGCCCATCGGATCGATATTCTCGATGGCGCAGACAATGATGGCGTTGTCGTTGCGGTCCCGGACAACCTCCATCTCGTATTCCTTCCACCCAAGAAGGCTTTCATCGATCAGGATCTGGTTGACCGGGCTGGCATCGATGCCGGAAAGGCAGATGCGCTCGAAATCTTCGCGATTATAGGCGATGCCGCCTCCGGTGCCGCCCAGTGTGAAGGCGGGGCGGATGATCGCGGGCAGGCCCAGCGTTTCAAAGGCGCTCCATGCCTCGTCCATCGTCGTCGCGATCGAGGATTTGGGATTTTCCAGCCCGATCCGCTCCATCGCCTCGGCGAATAGCTTGCGGTCTTCGGCCTTGGCAATCGACTCGCCATTCGCACCGATCAATTCGACACCGTGTTTTGCGAGCGCGCCGGATTCTTCGAGCGCCAGTGCCGTATTCAGCCCCGTTTGCCCGCCCATGGTCGGCAGGATCGCGTCAGGCTTTTCCTTCGCGATGATCAATTCGACGATCTCCGGGGTAATCGGCTCGATATAGGTCGCATCGGCCAATTCCGGGTCGGTCATGATCGTTGCCGGGTTGGAGTTGACGAGAATGACCCGATACCCCTCCTCCTTCAGCGCCTTGACCGCTTGTGCCCCGGAATAATCGAATTCGCAGGCTTGACCGATAATAATAGGCCCCGCACCGATGATCATGATGGAGGAAAGATCTTCGCGCTTTGGCATGGTGGCCCCCTCGGGTCGCTGAACAGGCAAACGCGCGTTGTCTAGGCGTTTTCGAGCGAGTCGGGAACCCCTGTTAAGAGGCGATCTTTACATCAAGGACGCATTGGTCTCTGTCAGGGTCAGTTTTTTGGGTGCACTGCAATATTGCACATCGTAAAAAAACCCGCCCTCTGGCATCAGAGAGCGGGTTTGACCGTCGTTCGGGCCGATGAGAGGCCGAATATGCTGCTAGATCCTACTGGCGATAAAAAACATGCGTGCCATGCGTCGCCGTGCGGGTCAGGGATTTTGCCCAGTACGGTTTGACATAGGAGGCATGGTAATGCGTGGCATCCTCGGTCAGACCCCGCCGCTCCCCCTTCATCAGCAGGATGGCAACATCGCGGGCGCGGGCGGCGGCTTTTTTCTCGACCATCCGCTCAGGTGCACCATCGCATTTATAGGAAAACTGACAGGAATTGCGGCGATCCGCCCCCTGAGTCACCACTCCGCATACCGTATTCGGATAATGGCGGCTGTCGACACGGTTCATGATGACTTCGGCAACCGCGATCTGGCCTTCGATGCTTTCACCGCGCGCTTCGTAATAGATCGCTTCGCTGAGGCAGTACAACTCGCGCTCGGCACCCTCCAGCTTCATACGATTGGGGGCGCGTCCGGGCAGCAAGGCAGATTTCAGAATCACCTGCTCGGCGGCATCGGCCCGGTCTTGACCGGCACGTGCGCGGCCCGCAGCGAGATTGTCATAATAGGTGAGAACTTTTTGCGATCCGATCGTCGGACGCGGGGCTTCGGGGGTCGTGATGGCGGGCGAGCGGCCCGAAAACGATCCAAAGACAGCCCCTGCCATTGCCGCATCGGAATCGAGATGCTTGATCCGGGTTGCCGGATCAGCGGCCACACCGGCCGCTCCCACCGCATAGGATTCGATATCCCCGCCGATACCAAACCGGATTGTCGGCTCGGACAGTGCCTCGATCGCGCTGAGCGCGTCGAGATGCTCGTCGTGACTGTCGCGCGTCGCTTGGGCGTCCATGCCGATAACGGCGATGGCCGCAACCGTCAGCGCAACAGCCTGAGTCTTCATTCCCATTCAAGTCCCCGTCGTCACAAACCTAAAACGGCCGCTTTGCGGTCACCGAAAGTCCTGTTCTCGTAAACGCCATACAATAATACGCGCGATCATGTTACTGTATATTAAACACAGCATTGGATCGCCGATGCGATTGGTCACAGTCAAAAAACCACGTCTTCGAGTGCGCTCGCCAATCTTTTCACAGCGTTTGCGTTTCCTGCAAACACCCCATCCGTCGAAGGCGTTTTGCACACCGCGCGAAACTTTGCAAGTCCGAACGTCCCAAATTTGGCCACCATAGCATCTTCGTGCCAGCGTATCGCCTGCGCCATCCGATCCGCTTTTCGCTGGGGCAACCCGATCTCCGGCACGCGAAATGACAGCAGAGTTGCCAGACTTTCCGCCACGCCTTCGCCCGTTTGCGAGGATACGAGATGAATCGCTGTCCGCGTCCCATCGCCCGTGACCGACATCGCCGAGCGAAGGTCTGCGGCAGCACGCCGCGCCGCGCCACCGATATCGGACTTGGTCACCACAATCATATCGGGCACCTCCATGACCCCCGATTTGAGAAATTGGAGCGAATCACCGGATGCCGGTTGAACGCACAGCACCGTGACATCCACGATGCCCGCAATCTCGATTTCCGACTGGCCCACACCGACCGTTTCGACCAGTACGACATCATAGATGGCCTGCATCAGCATCAGCGCCGGAAAGACCAGATCCGATAACCCGCCGAGCCGCCCCCGCGTGGCCATCGAGCGCACGAAAACCCCCGAATCAAGCGGATCGAGCGAGGCAAACCGCGCGCGGTCGCCCAACAATGCACCCCCCGTCCTGACGGAGCTAGGGTCAACTGCGATCACGCCAACCGTCAGATTTCTGGCCCGCAGGCGCGCGATCAACGTATCGAGCAGGGTGGATTTTCCGACCCCCGGCGGCCCGGTGACCCCAACGGTCAGGCCCCGAATATCGCCCCAGGCCGCATCAAGCAGCGCCACCGTCTCAGGCGCATGGGGTGCCCGCTCGACCTGCGCCAACGCATTGGCCAGCGCCCGCTTGCCGCCCTTGCGCAGGGTGTCGAGCGGCGCGTTCATGCCTGCCCCTCCGCCCGCCTTTCATGCCGAATGGTCGCCTGAGCGGCGGCGAGGCGCGCGGCGGGGGCGCGATAGGGAGAACAGGAGACGTAATCCATGGACAACGCCTCGCAGAACTCGATCGTCGTCGCATCACCCCCATGCTCGCCACAGATCGCTACGGTCAGATCCGGGCGCGTCGCGCGACCCCGTTCTGTGCCAATTCGAACCAACTCACCGACACCATCCTCATCCAGACGATGAAACGGATCATGGGCCAAGGCCCCACGGGAGACATAATCGCGAATGAATCGCCCGGTATCGTCGCGGGACAAACCATAAGTCATCTGCGTCAGATCATTCGTGCCAAAGCTGACAAATTCGGCATCCTGACAGATACGATTGCAACGCAGGGCCGCGCGGGGGGTTTCGACCATCACGCCCAGACGCCATGTCGGCATGCGCCCGCTTTCATGGCGCAGCGAGGCGGCAATGGCCTCGAATCGGGTGCGAAACAGCGCGGTTTCGTTATCTGTCGACACGAACGGAACCATGATTTCCAGATCAACCGCCACACCCCGTGCGATTTCGACGGCCAATGCCGCCTGAAAGATCGCCCGCACCTGCATATCGTAGATTTCGGGAAACAAAATACCGATCCGGCATCCGCGCCGCCCAAGCATGGGATTGAATTCGCCCAGTTCCTCGACCCTCTCGCGCAATTCGGTGACGGAGATATCCATATCGCGCGCCAGATCGCGCCTCGCCGCATCCGTGCGGGGCAGAAATTCATGGATCGGCGGGTCCAGCAGGCGGATACAGACCGGCAGACCGTGCATCGCCTCCATGATTCCGCTGAAATCGGCCCGTTGCAGGGGCAATAATACCGCAAGCGCCCGGCGGCGGGCATCGGGCGTATCCGACAGGATCAATTGTTGCAGGGCCGCAAGGCGCCCTTGCTGAAAGAAGGCGTGCTCGGTGCGGCACAGGCCGATCCCATCCGCCCCCAGACGCCGGGCAATCGCCACCTCCTCCGCCGTATCGGCATTCGCACGCACGCGCAGGCGGCGGCGCATATCGGCCCATTCCATCAGCGTGGCGAGGGCGGGGTCCGGCTCCGGCTCGATCATCGGCAGCGCCCCGGAAAGCGCTTCGCCCGATGTGCCATCGATGGTGAGAATATCGCCGCGCCGTACCGGCTTTCCATCCGATCCGGTCAGCACCCCCGCCGTCACATCGACCCGCGCATCCCCCGCGCCGCATACGCAAGGCTTGCCCAGCGATCGCGCGACGACCGCCGCATGGCTCGTCATGCCCCCCCGTACGGTCAGGACACCGGCGGCGGCATACATGCCGTGAATATCCTCTGGGCTGGTCTCGACCCGAACCAGAATGGCCGCGCGCCCCTTCGCCGACAGCGCTTCGGCCTCGGCCGGGGTAAAGACCACCTCGCCCGAAACCGCACCGGGGCTGGCGGGCAAGCCCCGCGCGATGACCGTGCGCGGGGCATCGGGGTCCACCTTGGGATGGAGCAAATGTTCAAGATCGCCGGGGGCGACGCGCATCAATGCCTCATCCCGCGAGATCGCGCCAGCCTCGGCCATCTCCACCGCAATTCTCAGACCCGCGCGGGGGGCGGTCTTCGCGATGCGGGTCTGAAGCAGCCAGAGCGTGCCGTCCTCGATGGTGAATTCGATATCCTGTGCGGCGCTGAAATGTCGCTCCAGCGTGGTGGCGTGGGTCGCGAGGGCGGCAAAAGCCTCCGGCAAGACCGTCTGCATCGGGGGCAGGGATGCGCGGGTCGCGGCGGCATCCGCTTCGGTCAGCGGGGCAGGCGTGCGCAGGCCCGCGACCACATCATCCCCTTGGGCATTGGGCAGGTATTCACCATAAAGGCGCGGCTCTCCCGTCGAAGGATCGCGGGTAAAGGCGACGCCGGTGGCCGAAGCATCGCCGAGATTACCAAGGACCATCGCCTGAACCGTGACCGCCGTGCCCGACTCGTCGGGCAGAGCCTGTGCCGCGCGGTATCGGCGGGCGCGGGGGCTGTTCCAGCTTGCGAATACCGCGTCGATGGCCCCGAAAAGCTGTGCATCGGCGGTATCGGGAAAAGGTTCGTCGCCCTGCGCCGCCGCGATGGCCAGCATCTGCGCATTGAGGGCGGCGAGGGTTGCGGCATCCTGCGATTCAATTCGGTCGATGCCCTTTTCCAGTAACCAATCATCGACCGCATCGTCAAAATCATCCGCATCGGCCTTCATCACCGTCGTCGCAAGCGCCGTGATGAGACGGCGACGACAATCTTCGGCGAGGCGAGGATCGCGGGCGGCAATGGCGGCATGGGCGGCATCGGTCAGACCGATATTGAGAATGGTATCCAACATCCCCGGCATGGAAACCGGCGCACCGGAGCGCACCGAGACAAGCAAGGGCCGCTCATCGGCGCCAAAGCCCCGCCCCGTCGCCGTCTCCAGCCAGCGCAGCGCACCGGACACCGCCGCGCGGGTCGCGCTGTCCAGCGCGCCGGTTTCGCGCCATTGGTGAAAGACATCGATATCGAGGGTAAATCCGGGCGGCACCGGCAGGCCAAGCCCGGCCATCTCGCACAGATTGGCCCCTTTTCGGCCCAGCCGCTCTGCATCCGCCGCACCGCCCTCGGCCATGCCGACGCCAAAGCGATAGAGGCCGGTGCTCACCCTTCGATCTTCGAGAAATCCGCCACCCGCGCGACCACATCGCGAATGGTGGCCAGTAGCGTCAGGCGCACCGCACGCAGGGCCGGATCATCGGCATTCACGATCACATTGTCGAAAAACGCATCGATCGGCCCGCGCAGGCCAGACATCGCGCGCATCGCGCCCTCGAAATCTTCCTGCACGAGCGCCGCGTCAATCTGCGGCGAGGCATCGGCCAGCGCGCTGGCAAGGGCCACCGTTTCGGCCTTCGTATCGCCCTCGCCACCGGGGGCATTCAGATCGAGCGCGCCCTTCTTTTCCTCGGCGGCGAGGATATTCGCAGCACGGCGGTATCCGGCAAGGAGGTTCGCGCCATCCTCGCTTGCAAGGAAGGATTGCAGCGCCCGGACCCGCTTGACGAGGAGAACAAGGTCATCCTGACCGCCCAGCGCAAAGACCGCATCGATCAGGTCATGGCGTACGCCTTCACTGCGCAAGGCAACTTTCAGACGATCCGCGATAAAGCCCAGCAGGTCGATCACCGCTGCGCGGATCGATTGTTCGAATTCGGGGTCGATGGCTTGGGGCAGTCCCGATTGGGGGCTGATGAAATGATTGATCAGTTGCTCAAACATCGCCCGGCGGGCTTCCGCATCCCCGTCGCCCTCGTCGGAAAGGTTTTCGATCGCATCGAATAGCGGCTTGCCCAGCGCCTTCGCATCGCGCTGTCCGATCAGGTACACATGGCGCATGATCGCGACGCCCACCGCTTCGGACAGGTGAAAGCGCAAGTCGTTATCGAGGATCAGACGAATCACACCCAGCGCCGCACGGCGCAGGGCAAAGGGGTCTTTCGAGCCGGTCGGTTTTTCCTCGATGGCCCAGAACCCGGCGAGCATGTCGATCTTATCGGCCAGCGCGACGGCGACCGATACCGGCTCCTCCGGCACGGTATCGGACGGACCAAGGGGCTTGTAATGATCCTCACACGCCGCCGCGATCCGGGCATCGAGACCCGCCGCCCCCGCATAATAGCGCCCCATAAGGCCCTGCAATTCGGGAAATTCATAGACCATCTCGGAGGCAAGATCGGCCTTGGCCGCCCGTGCCGCATCCCCCGCCATCACGGGGTCAGCCTTTGTCACACCGGCAAATTGCTGCGCCAGCGCGGCGATCCGCTCGATCCGCTCGCCCTGAGTGCCGAGTTGGTTGTGGAACGTGACCTGGGCCAGAGGCGCGGCCATGCCCGCAAATCCGTCTTGCCGGATCGCACGCAGGTCGTTTTCCCAGAAAAATTTCGCATCCGCGAGCCGGGCGCGCAGCACCTTGGCGTTGCCCCGCAGGATCGTCTCGCCCCCATCGGCCCCTTCGATATTGGCCACCGCGACGAAATGCGTGACCTTGCCTTGGGCATCCGTGGCGGAGAAGAATTTCTGATGTTCGCGCATCGAGGTCTGGAGCACTTCGGCGGGCAAAGCACGAAACGCCTCCTCAATCTCGCCGATGATCGGTACAGGCATTTCCGTCAGGCCCGCATTCTCCTGCAACAACGCCGGATCGTCCAGCAGCGTCACCCCCCGCTCGGCACACAGCGCCCGCGCCCGTGCATCGATCGTCGCGGCGCGCTCGGCGGCATTCAGCGTCACGCCCCGCGCAGCAAGGCCCTCGCGGTAGCTGTCAAACCCGTCAACGGCGAACGGCGCACCATCCACCAACCGATGACCGCGCGTCTGGTTACCCGCGCGATAGCCCTCAATCTCAACCGGCACGATCTCGTCATCCAGCAGGCACAAGATCGAGGTCAGCGGACGCACCCAGCGCAGATCGGAGGTGCCCCAACGCATCGATTTCGGCCAAGGGAAGCTGCGGATCACCTCCGGCACCAGCGCGGCAATGGCTTCGGATGCTGCGACGCCCGGCTTGCGGATCACGGCGAAATAGACCTCGCCCTTCTTATCGGGCCGACTGTCCAAATCGTCTTTTGTCAGGCCGGTCGAGCGCAAAAACCCCTCCAGCGCCTTTTCCGGCGCATCAACGCGGGGACCTTTGCGTTCTTCTTCGATATCGGGCGTGCGCGCAGGCAGGCCGGGGATAAACAGCGTCAGGCGACGCGGGGTGGAATGAACGATGGTCTCGCCATGGGCAATCCCCGCCTCCTTCAACCCCTTCGCCACCATATCGCGCAAGGTGTCGCGCGCATTCGCCTGCATACGGGCAGGGATTTCCTCGGAAAGCAATTCGAGCAGGAGATCGGGCATCGGTCGGGGACTCTGAAATTCTGGCGAAAGACGGCTCGCGCGGGGTATGACACGGGCAGGCGCGGGGCGCAATCCACGGGCCGCGCGTTAGGATGAAGTCAGGTTTTACCGATTACTTAAAAGCGCGATACTCGCAATCTTCGGGGCGAGCCGGTACAGGTACGCTCATAGTTGTTAACAATGTACGGAAATACCATGCGCGCCAAGCCCCATACCACCGTCTCGGAAAACACCCCCGCCTTCCTGAGCGAAGCGATGATCACGCCGACCGGCTTTCGCGAGTATGACGCGCGCTGGCGCTTTCCCGAAGAAATCAACCTCGTGGGCATTCAGGAAGTCGGCCTCGCCCTCGGCACCATGCTGAAGGAATGGGACAAGGCGCAAATCGTCGTCGGATGCGATTATCGCTCCTATTCCCTGACGGTCAAACAGGCGCTGGTTCTGGGCCTGATGAGCGCGGGGGTCGAGGTGATCGATATCGGCGTCGCCCTCTCGCCCCTCGTCTATTTCTCGCAATTTGATCTCGACATCCCTGCCTGCGCGATGGTGACGGCCAGCCATAACCCCAATGGCTGGACCGGAGTAAAAATCGGCGCGGATCGCCCGCTGACCTTTGGTCCCGACGAGATGGGACAGCTCAAGGAACTGGCCCTTGGCGGCCTTGGACAATCCGCACCGGGGGGCAGCTATCGCCGCGAAACCGGGGCGATGGAGCGCTATCTGGACGATCTGGTCGGGGATACGCGCCTCTCCCGACCCATGCGCGTCGTCTGCGCGACCGGCAATGGCACGGCGGGCATGGTCGCGCCATACATGCTGGAGCGGCTGGGGGCAGAGGTCATCCCGCTGCATACCAGACCCGATTACACCTTCCCGAACTACAACCCGAACCCCGAAGCGATGGAAATGCTGCATTCCATGCGCGACAAGGTGATCGAGACGGGCGCGGATTTCGCACTGGGCTTCGATGGCGATGGCGACCGCTGTGGCGTAGTCGATGACGAGGGCGAAGAAATCTTCGCCGATAAGGTGGGCGTCATGCTGGCCCGTTCCTGGGTCAAGGATCATCCGGGCGCAACCCTCGTGGCCGATGTGAAATCGACCGGATTATTCGTCTCCGACCCCGTGCTCCAAGCGGCGGGAATGAAGGCCGATTACTGGAAGACAGGCCACAGCCACATGAAGCGGCGCGTCCATGAACTGGGTGCCTTGGCCGGATTCGAGAAATCGGGGCATTACTTCCTCGCTGGCGATCTGGGGCGCGGCTACGATTGCGGCATGGTCGTCGCACGGGAAATCTGCCTGATGGTCGACCGGGCGGGCGAGACCATGAGCGCGCTGCGCAAGGCCCTGCCCCCGGTCTGGACGACACCCACCATGTCGCCCCATTGCGCCGATCTGGAAAAATACACGGTCATCGACCGCATCGTCGCCCATTTCGAGGATTACGCCGCCAAGGGCGGCACGCTCGCAGGCAAAAAGATCGAAAAAGTTATCACCATCAACGGTGCACGGATGCAGCTTGAGGGCGGCGGCTGGGCACTGGTGCGCGCTTCGTCGAACACGCCAAACCTCGTCGTGGTCTGCGAAAGCCCCGAATCAGACGCCGATATGCGCGCCATCTTCGCCGAGATAGACGCCTATCTCGACACAGTGCCCGAAGTCGGAGACTACGACCAAAAAATCTAATCCCACCCCGTCAGAACGATCTCCGAAATACGATATGAGAAGAAAAATAATAGCGCGCTCTGGCGCCGTCCCCCCAACACGGAAAAACTCTCATCGTGTCCACGAAACGATTGCCACTCGCGAGAATGTCAAAGGATCCCGCGTTTCGCTTCGCGAAAAGTGTGTGGTGCCCGGGGGGGGACTCGAACCCCCACGATGTTGCCATCGGCGGATTTTGAATCCGCTGCGTCTACCATTCCGCCACCCGGGCCGCTGCGGTGAAATGCGATTGGGGTAGGTCGCGGACTGCGCCAAGATTGCGCATTTTCCGACGCGTTATGGCCTACCCTGACCGCTATTCACTGCGCATGGTTGGTAGGGTTTTGGGCTGTGATCGTCAATTCCTTTTCCGGTTGCGCGCCGGGATGGGGGAGAATTTTTCGCAATGCCCCGGCCCATGGGCATACCGGGATTACCGGCTGCCGAGCAGCATGGTGATGACGACGCGTTCGTCGCGGATCGCGGTGCCGATGCCGACGATGCGGGCTTCGGGGTCCATCAGCGCCTCGCGGTGGCCTTCGGGCGATCGCAGCCAGTCGGTGACGGAAGACCGGACCGTTTCCTCGATTCGCCAATCGATATTCTGATCGCTCGCATCCCACAGGATTTCGGCCACCTTGTCGTAATGCGCCAGATTCGCCTCGGCCAGTCTGGCACCCAGATCGCGCCCATCCGGGGCAAAATGGCCGAAGAAATCGCCGGTGATCATATCGCCCGAATAGGCCCCAGCGACGACCCCAAGGCCGGGATCGGCTTCCAGCTCGCCAAGGCCGTTTTTCTTGCGGTGCAAATTTACGGTTTTATAGATCGACGTGCTGACCTTGAGCGCGAAGGTATACGCGCTGTCGCCCCATGGACCGGAACGATCGGTGCCATACAGCGTACTGCCCCGCGTCGAGGCGGCGGTAATCCCGTCGCTCTGGGCCATGGCTGGGGCGGTAACGAGGGTGGCGAGGGTGGCGGCAATCAGGGTTTTCGACAGGCTGGTCATCGGCTCGGCTCCGGTCTGGGTCAGGGCCTCGCGGGACGAGACCGTTCCATGTATGGAGCGGAGAATGCCGCGCTTCCCTTAGCAGAGGCTTAACGCTGGAAAGGTGCGTTAAGCCTAATGCTCAATGGGGCGAAAACGCGCCCTTTTGCGCGGGTTCAGGCGCTGGCGTCGAGTTTTGCGAGGATCGCGTCGCCCATATCGACCGTGCCGACGCGCTTCATGCCGTCCTGCATGATATCGCCGGTGCGATAGCCATCGGCGAGAACCGATTGCACCGCAGCCTCCAGTCGATCCGCCTCATCGCCGAGATCGAAGCTGTAGCGCAGGGCCATGGCAAAGCTGAGCACCATGGCGATGGGGTTGGCGATGCCTTGTCCGGTGATATCGGGGGCGGAGCCGTGGACCGGCTCATACATCGCCTTGCGCCGCCCAGTCTCATCCGCCGCGCCGAGGCTGGCCGAGGGCAGCATGCCGAGCGAGCCGGTCAGCATGGCCGCACAATCGGACAAGAGATCGCCGAACAGGTTATCGGTCACGATGACATCGAATTGCTTGGGCGCACGGACCAACTGCATCGCACAGTTATCGGCATACATATGGCTCAGTTCGACATCGGGATAATCGGCGGCCAGTTTGGTGACCTCTTCGCGCCACAAAACACCGGATTCCATCACATTGGCCTTTTCGACCGAACACAGTTTCTTCCCCCGCTTTTGCGCCAATTCGAAGGAGGCACGAGCAACGCGGATGATTTCATGCGTATCATAGACCTGCGTGTTCACGCCCCGGCGCTCGCCGTTCGGCAGATCGCTGATCCCGCGCGGCTCGCCGAAATACGTGCCACCCGTCAGCTCGCGCACGATCATGATGTCCAGCCCCGCGACCAGCTCCCGCTTCAACGACGAGGCATCCGCCAGCGCATCGAAGCACATTGCCGGGCGCAGATTGGCGAACAATTCCATTTCCTTGCGCAGCCGCAGCAAGCCACGCTCAGGCTTGATCGAGAAATCCAGATCATCCCATTTCGGCCCGCCCACCGCGCCGAGCAGGACCGCATCCACCTCCTGCGCTCTGGCCATCGTGTCGTCATGCAGCGGAATACCATGGGCATCGATGGCCGCGCCGCCCACGAGGTCTTCCTGCACGTCGAAGCTGACGCTCTGCTTGCTCCCGAACCAGTCGATGACGCGGGAAACCTGTTCCATGGCCTCGGGGCCGATGCCATCACCGGGAAGAACGAGAAGCGAGCGGTTGGACATGGGGACAGTTCCTTAAGGCGATTATGGCAAGAAAGATGGCGGAGGCTGTAGCCGATTGCGCCGCACCCGTCCAGCGGGTCACCGATGTATAATGGAATGTCAGGAAAAACGTCCGGGATGCGAAGCACGAAAGAGGATAACCCGGATTTTGGCGGCATAGCCAGTCGCGGTGGCATGGCTCTTGTCGGCCTCCTGCTCCTGTCGGTTACTGCTGAGCGCACTCCGGACGCTTGGGCAGATTTCCAAGTGAGAAACGCACAACCTTATCTTTCAGACCATGAACTGGTTGAGGAGAGTTGCAGGCGGGGAGTGTTTTTCGTGACCAATCAACTCTGTTCGTTCGAATTCAAGAGACCTGGATATAAACGGGGACAAACGTTCAATTATTCCGGGTTCAATATCGGTTTCGATACCGTCTTTCTCATGAAGGATATGGATACCGGTCGACTCACCACGAATGTCGGAATCGATAATGGTCTGGACAGACTGCTCAGCGTATTCCTGCTATACTTCCCGTTGGGTTGTTTGCTGACTTATCCATTGCTCCAGACGTTATCCAGATGGACAGTGCGAGGGATGCGCGGTTTGAGGCGCCTCCTGACACCATAAGAACTCCCGCCCCGGACTCATCCTTCGTTTAACTTTCTCCATTAGCCTTACCGGCGGATTGAGGGGCGAACTCCTCGGCCAGAAGGCCGACCCGCTGCTCCCTCGACCAACCCTTGATTTGTGCCGGGGCCAGCAATCGCCCTTGCGCCACCCGTGAAGCCGGAGCCGTGTGACCATGTCTGCATCTGAATCCCGCGACGATTCGTTCGAAGTCGAGTCGAACAGCCCGTTTTACTTCAATACCTCGCACTGGCATGCAGTGGACGGGATGCTGGAGGGCGTGCGAGAGCG
>CALLLP010000031.1 GCA_938008165.1 uncultured Neomegalonema sp. | reverse complement strand
GGATACTGGCAAAGCATGTTCCTCGTGGTGATGCCCCAAGCGCTGCAAATATCGATCCCTGCAATCGTCAATCTGTTCATCGGGTTCTTCAAGGACACCACCCTCGTCATCGTGATCGGGCTGCTTGATCTGATGAATATGGTCGTGACGACGACGGCCGATCCCAAATGGTTCGGCTATGCGATCGAAGGCTATCTGTTCGTTGCGGCGGTGTTTTTTGTCTGCTGTTTCAGCATGGCCCAATACGCAAGGCGCCTTGAAGAGCGCCAAAGCAAAAAGAAAGCCTGACCCATGGATCATCCACCCATCCAGCCGCTTTTTTCCGCCCGGTCGCTGAACAAGCACTATGACAAATTCCATGCGCTGAAAGACGCCTCGCTGGATCTGAATTCAGGGGAAATCAAAGTGATTTGCGGGCCGTCGGGGTCAGGCAAATCGACCTTTCTGCGGTGCATGAATTATCTGGAAGAACCGTCGAGCGGAACCATCGCCTTTGCCGGTGAGATCGTGCCGAACACCACCAAGGCGCTCAAACATCTGCGCTCGCGGATGTGTATGGTGTTTCAGGATTTCAATCTCTACCCGCATCTGACGATCCTTGAAAACTGCACCCTCGCCCCTCGCTGGGTGTCCAAACTGCCTGAAGCCGAGGCGAACGACCGCGCGATGACGCATCTGGACCGGGTCAAGATTGCGGATCAGGCCCATAAATACCCAAGTCAGCTTTCAGGCGGCCAACAGCAACGCGTCGCCATTGCGCGGGCCTTGGCGATGCATCCCGAAATCATCCTGTTCGATGAGCCGACATCGGCCCTTGATCCTGAAATGATCAAGGAAGTGCTCGATTGCATGATCGAGCTGGCAAAATCCGGCCAGAGCATGATTTGCGTCACCCATGAAATGGGTTTTGCCCGTGAAGTCGCGGATCGCGTGATCTTTATGTCTGACGGAAACATCATCGAGGAAGGCGCGCCCGAACCCTTCTTCGCCAATCCGCAAACCGACCGTGCCAGAGATTTTCTGTCCCATGTCATCTGATCGGTGCTCCGGTCGATAGCGGTGCGAGCCAAGCGGGATGCGATGGATGCATCATTGACAGCGGAACGTCCACTGCCACTCAAAGGGATAAATTGGGTGCAAAAGCGGGAGATTGAGTCGCTTTTTGTCGTTCTTGCGCCTAGATAGGGTCAACGGTAATTTCCGATCATCAATCAGACTCGACGTCACTCACTTGATGCGCAGCTATTTCCCGCGCCGGGTCGACGCTCGATGATCCGATAGAGAATTGTAACGGGATGCGTGGTGCCGGTGCGCTGGCTCACGTCGAACCTGCGAGGGCGAAGGATGAGCGACGGCGCGTTATTGCCAATCATGGCTCTGGTTCCGTTCATCGGCGCGCTGTTGCCCGCCATGATGGTCCGCGCCGGGCGCAATGCCTGTGCGGCGACGACCGGGGCGGTAACGGCGCTGGCGCTGGTCATGCTGCTGGTCATGGCTCCGGCGGTGATGCGCGGCGAGGTGTTGCAGGCGCAGATCGAGTGGCTGCCGGTTCTTGGGCTATCGGCGAGTTTCTTTCTCGATGGGCTGGGCCTGTTATTCGCGGGGATGATCCTCGGAGTCGGGCTGTTGATCATTCTCTATGCCCGGTTCTACCTGTCGGGCGACGATCCGATGGGGCAGTTCTACACGTATCTATTGCTGTTTCAGGGGGCGATGCTGGGCATCGTTATCTCTGATAACATATTACTTTTGCTGATATTCTGGGAATTGACGAGCCTGTCATCCTTCCTGTTGATCGGGTATTGGAAGCACCTGCCCGAAGGGCGCCAAGGGGCGCGGATGGCGCTGGCGGTCACGGGGGCCGGGGGGCTGGCCATGATCGGCGGGATGCTGATTCTGGGCACAATCGTCGGCAGTTATAACCTGACGGATATCCTACAGGCGGGTGATCAGATCCGCGCGTCGGAATGGTATTTCCCCGCGTTGATCCTGATCCTGCTGGGGGCCTTCACCAAATCGGCGCAGTTCCCGTTCCATTTCTGGCTGCCCCATGCCATGGCCGCCCCGACGCCGGTATCCGCCTATCTGCATTCGGCAACGATGGTGAAGGCGGGTATCTTTCTGATGGCGCGGATGTGGCCTGTTCTGGCGGGCACGCCGGAATGGTTCTACATCGTCGCGACGACGGGGCTGATTACCATGGTCCTTGGGGCGCTCATCGCGCTGTTCAAGGATGATCTCAAGGCGTTGCTGGCCTTTTCGACCGTTTCGCATCTGGGCCTATTGACCATGCTGCTGGGGCTGGGCACGAAGTTCGGCGTGGTCGCCGCCGTGTTCCACATCATCAATCACCTGACCTTCAAGGCCGCCCTGTTCATGAGCGCGGGCATCGTGGATCACGAAACCCATACCCGCGATATCAAGCGGCTGGGGGGCCTGCGCAAGCTCATGCCGATTACGGCGACGATCGCCTGTCTTGCGGCGCTGTCGATGGCGGGGATTCCGCTGTTCAACGGGTTCTTGTCAAAAGAAATGATGCTGGAGGCCGCCGCCCATACCCAATGGTGGGAGGATGACCGCATCGTGCCGGTTCTGGCCACCATCGGGGCGCTGCTGTCAGTGGCGTATTCCTTCCGCTTTATCGTGCATACATTCTTTGGTCCGGTCCGCGACGATTATCCGTCCAAGCCCCATGATCCGCCCTTTGGCATGTGGGCGGCGCCCGCCTTTCTGGTGGGGCTGGTCATCGTGATCGGCCTGTTTTCGGCCCTGACCGTCGGGCCGCTGGTCGCGGTGGCCGCCGATGCGGTCTATGGCGGCGGAAAGGCCCCGTATTACTCGCTGAAGATCTGGCACGGGTTTACGCCTGCGCTCTATATGTCCGTCGCCGCAGTGGTGGGCGGATTGGTCCTGCTGCTGCTGCATCGTCCGCTCGACGCGGTATGGAACGCGGTTCCCCGGCCCGAAGCGAAGGCGATCTTCGACTGGCTGCTGGATAAGCTGGTTCGGGCCTGCCGCTGGATGGCGGAGGCGACCCATAATGGCGCGATCAGCCGCTATCTGGCGATTTTTGCCGCCTCGACCGTCGCGCTCGGTGTCATCGCATGGACCGGCGGCGGCATGACGGAACCGACGCGCGAGATGATCCCGCTGACCCCTGTGGGGATTCTCGGCTGGGTGATGCTGGCTGCGGCGAGCGCCTATCTGGTGATGATCCACCACAACCGCTTTCGCGCGTTGATCGTCATCAGCATTATCGGCCTGACGATCTCGTTCGGATTTGTCTATTTCTCGGCCCCCGACCTCGCCCTGACGCAAATCTCGGTCGAGACGGTGACGATCCTCCTGTTGCTGCTTGCGCTGCATTTTCTGCCCAAGGATACACCGCGCGAAAGCCCGCTGGCGCTGAAACTGCGCGACGGAGCGATTGCGGTCGCATCGGGCGGGGCGGTCGCGGCGCTGGCCTATGCCTTCCTGCTGCGCGATGTCAGTGTGATCGCCGATTTCCACCTCGCCAATTCCTACAAGGGCGGCGGCGGCACCAATGTCGTCAATGTCATCCTCGTCGATTTCCGGGGTTACGATACCTATGGCGAGATCATCGTTCTGGGCATCGCGGGCCTGACGATCTTTGCGCTCATGGAATCGCTGTTGGGGGGCAAGGCGTCGCGCCGCTTGCGCAATTGGGATTTCGGGTCGGACCGTTCGCGCGACCGGCATCCGCTGATGATGGTTATCGCCACGCGCGTCTTGATGCCGGTCACGGGCATGGTCGGGGTCTATATCCTGCTGCGCGGGCATAATCAGCCGGGCGGGGGCTTTGTCGCGGGGTTGATCTTCTCGATCGGGTTGCTGATGCAATACATGGCCTCCGGCTTTGCCTGGGCCGAAAATCGTCAGAGGATCGAGTATCACTCGATGATCGGCTTTGGCGTCATCATCGCGGGCCTGACCGGGGCCGGAGCGTGGCTGGCCGGGCGGCCCTTCCTGACCAGCGCTTTTGGCTATGTCCATCTGCCCCCCATCGAGGAATTCGAGTTGGCCACCGCCGCGCTCTTTGATGTCGGCGTGTTCTTTGCGGTGTTGGGGGCGGTGATGCTGACGCTCTATAGCCTGTCGCGGATCGCCCGGCATGCGGGGGAGACGACGAACCCCGATCCGATGGATTACGACCCGTCCCGCCGGTCGACTCTCACCCCGGAGGCCCGCTGATGGAAATCCTCGTTGCAAGCGCCATCGGCATTCTGACCGCCGCCGGTGTCTATCTGGTCCTGCGGTTGCGCGCCTTTCCGGTCATTCTGGGGATTGCGCTGTTGTCTTATGCGGTGAACGTGTTTCTGTTCGCTTCCGGGCGGCTGGCGACCGGGTTGCCGCCGATTCTGAACAAATACGCGGAGGTCGGCTATACCGACCCCCTGCCCCAAGCCTTGACCCTGACGGCCATCGTCATCTCGTTCGGGATGACGGCGGTTCTGGTGATGATCGCGCTGGGGTCGTATCTGGAATCTGCCGAGGATGGCGTGAATATCGACATTCATCGTCCCGATGTGGATGACGACGACGACGACAAGGTTGACGGTGAGACCGTCAGCGCGAAGACCGGGGGTGCCCGATGAACCACTGGATCATTGCACCCGTCATCCTGCCCGCCCTGATTGCGCCGTTGATCGCATGGGTCATGCGGTTTGACATCTCGCTGGCGCGGGCCGCCTCGATGGCCGGAACAATCCTTTTGCTCGGCATCGCGATCGGGCTGTTCGTGCTGTCGGCGGATGGCAGCGTGCATGTCTACAAACTCGGCAATTGGGAACCGCCCTTCGGGATCGTGCTGGTGCTCGACCGATTATCGGCGCTGATGGTGCTGTTGACGGCGGTTCTGGCGCTTTTGGTGCTGATCCATGTCATCGCGACGGATTGGGACCGCAAGGGGCGGCATTTCCATGCATTGTTCCAGTTTCAGCTCATGGGCATTTTCGGCGCGTTTCTGACCGGCGACGCCTTCAACCTGTTCGTGTTCTTCGAAGTGCTGCTGATCGCCTCCTACGGATTGATGCTGCATGGCGGAGGCCGGGCGCGGCTGAAAGCCGGGCTGCAATATGTCATCATGAATCTGGCGGGATCGACGCTGTTCCTGTTTGCGCTCGGCACGCTCTATGCCACGACCGGCACGCTGAACATCGCCGATATCGGCCTGCGGGTGCGCGAGATTCCGGTCGAGGATGCCGCGCTTGTGCGGGTTGCGGCGATGCTGTTGATGGTGGTCTTCGCGATCAAGGCGGCGATTTTTCCGGTCCAGTTCTGGCTGACGGGCACCTATGCCAATGCCCCCGCCCCGGTCGCGGCGCTGTTCGCCATCATGACCAAGGTGGGCGCGTATTCGATCCTGCGGATGTATACCATCAGCTTTGGCCCGGATGTCGAGGCGACCGGCACGATGCCCGGAGACTGGTTGTTCTGGGGCGCGCTGGTGACCACGGCGGCGGGCGCCATCGGCGTCATCGGATCGCGCCGCTTGATGACCCTGCTGTCCTTTGCCGTGATCGGATCGATGGGCACGCTGATGCTGGCGATTTCGGCCATGACGCCGGATTCGGCGGTGGCGGCACTATACTACCTGCTGCATTCGACCTTTGCCGCCGCCGCGCTGTTCCTGCTCGCCGATCTGGTGGTGACCCGGCGGCGCGAAGGGGATGTACTGCGCGCCGGAATGCCGATCGTGCAGAATGGCCTGTTCACCGCCCTGTTCTTCGGGGCCGCCATCGGCATGGCCGGGATGCCGCCCCTCAGCGGGTTTCTGGGCAAGCTGCTGGTGCTCGAAACCGTGCGCGACATGCCCTATTGGGCTTGGGCATGGGCCGTCGTCCTGATCGGATCGCTGCTGACCATCATCGGGTTTGCCCGGACAGGCAGTAGCCTGTTCTGGAAGCCAAGCGCCTATGCGGGCGAGGCCCCGGAGCCGGACGAGACGCTGGATCGTCCCGCCGGAGCGCTCGCGCTGGCCCCGACGATGGCGGCGGTGGCGATGCTGGGGCTGCTGACGGTCTTTGCCCATCCGGTTTCGACCTATCTGGAGGCGACGGCGGCACAATTGTTCCAGCCTGACGCCTATCTCGCCATCATTCCCGCACCCGAACCCGGCAAGGGGGGCTGATCAATGCTCAAGCGCCTTTTCCCCCATCCGCTGCTCAGTCTCACGCTGGTCTTCATCTGGTTCTGCCTTGCGAACAAGGTGACGCTCGGTCATTTGCTGCTCGGCGGGTTTCTTGCCATCGTCTTCCCGATCATCACCGCGCCCTATTGGCCGGGCCGCGCGCGGGTGGGGCATCCGGTCAAGCTGTTCAAATACTTCCTGCTGGTCATGTGGGATATCGTCCTCGCGAATATCGATGTGGCAAAGATTATCCTGTTCAAGAAGAACAGCGAGATTCACTCGCATTGGATCGTCGTGCCCCTGCGCCTGACCGCGCCTGAGGCGATCACCCTGCTCGCCGGGACGATCACCATGACGCCGGGCACGATTTCGACGATGCTCAGTTCCGATGCCAGCTCTATCCTCGTGCATTGCCTGCACACCGATGATCCCGACGGTGTGCGCGACGAGATCAAGAGCCGTTATGAAGACCGCCTGCTGGAGATTTTCGCATGATCACCATCGCCCTCGCCTTCGCGTTTCTGTGCTTTGCCGTCGGTCTGGCGATAACGCTGTGGCGCATCATTGTCGGTCCAAGCTCGGCGGATCGCATTCTGGCTCTCGATACGATGGTCATCAATGTTATCGCGATGATCCTGCTCTACGGAATCTGGCTGGGCACGGATGTGTATTTCGAGGCTGCGCTGTTGATCGCCATGGTCGGGTTTGTCTCGACGGTGGCCTATTGCCGCTTCATCCTGCGCGGCGACATCATCGAATGAGGACGCCATGAACATCATCGTCGAGATTGTCGTGTCCCTGCTGCTGATCGGCAGCGGCATTTTCGCGCTGACCGGGGCCATCGGCCTCGTGAAGCTGGAAGATTGTATCCAGCGCCTGCACGCGCCGACCAAGGCGGCGACGCTGGGGGTCGGGGGGGTGCTGGTGGCCTCATCGGTGTATTTCACGATGAAGTCGGGGGCGCTGTCCTTTCATGAAATCCTGATCGCATTGTTCATCCTGCTGACGGCCCCGATCACTGCGAATTTCATCTCGAAAGTCTATATCGAGGGCGCAAAGAGCCGCGAGGATCTGCCACAAACCGGCACTCAGCACGGCTGGGCCATCTATGACGATCCACCCCGGAAATAACGGCTTGTGAGCGCCCGCCGCCCTTTCGCCACGCGCCTGCGCCGGGCGCTTTCTCTGCCCGCCGGGGAAAAGGCGCTCTTGGCGGAGGCGGCTTGGTCGCTTGGGGCGGCGTGGCTCGCGACGCGCCTGCGCCCCTTTCGCAGCATCGCCGCGCGGCTCGATCATCCGACCGGCAGGGGCGCATATCCCGATCTTACTATGGCGCAGGAATGCGCCGGGGCCGTGCGCCGGATGGCGCGGGTGATGCCCCTGCGGCTCGTCTGTTTCCAGCAGGCCTTGGCCCTCCATGCGCTGATGGCGCGGCGGCACATCCCTGCAACCCTGCATTTCGGCCTGTCGCGCGAGACGCCGGATGCGCTGGCCGCCCATGTCTGGATCACCTGCGGCGATGCGATCGTCCTTGGCGGCGAGGAACGGGGCCGCTTTACGGAACTTGCGCGCTTTCCCGGTGGCTCGACCGGCCCGGCGGCGGATCACCTGTCCACATGACCCATCGATACCGCCTGTTCGATATCGAGATCGCCTCCGACCGGGCGCTTGCGCTGCGCCCCTCTCCCATGCCCAGTGCCGATCCCGGCCTGTATATCCGCACCACAATCGCACAGGATGACGCGGCCTTTGCCACCGCGCGCATCGTGGCCTCCGGCGCCGCCGTGACGATGACAATCGCCGGGGTCGCGCAGTATTGCATCACCGGCGGCACCCATATCGACATCCACCTCGCGCCACGGGCGGCGGCGGAGGAGGTGGACCTGTTCCTGCTTGGATCGGCGATGGGGTTGGCGCTGCAACAGCGCGGCCTGCTCGTCCTGCACGCGAATGCAGTCAGCGACGGGGAGCGGGCGCTGGCCTTTGCGGGACCGTCCGGAGCGGGAAAATCGACGCTGGCGGCGCATCTGGTCGGGGCGGGGGCGACTTTATTGTCGGATGACCTATGCGCCTGTCGCCTGTCACCGCAGCAAGCGCCCGTTGCCCTGCCCGGCCTCGCCCGATTTCGCCTGACGGACGAGGCGCGGGCCATGGTCGGGGCGCGGACGGCCCTGCCCGCTCCAACCGCGCTGCACCGGGGCAAACACATCATCCCCGCCCCCAAGACCGGCGATGCCACCCCCCTCGCCGGGATCTATATCCTCCGCCGGGCAAAACCGGGACAAGCGGCCAGCTTTCGCCGGTTATCCGGGCCGGAGGCGATGAAAGGCTTGATGGAAAACAGCTATCGCGGCCAATATCTCGACCTGACCGGGACCACACGCCACCATTTCGACCACTGTATCGCGGCCCTGCGCAGCGTGCCGATCTTCGCATGGCACAGGCGATGGAGCGACGATCCCGACGAGGCCCTGAGCGGCCTGCACCGGCATGCACGGGCGCAAACCGGCTTTGGACATCACTGATTGCTGCCGGTTGCCTTGCGGATGAAATGCCCGGCGGCCAAGGCGCGCAGCAACCCTAGCCGGACGGTCAGCTCGTCGCCCTGCCCCGGCCTTTCATCCTCGGACAAGGCCGCCAAGGCCCGCTCCACCGCCGCCGTATCGATCAGATCCTGCGCAAAGGGCACATGACCCGACCGGCGGTTCTGCTCGGTCAGGGAGGCCCGCGCATTCAGGATCCCGCGCCGCCAATCCGCCGCCTGATAGCCACGGCGCAGGCCGGTCACGATAGCATCGGGCAGGCGACCGGCCATCATCGCGCGGGCAAGGGCGCGGTCGCGGCCCTCGCGCTGATAGATCGCATCGGGGATGGACAGGCATAGCTCGACCAATTCCCGATCCGCCGTCGGGTCGCGCGTATCCAGCCCCCAACCTGCCAGGATGCCCTTGTTATAAATCCCAAAATCGAGCCATTCGAGGGCCTGCATCCGTTCTGCATGGCTATCGCGGATGCGCTGGCTCGTCGGGATTGCGCCTTCAGGCTGTGCTGCCCCCGCCGCCGCGAAATCATGATCCGACAATGACCCCGACCGCCCCCGCAATCGCGCCAATGCCCTCAGCGCCCAAGCGGGACAAAGCGGGTGAACCGTATCCAGCCCCAGCGATACCGCCGAGCGCCCCAGATGCCGCGCCTTGGAAATTTGTCTCGCCCAGTCGCGCAAAGACCCCCGCGCCAGCAGATTGGCGTAATGCGCCCGCGCCGCATAGCTGAACGACAGATTGCCAAGCTGGGCCGTGAGCAGCACCCGCGCCCCTCGCGCCTGTGCCGCATCATTGAGCGCAGTGGACCAGAGATAATTGCACGGATTGGGCAACGGGGCCTGAAACAGCACGAAGGCCCGGTCCCATGTCGCCGACGGATCGGCACTGTCCGAGCGGATCACCAGATGATCGATCCCGTCATGCGCCGCCGCCACCTGCGCCGCCAAGGGGGCCTCGTCGAAGAACCGCCCCGGCGGCGGCGGCACGGCGTCAAAACCCTCAGGCGGAGCGGCGGTCAGCGCGATAATCCGCTGGCCGGGGCCGAGTTGCCGCGCGGCGCTGTCGGTCACGGCGGCGCTGTCCATTCCGGCGCTCAAGTGACTGGCCAGCGGCCCCGTGCCCCGCATCCGCGCCGCAACCGCCCGGTCAAGCCGCTCCAGTGTCATCCCGGTATAGGCCGCCGGATCGTCCAGCGTAAGACGGCGGCGCGGGGGCGACCAAAACCGCTCCTCGCGCGGGCCATTGGCGGTGATCCGCAGGAGATGGCCGGGGCGCACCCGCTCGATCCCCTCGAAAAACGAGCGCGGCCCCGTGCCCGGCATCAGGCCGATATAGGTGGCCATCGCCTGCGCATCGGGGCATCGCATGCTATCGGACCGGGCCAGCAATCCGGCGGGCATCGACGCAAAAGCGGTGCCCTGCCCGGTCTGGCAATGAAAGAGCGGGCGCTGCCCCATGAAATCCCGCGCGAGGATCAATTCCTGCCGCCGCGCATCCCACAGGGCCAGCGCGAAATCCGCATTCAGCCGGGGCAGGATATCCTCGCCCCACGCCTCCCATCCCCGCAATAACAGATCGGCATCGGACAGGCGCGCCGCCGCGCCCGGCGGCAAAGCCAGCGCCGCGATCAGCCCCGCACGGTCGTCAAGGCGAATATCCGCGACCAGAGACAGGCCCCCATCCCCGCCCGTCAGCGGGCCGGTATCGAAGCGATCTTCGGGCACGGTGCGATAGAGCGCGCGGCCCAGCACGCAGGCGCCATGGCTGTCGATCTGCGGAGGAGTATCGGCATACTGCGCCTGAGCACGCAGCATCGCGGCACATTCGCGCCGGGCGTCATCCTCATCGGCAGAGCCGCAAAACCCAGCCAGCGCCGTCAAGGACGCTCCGGCCCATCAAGGGCGACGAGGCCATCGGCCTGAAGCTGTCGCAACAGGGCCGAGGTCGTCCGGGCGCATTGCTCGCGCGAAACGTCGAAATCTTCGGTCAGCCGATCGAGCAACTGGGCGAGGGAAACGGGGGTTTTGGCCATATCCCAGACCACGCTCGCCGTCGCGTTGAAGCCATAGCAAGTGCCACTATCGATATCGAGCGCGAAGGTTTCGCCCTCCACATCGCTTTGCAGCAGATCGGCGCGGCGGTTCGTAATCATGGTTGTTTCATCGAGCGGGATAACAGGGTCGCTCTCCGCTCCGGAATCGATCTTCCGATCTCTTTTCGTCATCGTTCAAACCCCGACCCTGATTTGCGCCCATGCCTGGCGTTCACAGGCATAGAGATCCTATTGCCGCTACAGGATACAATCGGTTTCATCAAGTATGCTGCCCCCCAGCGTGTCCGGGGGGCGGGGTAAGAGGACAGGCACGGCATACGAAACCGGGGCGCTGGAAGGACCGCTCATCCCACGCTCGGTCGGCATGGCATGGCGCCGCAGGACGGACGCCGCGAGGGATAGACATCCCTCTTCTATTCATAGCTCAGTTTCGTCGCCTTCCCGCGAAAGATCGTATAGGCCAGCGTCGTATACGCGATGATGATCGGGATGACGATGCAGGCTCCGATCAGGATGATGAACAGGCTTTCGGGTGCGCTCGCCGCATCATAGATCGTCAATTGTTCGGGCACGACATAGGGATAGAACGAATAGGCCATCCCCACAAAGCCCAGTGTAAACAGAACACTGCTCGTCACGAACGGAATCCACGACCAGCGATCCAGACGATCCGGCAAATGGCGCAGCGACAGCCACAGCACCCCGATCAACCCCGCTGACATCAGCGGCAGCGGCAGCAGGAACGCGAATTCGGGCAGGGAAAACCACTTGTCGAAAATCCGCGCGCTCACCAAGGGCGTGACCAGCGAGATACAGCCAAGGCCGACCACGACCCCCGGCAACCCGTATTTGGCCCAGAGGACGGCTTTGCGTTGCAGGTCGTTCTCGGTTTTCATCACCAGCCATGTCGCCCCGATAAAACCATAGGCCACCGTCAAGGCCAGCGCCGTCAACAGCGCAAACCCGACCGTCGCCTGCGTCGATTGCAGGCCCATGATATAGACACCGAGCATGTAGCCCTGAGACAGCGAGGCGAGCAGCGATCCGATGGTGAAGGCAATGTTCCACTGCCGTTTTCCGCGCTCGGTTTCGGTCTTGCCGCGAAACTCGAAGGCAACCCCGCGCAGGATCAACCCGAACAGCATCACAAAAACCGGCAGGTACAGCGCCGTCAGAATCGCCCCATGCGCCGCCGGAAACGCGACCAGCAGCAGGCCGACGGCCAGCACCAGCCATGTCTCGTTTGCATCCCAGAACGGCCCGATCGAAGCGATCATGACGTCTTTTTCGTCATCCGTGGCGAAGGGCATCATCAGCCCCACGCCAAGGTCAAACCCGTCCAGCACGACATAGACGAGGATCGAAAACCCCATCAATGCCGCAAAGATCACCGGCAGCGTCGTCTCGGGTGAAGGGATCATATCCATCGGGGTCACTCCGCCGGTACGGCATTGGGGTTCGGGGTGCCAACGACCGCCGCGCGGCCCCCGGCGCGGGGCATATCAGCCACCGCTTCGCCCCGTGCGGCGCGCGTCGCCAGCCCGAAAATCGTCGTGATATAGGCGATCAGGAGCACGCCATAGATCACGAGATAAGCGGTCAGAGTCCCGGCGACATAGGGCGCGGGTACATCGGCCACCGCCTCATAGGTCGTCATGACGCCATGGACCAGCCAAGGCTGTCGCCCGATTTCGGTCGTGTACCAGCCCGCCAGCGTGGCCAGCCACCCCGAAAAGGTCATGGCGACCAAGGGGATCAGGATGATCTTGCCAAGCCCATCGACCCCGCCCCGGCGGCGAATGCGAAACGCGGTGACCCAGGACACCAGCAACATCATCATGCCGGTCGCGATCATCACGCGGAACGACCAGAAAACCGGGGCCACGGGCGGATGCATCGGCGTGCCGTCCTCCGCCACAAAGTCATTGAGACCCGGCACCACGCCCTCTGGATGATGCTTGAGGATGACGCTCGCCATCGAGGGAATGCCGATCTCGAAATCATTCGAGCGGGTCTCTTCGTTCGGCAGGGCGAACAGGATCAGCGGCACATTGCCCCGCGTTTCCCAATTGCCCTCCATCGCCGCGACCTTCTGGGGCTGATGCTCCAGCGTGTTGAGACCGTGCATGTCCCCGGCCAGAATCTGAAGCGGGATCAGGATCGCGCCAAGATAGATGCCGGTTTTCAGGGTCAGGCGCACACCGGGCGAGCGGTCGCCGATCAGGCGGCGATACGCGCTGACCCCGGCCAGCAGGAACGCGACCGTCAGGCCACTCGCCAACAGCATATGCGTCAGGCGATAGGGCAGCGACGGGTTGAAGATGATGGCCCACCAATCGGTCGCATGGGCCACGCCATCGATCATTTCGAACCCCTGCGGCGTATGCATCCACGAATTCAGGACGATGATCCAGAACGAGCTGACGGTCGTGCCGAAGGCCACGAGGAAGGTCGCGGTGGTGTGCAACCATCCGGGCACCCGGCTGAAGCCGAACAGCATGATCCCGAGGAATGCAGCCTCCAGGAAGAACGCCGTCAGGATTTCATAGGCAAGCAACGGACCCGCGATATTGCCGACCTTTTCCATGAAGCCCGGCCAGTTGGTGCCGAACTGGAAGGACATGGTGATGCCCGAAACGACACCGAGGCCGAAGCTGAGCGCGAACACCTTCACCCAGAAACGATACGCCGCCATCCAGCGGTCATCGCCTGTGGCATTGAATCGCAGCTTGAAGAACAGCAGCACCCAGCCCAGCGCAATCGTGATTGTCGGAAACAGGATGTGAAACGAGATATTCGCGGCAAACTGAATGCGCGAAAGAATGAGGGTGTCCAGTGTTTCCATCGGTCAGGTCCCTTTTCCGGCGGTTATCTTGTCGGTGGCCTTGCGGCGGCCAACCATCGAGAGAATGTCGGCCTTTCCGGCCAGTTTCTGGATTTTCGCACCCAGCGAGAGCAGTTGCTTGAGCCGCTCCGTCTCCAATCGGTTCATGTCGTCGTACCAGCCCGTAAGCAATTCGATCAATTCGCGCAACTCGGACAGGAGATCATGGGCATGGCGGTCCGCGTCGCTATCGGGCTTTTGCATCTCCAGCTCACGCAGCTTGCTGAGCGTGGGGTCGATCTCGCGCTTCTTGCGTTCGGCGACGAGAATACGGACGATTTCCCACAGGTCTTCGGGGGTGGTGAAATAATCGCGGCGGTCATCGGGCAGATGCTTCATCCGCACGAGGCTCCACGCCTGCAATTCCTTCAACCCCATCGAGACGTTGGAGCGGGAGAAACCGAGCTTTTCGACGATCTGGTCGGCATTCAGCGGCACGTTGCTTAGGAACAGGACGGCATATATCTGCCCTACCGTCCGATTGATGCCCCAGCGAGAGCCCATCTCGCCGAAATGCAGCACGAATTCCTGTTGTATGGAGGAGAGATTCATGAAGTCTGCGCCGGTACATGTAATTTCAGTAATTCTTGAAATCAGGAAATATCAGAACCGCAGCGGGTTTCAAGGCCATTGCGAAAATGTCGCAGCCTGCCTTCGACGGCCCCACCGTGGCCGACGGAGCGCCGTGAACGGTCCATGCCCGGGGCACGCCGCGTAGCGATGGATGCGGGGACTTTGACCAATCGCGCGCGGACAATCGGAACCCCGAATCATCGGCCGGGGATACGCCCCTTTCCTGTCACACCGGT
>CALLLP010000030.1 GCA_938008165.1 uncultured Neomegalonema sp. | reverse complement strand
CTCACGGCGTTGCTGACGCTCCTGCTCGGCCAGTTCACGCTGGCGGGCTTCACGGCGCTGCTGACGCTCCTGCTCGGCCAGTTCACGCTGGCGGGCTTCGCGGCGTTGCTGACGCTCCTGCTGGGTCAATTCACGCTGTAGGGCCTCAAGGCGTTGTTGGCGCTGCTGATCGAGCCGGTATTGATCGACCTGTTGGCGGCGATCGATCCTGCGATCGACATAGCCGTCGTAACGGTCGTCATCCGCCTTCAACGCACCGATGATCCCGGCCCCGAATACCGCCCCGAAAAGCGCATCGACAGCGGCAGGCGATCCCGGCACGGGCGCGGCGGGATAGACGGGGCGAGGCTGGGGCGCGGGCACCCATGTCACGCTCGGCTGCGGCGCCCGATAGACCGGCGCAGGCGCAACGGGCGTCTGGCCGTAGACCGATGGTGCAGCTTGCCCCTGACCATAGCTGGGCGGCGCGGGAACAGGTTGATCGACATAGGCGGGCGGCGCATAGGCGGGCGTCGGCGACGCATTCAGCGGCGCATAGATCACGCTATTGTCGAGCGGCGGCAGCGTAGTGGTGCCCGTATTGGCCGGGGCGATGTAGGTTTGGGTCGTGACTTGACCGTCATAGACCGGCTGGGCCGTCGGTGCCGGAGCGGGGGTCGGGTTATAGGTCGCCGTGCCGCCATAGCTCTGGGGCGCAGGCGTGACGGTGTAAGGCTGGGACGGATAGACCGGCGATGTCACCGACGGGAAAGACGTCGCGGGCGCAGGCTGGGCAGGCTGAATCCCCTGCGGCTGGTACGTCTGCACCTGATAGGGCTGAGTCTGATAAGTCTGGGTCTGGTAGGTCTGGCCCTGATAGGTTTGCGCCGATACGCTACCGACGCTCAGGGCGGCACTGCCCATCAGGGTCAGCAAGGTCGTAAGAGTTCGGGTCGGTCGAGTCATATCGGTCTCCTTGGCTCAGCCAGTCGCCCTGATCATGCGGTCGAATACGGCACGCTTCGGGCTTCTCATGGTGTCATACGATCCAAGAGCGGCTATCCGTCGTTTATATCACGAATTTTCCCGCTTTCACAGCTTGTGCCAACTTCACATCTTGTACAGCCTGCGCCGATGTGAGTAGGCTTTTGGCCAAAAGGGAACGCTTTTCATGAAATCGGGACGTCATTTTCTGCAAATTCCGGGGCCGACCAATACGCCTGACCGGATCCTGCGCGCAATGCACCGGGCGGTCATCGACCATCGGGGACCGACCTTCGCCGAATTGGGCGAGGGCGTGTTGCAAGACCTGAAAGCGGTCTTCAAGACCACGAACCCTGTCATCATCTACCCCGCCTCAGGCACCGGCGCGTGGGAGGCGGCGCTCGTCAATGTGCTGACCCCCGGCGATGCGGTACTGATGTACGAAACCGGGCAATTCGCGACGCTGTGGAAGGCCATGGCGGGCAAGCTGGGCCTTGATGCGACCTTTATGCAGGGCGACTGGCGGAGCGGTGTCAACGCGGCAGCGATTGCCGAAGCGCTCGCGGAAGACAAGGCCCATCGCTACAAGGCCGTCTGTGTCGTGCATAACGACACGGCCACCGGCATCACCAGTGACATCGCGGCGGTCCGCCGGGCGATGGACGAGGCGAACCACCCCGCACTTTTGATGGTCGATACGATTTCGTCCCTCGGCTCGATCGATTTTCGCACCGATGAATGGGGCGTGGATGTGGTGGTCGCCGGGTCGCAAAAAGGGTTGATGCTGCCCCCCGGCCTGTCCTTCAATGCGGTCAGCGACAAGGCGCTGGCGGTGGCGAAAACCGGCGGTACGCAGCGGTCCTATTGGGACTGGCATGATATGCTCGGCCCCAACGGATCGGGCTTTTTCCCCTATACCCCCGCGACGACATTGCTCTACGGCCTGCGCGAAGCGCTCGATATGCTGTCGGAAGAAGGGCTGGAAAACGTCTTCGCCCGCCATACGCGCCACGGCGAGGCCACCCGCAAGGCTGTCGAGGGCTGGGGGCTGGAAATCCTGTGCCAGAATCCGGCGGAATATTCCAATGCGCTCACAGCGGTCCTGATGCCGGATCGCAAGGGCGCCGATGCCCTGCGCGCGACGATCCTCGACGGCTTTGACATGTCCCTCGGCACCGGGCTGAACAAGATCGCGGATCAGGTGTTCCGCATCGGGCATCTGGGTGATTTCAACGACCTTATGCTCATGGGCACCCTCAGCGGGGTCGAGATGGGCTTGCAGCGCGCAGGCGTCACGCATCGGAAAGGCGGAGCGCAAGCTGCGCTGGATTTCCTTGCCGGAACACGCCAAGCTTAACGCATCAGACCCCGAAAACGGGGCGTAACATCAGGGAAACACGACCATGCTTATTCGCACGATCACCGCTGCCGCGATCGCGGCCTTGCTGGCCAGCCCCGCATTCGCCGCCGGAATGTCACTGAAATTCGGCCATGTCGGCAAGCCCGGCTCCTTGTTCGAGGAAAGCGTCGAAGCCTATGCCAAATGTGCCAATGACGCGCTGGGCGATACGGCGCAGGTGCAGACCTTCGGCTCCAGTCAGCTGGGCAAGGACAAGGAATTGCTGCAAAAGCTGAAGCTGGGGCAGATCACCTTCGCCCTGCCCTCCTCGGTCATGTCGTCGGTGGCCGATGAATTCGGCATTTTCGAAATGCCCTACATCATTCAGGACCGCGAGCACATGAAGCGTGTCCAGAAGGAACTCGGCGCGACCTTCCAGAAAGCGGCGAACGACAAGGGCTATCACATCCTCGGCTATTTCGAGAATGGCTTTCGCAACATCACCAACAACACGCGCCCTATCAATGTGCCCTCCGATCTTGACGGCATCAAGCTGCGCACGCCCAAGGGGTCATGGCGCGTGAAGATGTTCAAGCTCTATGGCGCGAACCCGACTCCGATGGCGTTTTCCGAGGTCTTCTCCGCCCTGAAAACCGGCGTGATCGACGGGCAGGAAAACCCCTATGCCCAGATCGCATCGGCCAAGTTTCAGGAAGTGCAGAAATACCTGTCGAAGACCGGCCACGTCTACACCCCCGCCTATATCCTCGTCTCCAAGAAGCATTACTCAAAGCTTCCGCAGGGTGTGCGCGACGAGTTGGAAACCTGCGCCGTCTCGACTCAGGCATTCGTCTACCGGCGCGCGGCGGAGCTGGAAGTCGAGCTTCTGAAGGTGATCGAGGATGCGGGCGTCGAGGTAAACACCCCCGACAAGGCGGCCTTTATCGCAGCCTCCAAGCCGATCTATGACGAATTCGCCAGCTCCGTCGATGGCGGCAAGGAGCTGATCGACACCGTGCAGGGTCTCGCAGCCGCGAACTGAGACCCCAACCCTGCCCGGCCTTGACTGTTGCGGGTCTCGACGATCATTGCACCGACCGTCGAGACCCCGGAGTCTTCGCTCCGGGCGCTCCCACAGATCCGGCGGATTCCATGACCCCCCTCAAAAATCTTCTCGAATGGCTGCTCGAATGGGCAACCATTCTGTTGATGATCGGCCTGACCGCCATCGTCATTATCGCGGTGATCTGGCGCCTGATGGGCGAATCCTTCTCGTGGTACGACGAAGTTGCCGCCATTGGGCTGGCATGGGTCACATATTACGGCGCGGCGCTCGCGGCGTTGAAGCGGCGGCATATCGGCTTTGATTCGGTCTTGCTTGCCATGCCGCCACGTATGCGGATGGGGGCCGCGCTCTTTGCGGAATGTGTCATTCTTGCCTTTTTCGTCCTGCTCGCTTGGGCCGGAATAACGGTGCTTCAGGTTCTTGAGGGCGATACGCTCGATGCCCTGACATGGGTGCCGGTGCAGTTGACGCAATCGGTGATCCCCATCGGCGCGATCCTGTTCATCGTCGCACAGCTTCTGTCGATGCCCGATTACCTGCGCTCGGTGCGGGACGGGGTATCGCTGGAACATCCCGAGATTCATGAGGAGGAAAAAGCATGACGCGCCCCCCCATGATGCCAACCGGAACAGCGAATACAGGGGGCCATGAGCCATGCTGATCATCCTGATGTTCGCGATCCTGCTGGCGCTGATCCTGATCAATGTACCTATCGCTGTCGCCTTGGCCGTCGCTGGCGTGATGGGCCTGCTGGTTACCGAAGGGGTCGGCAGTCTCGTGACCGTCGCGCTCGACATGTACGATGGCGCGACGAAATTCTCGCTGATCGCAATCCCGATGTTCGTTCTGGCGGGCGCGATCATGAATGCCAGCGGCATCACCGTTCGGCTGATCGAGTTTGTCTCCGCCCTGATCGGTTTTGTCCGGGGCGGCCTTGCGATGGTCAATGTGGGCGTATCGCTGTTCTTCGCGGAGATTTCCGGCTCGGCGGTCGCGGATGTGGCCGCGATGGGATCGATCATGATCCCGGAGATGAAAAAACGCGGGTATTCAAAGGAATTTGCCGCAGCGATTACATCCTCCTCCGCCTCGCTGGCCATCATCATTCCGCCGTCGATTCCCATGATTCTCTATGCGGTCTCGGCGGGCACATCGGTCGAGCAGTTATTCGTTGCCGGGATCGTCCCCGGCCTGATGGGTGCGGCGGGGTTGATGGGCGTCGCCTATATGTTCGCACGGCGCTACGACCTGCCGGTGGAGGAGGCGTTCAATACCAAGCGCCTGAAGGAAACCTTCATCGAAGCGCTGCCGACCTTTGCCCTGCCGGTCATCATTCTGGGCGGCATCTTCGGCGGTTGGGTCACGGCGACCGAAGCGGCGGGCCTTGCCGTTCTCGCCTCGATCATCGTCGGCGCATGGTATCGCGAGGTGGACCTGCGCCAGCTCAAGGCGGCGATGCTCGACGGGGGGATGCAGACGGCGGTTGTCATGCTGCTGGTCGCGGCATCGGTTCTGATGGGCGGCTTTTTGACCCGCGCACAGGTGCCGCAGCAAATCGCCGCCGACCTTTTGGCCTTTACCGATAACAAATACGCCATCCTTGCGATCCTGAACGTCTTTTTCCTCGTGATCGGATTTTTCCTGCATTCGGCGGCGGCGATCATCCTCGTGGTACCCATCGTCATCCCCCTGATCGAAGGAGCGGGAATCGACCCCGTGCATTTCGGGCTTGTGGTGACGCTGAATCTGGCCATCGGTCAGCAGACGCCCCCGGTCGCCAGCGTGCTCATCACCTCATGCTCCATCGCACGGGCGAATGTGTGGGAGGTGTCGAAAGTCAATGTTTGGTTCGTTACGGTCTTGCTCATCGTACTGATGATGTGCACATACATCCCCCAGATCCCAATGTTCCTTGTGGAGTACTTCTACCGATGACCCTGACCCTCGAAATCGCCCGTACCATTATCCGCACCGTCCTTGATGAAGGCGCAAAGGCAAATATGAAGCCCCTGAGCGTCTGTGTCGTCGATGCGGGGGGGTATCCCATCGCCTTCGAGCGATCGGACAACACGTCGCCCATCCGGTTCAAGCTTGCCCATGGCAAGGCGAACGGCTCGATTCAGCTTGGCATGAGTTCGCGGGCGCTTTTTGAGCGGGCGCAGGCACAGCCCTACTTCGTTCAGTCGGTCAATGCCTTGGTCGAGGGCGCTCTGGTGCCCGTGCCCGGCGGCGTATTGATCCGCTCTGGCGGCGAGGTGATCGGAGCCGTCGGCGTGACCGGCGACACCTCCGACAATGACGAGATTTGCGCGATCAAGGCCATCACCGCCGCCGGATTCGAGGCCGATCCAGACGGCAGCACATGAGCGATGACGTCCTCTATGCGGTGGAAAACGGGATCGGCTGGATCACCTTCAACCGTCCCGACCAACGCAACGCCCTGACCTTCGCCATGTATGCACGCCTTGCCGAGATTTGCGGCGACGTGCCCATGGACGGCTCCGTCAAAGCCATCGTCCTGCGCGGGGCCGGGGACCGTGCCTTTGCCGCCGGAACGGATATGACCGAGTTTCGGGGCTTTTCCACCCCCGCCGATGCGCATAAATACGAAGAAGACGCCAATACCGTCTTCACCGCCGTCGAGACATGCCCCGTGCCGACCATCGCGGCGATTACCGGGGCCTGCACGGGCGGAGGCGGGGCGATTGCGGCCGCTTGCGATCTGCGAATCTGCGACTCGCGGCTGAAATTCGGGTTTCCCATCGCGCGGACATTGGGCAATTGCCTCGCCATCGCCAATCTCAACCGCCTCTCCGCCCTGATCGGAACGGGACGGGTGCGCGAGATGATCTTCACCGCGCGATTGCTTGGGGCCGAGGAGGCGGAACGAATCGGGCTGGTATCGGAGGTCTTGCCCGATGCCGAGGCGGTCATTGCCCGCGCGGCCGATCTGGCCAGCACCCTTGCGACCCATGCGCCCCTGACCCTGCGCGCGACAAAGGAGGCCTTGCGCCGCCTGCGCGTCGATGGCCCCGGCGCGGATGATTCCGACCTCGTCGAGATGTGCTATATGAGCGAGGATTTCCGCGAGGGGATGGACGCTTTTCTATCCAAACGCGCGCCGGACTGGAAAGGCGTCTGAACGATCTCCAGACAGGCCGCGAACAGCGCAAAGGCCGCATCGGCCCCCGCCACCATCCGCTCAAGACGTGCAGGGGTCTCGGCGGCCTTCTCGATTCCGTCTTGCAGGACCGGCCAATAGGCGGTCAGCGCGGGGGAAGCCAGATACGACCCCGCCGCGCGCATCTGTGGATCGTCCGAATGGCCGTGACGGCGCGACAGAACCCGCTTGCCGAAATGCGATCCTGCCACGACATACGCTGCACCCAAGGCATCGCCGCCGAAGGCCGGAGCAGGACTATCCGGCAAGGCAATGCCCAGAGCGGCAAGGTCTTTGGCCAATAGCGCCGCCATCGCGGGCGGATGCAGGGCAGGCGGCAACTCGGCCCGGAAAACCGGCTCCAAGACGCTGTAGGCGAGCCAATGGCTCGACAGGAACACGCCGTAATCGGCCCGCGCCGCCAGATCGAGAGTCGAAAAGGCCGCATCCGTCCGATCATGGGTCGTCCGGGTCGCATCACGCAGGGTCAGGCGGGCGGGGTTCATGGCTGGCTGGCCTCGCTAGCCTCCGATCTTGTCCTGCGTCTTCGTGTCAAAATCGCTGGCGTCATGGCGTTCATGCAGTTGATCCTCCGGCGGGCCGGAAATGCGGTTGACCTTGCGCCCGCGTTGCACCGGCTCACGCGCGGCAATTTCGTCATGCCAGCGAATGACATGGGTATAGGATGCCACATCCAGGAATTCGGCGGCATTGTACAATTTTCCGGTCGTCAGCACACCATACCATGGCCAGATCGCCATATCGGCGATGGTATAATCATCGCCCGACATATAGCGGTTTTCGGCGAGGTGCTTGTCGAGCACATCCATCTGTCGCTTTGTTTCCATGGCGAAGCGGTTGATCGGATATTCGAATGTCTCAGGCGCATAGGCATAGAAATGACCGAACCCCCCGCCCAGATACGGCGCGCTGCCCATCTGCCAGAACAGCCATGACAGGCATTCGGCGCGCGTGGAGGGATCGGTCGGCAGAAAGGCCCCGAATTTCTCGGCCAGATACATCAAGATCGCACCGGATTCGAAAACCCGCGTCGGCGGGGTCGTGCTGCGATCCAGCAGGGCGGGGATTTTCGAATTCGGGTTGATGGCGACGAAATCGCTGCCGAATTGATCGCCCTTGCGGATATCGATGACATAGGCGTCATATTCCGCACCCGTATGACCGGCGGCCAGCAATTCCTCCAGCATGATCGTGACCTTTACGCCATTGGGCGTGGCCAGCGAATGCAGTTGCAGCGGATGCTTGCCCACGGGCAGGGTCGCGTCATGGGTGGCCCCGGCGATGGGCCGGTTCGTGCTGGCGAACTCGCCCCCGTTTTCCTGATCCCAAGTCCAGACTTTCGGCGGTACGTATTCGGTCATGCGGTGTCCCTCGCGGCATTTCGGGTTGAACGGGAAAGATGGGTCATGTCCTGCGCATCTCAACCGATAAAACACATGGCGAACGCAGTGAACCGAAATGGGCAGGATTGCGCCCACCCCCAAGAAAAACCCCGCTGCACGGGTGGCACCGGGGTCGCAGGTTTGGCGTTCCCGGCGCTCCTTGGCCGGGAATTGCGCCTTACAGCTTTTTATCGATGAATGCGGTCAGGGCATCGATATTCAGGGCGCCCTCATATGGCTTGCCATTGATGATGACCGTGGGGGTCGAATTCACCTTGAAGACCTCGCCCCCCGCGCGATAGCGATCGATCACACTCTGGCCCAAGGGCGTGTCGGACAGGCATTCGTTGATCTTGTCGATGCCCAGCCCCCCGAACTTGGCCATCTTCTGCAATTCGCCCATCCAGTCCTCGGCGCGGGTCCATTGGTCCTGTTGGGACAGGAACAGATCGACAAAGGCGAGATAGCGATCCTCGCCCCCGCATCGCGCGATGATCGAAGCGGCGATGGCAGGGTTATTGAGCGGGAAATCACGATAGATGAAATTCACCTTGCCCGTGTCGATATGGCTTTTCTTCAGCGGCTTGTAGATCCGTTCGTGAAAGGCCGCGCAATGGGGGCAGGTCAGCGAGGCATATTCGATGATCGTGACCGGCGCATCGGGCGATCCTTCGAGCACATCGCCGGTAAAGCCGCCCGATTTCGTGACCGTGCCCGCATAGACGCCATTGGGCGCAAGGTCGGCGGCGGTGACGCTGACGGGCTGTGCGATGGCAGCGGGGGCCTCGGTTTGCGCGCCGCCGACACCCTTGGTCCCAAGCCCCATCACGCTGGCCCCGGCAAGCGCGGCAACGGCAAAGATGGCACCGCCCATGAGAATTCCCTTGTTCATGTCTTTCCTCGTTCTTCCTTGCCGGTCCCCGCCGAGGGGCGGTTCGTGGCGATGTTTCGTCCCAACCGCTCCAGCGCGCCGCGCAGGCCGTCATCGGCCACCGGCTCGACCACCGAGCGAATACGTGTCACCTCTTCAGGGCGAGGATGGGGCACGGCGCGCCCTTTTCGATGCTCCTCGAATGCCTCCGGTCCCAGTTGCACCAGACGGATGCGCGAAATCGCGCGATAGCCGTAATGCGCGTTCACCCGCTCGATGATCTGAGGCGTCAGGTGCTGTACTTCAAGGGCACTGGCCCCAAGCGCCCCGACCGTCAGCGTGCCGCCCATCCCCTGTTTCGAGGCATAGCCCAGCTTGACCGGGCGGCACAGCCCCCCGATCTGCTCGCCCACAACGCTATCCCATTCCACCAATAGACGCGGTTCGGAGAAGCCGCGTTTCGTCAGGGCCGGACGGATCATCCCCTTCGCCGCACTGGATGCGCGCACGAAACCCTTGCGACCGTAGCGGGTTTTGGGGGAACGATAGGCCATGGGTCGGGCGATATCCTTGCGGGTGTTGACTCGCGGTTACTATGCGCCGAAAGGATGAGCCATTGCCAAGTGTTTCCAAGCCATGATGACGCGACCGTGACAAATCCTGCCGCTCGCGCCCTGCTGCGCTGGTACGATCTGCATGCGCGTGCATTGCCGTGGCGCGTGGCCCCGGCGGCGCGACAGGCGGGAGAGCGCCCCGATCCCTACCGGGTTTGGCTGTCCGAAATCATGCTGCAACAGACGACCGTGGCCACGGTGCGCGGATATTTTGAGAAATTTACCACCCGCTGGCCGGATGTGGGCGCGCTGGCGGCGGCGCCGCGCGACGATGTGCTCGCGGCTTGGGCGGGGCTGGGCTATTATGCCCGCGCCCGCAACCTGCATGCCTGTGCGCAGGTCGTGATGGCCGAGCATGGCGGGGTCTTTCCGCAGACCGAAGCGGCGTTGCGCACCCTGCCGGGAGTGGGATTATATACGGCGGCGGCCATCGCCTCGATCGCCTTTGACGAGGCGGCAACGGTGGTGGATGGCAATGTCGAGCGGGTCATGGCCCGGCTTCATGCCGTCGAAGACCCGTTGCCGGGGGCGAAAAAGCGCCTCTACGATCTTGCGGCAACCCTGACACCCCATGCGCGCCCCGGCGATTACGCGCAGGCGGTTATGGATTTGGGCGCGACGATCTGCACGCCGCGAAAGCCCGCCTGCGACGCCTGCCCCCTGCTTGGCTCATGCGATGGCCATGCCACCGGCATCGCCGCCACCCTGCCCCGCAAAGCCCCCAAAAAGAAAAAGCAGACCCGCCACGGCATCTGCTACCTCGCCCGGCGCGCGGACGGCGCGGTGTTGATGACCCGTCGCCCGGATAAGGGCCTGCTGGGCGGCATGGCCGAATTGCCCGGCACCGATTGGGCCGAGACTCCGCCCCCCTCTGCCCCGCCTCTGGAGACCGATTGGCGGGCGATGGGTGATGTGCGCCATACTTTCACGCATTTCCATCTCGTGCTCAGCGTGATGCGCGCCGATGTTCCGCTCGATGCCAAGGCCAAGCGCGGAAACTGGATTGCCGCCGGGCGCATCGAAGACGAGGCGCTGCCGACGCTCATGCAAAAAGCACTTGCCTGCGGTTTTGGCCCCGAAAGGTTGATTTGAGGGTTTTATGCCTGGGGCCTTGGAATCATCGTAAACGTCTGATTAACTTCCAAATGAACGCAGCTGGTCATCCAAGCTGCGAGCCATAACGAAAAAGCAACCCCAACGGGAGGAAAACTTGATGGGAATTTTCAAGACAGTCGGCATCTCTCTTGCCGCAACCGGCGCATTGCTGGCATCGGGCCTCGTCACGGCATCCCCTGCCATGGCCGAGGAATGCGAGACGATCACCCTTGGCGCGGCGATCTCGCTGACCGGCAAATATGCGACAAACGGCGTGCACGCCAAGAACGGCTATGAATACGCCTTCCAGAAGATCAAGGATAATGGCGGCATCATGGTCGCGGGCAAGTGCTACAACTTCTCCGCCATCTACTATGACGACGAATCCAAGGGCGACCGTGGCGCGACCCTCGCCGAGCGCCTGATCAATCAGGATAATATCCAGTATATGCTCGGACCATACTCGTCGGGCCTGACCAAGGCGATTGCGCCGGTCACCGAACAGTACAAGATTCCGATGGTCGAAGCGGAAGGCGCCTCGCGCTCGCTGTTCAACAAGGGGTATAAATACCTCTTTGCGGTTCTCTCCACGTCAGAGCAATATCTCGCCTCCGCCATCACCCTCGCCGCCGAACAGGCCGAGAAAGAAGGCAAGGACCCCAAAAGCGTGCGTGTCGCCATCGCGGTCGAGAACGATCCGTTCTCTCTCGACATCCGCGCCGGTGTGCAGGAAGACGCCAAGAAATACGGCATGCAGGTCATTCTGGACGAGAAACTGCCCCGCGACCTGTCGGATATGAGCGCGATTCTGACCAAGGTAAAGCTGCTCAAACCCGATGTTCTGATCGTGTCCGGTCACTCGAAAGGCGCGGCAACCGCCGTGCGTCAGATCGGTGAACAGGGCATCAGCGTTCCGATGATCGCCGTCACCCATTGCGAAGCGGCGGATGTCGTCGGCAATTTCGGCGACGCGGCAAACGATATCCTGTGCTCGACCCAATGGGCCGAAACGCTCAGCTACGAAGACCCGATCTTCGGCACGGCGGCCGAATACGAGGTCGGCTTCAAGGAAGCCTTCCCCGAATACACCGACAAGACCGTCCCGTATCAGACGGCTCAGGCATCGGCGGCGGTCTATGTGTTCAAGGATGCGTTCGAGCGCGCCGGAACGCTGGACAAGGAAGCGGTTCGCGATGCGATCTCCGAAACCGATCTTGCCACATTCTACGGTCAGATCCGGTTCTCGGAAGCGGGCAACAACATCGCGAAACCGATGGTGCTGCGCCAGATTCAGGATGGCAAATACAACGTGGTTGCCCCGTCTGAATTCGCCTCGCACAAGCTGAACTGGCCGCGCAATTAAGGCCGGACCCTTACAGCGTGCCATAAGCCTGCCCCGGTCGTGAACCGGGGTGGGTTTTCCTGAATTTCCCGCATCGCACGGCGTCACCCCCGAAGGATTCCCATGGACCAGATCATCGGCAATATCGGGCTGCTCTTTGAGTTTCCCGTGGTCAATCTCAAGATCATCATCGACGGAATCATGATCGGGGCATTATTCGCCCTTTCCGCCTATGGCCTTGCGCTGGTCTGGGGCGTGATGAACGTCAAGAACCTCGCCCAAGGCGATTTCGTCATCGCGGGCGGCTATGTCGCCTGGTCGATGGCGAATGTGGGCATCCATCCCTTTATCGGCATTCCGGCGGCCTTCGTCGTGATGTGGGGGATTGGCTGGCTCACCTATAAACTGGTGATCAAGCGAGTGATCGAGCGCGATCTCTTCACCTCGCTGCTGGCCACTTTCGGGCTGGCCATCATGTTCGCGCAGATCCTGAACCTGATGTTCGGCTCCGATACGCAAAGCATCGATCTGGGTTATGCGACCCTGCATCTCGGCCCCGGCGGGTTTATCGATGTGCCGATTTCCAAGTTGATCGGCGTGGTTGTGGCTCTCTCTCTGGCTTTTGGCGTCATCTTGTTCATGAAGCGCTCGCGCATGGGTCAGGCGATCCGCGCCACCGCTCAGGATGCCCGCGCCGCCCGCGTTCTGGGCATCGATACGGATAAGGTCTACGCCTTCACCTTCTCGCTCAATTCCGCCATTTGCGGCGCGGCGGGGGCCATCATCGTGATGGCTTGGGTGATTCAGCCCTTCTACGGCATCACATATTCCGTCCGCGCCTTTGTCATCGTGACGGCGGCGGGTCTGGGCAACCTGCCGGGTGTCATCGCCGCCGGTCTGGGGATCGGCGCGCTGGAGCAATACGGTGCCCATATCTTCGGCATTGGCTATCAGCAGGCTATTGCCGTCCTGCTGCTGTTGCTCGTTCTCTTCATCCGCCTTCTGCAACAGCGCCGGAACCGTCAGGTTCTGCAATAGGGAGGGCGTGGCCCGATGACTGTTCTGCGTCCTGTCTTCTATCTTGCCTTATTGGCCTTCATCATTGCAGCGCCCTTTTTGCTGCCCGATTTCCGCACCCAACTCGCGACCCTCTGGCTGTTTATCATCCTGGCGATGACATGGGACATGACCGGCGGTCAGATGGGCTATAACTCGCTGGGGAACATCCTGTTCTACGGCGCGGGCATGTATATCGCCGCCGTGGTCGGCATCTCCATCGTCTATGATGTCGGCGAATACACAAATGCCTTCGGGGGCGGCACCTATAAGTTCACGCCCACACAATATTTCATCGGCATGGGCCTTGGGTTGCTGCTGGCCGGGGTGTTGAGCGCCGCGATCGCGTGGATCATGGGCTATCTGTTGTTTCAGTTTCGGGGACCGTATTTCGCCATCGGCACGCTCGGAGCGGCCATCGCCGCCGGAGAGCTGGTCTCGAACTGGGAATGGGTCGGCGGGGGCCAAGGCATCGCCCTGCCCGTCTATCCGGGCGATTTCGATGTCGGGAAGCTGTTCTTCTACTACCTGTTCGCCGTGATGGGCGTTATCCTGTTCATCTTTCTGCGCTGGTTCTACACGACACGCTTCGCCGCCGCGATCAATGCCATCCGCGACGATGAGGAAAAGGCGGAGGCGATGGGCATCCACACCCTGCGCTACAAATTGACGACATGGGCCATCGCCGCCTTTTTCGTCGGGATCGCAGGCGGGATTTCGGGCTATCAGCTTATCCATTTCGAACCGCTGGAAACCGCCTTCCAGACCATCAATCTCGGCATCTTCATGGTCGTCTGCGTCCTTCTGGGCGGCAAGGGCACCCTGTGGGGACCGATCATCGGCGCGATTTTGTTCCATGTCGTGAAGGAAGTGACGTGGAACTACCTGCTCGGCTGGCAATGGGTTGCCCTTGGCGCGCTGATCGTCGTCACGGTGGTCTATTTCCAAGATGGCCTGATGGGCTGGCTCGCCTCGAAGAAACCTGAATGGTTCGGCGAACGCGTCATCACAAAGCCGGATGTTGCCGGGGAGCCTGCAGAATGAAGATCATCGAGGTCAAAGACGTCTCCAAATCCTATGGCGGCGTGAAAGCGAATACCGACATCTCCATCGATGTGGAGAAGGGCGGCATCACCGGCCTGATCGGGCCGAACGGATCGGGCAAGACGACCCTGTTCAACTCGATCGTCGGCTATCACCCCATCGACAAGGGATCGATCAAGTTCGAGGGCGCGGAAATCTCAAAAATGCCGGTGCAGGACATCGCGCGCCTTGGGCTGCTGCGCACTTTTCAGCAGACGCGCATCTATGGCGATATGAATTGCGTCGAGAACATGCTGATCTCGCTGCCCCATCGCAAGATGACTCTGCGCGAGGCCTTCACGACCAATACGCGCGAGGATCATGAGCGGGCCGAACATCTGCTCGATTTCGTCGGGCTGCATGAAAAACGCTTCCTGCGCTCCGGCTCGCTGAGTTTCGGTCAGCAAAAGCTGCTTGAATTCGCCATGGCACTGATGAACGAACCGACCGTCCTGTTGCTGGACGAGCCGACCGCCGGGATCAACCCGACCCTCATCAACGGCCTGATCGACCGGCTCAAGCGTGCGAATTCCGAATTCGGGATCACCCTCTTTATCATCGAGCACAATATGCGGGTGATCATGAACATGGCCGACCGCATTTACTGCCTCGCCCATGGGGAACTGCTCGCCGCCGGAACCCCGGCCGAAATCCAAAACGACCAGCGGGTCGTCGACGCTTATCTGGGGGCGCATTGATGGCTGAGGATCAAACCGATACCGGCGACACAAAGCGCACCGGCTCGCGCGGCTATCACATGGGCAGCGTCGATACGGTCATCTCTGTCGAGGAGGTCACGCGTCAGGTCGCCGCCATCGCCGAAGGGGCCACCCCCGAACAACTCGACGCGCTGGTGGTGGGCGAGCCGTTCGTCACCATCGAAAAGCTGCGCGCCGGATATGGCAAGATGGAGATCCTGCACGAGATCGACCTGAAGATCGGAAAGGGACAGTCGCTGTGCCTGATCGGCCCGAACGGCGCGGGAAAATCGACCATCCTGCATTCGATCTTCGGGTTCACGAACATCTTTTCCGGCGCGATCAAGGTGAGCGACGGCACCCAGATGAGGGATGTCACGCGCTTGACCCCCAGCGAAAAACTGTCCGAAGCGGGGATCGCCTATATCCTTCAGGACAAATCGGTCTTCCCCGGCATGACGGTTGAGGAAAACCTGTGGATGGGCGGGTTTTTGAAGGATCAACCCGCCGAGGCGAAGAAGGCCGCCGAGATGGTCTTCGACAAGTACCCCCGCCTTGCCGCGCGCCGCAAACATCAGGCCAAGGTTCTGTCCGGGGGCGAGCGCCGCCTTTTGGAAATCAGCCGCGCGCTGGTCATGAACCCAGAGGTGTTGCTGGTGGACGAGCCGTCCATCGGGCTGGAGCCGCGCTTCATCGACATGGTGTTCGAGATTCTCGACGACCTGCAACGGCGCGACGGCAAGACGATCATCATGGTCGAGCAAAACGCCAAAAAGGGCCTCGAATTCGCCGATGTGGGCTATGTCCTCGTCTCGGGCGAGGTGGCGATTGCGGGCACGGGCGACGAGCTGCTGGCCAACCCGAATGTGGGGCAATTGTTCCTCGGCGGGTGACGCTTTTCCCGCGCGTCATCCGGGCGAAGACATAAAGGCGAAGCGATGGCACAGACGGGCATCCCGTATCTTTTCATGCGCGGCGGAACATCGCGCGGCCCCTATTTCAACCGCGACGACCTGCCCAGAGACCGCGATACCCTGTCGACGGTGCTCATCCACGCGATCGGAGCGGGGCACCGCTACAATATCGACGGGATCGGCGGCGGCACGGCGGTCACGACAAAGGTGGCGATCCTGTCACGCTCGGCGGATGCATCCGCCGATGTGGATTATTTCTTCGCTCAGGTGGCGGTGGAGGAGCGGACGGTCGATTATCGCCCGACCTGCGGCAATATCCTCGCAGGTGTCGGCCCGGCGGCACTGGAGATGGGGTTGGTTGCCCCGACCGGATCACAGACGCGGCTGCGCATCCATGCCGTGAATACGGGGGCGCGGGTCGAGAGTATCGTACAGACGCCCGATGGCTATCCGCTCTATGACGGAGACGCCGAAATCGCGGGGGTTCCCGGCACTGCCGCGCCGGTCTCGCTCAGCTTTTCCGATGTTGCGGGGTCCGTCACCGGATCGATGCTGCCGACCGGGCAGATCCGCGAGGAAATCGAGGGAATCGACGTCACCTGCCTTGATGTCGCGATGCCCGTTGTCATGGCACGGGCCGCCGATTTCGGCCTGACCGGCAGGGAAAGCGCCGCTCAGCTCGACGACAACCGCGATTTCTATGCCCGGATGGAGCCGATCCGGCGCATCGCGGGCGAACGGATGGGAATGGGGGATGTCTCCGGCTCGGTCACCCCGAAATTCGCAATTCTTTCACCGCCCCACAGCGGGGGCGCCGTCACCGCGCGGTATTTTATGCCCAAAGCCTGTCATCCGGGCATGGCCGTTACCGGCGCGCAATGTATCGCAAGCTGTTGCGTGCTGCCCGGATCGGTGGCGGAGGGGCTGGCCCACGCCCCGGCGGGATCACCCGCAACCCTGACGATCGAACATCCCTCCGGGGGCATAGGCGTACTGCTCGATTACGAGAATGCGCCTTTCTCGGTTCGATCGGCCGGATTGGTACGCACGGCACGCCTGCTCGCCAAGGGCGAGGTTTTCGTGCCTGCCTCGGTCTGGACGGGATAGCCGCCTTACCGCCCTGCCCGCATTTCGCGATTATCGGCCATCCGCATGGCGGCCAAGGCAATTCCTGCGCCGAATTCCTGCACCCGCTTGAAGGCCATCGGATCGGATTTCGAGACCGGAAAGGGCAGCGCATCGGCGGGGGTGCCGAGCGCGCGGTCGGCCAGCACCTTGCCCATCACATGCGACATGGCCACGCCGCGACCGTTATAGCCCAGCCCGGCGATGAGGCCCGGTTCCGGCTCCATGAAATTCGGTACGCGGTCATGGGTCAGTGCGATCTGACCGCCCCAGCGATAGCGCCATTGCGCGCCCCTCAATTGCGGAAAGACCCGTTCGGCGTCTTTTCGCATCCCCTCAAATCCCTTCGGTTTGCCGTCAAAACCCATCGCGGAGGCCCCGCCATAGACAAAGCGGTTTTGCGGCTCTCGCCGGGCATACATGATGGAGCGCCGGGTATCGGCGATGGTGTGGCCTTCGGGCAGGATGCTCTCGATCACCTCCTCTGGCAGAGGATCAAGCCCCATCTGGATCGACGTAACCGAGACGATCGTGCGCGCAATATCGGGCCGCAATGCGCCCGAATACCCATTTGTGGCGAGGATCACCTGTTCGGCATCGATCCGATGCGGGCCGCAATCGAGGGTCCAGCGCCCCGCTTTGCGCGTCAGGCCCTTTACCGCCGTGCGCTCGAAAATGCGCGCGCCCAGCGCTTCGGCGGCATGGGCCAGCCCGCAGACCAGCGACAGGGGATGCACCGCCCCGCCCTTCGGCGCGAGCATGGCGGAATCATAGGCGGGCGATCCGCTCAGACGGCGCACCTCGTCCCCGTCGATGAACTGAAAATCCGCACCATATTCGGCCCAGAGCCGCGCCCCCTTGCGCGCTGTCTCGCGGGCTTTGGGGCAATGATCGACGCGCAGCCAGCCCTTTTGCCGGGCATCGCACGCGATGTCGTACTTTCGGATCAGATCGAACAGCGCATCCGCCGAGCCGAGCGATACCTCGGCCAGCCGCTCGAAATAGGTCGCCCCGACCGCTTTCATCAGGTCATTGGGCTGATAGACCGGCAGCATCGGGTTGACCTGACCGCCATTACGCCCCGATGCGCCCCATCCCACACCGCCCGCATCGACCACCGTCACCGTCGACCCCGCTTCGGACAGATCGAGCGCCGCCCGCAGGCCCGTAAATCCCGCGCCGATCACGGCCACATCGCAGGTCACATCCTCGGCAAGCGGCACACCGGCATAGCGTTTCGAGACCGTCGCAGCCCAGAGCGAATCTTCGGTTCCAGCGTAGCGTTTCACGGGATTCATTCTCCTTGTTTCGGAAAAGATTCTGTTCCCTTTTTCGGATCAATTGCAATACAGTCTATCGGTGTTCGTCATAAAAACGAGACAGCCAGTTTCAAAAACCGCCTGATGATCGATTGCCAATCGAAACAGGCAGAATGAATAAATGGGAGACACCTTACATGATGCTTCGCAAGACACTGACGGCCTTGCTCGCCGGGGCGACCCTCGCCATGACCGCGCAGGCGGCCCGCGCGATGGACGAAATCACCGTCGCGTATTTCCTCGAATGGCCCATGCCGTTCCTCGCATCCAAGGTCGATGGCACCTATGACAAGGAACTCGGCGTCAATGTCAAATGGCGGTCGTTCGAGACCGGCACGGCAATGTCTGCCGCCATGGCCTCCGGCGACGTCCATATCTCCGTGAGTCAGGGCCTGCCGCCCTTCGTCGTTGCGGCCTCCTCCGGCCTGCCCATCGAAGTCGTCGATGTCGCCGTCAGCTATTCTGACAATGACAACTGTGTCATCGGCGATGCCCTCGGCATCGACAAGAGCAATGCAAAAGACCTCGAAGGCAAACGCGTCGCCGTTCCGCTCGGCACCGCAGCGCATTACGGCTTCCTGCGCCAAATGGGCCATTTCGGCGTTGACATCTCGACCCTGAACGTCGTCGATATGCCTCCTCCGGATGGCGCGATCGCCCTTGCACAAGGCTCGGTTGACTTTGCCTGCGGCTATGGCGGCGGCCTGACCCGGATGAAGGAATCGGGTAAGGTTCTTCTGACCGGCGCTGAAAAAGAAGAGCTCGGCATTCTCGTTTTCGACGTGACCTCCACGACGAAGGAATTCGCCGCTGAACATCCTGAAATGCTGTCGAAGTTCCTCGCCATCACGGCGGCGGCAAACGACCGCTGGAATTCCGGCATTGGCCGCGACGTCATGCTCGAAGTGGTCGCCAAGGAATCCGGTATGGATCTCGACGCCGCCCAAGCCGCAATCGCGACCATGAAGTTCCCTTCGCGTGAAGAACAGCTGACCGGCAAATGGTTCGGCGGCGGCATGCAGACCTTTATGAAAGGCGTCGCGGATGTCTTCAAGGAAGCGGGCAGCATCGATGATTCGCTCGATTCCTATGCCAGCTCGGCCAACCCGGTCCCCCTGATCGGCGCACAATAAGGCCGGTCTACTCCTCCCCTGTTCCGGGCACAGATTCGGGATAGGGAAGGATGATCGAGAACAGTCCTTTCAACGCATCGCAACAAAGGCCGTTCCTCCGGGAGCGGCCTTTTCAGTATCCGCGCCAGCCAGTCAGTGCACCCCAACCGCCACGGATCAATCAGGCTGCGGCCCCTGCGACCCGCAGATCGAAAGCGGCCTGCGCCGCGGCGGAATATGTCTGCGTCTGGTTGCGGCCCAGCTCCTTGGCGTAATAGAGCGCGATATCGGCCCGGCACATGATGCCCTCGAAGTCATGGTCTTTGTCGTCATAGACCGCGACCCCGATGCTCGCCCCGATGCGGCAGACATGGCCATCGATTTCGAAGGGCCGGGACATGCGCTCGACGATGCGGTCCGCCATGACCTGTGCGCCTGCATATCCGCCGAAGGTACAATCGACGATCACGAATTCATCGCCCCCGACACGGGCAATGAAATCGCTTTCGCGGGTCGCATTGCGCAAAACGGTGGTGGCGTGCAGCAACACCTTGTCACCGATCGAATGCCCTAGGGTATCGTTGATGTTCTTGAACCGATCGAGATCGAGATGGCAGATCGTCAAGGGCTTGCCCATCCGCTGACCCTGCGCGAGCATGGTGGGCAAAAAGGTATCCAGCATCCTGCGATTGGGCAAATCGGTCAGGGGGTCGTGCATTGCGGCATGGGTGACCGTTTTGCGGGCTTCTTCCAGTGCCCGTGTCTTTTGCTCGACGGTCAGGGCAAGGGGCCGGAAGATGAACAGCCATTCCGCAATAAGGGTCACCATGATCACGGCGGCCATCGTGAACCGCACTTCGCGCATCCGGGTAACATCGTTCCTCGCATCCGCTTCCAACTGATGCACCGCCGCATCGAGCGAGCTGCCAAGAGGTCCGATGGTCTCGAAATACACCGCGTTGTAGCGCGCCTTCTGCGCCTCTCCGTCGTTGGCCAGAAACGTATCGATCTTTTTCTCGAATCGCTGAAACTTGCGATCCAGCGCATAGGGCGTATCGAGGAAAATCGCCTTGATCTCAGGGGTCAGATGCTCGCCCCCGCCGATCCTGTGCATCATATTCTCATGGGCCACGCGCATGTTTTGCGTCGTCTCGATCAGATTGGCGGTGGCGATTTCCTCGACCATGGCATTGCGGGCGGTCAGGACATCCGAGGCAAAGAGCGCCACGCGGTTGGACAGGGTGCGCTGTTCGCTGACGGTATTGAGGGCCGCAGAAGAGGCCTCGAACCTGTCCATCATGGCATGTTCGACAATGAACGCCAGAACCGTCGTGACGGCGATGACAGACAGGGCAACAACATAGGCAAACCGGATGCGGCGCGCGACGCGCTTGTCCGTTTGCATATCGATACACGCTTCATTCATGCCATAAGGTTTTCACAAGACGATTGAGATGATGTTGACGGTAAATGACTTCACGCGGCAGGCAGGGTTATTTTCCTTGCGCGCTGTCCTTCGGCGCGCTATTGCCGCGCTCTCCCCTTGATACCGTTCGTGACGGGCCTCTCGTGCATGGGATGGGGGGAGAATTCGTCCCCATGCTTGGAAGCCGTCGCAGGAAAAGGATACACCCATGCCGCTCTACGAGCATGTGTTCATCACGCGTCAGGATATCTCCGGCGCTCAGGCCGAAGGGATGATGGAGCAGTTCGGCGCCGTCATCACCGAAAACGGTGGAACCGTCGTCGGAACCGAATATTGGGGCCTGCGCCCCATGGCCTATAAGATCAACAAGAACCGCAAGGGCCATTACGCCATGATGCGGCTCGACGCCCCCTCCGCCGCCGTGCAGGAGATGGAGCGCCAGCAACGCCTGAACGACAATGTCATGCGCACCGTCTCCTTCCGCGTCGAGGCGCATGAGGAAGGCCCCAGCCAGATGATGATGGGCAAGAACGCGCGCGACGAGCGCCGGGGCAGCCGTCCCCCGCGCCGGGATGAGGCACCGTCCGAGGACAAGCCCGCCGCCGACGTCAAGCCTGAAGCCGCTAAAGAGGAGGATTCGTAATGGCCGGACCGCAACGCCGCCCGTTCTTCCGCCGCCGCAAGTCGTGCACCTTTTCGGGCGATAACGCGCCGGTCATCGATTACAAGGACACGAAACTGCTCCAGCGCTTTATTTCCGAGCGCGGCAAGATCGTTCCTTCCCGCATCACCGCCGTCTCGGCAAAGAAGCAGCGCGAATTGGCCAAGGCCATCAAGCGCGCCCGCTTCCTCGCCCTGCTGCCCTACATCATCAAGTAAGGAGAGCCAGTCATGGAAGTCATCCTGCTCGAACGGGTAGAGAAACTCGGCAATCTCGGCGAGATCGTCACGGTCAAGCCCGGCTATGCGCGCAACTACCTGCTGCCTTCGGGCCGCGCCCTGCGCTCCAGCAAAGCCAACCTCGCGCGCTTCGAGGCCGAACGCGCCGGTCTGGAAAAACTGAACGAGGACAAGAAGGCCGAAGCACAGGGCCGCGCCGACGGCATGAGCGGCCATCAGTTCATCGTCATCCGTCAGGCATCCGAAACCGGCAACCTCTACGGTTCCGTTTCGACACGCGACGTCGTGGATGCCCTCGGTGAAGAAGGCTTCAAGGTCGGTCGGTCGCAGATCGAGCTTGAAAACCCGATCAAGGAACTGGGCCTGCACGAGATCCGCGTGATCCTGCACCCGGAAGTCAGCGTCACGGTCACGGCTAATATTGCCCGCTCCGCCGACGAAGCCGAGCTTCAGGCACAGGGCAAGTCGATTGCCGAACTGCGCGCCGAAGAAGACGCCGCCGAAGCCGCCGAATTCGACGTGCGCTCGCTGTTTGACGAAGATGCCGATATCCGCGAGGAAATCCTCAAGGACGACAAGCCTGCCGCCGCCTCCGACGATGAAGGCGACGACGCGGAAGACGAGCCGAAGCGCGGTAAGAAAGACCTGCGCGACACCGGCGACGAGGAATACGCCGACGCGGATTGATCCCGCGCCTGCATATGACATGAAGAAGCTGCGGGGGGTGACCCTCGCGGCTTTTTTCTTTCCGCGCGCAACGCCAGATATGGCGGGTAATCCACGGCGAAAAATCGTATGCTCGATTCCTATCCGAGGAGCCGTGGCATGAATCAGCATAATCCCATTCCGGACGGCGCCGAACCGGCCCTGCGCGCCCTGCCGAACAATATCGAGGCGGAGCAGGCAGTGCTCGGGGCGATTCTTGTTAACAATGATGCGCTCGACCGCCTGAGCGCCTTTCTCAGTGCCGAGCATTTCTACGACCCCGTACATGGGCGCATTTTCGAGGTGGCCTCGCGGCGCATCCAGAACGGGCAGATCGCCTCCCCCGTCACCCTGCGCGCGGCCTTTGAAAAGGATGCGGGGATGGCGGAGCTGGGTGGACCGATCTATCTGCTGCACCTTGCCGATGCCGCCGTAAATGTCTTCAACGTGCTCGATTACGGGCGCATCGTCTATGAAATGGCGATTCGCCGTCACCTGATCGAGCTGGGCGAGGACATCGCGGATCGGGCAGGCGATTTCACCGACGAGGCCCAATCCGCCGATCATATCACCGATGCGGAGCAGCGCCTCTACTCGCTGGCCGAAAAGGGCCGAATCGAGGGGGGGTTCAAGAATTTCGGGCGGGTCGTGACCGATGCGGTCGAGGTCGCCAATGCCGCCTATCAACGCGACGGATTGCTCGCGGGCCTGTCCACTGCCCTGCGCGATCTGGATGCCAAGCTGGGCGGTCTGCACCGATCCGACCTTATCATCCTCGCCGGGCGCCCTTCGATGGGCAAGACGGCGCTGGCCACGAATATCGCCTTCAATGTCGCCAAGGCGTTCAAGCAGGGGCAGGACGAGACCGGCGCGACGAAAACCGTCGATGGCGGAGTCGTGGGGTTCTTTTCGCTGGAAATGAGCGCCGAGCAGCTCGCCACCCGCATCCTCGCCGAGCAATGCGAGATCAGCTCCGAGAAGATCCGGCGCGGCGATCTGGACGAGGCCCAATTTCGCAAATTCGTCGAGGTCGCGCGGGTGCTGGAGACGAAACCGCTATATATCGACGACACGCCCGCCTTGACCATCGGTCAGCTTGCGGCCCGCTCCCGGCGGCTGAAGCGGCAATCGGGATTGGATTTGCTGGTAGTCGATTACCTGCAATTGCTCAATGGCGATGGCCGGGCCAGCGACAACCGCGTGAACGAGATTTCGCAGATTACGCGCGGGCTGAAGGCCATCGCCAAGGAGTTGGATATTCCGGTCATCGCCTTGTCACAGCTGTCGCGCCGGGTCGAAGATCGGGATGACAAGCGGCCCCAATTGTCGGACCTGCGCGAATCCGGCTCGATCGAGCAGGACGCGGATGTGGTGATGTTCGTCTATCGCGAGGAATATTATCTCTCACGCACCGAACCGCGCGAAGGGACGCAGGAACATCTGGAATGGGTCGAGGCGATGGATCAGGTCCACGCCGTCGCGGAGGTGGTCATCGGCAAGCAACGCCATGGCCCCATCGGCACCGAGAAACTGCATTTCGAGGCCCAGTTCACCCGCTTCGGCAACCTCGCCCGCGAGGAACGGCACGATTTCGGATGAGTGGCTGTGCTGTCATACCGGCTTCCTAGAACATCCTGAATGGCACAAGGATCACTCTGGATGTTCCGTCTTGTTTTCTTTGAGCGACATCCGGGCCGGGGGGCGGTTCCGTTACCCTTGAGACCGAGATGATCGCGCCCGTCCTGACCATCGATCTGGACGCCATCGTCCGGAACTGGCGCGCGCTGGACCGTCTGTCGGGGATGGCGGAAACGGGAGCGGCGGTGAAGGCGGATGCCTATGGCCTTGGCCTTGAACCTGTTGCGGGGGCGCTGTTCGGGGCCGGATGCCGCCATTTCTTTGTGGCCACGCTGGACGAGGGCATCGCCTTGCGTGCGATCCTGCCCACCGCCGCGATCCATATCCTCAATGGCATTCAGGGCGATGAAGGGGGAGAGGCGCGCGCACAGGGTCTGATCCCGTGCCTCAACGCGCCCCGTCAGGTGACCGCATGGCGCCAAGCGGGGGGCGGGCCTTGCGCGCTGCAACTCGATACCGGGATGGCGCGGCTGGGCGTGCAGCCGGGCGATCTGGCGACACTGCTGCGCGATGAGGGTGAGACCTTGGCGGAATGCGGCCTCATCATGTCCCATCTCGCCTGCGCCGACGCGCCGGATCACCCACAAAATGCCGCCCAGCGGTTAGCCTTCGACGGCATGATTCCCCTCGTCAAAGCTGTGGCACCGGCCGCACGGCTCAGTCTTGCGGCGACGGGCGGCACCTTGCTGGGGCGGGACTATCGCTACGATCTCGTGCGCTGCGGCATCGGGCTTTATGGCGGGTTGCCCTTCGCGGATGCCGAGCCGGTCGTCACGCTGACAGCCCCTGTCATCCAGATTCGCGATCTCCCGGCGGGTGCTCCTGTCGGCTATGGCGCAAGCTGGACCGCGACGCGCCCCTCGCGCATCGCCACGCTGCCGCTGGGCTATGCGGATGGCTTTCACCGTTGTCTGTCGAGCGCAACGTCTGTGTGGATCGAGGGCCGCCCTGCCCCGCTCGCCGGGCGGGTGAGCATGGATTTGCTGACCATCGATGTCACCGACCATCCCGGCGTCACCGAATCCACGCCCATCGAGATCATCGGTCCGAACCGGGGTATCGACGCGCTTGCAACCGATGCCAAAACAATCGGCTACGAGGTGCTGACCGCGCTTGGAACCCGTTACCGGAGACGCTACAAGGACGCGAACCGAAACTAGCTGGATGGCGCCCCTTGGCCCTATTTTCCGCCTTTCAAGGATTCCTCGCCGGGATCGGCGCATCCGTTCTCGGCATGCTGCGCACGACCGGCGCGCTTGTGCTGTTTGCCGCGCAGGGATTGATCCATTGCATTTTGCCGCCGTGGTACTGGCGCGAGACGCTGCGGCAGATGCTGCGGATCGGGTATTTCTCGCTTCCCGTCGTCGGGTTGACGGCGCTGTTTACCGGGGCCGTACTGGCCTTGCAGATTTATATCGGCGGCTCGCGATTCAATGCCGAAGGGGTCGTCGCCTCCATCGTCGCCATCGGGATCGTGCGGGAGCTGGGGCCGGTTCTGGGCGGACTGATGGTCGCGGGGCGCGTATCGGCGGCCATCGCGGCGGAGCTGGGCACCATGCGCGTGACCGAGCAGATCGATGCGCTGACGACGCTATCGACCAATCCGTTCAAATATCTCGTCGCCCCCCGGCTGATTGCGGGGGTGCTGACCCTGCCGATTCTGGTGGCGGTGGCGGATATCATCGGGGTGATGGGCGGGTTTCTGGTCGGGGTAAACCGGCTTAACTTCAACGCGGGCACCTATATCGCCAATACAGTCAATTTTCTGGAGGCCGGGGATATCCTGTCCGGTCTCTACAAGGCTGCGGTGTTCGGGTTTATCATCACGCTGATGGGCTGCTATCACGGGTATCATTCCGGTCGCGGCGCACAGGGCGTGGGGGCCGCGACAACGAATGCGGTGGTGTCCGCTTCGGTGCTGATTCTTGCGGCGAACTATATCCTGACCGAATTGTTTTTCTCGACATGACCGCAAAGATCGCCCTCAAGGACGTGCATAAGAGCTTTGGCGCAAAGCAGGTGCTGAGCGGCGTGACGCTGGATATCATGCCCCGCGAATCGATGGTCATCATCGGCGGATCGGGCACCGGCAAATCCATCACAATCAAAAGCATCCTCGGCCTCGTCACACCGGATAAGGGCGAGGTATGGGTCGATGACACCCGCGCCGACACGGTACGCGGATCACGCCGCGATGCCTTGCTCGACAAATTCGGGATGCTGTTTCAGGGCGGTGCGCTGTTCGATTCGCTGACGGTCTGGGAAAATGTCGCCTTTCGCCTGCGCCGCAGGATGTCGGTGACGGATGCCCGCGACCTGGCCATCGTCAAGCTGCGCCGGGTGGGCCTTGGCCCCGAAAACGCCGATCTTTTTCCGGCGGAATTATCGGGCGGGATGCAAAAGCGCGTCGGGCTGGCTCGGGCCATTGCGGATGACCCCGAAATCATCTTCTTCGACGAGCCGACAACGGGTCTCGACCCGATCATGTCCGACGTCATCAACGATCTGATCCGCGAAGTCGTGACCGAGATGGGGGCCACCGCCCTGACCATCACCCATGACATGACCAGCGTGCGCCGCATCGCGGATAAGGTGGCCATGCTGCATGGTGGCATCATCCAGTGGACCGGATCGGTTAGCGATCTTGAAACCTGCGGCGATCCATATGTGGATCAGTTCATCAATGGCCGAGCAGATGGCCCGATAGAGGCGTTGCGATGACCAATCTGATGGAAATCTTCTTCGGTCTAGCGGTCGGCCTGCCCCTTGCGGTGATCGGCTTGATCGGGGTTCTGGCCATTCTCGGAGCCAGCATCGCAAGCGCCCTGACACTCTTTCCGCGCGGCAGGACGGGACAGGCGGTGGGCGTGATTGTCGTGGCGCTGTTCGTGCTAATGATGGCGCTCGACGTGATCCCGGCGGCGCAATTGGCCGGGGTGCCACTGCTCTGTGTGGCGGCGGTCATGACCTTCGTGGCGCATCAGCGCCTTGCGCGCCTGCCCGAATCGCGGCCCAGCGATATACCCATCGCCATCACGGCCATCGTGGGCCTTGTCGCGATGATGGTGCCGGTATTCATCCTGCTCACGAGTGGGATTGCCGGTTAAGATGGCGCGCGCCTCGGTCCGATATAGCTGTCAATCCTGCGGCACGGTCCATACGAAATGGGCAGGACAATGCGGCGATTGCGGCGCGTGGAATTCCCTGTCCGAAGAAGCCGCGCAAACCGCTGGCCCGCCCTCGAAATCCCTTGGCACGCGCAAGGGTCGGCGGGTCGAGCTGTCCTCGCTATCCGCCAAGGAAGCGCCGCCCACGCGCATCATCAGCGGCATCAACGAATTCGACCGGGTACTGGGCGACGGGCTGGTTCCCGGCTCGGCCATTCTGGTCGGCGGCGATCCGGGGATCGGCAAATCGACCCTGCTGTTGCAAGCCGCCGCCGCCATCGCCCGCACCGGAGCAAAGACCATCTATGTCTCAGGCGAGGAGGCGCGCGCCCAGATTCGCCTGCGCGCCGACCGGCTGGGCGTGACCGATACCGACGTTTTGCTCGCCGCCGAGACGAGCCTGCGCGACATCCTCACGACGCTCGATGCCGAAAAACCGGCTCTGGTGATCATCGATTCGATCCAGACGATGTGGTCGGATACCATCGAGAGCGCCCCCGGCTCCGTTTCGCAGGTGCGCGCCTGTGCGCTGGAGCTGACGAATTTCGCCAAGCGGCGGGGGGTCGCGGTAATTCTGGTCGGCCATGTCACCAAAGAAGGCCAGATCGCCGGGCCGCGCGTGGTCGAGCACATGGTCGATACCGTGCTGTATTGCGAGGGGGAGCGGGGCCATCAGTTCCGCATCCTGCGCGCGGTCAAAAACCGCTTCGGTCCCGCCGACGAGATCGGCGTTTTCGAGATGACGGGCACGGGGATGAGCGAGGTATCCAACCCCTCGGCCCTGTTTCTCGGCGACCGCGACGAGCGCGCCCCCGGCTCGGTCGTCTTTGCGGGGATCGAGGGCACGCGCCCCGTATTGGTGGAGATTCAGGCGCTTGTGGCCCAATCGGCCCTTGGCACCTCGCGCCGGGCGGTGGTCGGCTGGGATTCGGGGCGGCTCGCGATGGTGCTGGCGGTGCTGGAGGCGCGCTGCGGCCTTCAACTCGGCGCATTCGACGTCTATCTGAATGTGGCAGGCGGCCTGAGAATCAGCGAACCGGCAGCCGATCTGGCAGTAGCGACAGCGTTGATTTCAAGCTATACGAACAACCCTGTTCCGGCGCGAACGGTCGTCTTCGGCGAGATCAGCCTGTCCGGCGCGATTCGCCCGGTGGCCCAGTCGGGCGCTCGGTTGCGCGAGGCCCAGAAACTGGGCTTCGATACGGTATTCGCGCCCCCACGGGGCGATGCAAAGGATGGCACGGATGAAGATGCCGTGCAGATCGAGAATTTCGACGAACTGCGCATTCTGGTTGAACGATTCGATATAGAGGGTGCCGCGTGACGAATGGTGTGTAGCGAATCCCGTGTTGTGACAGGAAAGACAGATGGAACTCACTTCAACAATCGTGGATGTGGTCATTGGCGTGGTGGTCTTGTTTTCCGCGCTGTTCGCCTACAGCCGGGGGCTGACGCGTGAAGTCTTCACGCTGGGGATATGGATCGTTGCGGCGCTGGCGGCGCTGAACTTCTATCCCATGGTCGAGCCAACACTCCGCGACGTCGTCGATCTGGGCGACTTGACACCTTGGGCGGCGATTGTGCTGACCTTTGTGATTGCGCTGGTCATCTTGACAATTGTGGGCGGCGCCATCGCGTCCTTCATCAGCAATTCGGCACTGGGACCGATCGACCGGGGCCTCGGCTTCTTGTTCGGGGTGGCGCGGGGGTTGATCCTGCTCGCGGTGGTCTGGATCTTTGTTGGCGGGTCGAATCCTGCGACGCTGCAAACCAAGGCTATCGCCGATTCCTATGGGGGCCGGATCGTTGCGGATACGGCAACCGCTCTGCGCGACACGATGCCGACCGAGATGCCCGACTTCCTGCAAACTGCCCTGAGCGACCTGTTCGACAAGGCCCCCGGCGCGAGCAACGACCCGGTCGGCGAACTGGTAGAACCCAACCCAATCTGAAACTGTTTGCCCTCGAAAATCGGAGCGCCCCATGGCGGAAGCGGATACGTTTACCGACGACAAGCTGAACGAAGAATGCGGCGTCTTCGGCGTCTTCGGCGCAGAAGCCGGGGATGCGGCCGCTCTCGTGGCGCTGGGGCTGCATGCCTTGCAGCATCGCGGGCAGGAAGCAGCGGGGATCGTCTCCTATGACGGTGCGACCGGCGAATTCTACAATGATCGCCGCATCGGCCTCGTGCGCGATACCTTCACCAAGCAAAGCGCAATCGACCGCCTGCCCGGATCGCTGGCCATCGGGCATAACCGGTATTCGACCGCCGGGGCCAAGGGCATCACGGCCCTGCGCGACATTCAGCCGATCTTTGCGGAATTTGCGCCCGGCGGCTGCGCCATCGCCCATAATGGCAATATCACCAATGCGGCGGCCCTTCGAAACGATCTGGTCAAGCGGGGATCGATCTTCCAATCCTCGTCCGATACCGAATGCATCGTGCATCTGATGGCCCGGTCGATCCAGAACAAGCTGCCCGATCGCATCACCGACGCCCTGCGCGCGGTGGAGGGGGCCTTCTCAATCATCGCCATGACCCGGACAAAAATGATCGGCCTGCGCGATCCATCCGGTGTACGGCCTCTGGTTCTGGGGCGCTTTGGCAATGCTTACGTGCTCAGCTCCGAGACCTGCGCCCTCGACATCATCGGCGCGGATTATGTGCGCGATATCGAGCCGGGCGAAATGGTCGTCATCAGCGATAAGGGCATCGTGACAAGCCGCCCATTCACACCCAAACCGAGCCGGTTCTGCATCTTCGAATATGTTTATTTCTCGCGTCCCGACAGCCAGATTGAAGGGCGCAGCGTCTATGAGACCCGCCGCCGCATCGGCGAGGAACTGGCGCGGGAAAATCTGATAGAGGCGGATGTCGTCTGCCCCGTGCCCGACAGCGGCACCCCGGCGGCCATCGGATACAGTCAGGAAAGCGGCATCCCCTTCGCCTTCGGCGTGATCCGAAACCAGTATACGGGCCGCACCTTTATCGAGCCGACGGATCATATCCGCAATCTCGGCGTCAAGCTGAAGCTCAACGTGAACAAGGCGGTCGTTGCGGGCAAGCGCGTCGTGCTGGTCGACGATTCGCTCGTGCGCGGGACCACCTCGATCAAGATCATGCAGATGGTCCGCGATGCGGGCGCAAAGGAGGTGCATTTCCGCATCGCCTCGCCCCCGACCGCATGGCCCTGCTATTACGGGGTCGATACGCCAAACCGTTCCAAGCTGCTCGCTTCGCATATGACGACCGAGGAGATGCGGGCGCATCTGGGCCTCGACAGTCTGGCCTTCACATCGCTTGACGGTCTCTACCGGGCCTGTGGCGAGGATGGGCGCGATGGGGCCGCGCCGCAATATTGCGATGCCTGTTTCTCCGGCGAATACCCGCTGACACCGACCGACGCGATCGATAGTGGCGAGCTGACGCTCGACGCTGCCGAATGAGCGCCGCGCGGGTCGCCCTCGTCACCGGCGCATCGCGAGGCTTGGGATTCTCGGTCGCGCGGGCACTGGCAGGGCAGGACGTGCAGGTCTGGGCCATGGCCCGCACGCAAGGAGCGCTGGAAGAACTCGACGATTGCATCGCACAGGATGGGGGCCTGCGCCCGACCCTGCTCCCGATGGATATCACCGATAACGCGGCCCTTGAACGCGTGGCCGATGCGATCCATCAGCGCCACGGGCGGCTCGATCTCTTGGTGCATTGCGCGATTCATGCACCGCACCTGTCGCCGGTCACGCATCTGGATGCCAAGACGCTCGACCGGGCGTTTGCGATCAATGCGCGGGCAATGCAAAGCCTGCTCCGGGTCATCGATCCCCTGTTCGGGGCGGCGAAGGCTCCGGCGGCGATCTTCATGACGGATTCGCAAGACGGCAAAGCGCTCTGGTCTCCCTATCATGCGACCAAGGATGCGGGCATCGCCTTTGCCCGCGCCTATGCCGCCGAGCGCGAAAAAACCGGCGTGATCGCCCATTTTCACCGCCCACCACCGATGCCGACCGCGACCCGCGCCCGCTTTTATCCAAGCGAGGACCGCACGAAGCTAACCCCCTGCGCAGAGGTGGCACAGGGGGTCGTATCGCTGGTCCTAGGGTGATCGGCGATCTCAGTTTCCGAGCGCGCCCAAGCCAAGCTGAATCACGCCGTTGATCAACGCATCATTCGCCGTTGTCTGACCCTGCCCATAGGCCGGGGCGGGCGCGACGGGTTGTGGGTAGGCCGGAGCCACCGTGCCATAGGCCGGAGCGGGCGCGACGGGCTGCGGATAGGCCGGGGCGGTGACACCCGATACGGCTCCGAGCGCGGAGGCGCCCGCCGCGACCTGACCGATCGTTCCCGCATTATCGACACCGAGATCGAAAAGCTGGGCTTTCTGACTGTCCGACAAACCCTGAGTCAGACCCGACAGGCCCGGTGCCTGACTTTGAATAGCGGTATCGAAGGCCGTTGCCTTGGCCTTATCCTGAAATTGCCCAAGCAGACCCTCAAGCCCCTGAGCCGAGGCGGGTGACACCGCCAAAGCCGCGAATAGAATGACAGACAAACGCATCATGGTTTTGCTCTCCCGTTTCAATCACGCATCATCCTACCGCGATTTTCCCGGCTCGTAAGGATTTTCGCGCTTGCGCAGGAACAATCGCAGCGGCGTGCCTTGCAATCCAAACGCCTCGCGCAAGCCATTTACGAGATAGCGGCGATAGGCGGCGGGCACTTCCTCCGGTCGCGAGCAAAAGGTCACGAAGGTCGGCGGGCGCGTCTTTGCCTGCGTCATGTAGCGCAGCTTGATCCGCCGCCCTCCGGGTGCGGGCGGCGGGTGGCGCGCGACCATCTCGATCAGCCAATCATTCAGACGCGCCGTCGAAACCCGCGCGTTCCAGATGGTATGGGCCTTCATCACCGCATCGTGCAGGCGGTCGATATTCTTGCCGTCGCGCGCCGACAGCATCACGAAGGGCACGCCTCTCAACTGGGGCAAAAGGCGCGTCACCGATTCCTTGAGCGCGGCCATGGTCTTCTGTTTTTCGTCTACCAGATCCCATTTATTGACCGCAATCACCACCGCGCGGCCCTCGCGTTCGGCAAGGTCGGCAATGCGCAAATCCTGACTTTCCAGCGGGTTTTGCGCATCGAGCAGGACGATCACGACCTCGGAGAACTTCACCGCGCGCAATCCATCGGATACCGACAGCTTTTCGAGCTTCGCAGTCACCTTCGCCCGCTTTCGCATCCCCGCAGTATCGAACAGTTTCACGGCCCGGCCACCCCAGTCATGGACGGTGCCGATGGCATCGCGGGTGATTCCCGCCTCGGGACCGGTGAGCATCTTGTCGATACCCAGAATGCGGTTCACGAGGGTCGATTTTCCGGCATTGGGGCGGCCAACAATGGCGATCTGGATCGGTTTATCCGGCTCCACCGCCTCGACCGGCTCGCCCGTTTCGGGATCGAGAGCGACCTCGATATCGGGCAGCGTATCCTCGTCCATCTCGAATTCGACGGCCAAGGGAGCGAGGGCATCGCGCAGGTCTTCCAACCCCTCCCCATGCTCGGCGGAGACGCGCACCGGCTCGCCAAGGCCAAGCGAAAAGCCTTCGTAAAAACCCTCATCCCCCGCGCGCCCCTCGGATTTATTCGCGAGCACGATGACCCGCGCTTCCTTGCGGCGCAGCAAGTCGGCAAGGTCGCGGTCGGTCGCGGTGATCCCGGCACGGGCGTCGATCATGAACAGCGAGACATCCGCCGTATCGATGGCCTGTTCGCTCAGACGGCGCATGCGCCCCTGTAGTGAATCGTCGGTTGCATCCTCCAGTCCCGCCGTGTCGACGACGGTAAAGCGCAGATCGCGCAACCGTCCGTCGCCTTCGCGCAGGTCTCGCGTGACACCGGGGGTATCATCGACCAATGCGATACGCTTGCCGACAAGGCGATTGAACAGCGTCGATTTCCCGACATTCGGGCGACCGATGATCGCAACGGAAAAGGCCATCGGTCAGAACTTTCTATCGAAACGCGATCAAGGACGCGTCGTCTGTGAGAACATAGATCGTGCCATTGGCGACAACGGGCGGCACGCTCGATCCTTCGGGTAGGGCCGCTTCGGCGACGATCTGTCCGCTTGTGGGATCGACGGCGATCAACCGGCCCGTGCTCGATGTCAGCAGCAGGCGATTACCCGCCGCGATCGGCCCGGCCCAAACAATCGCATCCTCGCGATCTTCCGGGTCTTCGAACTCGCCGAGCGGAACTTGCCACGCCGTGTCGCCCGTGTCGCGGTCGAATGCATGCAAAACACCGCTGTCATCGACGAAGAACACGGCATTGCCCACGACATAGGGGGCCTGAGCACCGCCCACATTGCGGGTCCAAAGCCGGTCACCATTACGCAGATCGATGGCGGCGAGGCGCCCAGACTGGCTGGCGGCATAAACGACGCCATCGGAGATCACGGGATCGCCCGCCACGTCATTAAGCGCCGCCAAGCCACCCGCACCCCGGATTCCGGTCAGGTCTTCTTCCCATATCGGACGGCCCGAAGCCGCGAGATACGCGGTCAGCTCGCCGGAGGAATAGGGAGCAATGACGACGCGATCGGTCGCCGCAGGCCCCGCGCCACCCAGAATACCGGCGGCCTGTTCCAGACCCTGCCGGTTCCAGCCCGCCTCGCCCGTCGCCGCATTGAAGGCGAAGGTCCGATTCTCGCGTGTGACGACGAAGATGCGCCCCCCGGCAATACTGGGCGCAGCACGGCTGGGGGCGCGCAAGGCTCCGGTCCAGATTTCTGCGCCGCTGGCCGCATCAAGCGCCGTCAGCAGACCAAACCCGCTGGAGGCATACACCCGGCCATCCTCCGCCGCGAGACCACCGCCGAAACCGTCGATGGCGTTTTCGCTTTCCGGTGTCAGATCGACACTCCAGACCGGCGCGCCGGTGCCCGCATCATGGGCCGAAACCGTAGAGGCGGTATCCATGGCATAGACGCGCCCGCTAAAGACGATGGGAGGCGACACGATGCGCCCGGCAGAGCCACTGCCGACGCTGACGCGCCAGACCTGCTGCAGCGATCCGGCGGCGACATGGCCGATGGAATGGGTCGAATTGCCATTGAATTGCGGCCAGTCGCTGTTCGTCACCGCAGCGGGCAGAACGATGGCGACACTATCCGCCGCGACCGGCACTTCCGCAGTCGATGTGCGAACGGGGATACGCTCGCCGGGCAAGCGGACTTCATCATCCTCAAAAAAGTTAAAGCTGCTGCACCCACCCAGCAAAGCCGTGCAGCACAATCCGAGAAGACCAGTACGCAGCGGGGAGATCATTGTTGCGCTCCTTCTTTCTCGGTCGGGGCTTCCTCGGTCGGGGCTTCCTCAGTCGCGGCATCCTCAGTCGCGGCATCCTCCACCGGAATATCCGCAGCCGGGGTATCCAGAGTTTCGCTGATCGCCTCGATCAATTCCTGAATGCGCCCCTGAGTCGCCGCGGTCAATTGCGGGATGTCGAGAATGGATCTCAGGGACGCGACCGCCGCCTTCGGATCGTCTTTCTTCAGATACGCCGCCGCTTCATATTCAAGGGCAGGCAGGCGCCAGACGGACGTGTCGACGGTCAGCGGGCCGAGCCGGTCGAGCATCTCATCCGGGTCCATCGTTTCGGACCGCATCATGACGATGCGCAATTCCGCCAGATCGCGAAAGCGCGGATCGACTTCAGGCAGAGCCTTGATCCTCTCGTATTGCGCTTCGGCCTCGTCGAGTTGACCCGATTGCATCAGTGCCGACGCGCCGCGCAGGCCCGCAATCACGGGATAATCGTATTCACCCTGCTCGGCCAGAGCCAGAAAGGCCGATGAGGCCGCCGCCGGATCCTCGATGGCATCGGCTTCGAGCAACGCACCGCCCAGCTCGGCCTTGCGCGCCTCGACCCGGCCTTCCCACCACCCCTTACCGGCGGCGAGCAGGACAGCGATGACGATCACGGCAATCAGCCAGGGGCCATAGCGCCGCCATACGGCATACATCCTGTCGCGACGTACTTCCTCGCTGACTTCCTGAATAAAACTGTCCGACTCCGCCAAGGCGTCCTCTCCCGCCGGGACCATCCCGGACTTCATTTATCGCTTACGGCAAACAATCCACCGCAACGCGCGGACATTAGAGCATTGTCCGATCAAGGGGAATCAGGAATCGCACCCAGAATGCGCATTTCCTGATTCAGCCCACCCCAGCGCGACCAAACATCGCGCCGCCCGACAAGCGCCCGGCGAAGCGCGGCCCCTCAGCCGTCTTTCTTGCTGAGAGTGTAGACGTGGTCATCGCCGGGAAAGCGCCGGGCGCGCACTTCTTCGGCATAGGTGTCGGCGGCCCCTTCGATCATGTCCTGCATATTGCCATAGCGTTTGACGAAGGTGGGCACGCGCGGAAACAGCCCGATCATATCTTCGAAAACAAGGATTTGTCCGTCACATTGCGCCGAGGCCCCGATGCCGATCGTCGGAATCGAGATCGATTGTGTGATCTTTTCGGCCAGCGGTTCGGTCACGCCCTCGACCACCACCGAGAACGCGCCCGCCTTCTCGACCTCGCGGGCATCCTGAATGATGCCTTCCCAATCCCGCTCGTCCCGGCCCGCGACCTTGAAGCCGCCCATGACATTCATGTTTTGCGGCATCAGGCCGATATGGGCCATCACGGGGATGCCGCGCCGGGTCAGGTGGCGGATCGTCGGCGCCATCTCGGCCCCGCCCTCCAGCTTGACCGCCGCGCAGCCGGTTTCCTTCACCACCCGTGCGGCATTGCGAAAGGCGATTTCAGGGCTTTCCTCAAAGCTGCCGAAGGGCAGGTCCACGACGACCAGGGATTTCTCGGCTCCGCGCATCACGCCCTGACCATGCATGATCATATGTTCAAGAGTGACACCCAGCGTATTGGGCATCCCGTGGATCACCATCCCAAGGCTGTCGCCCACCAGCAGCAGATCGCACCGCTGATCGAGCAGATTGGCGACATGGGCGGTATAGGCGGTCAGGCAGACCAGCGGCTCACCTCCCTTGCGCGCCATAAAGCCGGGCACGGTCATGCGTTTGCGCTTTGGCTTTGTTTCCGGCGACTGATCGGGATCGGCCACGGCTGATTTCTTCGACAGGGTACTCTGCGACGACATGGCGCTCTCCTCGACCGACAACAGCAATGCACGAGATTTAGGGCATCCTGTGCATTTCAGCAAAGGGTGTTATACCACCCCGAATTCGGCATAGGGCAGGAACTGCACGACCTCGCCCGCCTCCACCGCGCCCCGGTCATGGTCCAGCGCGATCAATCCGCCCGACCAGACCAGCCCGCCAATGAGACCCGATCCGTCCGAGCGGAATTTCTCGACCCCCCCGGTGCCATCGGCCCGCCCACGCAGGTATTCGGCCCGGCCCGGCTTCTTGCGCGCCGAAAACCGGGCGACCAGCGGATAGCCCATCGGCTCCGGCCAATCGGCCCCCGCCAACCGGCACAGGGCAGGCCGGGCGAAAATTAGAAAGCACACGAAGGCCGCAACCGGATTGCCCGGCAAGCCAAAGACCGGCACCCCGTCGATTTGACCCAGCGCCAGCGGCCTGCCCGGTTTCATCGCAATCCGCCACAGGGCCATCGCCCCGCTGCGCGATAACTCGCGCGAGACATGATCCTCATCGCCGCCCGATGCCCCGCCCGACACGATCACCGCATCCGCATCGCGCGCAGCGGTGGCCAGCGCGTCGGCGATGGCGGCCGGGCGATCGGGAATGCGCCCATGATCCAGCGCTACGACCCCCTGCGCCCGGACCAATGACAACAGCATCGCCCGGTTCGCATCGTATATCTGACCCGGCCGCAGCGCTTCGCCCGGCTCCGCAAGCTCATCGCCAGTCGAAAAAACCGCAACCCGCAGCGGCGCGAACGCCGCCACCTCCGCCACGCCGATCGATGCCAACCGCGCCATTGCCGCCGGACCCAGCCGCGCCCCGGCGGTCAATGCAGGCGCATCCGCGCGAATATCCTCACCCGCGCGCCGACGATTCGCCCCGGCTTTCAGGCCCGAACCAAAGCGGATCGCATCGCCGTCGCGATCGACATCCTCGTCCATCACGACCGAATCAGTGCCATCCGGCATCACCCCACCGGTCAGCACACGCACCGCCTGCCCCGCCGCGATCACCCCGCCAAACGGCGCGCCCGCCGCCGAGCGTCCGGGCACAAGTGCAAGCCGCTGTTCACCCTCAGGGGTCAAGGAGCCATGGGCCAGTGCATAGCCATCCACAGCGGAGTTATCGGCGGGGGGCAGGGAAATCGGGGCCATCACGTCGCGCGCCAGAATACGCCCCTGCGCCGCACCCAGCGCCACCGCCTCTACCCCTGTCACCGGGGACAAGCGCCCCCGCAGATCGGCCAGCGCCTCCGTCACCGGCGTCCACGCAACCCCGGCGGGAAGGGCGAAACAATCGTTTTTCAGGGCCATGACAGCGCATCCGCCAGCATGAAATCAGCGATACCCCGAACATCATCGAGATCGAATTGCGGCCTGTCGAACCCCTCCAGCGGCGTATCCGTCGCCACGGCCCGCACCGAGGCATCCCCCGCCGCGATCAACTCGCGCGCCGCCGCCGCCCGCCGCACCTCGATCTTGCGGTGCGTATCGCGTTTATAGCCCTCGACAATCACCAGATCGACCGCGCTTAACTGCGCCAGCAGATCGGCCAGCGGCGGCTCGTCCGCACCGCGCAATTCATGCATCAAGGCCCAGCGCGCCCCGCCGGAGACCAGCACTTCCCGCGCGCCAGCCTCGCGGTGACGCCATGAATCCTTGCCCGGTTCATCGAGATCGAAGCCATGATGCGCATGCTTGACCGTCGAGACGCTGAGGCCGCGCCCGGCAATCTCCGTCACCAGCCGCTCGACAAGGGTGGTCTTGCCGTTGTTCTTCCAGCCCGTCACGCCATAGAGCCTCATGACACCAGCCTTTCGGCCTCGGCCAGTTCTTCGGGCGTATTGACATTGAAAAAGGGATCGAACGGCTCGGCCCCCCAGCGGGCCACGGCACAGCCATGCCGCCCCGTCCAGCGATCCACCTTGCGCTCGCCAGAGGCCAGCGTCTGCGCCAGATCGGCACGCAGGGCAACGGGCCAGAGGCCAAAGACCGGATGCGTGCGCTCACCCGTGGCCGCACAGGCCAGCGGCATGCTCTGCTCTTGCGCCGCCGCGCGCAGGCACTGCACCAGATCAAGCGGAAAGAACGGCGTATCCACCGCCACGGTGACCACATGCGACGCGCCCACCGCCTCGGCATGGGTCAACCCCGCCAGCACCCCCGCCAGCGGCCCGGCCCGGCTGTCATCCAGATCCGGCACGAGCGCGGGCGCATATCCCGCAAAGCGCGCCGCCTGCGCATTGGAATTGATTGCGAGCGCCTCGACCTGCGGTCCCAGCCGGACAAGCGCGCGGTCGAGCAGCGGCGCGCCGTCCAGCGACAGGAAGGCCTTGTCCTGCCCTCCCATCCGCCGGGCGAGGCCGCCTGCGAGAATGATCCCCAGAACCGTCATGCGAAGGGACTCGCACCAAACAGCCATTCATGCGCCCAGAGCAAAAGCGCCCAAACGCCGCCTCCGACCGGCACCGCCGCCCATGCCTTCGCAATCGATTCTCCCGCTTCGGGCAAAGGGGGTGTCCCGTCGCGGCGGTTGAGCAAAACCGCCTGAATCATGGCCCAGATCAGCAGCCCACCAAACAACGTCACCGCCCGGACCTCGCCATTGACGATGAGATGCAGCAGCGCCCAGAGCGCAAATCCCATCAATTGCGGATGGCGCAGGCGCGCACGGATCGCGGAGCCGGGATAACTGCCCATGTAGAGGATCAGCACGGGCAGCATGGCGAAAACCACCAGATGCCGCGCCCCGTCCGGCGCGATCCACAGCGCCGCCGACGATGCCACGCCATAGCCGCGCACGATCAGCACGACCGAAGCGATCAGCCCAAGCGCGATCAGCCCTTTCCAAGGCCCCTCGCCGATCTTTGCCACGACGCGCTCGCGCATCGGGCGCAGAACGGTCGTGAAAAGGTGCAATCCGGCAAACAGCACCAGACCAAGCAATAGCAGGATCATCCCGTTCTCCCCGGTGGCCCCGGATAGAGCGCCTCCCGCGCTTTATCGAGCCATTTCTGCATCACCAGAATATTCCCGTCTCCATAGCCCAGCGCCTCGTAGAAGGCTATGACCGCCTCGTTTCCGGGGCGGATCATCAGATGCATTTTCGGCACATTCCGCGCGATGGCCCAAGCCTCCGCCGCCGCGATCGCCGCCCGTCCCAGCCCCTTGCGGCGGTGATCCGGGTGGGTTGCGACATAATAGATCCATCCCCGATGCCCATCATGCCCGACCAGAATCGAGGCGACCGGCACGCCCTGCGCATCATGGATCAGAATATCCGACGCCGCCCCGCCCCGCGCCAGCGCAATATCGGCGGCGGGGTCGTTCCAAGGCCGTGTCAGACCGCAGGCCTGCCACAGCGCGATGACCGCCGCCTCGTCTTCGACGCGCATGGGCCGAAAGTCGGTCATGGATGCCCCGGCTCATGGTCATAGGGTGCCGGGAGGAAACGATACCCCTCGCCGTCCCGCGCCACACTGCCAAAAGCGGGAAACGGCAAGTGCATTCCGGCGATCTTCAGCCGGTCCGACGCCGCGCGTTCCAGCACGGCCCGGCGCGTCGCCTCCGCCTGTGCACCCTCCACATCAAAAGCGATGCCGATACCGGGCCGCTTCATCTGAACCGGCGGAATATGGACGATATCGCCCCAAATCAGCAAAGCCTCGCCACCGCTTTCCACGCGATAGCCGGTATGCCCCGGCGTATGACCGGGCAGAAACTCCGCGTGCAAGCCCGGCATCACCTCGCGATCACGATCGAACAGCGTCAACCGACCGCCCCGCGCATAGGCACCGGCAGCCTTGCGCGCGAGGTCGAAATAGGCGCGGTTGCCGTCATTCACGGGCGCATCATCATGCCAGAACGCATGTTCCTCCACCCGCAGGATCATCTCCGCATGGCCAAAGACCGCCGCCCCCGACGCGTCGAAGGCGCCCCCCGCATGGTCGGGGTGCAGATGCGTCATCACCAGCGCATCGATTGTATCCGGCCCCACACCGATCGCCGCAAGCACCCCCTGCATCCGCCCAAGCGTGCCGATTCCCGATTGCGCCCCGCCCGCATCGATCAGGATACGCCGCCCCCCGCTTTCGACCAGAAACGCCGAGATCGAGGATCGATACCCTTCTTCCAGCGCATAGGGCGAGGCGACGAGGAGCGCGAGGTCATCCGCCGTTGCCCCCGGCACCGTCTGCGGCCCCAGATCGATATAGCCGTCCGACAGGGCCGTCACGACCGCATCGCCGATGCGCAATCGCTGCGCGCCCGGATATTGTCCGCTTGCGAGGGGTATCATGCTCAGGGGTCTCCTGTTCCGATCTCTTGTTTGCGCGTTGCGATATAGGCGTCGAGTTCTTCGCGCACCGCTGGCTCCATCGCGGGCTGTTCGTATTCGCGCAGCGCCTGTTGCCATAGATCCGTCGCGCGCTGGGTCGCGGTTTTTGCGCCCGATAATTCCCAGTTCTCGTAATTCTGCCAATCACTCAGCATCGGCTGGTAAAAGGCTGTCTCGTAGCGGTCCATCGTATGCGGCGAGCCGAAGAAATGCCCGCCCGTCGGCACATCGCGCATCGCCTCGAATGCCAATGTGCCCTCGTCGATCTCGATCGGGTCGAGAAAGGCGGTCATGTGCTGGATCATCTCCACATCGAGGATGAATTTCTCGTAGGAGGCGCATAAACCCCCCTCCATCCATCCGGCGGCATGGTATTGCAAATTGGCATGGCCCAGCGTGCAACTCCACATCGCCATCTGCGTCTCATCGGCCGCCTGTGCATCCACCGCGTTCGAGGCGCTGGTGGGCGAGGCGCGATAGGGCAGGCCATAACGCCGCGCGAGTTGCCCCGAAGCGATATTCGCCTTCGTATTCTCCGGCGTGCCAAAGGCGGGCGCCCCTGAGCGCATATCCACATTCGAGGTATAGGCCCCATAGACCACCGGCGAACCGGGATTGGCCAGCTGCGACAGGGCAATCCCGAACAGCGCCTCGGCATTTTGCTGCGTCAGACCGGCGGCAAGGGTCACTGGCGTCATGGCCCCCATCAGGGTGAAAGGCGTCACGACGGGCGGCTGACCATGGCGCGACATCGCGATCAGGCCATCGGCCATGCTGTCATCGAATTTGCGCGGCGAATTGACTGAGATGATCGTCGTGACGCCGGGGCTATCCGCGATTTCCGCCAGTGAAATGCCCCGCGCAATCGCCTGCATCCGGATCGCATCCGTCGCCCGCCCTGCCCCGATGGCGGAGGCGTGAAAGCACAGGTCCGACAACGAAATATTCGCGTTATACGTATCCAGATGCCGCGAATTGGCGGGTAATTCGACTGGCGCACAGACCTGATTTCCGATGATGTGGATGGCGTTGAAGTGATGCGCGAGGCGCGTAAAGTTCTCGTAATCATCCATATTCCCCGATCGGCGGCCATTCACAGCGTCATGCACCGATGGCGGCCCCGCCACCATGCCGAACGCGATAGAATCGCCGCCCATATGCAGCGCCTTGTCAGGATTGCGCGAGGTGAGCGTAAACTCCGACGGGGCGGTCGAGATAAGCTGCTCGACCAGCGCACCTTCCATCCGCACGATCTGGCTCGCCTCGTCCACCTGCGCCCCCGCCGCGCGAAACAGCGCCCGTCCCTCGGCGGACATCAATTCGATGCCCAGTTCCTCCAGCACCCGCAGCGATGCCCGGTGAATCGCCTCGACCTGATCGTCGCTGATAACCTTGAGCGGGGCATAGGGGTTGCGCGGCTGTTTCCACGGCAATTGCGGAATACGTCCCGCCATTGCCTCCCGGTCGCGGGGCGAGGCATTGCTGCGGCGTCGACGTCGAGGGGTGGCCATGGGATTCGTCCTTCGATGTTCCGACCCTGACCATGCCCCACCGATCCCATGACGCAACCCTCTATCTATCCCCGGCTGCGCAGCACGATCAGCCCGCTCGCCACGATCACCGCCGACCCGACATAGACCGGCCAGTCCGGCACAGCGCCCCAGATCGCCCATCCCGCAAGGCTGGCCCAGAGCAGCGCGGTGTAATCCAGCGGCGCGACAAGGCTGGCCGGGGCCATGCGAAACGCCTGACTGACCAATGCCATGCCTCCGGTGCCGAGCAATGCCATCAGGGCGAATAACCCCGCATCCGCCCTCTGGGGCGAGGGCCAGTCCCCCAGCAGACTGACCGATCCGAACAACACCGAAAACAGCGTCATCTGGAAAGTCAGCGTCCACAGACTGTCCCGCTCATCGATCCACCGTGCACTGAGCATGATCAGCGCATACAGGCCCGCCGCCGAGAGCGCGTAGAGCGATTCCGGCTGAAACCCCGCCATGCCGGGGCGAATGACGATCACCGCGCCCAGAAACCCCATCCCCACGCTCGACCAGCGCCAGACATCCACCCGCTCTTTGAGAAACAGCGCCGCGAGGGCCGCAACGATGATCGGAGCGGTGAACAGCAACGCTTGACCCTCCGCCAGTGGCAGAACCGTCAACGCCTCGAAATACGCCACCGTCGCAACCAGAACCAGCACCCCGCGCACGGCATGCACCCCGGCACGGCGCGAGCGAAATCCCCGCACGCCATCGAAGGCGACCACCAGCGCCATGGCCATCGGCAGCGCGCAGAGACTGCGCATGAATGCGACCTGTAGCGGATCGTAGCGTGTCACGAGCCATTTCGCCGCCGTGTCATTGAGCACGAGCATCAATACCCCGACCGCCATGGCGAGGATCGCCCGCATCCGCTGTGTCATACCAACGCCCCCGGTCGCGCTCTCAACAGCGACCGCCGCACCATCACGGCATGATGACATCCCGCGCAAGGGCTTTCCGCAGCACAGCGCGTCCACGCATGAACTCGCAAAGATACCGATCACGATTTTACCCGACTATGTGATCAGCGTTGATTAGACAAACCTGCTCTCAAAAGTTTTATCGCCTCAGGATGCTTCATCCTAAAACAAAACATTAACAAAGGGTTAACAATGAAAATGAGTGTGTTTCATAAAGGTATTGTCGCCGCCATTATGGCGACCGGCGTTATGGTCGGAACCGCAGCCCATGCCGGTGGAGGCGTGTATGTCTCCGGCAAAGTGAGCGCGACCACATTCGATCATACGATCAACCGGAACACCGGCGGATTTGCGGGACTTCCTGTTCCCGATTCCAGCGGCGTAACGACCGCAGATTCCACCGATTTCTCAGGCGGTCTCGCCCTTGGCTACAAGCATAGTTTCGCAGAAAATCAGTATTTTATCGGGGCTGAAGGTTTTTACAATTTCGAGAATGGCTCGTCGCGCAATATCAACGGCGTCCTCGTCACCGACATCGATCTGAATGCCAGCTATGGGGGCCGCATCTTGGCGGGCGTCAATGCCACCGACAAGCTTTCCATCTACGCCCATGGCGGTCTCACCGTTTTGGATTTTGATGTTCGAAACTCATACACTTTTGCGCCACCTGTCACGACGGCCTCCGAGAGAGAAGCGACGTTTTCGTTCGGATTTGGAGCAGGGTATGCCATCACGGATCATATCGGCGTGTTTATCGAATACACCCAGACAACGGATGCCGAATTCGGTGGCATTCCGGAAGTTGCAGGCGGCACAAACCGCGTCAACCCCAATGACGTCAGCCTGAGCGCATTCTCGATCGGCGCGAAATATTCGTTCTGAGAACCGATATAGTGGGAGGCGCGATTGCGCCCCCCGCATCCCACATCAGGCCCATGGCCGGACCAAGCGGAACCGGGCGTCACACAGGTTCGGGCGGCTCTGAGGTCGATGCCCGGCCCGGTGATGCGGCGAATTTCGGGCGCCAGACGCCCAGCACCACATTCGCGACCGACAGGGCAACGACGATCCACAGGGTCCACCACTCATGGCGCATGGCGGCGTCGATGGTCGCGCGTTGGACCTCGCCGGTCTCCATCTTTCGGGCGAGGGCGGCGGCGTGGTCCGCCTTGGCCCCCACGACGGTCAGAACCCCCTTAAACATCAAAATGCCCATCACCGCCTTGGCCCATGCCCAGCCCTTATCCATGAAGGGCATGTGAAATGCCATCGACAGCAATCCCGATACCAGCGCCACCGCGAGGGACGGAATCAGCACATAATCGCTGACCAGCGCAATCGACGCCCTGAGATCGGCATAGGCGGCGGGCGTGTCCTGCGGGGCGAAGACGAGCAGGATCATGTAGCATCCCAGCCCCCCAATCAGGCCGCAGGCCCCCAGCGTGTGCAGGCATTTCAGGGCTTTACGCAACATCCGGTCGCCTCATTCTTTCACGGGGTTCCGCTTGGCAAAATAAGCGGCACGCCCCCGGCCCGTCCACCGGGCGGCACGTCGCATCTCAAAGTCGCGTGAAAATGACCCTGCGGCGCAAGATGCCACGTTGCGCAAGCGCGGAGACCGGGGCAGAAAAGAGAAATGGTTGCTGAACTCGGACATTTTGCGCTGATCCTCGCGTTCGCGGTGGCGATTGCGCAATCCATCATCCCGCTCTGGGGTGCGCATAAAGGCTATGCAGAGCCGATGCGCTTTGCGGAAAGTGCCGCGATGATGAGCTTTTTGCTCATCGGCTTTTCGTTTGCGGCGCTCACATATGCCTTCATCAATTCGGATTTCTCGCTGCGGGTGGTCTATGCCAATTCGCACAGCGACAAGCCGTATCTGTTCAAGATCGCAGGGGTTTGGGGCAATCATGAAGGATCAATGCTCCTCTGGGTGCTGATCCTCGCGCTTTACGGCGCGCTGGTCGCCTCGTTCGGGCGCAATATCCCCCCCTCCCTGCGCGCACGGTCACTGGCGGTACAGGCAATGGTGGCGGTGGCGTTCCTTGCCTTCATCCTTTTTACCTCGAACCCTTTCGAGCGCATGGACCCCGTGCCCGTGAATGGCACCGGCCTCAATCCGCTGTTGCAGGACTGGGCGCTCGCGGCGCATCCGCCCTTTTTGTATATGGGCTATGTCGGCCTTTCGATGCCCTTCAGCTTTGCCGTCGCCGCCCTGATCGAAGGGCGGGTCGATGCCGCATGGGCGCGCTGGGTGCGGCCTTGGACTCTGCTGGCATGGTCAACCCTGACAGTCGGGATCGCCCTGGGCAGTTATTGGGCCTATTACGAGCTTGGCTGGGGCGGTTGGTGGTTCTGGGATCCGGTGGAGAATGCCAGCTTTATGCCATGGCTCGTCGCCGCCGCCCTGCTGCATTCGGCGGTTGTCGTCGAAAAGCGGTCGACCCTCAAAAGCTGGACCATCCTGCTCGCCATCATCGCCTTTTCGCTCAGCCTCGTCGGGACATTCATCGTGCGCTCTGGCCTGCTGACCAGTGTTCATGCCTTTGCCAATGATCCGGAGCGCGGGGTCTTTATCTTGGGGATTCTCGTCATTGCGACGGGTAGTTCGCTGGCGCTCTATGCGTGGCGCGCGCCACAGATGGCCCCCGAAGGCGTGTTTGCCCCGGTCAGTCGCGAGAGCGGCTTGATTCTCAATAACCTGCTCTTGTCGGTCGCCACGGCGGTCGTGTTCATCGGCACGCTCTATCCGCTCTTTGTCGAAGCCTTCACGAACGAGAAAATCAGCGTCGGCCCACCCTTCTTCAATATGGGCTTCACGCCGCTGATGATCGTGATGCTGATGGTGATGCCCATCGGTGCGGCCCTGCCTTGGAAGCGGGGCGACCTGCCCCGCGTGATGAAAAAGCTGTGGACCGCCGCCGCCCTGTCGATCGGAATCGGGGCGATGTTTGCCATGTGGCGCTCAGGCGGGCCGATCTTTGCCCCGCTGGGGATCGCCTTGGCCTTCTGGGCGATCTTCGGCGTGATCGTCGATGTGGCGGAGCGGGTCAAGCTGGGCCGGGCACCTGCGGGCGAAAGCCTGCGCCGCCTCGCTCGGCTGCCCCGGTCGGCATGGGGGCAGGCGCTGGCGCATATCGGCATGGGCGTCACCGCCTTCGGCATCGTCGGCATCACCGCTTGGGAAACCGAGGATATTCGCGTGGCCAAGGTCGGCGATATGATCCCGCTTTCCGGCTATGAAATCCGCTTCGACGGGGTCGAGCGGCTGAACGGTCCCAATTACCGCATCGATGGCGGCAAATTCACGGTCTTTCAGGACGGTGAGGAGATTGCCAGCCTGCTTTCCGAAAAGCGGTTTTATCCGGTTCAGCGCACCCAAACGACCGAAGCGGCCATCCGCGCCAGCCTGATCGAGGACATCTATATCGTCCTTGGCGACCGGCAGGAGGATGGCGGCTGGGCCGTGCGATCCTATGTGAAACCCTTCGCGAACTGGATCTGGATCGGCGCATTGATCATGACGCTGGGCGGGGTGCTCAGTCTGACCGACCGCCGCCACCGCGTCGGCGCGCCCAATCGGAAAAAGACCGCCATGGTGCCCGCAGAATGACGCATGACCGCAATATGACACAGTGCAGGACGAGGCGTGGACGGTCGGCGACGGCGGCGCTGCTGATACTGGCGCTGCTCATGCCCCTGCCCGTGGGGGCCGTGCAACCCTCCGAAGTCCTCGCCGATCCGGCGCTGGAGCAACGCGCCCGTGACCTGTCTAAAGGGTTGCGCTGTCTCGTCTGCCGCAACCAGAGCATCGATGATTCCGATGCTGAACTGGCCAAAGACCTGCGCCTCGTGGTCCGCGAGCGGTTGGTCGAGGGAGATACGAATGACGAGGTTCTCGATTACGTCGTCGCTCGCTATGGCGAATACGTGCTCCTGAAGCCCCGCTTCTCGCCCGTCAGTGCAGCCCTGTGGCTTGGGGGACCGATCCTGTTGCTGATCGGGGGCTTCGTGGCATGGCGACAGATCGCCCGGCGCGAGGTGGAGCCTGCCCCCACCGCCCCGCTGACCGATGCAGAACGCATCCGCCTGCGCGAGATGGGAATCGATCCCGACGACCTGACGGATCGCCCCGCGTGAACCGGTCTGTCATCCTTCGCGCGTATTCTTGTATCCATGATGTACTGGATACCCCTGATCGCCGCCCTGCTGGTTTCATCCCCTGCAATGGGGTCTGATCCCGCCATGGAAGTCGTGAATTGCTGGGATGCAAAGCGCGGCATCGTTCAGCCCGTGCGCCGAAAGCGCTGTACCGGGCGCGAAGTGACCACCGCCGAGGCCACGCGCCTCAAGGCGGATTACGAGCGCCAACGCCAGCGGATCATGATTCAGAGCGACGCCATCCGCCGCGCCGAAACCGCCCGCCGCCTGACTTTTCACAGCGCAGGGGCGGGTTTTGCCATCAACGAATCCGGCGCGATCCTGACGAGCGCCCATGTGGTCAGCACCTGTGATGCGGTCGAATTGCGTGTGCCCGATTCTGCCCGGCGTCTGCCCGTGCGCATCCGGGCGACGGATAAGGCGAACGACCTTGCCATCCTCGATTCAGGGTATCGTGTGCGCCGCTATCTGCGCCTTGCGCCCTATCTGCCCCCTGAAGGCGAGCCGGTCGCGGTGATCGGCTATCCGCAGGAAGGGCGCATCCGCCTGACCCCGCGCCTGACCCCTGCTCTCGTCAATTATACCCTGAGCGACCCGCGCGCGCGCGGCCTGATCGGTGTATTGGGCGATGTGCGGCGCGGCCATTCCGGCGGGCCGGTCCTCGACAGCCGGGGACGGGTGATCGGCGTGCTGAAAGCGAAGATCGATTCCGTCGCCGCCAGCCGCTTGACCGGCACGATTCTCAAGCATCTCGCCGTCGTGACCGAGGCGCGCGCGGTGGCGGCTTTCCTCGAAAAATCCCGCATCCGCCACGCCATCGATGGCACCCCCGGCCACGAACGCACTGAGGCCGGTCTCTACACCATCGGCACAGCGGCGACCGTGCGGCTCGATTGTCTGCGGCATGGCTGACGGACTGGCGATAGCGGTCTGCGGCGCGGGGATCGGCGGGCTGGCCAGCGCGCTCTTGCTGGCACGCCAAGGCCATCACGTCACCCTTTTCGAGCGGTTCGAAACACCGCAACCCGCCGGATCGGGCTTCATGCTGCAACCGACCGGCCTCGCGGTACTCGACGCCCTTGGCCTTTTCGACCGGATCGCGGAGCGCGGGGCATGGATCGACCGTTTATTCGGGTGCTCTCATCCCAGCGGCAGGGTGGTGCTCGATGTCTCCTACGCCGCCCTCGATCCGGGGTATCGCGGCCTTGCCGTTCAGCGGAGCGCCCTGTTCGACCTGCTCTATAATGCAATCCGCCGCGAGGCGGTGACGATCCGCCCCGGCATGACCGTTCTCAGGGGGGTCAACGGTACGCTGGAATTCGAGGATTATGCAGCGGCCGGTCCCTTCGATCTGATCGTCAATGCCCTCGGCACCCGCTCGGCGCTCAGCGCCCATACACCGGGGCGGGCGCTGGCTTACGGCGCGCTTTGGGCGACGCTCGACTGGCCCGAAGGCGGCCCCTTCTCGCCCCATGCCCTCGAACAGCGATATTGCCGCGCGTCGAAGATGGCGGGCGTCTTGCCGGTCGGCATCGCGGGCGAGGGGCAGACGCCAAAAGCGACATTTTTCTGGAGCCTGCATCGCGACGCCTATGATCGCTGGCGCGACACCCCGCTCAACGACTGGAAAGACGAGGTGCGCGCCCTCTGGCCCGAAACCGAGATTTTGCTCGACGGAATCACGGGGCATGACGCCCTCACCTACGCGCGCTATCACCATCGAACCCTCGCAAAACCCTATGGCGCCGGGATCGTGCATATCGGCGACAGCTATCACGCGACCAGCCCGCAACTGGGTCAGGGCGCGAATATGGCCTTGCTGGACGCTTTTGCCCTCGCCCAAGCGGTCGCGACAGAAGGCCGGGCCGAGATCGGTCCGACCTATGCGCAATTGCGACAGGGACATGTGCGCCTGTTTCAGATGATGAGCCGGATGTTCACGCCGGTCTATCAATCCGACAGCCGCGCCTTGCCCATCCTGCGGGACCGGATCGTCGGGCCGCTCTCAGGCACATGGCCCGCCCCGGCCCTGCTGGGGGCCTTGGTGGCGGGCACGATGGGCTTTCCGCTGGCCCGGTTGGGGCTAAAACGATCCCAAGGGCGATGGGATCATCGCCCCTCTCGGCAATCGATCAAAACGCCTTGAACTGGGCGATGGCCCGGCCCTGAGCGTCGAGCAGGGTCATATCCGAAAAGTCCGGCGCAATCTCATACCGCTCCGCGCTTTCCAGCGCTTCGAGATATTTTTTCTCGACGTCAAGGCTCGAACATCCCACATCGGTCGAGAAGATATTATCCATCGAGAACCGGCCCTGACCGATATTGATGAATTCGCCGCCATAGCTGTTGCAGGGGCCTTGCCCCCCGGCGAAACCGCTGGACCCGTCGAAATGCAGCTCCGCATTGACGGACACCATCGCCGCGTCAACCTTGGTCAAGCGCCAGGACGTTCCCGATAATTCGGAGGTTTCGGTGTCCAGAGCGACGGGCTTGTCCATTTTCAGCGCCTTGGGCTTGGGCGCAACGGTGCGAAGACTGGCTTCCTGAACGCCTTCAGCGCTCGCTTTGGGTGCTTCTTTAAGCATCTTCTTGGCATCGGCCATCACCGCGCCATCGGCCGCTTTTGGCGTGTCGAAATCCTTCAAGGCCCCGATAGAGACATAGTTGCCCGCCGTCGTGGCAACGGCCATCGGCTCCTTGTAGATGGGGCGCGGCTGCGGCACCGGGGCATCAAGCGTGGCATAGACCCGCTCGGCGGAACTGGGGCGACGACGGGGCAGCGGGGCCGTCGCGGGGCTGAGATCCAGCACCACCGGCGTGACCACAGCCGCAGATTGTTTCGGACGGGGCAAAGGAGAGGCCACCGTTTTCGGCGCTGCGAGGGCGGCAATCTCGACCACGGGAGCCGTCGCCACCACAGAGGCTCTCTCGACCGATGTGACCGTATATTGCCCGGACAAAGCAGGCGGCTCCTGCTCGAATCCGACACTGGGCGCAGCATCTGAATAGGCCGCGAGCAATTCATCATTGCTGATGATCTCGACGCCGTTATAGGACGGCGCCGCCGACTCAAGCGCCTTAGTCTCAGGCGCGTTGAAAGCCGCCGTTTCAATGGGCGCAACGTTCAGCAAAGGCTCGGTCGCGATCACGGTCGAAACCGGCGCAGGGATCGTCTCGACCAACGCCGGTTCTTCCGAAAGAGCCGAGGCATCGATCAGGGGCAGGGTGTCGATATACGATGTGGAAAGTGTCGCGGTCTCGAATTCGGGCGTTTCGTCATTGGCGGGCAGCGACGTCTCCGATCCCGTAAGCGGCACGGTATCCACCGTGTAGCTCTCGAAAGAAAGGGGCTGGGAGGCCGCTTCTCCGTAGACCTGATTATCCGTGACATCCGCCTCCAGCGAGATGGGTTCCGACGTGACCGTATAGGAGGAGGAGGTAAGGCTTTCACCATAAACCAGCCCCTCGACTGCCGTGGTTTCCACGCCGAAGGTCGCAGGCTCCAGCGCGGCAATCGTGCGCTGCGTGTAGGAGGGGGTCACCGCTTCCGCAACGGTCGCGGTAGCAGGCGGCGCGGGGATGGCCTGAGTCGCCACGGTGCCGTCATCATAGGAAGGGGGCGAATAAGGCTCGGCGGTCAAAAGCGTGCCCGATGCCGCATCGGTGACCGGCGCGCCATAGATCGATTCAAAGGTCTCGACATTGGCCGCCTGCGAGCTTTCGGTATAGGTCGGCGCACCCGGCGCGACATAATCCGGTACGGCAATTTCTGGCAGGGCTGATTCCGGCGCGGCAGCGATATTGGCCTCCGGGGGCGTCTCGACAATCGGCACGGAGACCGGATCGCTGGCAGCGGGGGGCACGGAAACCAGATCGCTATAGCTGTTCGCGACATTGTTTTCACAGCCAGAGATGACTGTCAGTATCGCCGTGCCCATGGCGAGGCGGGCAACGCTTTTCAGTTTATATTTCGCCATCGGCATGGTGACCTCCTCTGCGGCTCAATCCTAGTAACAGGCGGCACCGCACAGGCGATACCGTCAGTCGAGTCCCTTTTGTCCCATGGCGAGAAATTTCTCCCGCCGTTCAGCCCTAATAGCATCAGGGGACATTCCGTCAAAACTTTCAAGTGTTTCCGACAATTTCTTACGTAAATCGTCGAAAGTTGTTTGTGGATCGCGATGCGCGCCCCCCGTGGGTTCCGGCACAATCGCATCCACAACCGAGAGAGTAAGCAAGTCTTGGGCCGTCAAGCGCAGGGCCGCCGCCGCCTCCTGCGCCTTGTCTTGGGATTTCCACAAAATAGAGGCGCATCCTTCGGGCGAGATGACAGAATAGATCGCATGTTCCAGCATGATGATGCGATTGGCGGTGGCCAGCGCAATGGCCCCGCCGGAGCCGCCCTCCCCGATCACGGTCGAGATCAAAGGCACGCCGATTTCCAGACATTTCTCGGTCGAGCGGGCGATGGCCTCCGCCTGTCCGCGCTCCTCCGCGCCCTTGCCGGGATAGGCGCCGGGGGTGTCGATGAAGGTCAGGACCGGAATCCCGAAACGATCCGCCATGTCCATCAATCGAACAGCCTTGCGATACCCTTCCGGGCGCGACATGCCGAAATTGCGTTTCAGCCGGGCGGCGGTATCCGCGCCCTTCTCATGGCCAAGGATCATCACGGCCCGGTCGTCGAGACGCCCCAGACCGCCAATGACCGCCGAATCCTCCGCAAACCCCCGATCCCCGAACAGCGGAACGAAATCGTCGATCAACGCCTCGACATAATCGACCGTATGGGGGCGATTGGGATGGCGCGCGACCTGACATTTCTGCCAGGGGCTGAGCTTTTTATAGAGGTCGCTGAGATGCTTTTCCGCTTTGACGGAGAGCTGCGCGACCTCCTGCTCGATATCCATGTCCGAATCCTGTCCGGCAAGGGCACGCAGTTCAGTCGCCTTGCCTTCAAGCTCGGCAACGGTCTTTTCGAAATCAAGATAGTGCAGCACGATTCTCGCCCCGATTCCCGGACGGCCCGCCCTTCTGGCGTTCCTTCACCCTAAATGCCCGCGTGGCGGGATCGGGTCAATGGCAGCGTATGGAGCGCGCGAATGCCCGCCTGCGCGTTCCATTGCAGTTCCCCCTCCGGTACGCCCAGCGCAAGGTCGGGCGCATGGCGCCATAGCAGGCGCAGAATCGCGGCAAGCTCCGCCTTGGCCAGCCATGCTCCGAGGCAAAAATGCGGCCCGCCGCCAAATGCAAGATGACGGTTGGGCCTGCGCCCCAGATCGAGCCGGTCGGGATCGTCGAAAACGGCGGGATCGCGGTTCGCAGCGGCCAGATGCGCCATGACCGCCTGACCGCGCCGAAACGGGACGCCGAGAAACTCCGCATCCCGAAGCAGGTAGCGCGGCTTGGTCATCTCGACCGCCCCGACATAACGCAGCAATTCGTCCACTGCCGTTCCCTCTAGCGCCGGATCGGCCAGCAAACGGGACAGCTCCGCCGGATTCTTCAGCAGGGTCAGCACCGAATTGCTCATCAGATGGGTCGTTGTCTCATGCCCGGCGATGAACAGCAGGCCCAGCATCGCCAAGACGTCATCATCGGTGAGACGATCCTCGCCATCGGCGGCATGAACGAGCACCGAAATCAGATCATCCCCCGGATCGGCGCGCCGCTCCTCGAACCGCGCCATCAGATAGCGATTGATCCGGGTGAGAGACCAATAAATTCCCGGCAACCGCCAGATCGACCCCCCTTGCGAAAACGCCGCCATCCAGCGCACGAAATCGGGGCGATCCTCATGGGCAAGGCCCAGTATCTCGCAGATCACCGCGAGCGGCAGGGGCCGCGCGACATGGCGCACGAAATCGCCATCCTCCGAGGTTGCCCAGTCATCCAGCAGCCCCGCCGCAATCGCCTCGATCCGCAATTCCCATGCCTCGACCGCACCGCGCCGGAACGCCCCATCGACCATCTTGCGCAGGCGGCGATGTTCGTGCCCATCCTTCTGGAGCATATTCTCCGTCATCACCCGCACATTGCGCGGCATCAGGCGCAGGAACCACGCGATGCGCCGATTGCGCCCATTCGCAATATCCGTCGAGAACAGGGTATCGTCCTTCAGCAACCTTTCACAGCCCGCATGGGTCGTCACGAAGGGGATCTCGCCGATGACCGGCACCCGCATACGCACCACCGGACCCGCCGCCACCAACCGCGCCAGACCCGGTGCAGGATCGTGTTTGTCCGGCACCGCAACGGTATGCATGGTTATGCCTCCACCGGGTCGGGCAGCGCCTGCACCGTTTCCGCGATCAGGGCCAGTTCCGGCGCATCGCTGAGACGATGCCCGGCACCGCGCAGCAGCGTCACCCGCACATCATCGCCCTCGATATGATCGGCCAGCCGCGCGGCGGTCTCCCATGGCACATCCGGGTCCGCCATCCCATGCAGCAGGCGCACGGGACAAGGCGCGCAGAGCGGCGAGCGCATCACCAGATGGTGTCGCCCATCCTCGATCAGCTTGCGCGTAATGAGATACGGCTCGTCGCCATAGGCGCTCGGCCCTTCAAGCCGCCCCTCCCGCAGCAGGGTCTCGCGCTGGGCCGTGGTCGCGCGCTGCCATATCGTTTCTTCGGTGAAATCCGGGGCCGCCGCGATCCCGACCAAGCCTGCGACCCGCTCCGGCATGGCCCGCATCAGCAACAGCGCGATCCATCCCCCCATGGACGACCCGACCAGAACCTGCGGTCCTTCGGTCAGGGCGCGCAGCACATCGCAGGCATCGCGAAACCAGTCGCCAATGCATCCATCCGCAAACGCCCCCGAAGATGCGCCATGCCCCGTATAATCGAACCGCAGAAACGCCCTGCCCTGCTTTTCGGCCCATTCATGCAGGAATAGCGCCTTGCTTCCCTCCATGTCGGACCGGAAACCGGGCAGAAAAACGATGCCCGGACGCACTCTCCCTGCGCTTGTCGCTTGCACTATGCTGCGACGATACGCGATAGTCCTGTCGTCAGGTGTACGGTACAGATCGGTTTTCTTCATGGCTTCAGCCTCCGGTGCAACCTCCGACGATCCGGGGCTATCGCGCTCCGACCCGTCCGGCAAGCGTCCCGTCATTCTGCAAATCGTCCCGCGCCTCGACGAGGGTGGGGTGGAGCGCGGGACGTTGGAGATCGCGACCGCCATCGTCAAGGCGGGGGGCCGCGCGCTCGTTGCGTCCGCCGGGGGGCGCCTTGCCTCGCGCCTGAATGCACTGGGCGGTGAATTCATCGAGATGCCTGTGCAGACGAAAAACCTGTTCACCATGCGCAAGAATGCCCGCCGCATTGCGGAGATGGTCGCCGAAGAACGCATCGACCTGATCCACGCCCGTAGCCGTGCCCCCGCCTGGAGCGGATATTGGGCCGCGCAGCAAACGGGCACTCCGTTCGTGACCACTTATCACGGCGCATATAACGAGGGTTTTCCGCTCAAACGCCGCTATAATGCCGTGATGGCGAAGGGTAATCCGACCATCGCGGTCTCGGATTTCATCGCGCAGATGATCCGCGAGCGCCATGGCGTCCCCGACAGCCGCATCGTCACCATCCCGCGCGGGGCCGATCTGGATATCTTCAACCCCGATGCCATGACCGGCGAGCGCATCGCGCAGCTTGCCGATCGCTGGGGCCTGACCGACGAGACGCGCCCCGTCTTTTTGCTGCCCGGTCGCCTGACCCGGTGGAAGGGGCAGGAAGTGTTCATCGATGCCTGTGCGATCCTGCGGGAACGGCGCGGGCCGGATTTTCTCGGATTGATGGTGGGCGGCGCTCCGGATGGGTCGCGCTACCCGGACGAACTGGAAAAACGGGCGAGCGACAAGGGCTGCTCGGACGTCATCAAGATCGCAGGATCCTGCCATGACATGCCCGCCGCCTATCGCGTGGCCAGTTGCGCCATCTCCGCCTCGACGGACCCGGAAGCCTTTGGCCGCGTGGCCGTGGAGGCGCAGGCAATGGGCCGCGCGGTCGTCGCCACAAACCATGGCGGCGCGCGCGAGACCGTCGATGACGGGGTGACCGGCGCATTGGTCGAGCCGGGCAATGCGGCAAAGATGGCCGAGGCCATGAATGCCTTTCTGACTCTGGATCAGGACACATCCGACCGGATCGGAAAGCTGGCGCGCCTGCGCATACAGCGGATGTTTTCCACCACGCGGATGCAAAAAGCGACGCTTGATGTCTACGAGCGCGCGACGGGGCTGACATTCCCCGGCCAGCGTGACCCGACCTGATCGACGATCCCCCTAAGCCTCAATCTGGCGCAGCCAATCGCTGAGATTGTAATAGGTTGTCACCCGCGCGATCTGGCCATCGCGCAACGCGAAGAAGGTTCCGGCAGGCAGGGTGTAGCGCTGGTTCTGCGCCTCAGGCAATCCGTCGTCAGTCGCAGTGTAGAACCCGTTAACCGTGAACTCCGCCGAGGCCCGCGTGCCGTCTTCGCTGACCATAACGACGATATCGGTCAGGCGCTCGGCATAGCATGCATCCATCTTCGCGTTGAAGGCACGGAAAGCGTCCTTGCCGATGCGGCGCTCCCCCTGATTGACGTCATGGCGGACATCGTCGGTCATCAAGGCCAGCATCGCTTCGCCGTCATGATCGTTGAACGCGGTGTAATAGGCGTCGATCACTGCGCGCGTATCCATGGGTGTCGCTCCTGTCATTCTCGCTCTGCGCTTGGGCCTTACAGAGCCGGATACGAGACGTAAAGCGGATCGGGGCGAGAATCGAAAAAGCCGCGCCCCGGTGCGGGGGCGCGGCTGTATATTGAATCGATCCGGGTTGGGATCAAGCGGGCTGCGCGTCGCCCAGAGCCGCCTTAGCCTGATCGAGAATCGCTTTGAACGCCTCAGGCTCGCGAATGGCCAGATCGGACAGAACCTTGCGGTCGATCTCGATCCCGGCCTTGTTCAGACCATCGATGACCTGATTATACTTCATGCCATGCTCGCGGGCACCGGCATTGATGCGCTGAATCCACAAAGCGCGGAAGCTGCGCTTACGGTTCTTGCGGTCGCGATAGGCGTATTGCTGGGCCTTGTCGACGGCCTGCGTGGCAACGCGAAAGACGTTCTTGCGGCGGCCATAATAGCCTTTCGCCTGTTCAAGAACCCGCTTGTGGCGTGCCTTCTGGACGGTACCCCGTTTAACTCGTGACATCGGATACCCCCCTTATCGATTGTACGGCAGAAACTGCCGAACGATTTTCTGATCCGGCTCGGACAGCACTTCCATACCGCGCGCAGTGCGGATGAATTTATTCGTGCGCTTGATCATGCCGTGGCGTTTACCGGCGGGCGATCCTTTGATCTTGCCGCTCGCCGTCACCCGGAAGCGTTTTTTCGCTCCGGATTTCGTCTTCATCTTGGGCATTTCGCTCTCCTGAAAAACAGTGCGTTATTGATCCCCTCGGCAGCCCTTTTAGCCGGAAGATCGGTCGAGAGCGCGTGGGTTACACGCAGCGGCGCCAAGATGCAAGCGGAATACCCGGCCTGACCGTCAGGGCGCGGCAGGAAGACGGCCAGCAAAGCATCTGCACCATCGGATTGATCGGCCCAGTATCGTCTTTTCACGAGCAGGCATCCCACCGAGCCGATCTATGCACAATTTTTGCAGCAAAAGACCATTCCCCGTTTCACGTATGGTAATAAAACGCCAATAAATGCGTTAGAGATATGAATAACGGACGCTGTGATTGAAGCAGCGCCTTAATACCATGCCGCAATGACCGTATTTTAACTTTCACACGCCTAAACCATCCGCCAGACGGCTTCGATAACTGACACGTTATCAAATCATATAACGATTTCTGCATATCGTGATTGCTTCCGGTTTTGCATCCTGTTATGGGAGCCGTCAAAACGGAGGGTGCGCCCTCCTCCTCTCATCGAACAGGATTCCAGACATGGATGCTCCATCGCAGCCCGATTATGCCATTGCCGACATTACCCTTGCCGATTTCGGTCGTAAGGAGATCGACATTGCCGAGACCGAGATGCCCGGTCTGATGGCCTGCCGCGAGGAATTCGGCAAGGACAAGCCGCTCAAGGGCGCGCGGATCACCGGCTCGCTGCACATGACGATCCAAACCGCCGTTCTGATCGAAACGCTGGCCGAACTGGGCGCGGATATCCGCTGGGCGACCTGCAACATCTTCTCGACGCAGGACCATGCGGCGGCGGCCATCGCGGCGGGCGGCACCCCCGTCTATGCGATCAAGGGCGAGTCGCTGGAAGATTACTGGCTGTATGTCGACAAGATTTTCGACTGGCCCGTCACAGCCGAAAACCCCGATGGCACCCCAAACCTGATCCTCGACGATGGCGGCGACGCCACGATGTACATCATCCTCGGCGCCAAGCTCGAAGCCGGTGAAGACATCATCCCCAATCCTGAAAACGAGGAAGAAGAAGTCGTCAAGGCGCAGATCTACGCGCGCCACAAGCAATCGCCGGGCTGGTTCACCAAGCGCCGCGACGCGATCATGGGCGTCTCCGAAGAAACCACGACCGGCGTGCATCGCCTGTATCAACTCGCCAAAAAAGGCGAACTGCCCTTCCCCGCGATCAATGTAAACGACTCGGTCACCAAGTCGAAATTCGACAACCTCTATGGCTGCCGCGAATCGCTGGTCGACGGCATCCGCCGCGCGACCGATGTGATGATGGGCGGCAAGGTCGCCGTCGTCTGCGGCTTTGGCGATGTGGGCAAAGGCTCGGCGGAATCGCTGCGATCGCAGGGCGCCCGCGTCATGGTCACGGAAATCGACCCGATCTGCGCGCTTCAGGCCGCGATGCTCGGCTATGAAGTGACCAAGATGGACAAGGCCGCAGGCAAGGGCGACATCTTCGTCACCACCACCGGCAACAAGGACGTCATCACCGTCGACCACATGCGCGACATGAAAGACCGGGCCATCGTCTGCAATATCGGTCACTTCGACAGCGAGATTCAAGTCGCCGGTCTGCGCAACATGACGTGGAACAACATCAAGCCACAGGTCGACGAGATCGAATTCCCCGACGGCAAGAAAATGATCCTGCTGGCCGAAGGGCGCCTTGTAAACCTCGCCTGTGCGACGGGCCACCCGTCCTTCGTGATGTCCGCATCCTTCACCAATCAGGTGCTGGCGCAGATCGAATTGTACAAGAACAACGACAAATACGAGAATCAGGTCTACGTCCTGCCCAAGCATCTCGATGAGAAGGTTGCCACGCTGCATCTGGAAAAGCTGGGCGTCGAACTGACCAAGCTGTCCAGCGAACAGGCCAACTATATCGGTGTGCCGGAGCAAGGCCCGTTCAAGCCCGACCATTACCGCTACTAAGCCGCGATCGCGAGGCTCCGGGTATCCCTCCGGGGCCTCTTTTCGTATCGTGCCGACCCATTTTACGAGAGTGCGCATCATGACCCGCAAAGAGTATCTCTTCACCTCCGAATCCGTCTCCGAAGGCCATCCCGACAAGGTCTCCGACGCGATTTCAGACGCCATTGTCGACCTGTTCATCGGCCGCGAGCCTGAGGCCCGCGTGGCGGTCGAGACGCTGACCACCACGAACAATGTCGTTCTTGCGGGCGAGGTACGCGGATCGGTCAAGCGCGACGAGATGATCGAAGCCGCCCGCCAGACGATCAAGGAAATCGGCTACGAGCAGAAAGGCTTTCACTGGGATCATTGCGAAGTGCAATGCATGGTCCATGGCCAATCCGCCGATATCGCCATGGGCGTCGATGCAGGCACGGGCATGCATAAGGACGAGGGCGCGGGCGATCAGGGCATCATGTTCGGCTATGCCTGCGACGAGACCCCGGAATTGATGCCTGCACCGATCCTCTATTCGCACCGCATTCTACAGAATATGGCCATCGCGCGCCATTCGGGCGAGGCCCCGCAGCTCGAACCCGATTCCAAATCGCAGGTCACCGTCGAATACCGCGACGGCAAGCCCGTGCGCGCCCATACCATCGTGATCTCGACCCAGCACGCCGAGGGCCTCAGCTCGGACGATATTCGCATGATCGTCGAACCCTATGCCCTGAAGGCTCTGCCCGAAGGATGGGTCGATGCGGATACGATCTGGCATGTCAACCCGACCGGCCAGTTCGTCATCGGCGGTCCAGATGGCGATGCGGGCCTGACGGGGCGCAAGATCATCGTGGACACCTATGGTGGCGCGGCCCCCCATGGCGGCGGGGCATTCTCAGGCAAGGACCCGACCAAGGTAGACCGCTCGGCGGCCTATGCCTCGCGCTATGTGGCAAAGAATGTCGTGGCGGCGGGGCTGGCCTCGCGATGCAGCGTTCAGCTCGCCTATGCCATCGGCGTAGCACAGCCCCTGTCGATCTATGTCGATGATTACGGCACGGGACAGGTGCCCCCATCGGTGATCGAAGACGCGATTCGCAAGAGCATCGACCTGACCCCGCGCGGCATTCGCCAGACGCTGGGCCTTAACCGCCCGATCTATCGCCGCACCGCCGCCTATGGCCATTTCGGACGCATGCCCGAAGATGACGGCGGCTTCTCGTGGGAGAAAACCGATCTGGCCGATACGCTGAAAAAACACGTCTGACCCCCCGGACGCCTGCCTTACGGATGAAACAGACCGCCGACGCGCAAAGCCCCGCGTCGGCGAAATCATGTAAGGCCCCACCCCCGTTTATTGTCACAGAAGAGAACGCCCCATGTCCGACACAACCCATGACGTAATCGCCGTCGGTGCCGCCATCGTGGACATCATCGCCCGAGTCGGGGATGCCACCCTCGAAGCACAGGATTTATCCAAGGGCGCGATGACGTTGGTGGACGAGGCCGGATCGACCGCACTCTACAACGCGCTGGGCGAGACAACCGAGAGATCGGGGGGATCGGCCGCAAACACCATCGCCGCCCTCGGAGCGCTGGGGCGCAGGGCCGCGTTTATCGGCAAGCGGCGTGATGACACTTTTGGCGACATCTTTGCCCATGACATCCGCTCGACCGGCACCGTCTTCACCTCCCCCGCCGCCACGGAAGGCGAGGCAACGGCGCGCTGCATGGTCATGGTCACCCCCGATGCGGAACGGACGATGGCGACCTATCTGGGCGTTTCCGGCGATCTGGGACCTGATGATGTGGACACAGACGCGGTTGCGGGATCGGGCATCCTGTATCTGGAGGGCTATCTGTGGGATAAGCCCGCCGCCAAGGATGCCTTTCGCCGCGCCATGGAAATCGCCCATGAGGCGGGCCGCAAGGTCGCGCTTAGCCTGTCCGATCCGTTCTGCGTCGATCGCCATCGTGACAGCTTTCGCGAGATCGTGGCCAGTGACATCGACGTGCTGTTCGCCAATGAAGCGGAGCTTCTGTCGCTCTACCAAACCGACGATCTGGAAGCGGCCCTCACCGCCGTCGCCGGGGATGTGGCGATCGCGGCGATCACGCGCGGGCCGGATGGGGCCGTCATCGTCTCTGGCGACGAGCGGATCGCAGTTCCGGCGCTGCCTGTTGCCGCGCTGGTGGATACGACCGGCGCAGGCGACCTGTTCGCCGCCGGGTTCCTGAATGGCATGGCCACCGGACACCCTCTCGATGTCTGTGGCGCCATGGGCTGCACGGCGGCAAATGCTGTCATTCAGGTGCTCGGCGCGCGGTGTTCGGATGCGCTGAAGGCAAAATTCGCGATCGAAGGCTGGACCTGAACGCCGGAGGGCGAGCGAGTGGCTTGAGGCCAAAGACCCGTCGCCCTCCGCCTGCCTTGTCCCCTGCCCCAGCCAATGCGCCGGGGCAGGAGCGTGCCGATAGGGCTACATCGCCATCAAATCATCCAGCAGCACATTGGTCACACCCCATGCGAAATCCGGGTTGATCGCCTGGCGGAATTCCAACTCGTTCAAACCCGCATTTTGGGCACTTGCCGCGATGACGGTGCCATAAGATGTCGTGCCGTTATTCACGCCCGCATCGACAAAACCAAGGCTGTTGCCGTTCAGCACAACTTCCAGCTCATTGTCGAAATCGATGTCGAACCCGTCGAAGAACAGCCCCAGATCGGACCCCGTACCCGTGAAGGACGCTGAGACGACGCCATCCGTGTCGGTTGTACCGGCGAATTTATTGCCATATTGCCCGGTCTCCGCCGTGCCGACCGTCAGATCGAAGTCGAAGGCGGTGGAGAGCAGAATATCGGTGACTCCCCATTTGAACGCCGGGTTGATCGCCTGACGGAATTCCAGCTCATTCTCGCCCGTATTCTGCGCGGAGGCGGCGATGGCCAATTCATAGGACGCTGTGCCCTCGTTGACGCCCGAATCGATAAAGCCGAGACTGTCGCCGTTGAGGAAAACCTCCAGCTCATTATCGAAATCGATGTCAAACCCGTCAAAGGACAGCACAAGATCGGTCCCCGCGCCGGTGAAGGATGCCGAGACAACCCCATCCGTATCCGACGCACCTGAGGCCCCCGCATATTTGTTGCCATAGCGCCCGGTCTCCGCCGTGCCGACCGTCAGATCGACATCGAAGGACGAGGAAAGCAGCACATTGGTCACGCCCCATTTGAACGCCGGGTTGATCGCCTGACGGAATTCCAGCTCATTCTCGCCCGTATTCTGCGCGGAGGCGGCGATGGCCAATTCATAGGACGCTGTACCCTCGTTCACGCCCGCATCGATGAAACCCAGACTGTTGCCGTTGAGGAAAACCTCCAGCTCATTATCGAAATCGATGTCAAACCCGTCGAAGGACAGCGTCAGGGACGACCCGGTGCCCGTGAAAGATGCCGAGACAATGCCATCGGTATCGGTCGCCCCGTCAAACTTATTCCCGAACTTGCCGGTTTCCGCCGTGCCAGCCGCGAGATCAAAATCGAAGGACGAGGAAAGCAGCACATTGGTCACGCCCCATTTGAACGCCGGGTTGATCTCCTGACGGAATTCCAGCTCGTTCTCGCCCGCAATCTGCGCGGAGGCGGCAATATCGATGGCATAGGAGGCCGTTCCCTCGTTCACGCCCGCATCGATGAAACCGAGACTGTTGCCGTTGAGGAAAACCTCCAGCTCATTATCGAAATCGATGTCAAACCCGTCGAAGGACAGCTTGAGCGACGACGCCGTCCCCGTAAAGGTCGCCTGCACGACGGCGTCCGTGTCGGAGGCACCCGTGGCGCCCGTATAGCGGTTGCCATACCGCCCCGTTTCCACGGTGCCCAGCGCCAGATTGAAATCGGCGGATGCGGGCGGGGTCACGATCGGAGCGCCCATATCCTCAAGGATCGCAAGCTCGATCGGGGACAGAAACTTGCGCGTGCCCGTGGTGATGGTCGCGTTCATGATGCTGTCGATGCCGTTGACGCCGTCAAGCGGATGGGCCGAAGCGCCGTCCAGCAGCCGGATCGGATTTCCGCCATTGGCCGCCACGGCATTCGCGCCGGTGAAGAACCGATTGCCGCCAATCAGATCGACATTGTCATCGAAGGGCGAAATGTCCGGGCCGGGTACTTCGCGGTCACTCGGCTCGCCGGTTGTGAGGGCGAGAAAGCCAAATCCATGCAATAACTCATGAATCGCAAGAGTCAGAAAATCGATCTGGTTGCCGGGCACCGAGGCCGTCCGGGCCTGCGGATCGGGATCGAAAAAGAATGTATTATTCGTCAGGGCGTCGATATCGACGGTAAACGCGATGTCGGTGGTCGATCCACCGGGATCGTATTCCTGCCCCGTGATGATCTCGTTCAAGGAATTGAGGGTCCAGATTTCCTGACCGGGGCCGTCTGCGGTGGTCCCGTGAAAGCTGGTTCCGCCGGTCGCAAGGGTATTGCCGCCGAGGTCCGCAATGCTCAGCGATATTTCAATATCGACGCCGGATTGTTGAAAATTGTCATTGATGATGCCCCCAGCGGCGAGGATGCCCGACCGTACATTGGCAAGCGTGGACGCGGATACGCCGCTGGATGCGACGCTTGATGTTTCGACGATCGTGAAGGTATTCAACACCTTAGCTTACTCCTTGGGGGTTCGGTATCTCTCGACAAGCTATGTAACGAACATTAATATTTTCTACGGGTGACAGACCCTGTAGGCGCCATTCACGCGCCATCACGATTTCTATACACAACTGTGAGCAGAGCACGCAAATCACAGATGATGCGTTTAATTGCGGCATAATACGCGATGCTACAGCGGATCAGACGGTCCATGCGGCGAGAGCATTCGATAAAGGCCAACGCCCTGCGAGACCGCTTTATCGGTTCACCATGAATGACGATCTCGGCCAATCTCCGCATAATTCTGTGAATCGGGAAAGACGATGCCGAAAACGGTCTCTTTCCCACGGAAGCAAAGCGGCCCGACCCCACGGAAGCAAAGCGGCCCGACGCAATGGCTTGACGGATGTTCGGGGACAGGCCCTTCTAGGGGCGAAGGATTGCCCGCCACGGAGTTTCGACCATGCCCCTGACCGACACCGACCGCCATTTCCTGCGAATCGCCTATGACGAGGCCAAAGCGGGCTTTGATGAAGGAGGGTGTCCCATCGGCTCGGTCATCGCGCGGGGCGAAACGCTCGTGGCTCAGGGGCGCAATCAGCGCGTACAGCAAGGCGACCCCATCGCCCATGGCGAAATGGATGCATTGCGCAAGGCCGGACGGCAAAAGACCTATCGCGACACCACGCTCTATACCTCGCTTAGCCCCTGCATGATGTGCTCAGGCACCATCGTCCAATTCGGCATCCCCCGCGTCGTCATCGCCGAGAACACGACCTTCGGCGGGAACGAGGATTTCCTGCGCGAGCGGGGCGTCGAGGTGATCGTCGCCGACGACCCGGAATGCATCGCCCTGATGCAGCGCTTTATCGAGGAACGCCCCGAACTCTGGGCCGAGGATATCGCGGAGGATTGAGATGACCACGCCGCATTACGACCCCCGCGCCTGTGACGGCACAAATGGCACCAAGGACAATCCGGTCTCTGCGAATGGACGCGTAACCCCCGGAGAGCGCCACACCATCCCCGCACGGGAGGGGCGCGCGGTGCATCTGAACCCCGGCGACCGACTGTTCATTCTGAACGAGCAAGGGCATCAGGTTTGCGATTTCTTTGCCCTCGTCCATGGCGCACCGGGTGAAATGCTGTCGATGGAGCACACGCGCACGGCATTGGGCAAGGTCTATGTCCGGCAGGGCGATACGCTGGTCACAAATCGCCGCCGCCCCCTGATCGAGATCGTCGAGGATACGTCTCCCGGCGTGCATGATATCCTCATCGCCTGCTGCGATCAGCCCCGCTACGAAACGCTGGGGGCCAAGGGATACCACGACAATTGCGCCGATAATTTCCGCATGGCCCTTGAGGCCATCGGCATCGCGCCGATCCACGTGCCCTCCCCCTTCAATATCTGGATGAATATCCCGGTGGCCGAAGATGGTCGCTATGCTTGGACGCCGCCCGTCTCTCGACCGGGCGACCACATCGCGCTGGAGGCGAAAGCGGCATGTATCTGCATCATGTCCGCCTGTCCGCAGGATATGACGCCGGTGAACGGCATCGATACGCAACCGGCCCCTTTGATCTTCTGGGTCGAGAAGGTCGGAGAGTGAAGGAACGCGACATGGATTTTCGGATCACGCCCGAAGTCGAGGCGCTGCGCCTGCGGCTTGCAACATTCGTCGATGAGGAATTGCTGCCCCTCGAAGACGACCGCACGCATTTCGATGCCCATGAGAATATCGCTCCCGAACCGCTGGCCCGGATGCGCAAACGGGCAAAGGACATCGGCATCTGGGCACCGCAAGCCCCCGTGGAGCGTGGCGGGATGGGCCTGTCAATGGTCGAGCGCGCGGTTCTCTACGAGGAGGCGAACCGTTCGATCTTCGGGCCGGTCTGCATCAATTGCGCGGCCCCCGATGACGGAAATATCTCGGTGCTGGCAAAGATCGGCACGCCCGAACAGCAAGACCGCTGGATGCAGCCGATTATCGATGGCGCGGTGCGATCCTCCTTCGCCATGACCGAGCCGCATCCGGGGGGCGGCTCCGACCCGTCGATGATTCGCACCACTGCCGAAAAACGCGGCGACCGCTATGTCGTCCATGGCCGCAAATGGTACATCACCGGCGCGGAGGAGGCGCAGCATTTCATCCTTGTCGCCCGCACATCGGACGATCCCCGCACGGGTCTGACCGCCTTTTTATTCTATGCCGGCCAACCCGGCTGGCACATCCTGCGACGCATTGGGATCATGGGGCCAGAGGAACATGGCGGGCATTGTGAGCTGGCTTTCGACGGCCTCGAAATCCCCGCCGAGAACGTACTGATCGGCGAGGGGCGCGGCCTGAAGCTGACCCAGACGCGCCTTGGCCCCGCGCGCCTGACCCATTGCATGCGCTGGCTGGGGCTGGCGCGCCGCTGTGTCGAGATCGCGCGGGCCTATGCGGCGGAGCGCGAGGGCTTCGGCATCCGGCTGATCGACCGCGAAAGCATCCAGATGATGCTGGGCGGCCTTGCGATGGATATCGAGACCGGACGCCTTCTGACCATGAAAGCGGCGTGGGAAATCGACCGGGGCGGCTTTGCCCGCAAGGAAGTCTCGATGGCGAAAATCCATGTCGCGAACCTGCTGCACCGGGCCGCCGATACCGCAATCCAGATCAACGGCGCGCGGGGCTATTCGAAGGATACCGTCCTCGAATGGATCTACCGCTATGCGCGTCAGGCGCGGCTGGTGGATGGCGCGGACGAGGTGCATCGGATGGTCCTGAACCGCGAATTGGCGGCGGCGCAGGATGGCTTTTTCCGGTGGCCGGTCGATGACTGACGCAGATTTTGACATCCCTACGCTGCACGGATTTCTGGACGCGACATTCGGCGCGGGCGCGATGGCGCTGGAGCGGATCGGGGGCGGGCAGTCGAACCCGACATACTTCCTGACCCATGCAGGGCAGCGGATGGTTCTGCGCAAGAAACCCAATGGCGAGACCCTGCGCGGTGCCCATGCGGTCGACCGGGAATTTCGCATCCTCAAAGCGCTTCAGGGAACGGATGTGCCGGTGCCGCGCCCGATCCTCTTTCATGAAGATCCGGCTCTGCTGGGCGCGCCATTCTACCTGATGGAGCGGGTCGAGGGGCGCGTCTTCCATGAGTGCGCCCTGCCCGGCCTCGCCCCCGCCGAACGCGAGGCACTCTATCTATCGATGGCCGAAACGCTGGCACGGCTGCACGCGCTGCGCCCCGATACGGTCGGGCTGGGCGATTACGGGCGGCCCGGTAATTATTTCGAACGCCAGATCGCCCGGTGGTCCGGTCAATGGCAGGCATCGCCAAGCGGGCCGATCCCGGCACTGGACGACCTGATCGCATGGCTGACCGCACATAAACCGCCCGATGACGGGCACAGCGCCATAGCCCATGGGGATTTCAGGCTGGGGAACCTGTTGATCCACCCGGCGCAGCCCCGTGTCGTGGCGGTGCTCGACTGGGAATTATCGACACTGGGCCATCCGCTGGCGGATCTGGGGTTTTGCTGCCTGCCTTGGCATACGGCACCGGATGAATATGCGGGCATCCTCGGGCTGGATCGCGCAGCGCTCGGCATCCCCTCTCAGGACGCTTTTGTCGCGCAGTATCGACGATATGCCCCGGAAACGCCCCCCTTGCAGCGGTTTCACGTCGCCTTTGCCCTGTTCCGCTTTGCCGTGATCTTTGTCGGCATCGCAGACCGCGCACGGGCCGGAAGCGCGGCATCGGCAGAGGCCGCCTCCCTCGGTCCGCTCGCTGCGCGCTTTGCCCGGCGGGGTATGGATGTTACGCGCGGTGGTTTCGGATAACGCCACGGCCCGCGCACCCATAGCCAAAGCCGGGCATCACCCCGCGTCGCGCAGCAGCAATTCCTTGTAAAGCGCCCGAATGCGCGTGAAGACCGGCCCCGGTCGCCCCCCGCCGATGGGCCGTCCATCGATCTCGAAGACAGGGGTTTGCGCGCCGAATGTGCCCGTCAGGAACGCTTCATCCGCGCTATAGGTATCGACAAGCGAATAGCTGCGCTCGAAGACGGGAATGGCATTCTCGCGGCACAGATCGATCACCTTCTGCCGTGTGATCCCATTCATGCAGTAATCGCCGGTCGAGGTCCAGACGGCCCCTTTCTTGACGATGAAGAAGTTGCAGGCATTCGTCGTATTCACAAAGCCGAACGGATCGAGCATCAGCGCTTCATCCGCCCCGGCCTGCAAGGCATGGTTCAGGGCGATGATGCAATTGAGCTTTGAATGCGAATTGAGCTTTGAATCTTGGGTCAGGGGCAGGCCGCGATGATGGGGCGTAGTGTGCAGGCGAATGCCCCGCTCCACGATGCTCTCATCGGGCGTCGAATGCTCGGCGATGATGACGATGGTAGGGCCGTAAATGCTCAGATGCGGGTGCTGGAACGGTTTTTTCTTGCGCCCCCGCGTGATCATCATGCGGATATGGGCATCGGTCGTCATGCCATTGGCATCGAGCGTGTCCCGGATCGCCTGAGTCAGTTCCGCCCGCGTTTTGCCGATATCGAGACCGATATAGAGCGCCGCTTCGTAGAGCCGGTCGAGATGCTCGTCGAGGAAAGCGAGATGCCCGTCATGGACCCGCAACCCCTCCCACACGCCATCGCCCAGCATGAATCCGCTGTCATATACCGACACCGTCGCCTGCGCGCGCGGGACGATTTCGCCATCGACATAGATGTGGATATGCTCGTTCCGGTCATCTTCGGCGGCATCATGGGTTGAACGGTGCGTATCGGTCATGTCGGGTGCCTCGTGAACCAGAAGCCCTCAGCACAGACCCTTCAAATAGGCCGCCCCGCCCCGGCCACCGAGCCGGAGAAGGGAGGTGCGGTGGACCATCGGGACGAGTGGTATCACCGCAGGAAAACCGTGTCGACTGCCGGTAATGGACCAATGTTACAGGCGATGCCGCTTAATGACAGAGCGAAAAGGCCACACCGCACGCGGTCGCGATTGGTCTTTAGGACATGTCTGGCCCGGCGATTGCGCGCTCGACGGCGGCGATCCGTTTGGCGTTTGGGGGATGGCTGGCAAGCCATTCGATCGGGGCACTGCGGCCCTCGGCCATGCGATCGAGCTTTTCCAGCAATGTCACACTCGCGCGCGGGTCGAAGCCGGATCGCTGCATCAGGGCCACGGCGAAGGCATCCGCTTCGTATTCGTCGCGGCGGCTCAGGCCCATGTGAAATGCCTTCGAGGCATATTGAACGACCGTGCCGATCAAGCCGGTCAGGGCACGCGGCAGGAACAATCCCGCCGCCGCCTTCGCTGCCATTTCGACCTTCCATGCCTTCTTGCGACGGTCGATATGGCCCAGCGCGACATGGCCGATTTCATGGGCGATGACGGCGGCAAGCTCGCTGACATTGAAATCGCCCTTGCGATAGCGGTCGAACAGGCCCCGCGTCAGGACGATGCGCCCATCCGGGGCGGCAAGGCCGTTGATCGCCTCCTGCTCGTAGATCGCGACGCGGATATCATCGACACCCATGGCATGCCGAAACCGCTGGAGCGCCGATAATAGCGGTCCACTGTCCAATGGTGTACTTTTGCGGTCGAGGTCGCGCAGCAGGCCCTTTTCAGAGCGTCGCATCGTGTACCAGGCCCAAGCCACCATGGCGAGGATCGGCAGCAGCTTGAACAGCATGGATCGCCTCCCGTTGTGCCCGGTTCCGGGCATGGTAGAGCATGGGAAGCGGATCGATGAACATCAAGGGGGATCGCAATGACTGTCCTGCGACTCGATGCCGGAGGCTATGCACAGCACCGGGAGGGACTGGCCAATCTTCTGCGCGGCACAGTCGCGGCAGGCGGGGCCGTCGGATTCATGCACCCGCTGTCACTGGAGGAGGCGCTGGCCTTCTGGGACCGACATGCGGCGGCGCTGGAGAGCGGGGCACTGGCGCTGTTTGTCGCGGTGGACGATGGCGCGGTCGCGGGGACGGTCTCGCTGGATTGCGGCTTGCCACCGAATCAGCCGCATCGGGGCGATGTCTGCAAGATGATGGTCGATCCGCGCATCCGGCGCCGGGGCCTCGCGCGTCGTTTGATGGTCGCGTTGGAGTGCGAAGCGGTGGAACGGGGCCTGTCGCTGCTCGTGCTCGATACGCGCACGGGGGATGCCGCCCAAGCGCTCTACCGGGCGGCGGGGTTCGTCGCGGTCGGTGAAATACCCGGCTACGCCCTCGATCCCGATGGCAAGGCCCTGCACGGCACGACGATCATGTATCGCAGGATGTGAGGCATCTATTCGGCGATGCCCGCCTCCCTGTTGGCGGTTTCCTCACCGAACAACGCATCGAGATACCAGTCGATCGCGGTCACGACCACATCGTCGATGGAGCACTCCATCTGCGCCGAAACTTGCTTCAGAAGGGCTGCGCGGCTTTCGTCGAAGGTCACACTCAGCGGCTTGCGGGTATCGCTGTCGGCGGCACTTTCGGGTTCAGGGTCGAATTCTGAATCGGGGATGAGGGGGGGCGTACTCTCGGATGATACCTTGCGTTTTACCTGCATCTCCTGAGCAAGAGCGATTTCCCGCTCGAATGCCTCGATATCGATTTCGCTGCCGAATTCCTCTGGCTCCTCGCCATCCGAAGCGGAGGCTTCGAGCGCATCGACGGGGTCGTCCAGCGTCAGAATATCATCGCGGGTTTCAGCGAATTCTTGGCGCGCCTCGGCAGGGGCAACCGGATCGGGATCGTCCAGCGGTGGTGTCTGTTTGGGGGCGCTGTCGGCGACCGGCTGTTTCGCGACTGTGGGGATCACCGGATCGGGGATCGGGGGCGCATAGGTATCCTGCGGCATCTCACCCGCAAAGGATGTCAGGTATGTACTATCCTCGCGTACCGGATCGGCCCAGCGGTCGCGCGCATCGACTTCGCGGCCCTTCACGGCGGGTTTCGGGGTTTCCGGCTTGGAATCGGTGAGCGGATTGGGAGTATAGGGCTGGGGCGCGGTGCCGGTCGCCCCGGCGACTTTGGCGCTGTCCGGCACGATGCCCAGCGCTTCGAAATAGGCGCTCAGGCTTTCGGTATTCTGATCGGTCCCTTGGGAGGTCGGGGCATCCGGTCCCGACGCCGCTGCGCCGGGTTCGTCGAACAGCACATCGAGGGTCAAGGCGTCTTCTTCCCCCACAGGCGACTCGCCCTTGGGCTTCAGACCGCTCTTGAGGGTTTTTAGGCGTGCAAGCCTGCTGAGCTTACCGGCACCGTCAGCCATGAGGATCTCCGTCATCCGCGCGAAGAAAAACCTCCGCAACGCCTGAGTCCTACCCTGTCGTGCTTAACGGCTTATGAAAGCGCGCTCAGGCGGTGGCTTCGGGGGCGGCGGCGCGGCGAATACTGTCCCACGCCGCGTTGACATCCGCGAGGCGCTGTTCGGTCAGGCGCAGCGCCTCCGGGGGCAGGCCCTCACCCTGAAGTCGATCGGGATGCAATTTCGCGGCAAGCTTTCGCCAATGGCGCCTGATCTCTTCCAACGGCATATCCGGCGACACTCCAAGCAGATCGTAGGATGATCGATCCCGCGCGGGCAGGTTACGCAGGCGCACCTGTTCGAAGACCGCTTCGGGCAGGGCGAAAATCTCCGCGACCGTTTGCAGAAACAGAACTTCGTTTTCGTGCAGCGCCCCATCCGCCTGCGCGATATGAAACAGCCCGTCGAGCAGGGTTTCGAGAATTTCCTCCCGTCCCCGGAACATCCTCGCGATTCGGCGGGCATAGAGATCGAACCCGGCCACATCCTGCCGCGCCAGATCGTAGAGCCGCGCCACATCGGGCATATCGGCATCCTGAATACGAAAGACCTCGCGAAACGCCATCACCTCGTCGCGGGTCACGCGCCCGTCGGATTTGGCCATCTTCGCGCCCAATGCCACCACCGCCATCGCAAAGGCATCGCTCGTCTCCGCCGGACAGCCGGTGTCGAAAAACGACGCGACCCGGTCGCCCAACACGCCCAGAGCCTCGCGCAATCGTTGCCACAGCGTCATCGCGGGCACCGCGTTCTCCGTCATGAACACCCCCTTGCCATGACGTCAGAGCGCCCGCCGGTCATCGATGACCTTGCCGTCATTGGGCAGGGTCTCGGACCCGATGAAGCGCACATCGCCCTTTAACCGGCATTCGCGGTACATCGCCTCGACAACCGCCTCGGCATCGCCCTCGCCTTCGCAGATCAGGGTCATCCGGTCGCGGCCCTCCGTCTCGGTCACTTCAAGGCGGACCCGCGCGAGGCCATGGGCCTTGGCGACCCGTGCTACCTGTTCGGGATGCACGAACATGCCCTTGACCTTCGTTGTCTGATCGGCGCGGCCCATCCATCCCGCAAGGCGCATATTGGTTCGGCCCGTGGGGCATGGCCCCGGCATCACCTTCGACAGATCGCCGGTCGCGAAACGGATCATCGGATAGGCCGGATCGAACGTCGTGACGACCACCTCGCCGACCTCGCCCTCGGGCACCGGATCGCCGGTGCCGGGACGCACGATCTCGACCACGACATCCTCATCGACGATCAACCCCTCCATCGCCTCGGTTTCATAGGCGATCAGCCCCAGATCGGCGGTGCCATATGCCTGCTGCACCCGGATGCCCCGCGCCTTGTACCAGTCGCGCAGGGCGGGAAACAGCGGACCGCCGGAGACCAGCGCTTTCTCGACCGTGCGGATCGGCAGTTTCTCTTCATCGGCGGCCTCAAGGATCGTGCGCAGGAAATCGGGCGTACCAACATAGGCGGTAATGCCAAAGCGGCGCATGGCCTCCGCCTGCGTGGCGGTATGGCCGACCCCGCCGGGAAAGACCGTTCCGCCAACCGCCCGGATCGCCGAATCCATCATGAACCCCGCCGGGGTCAGGTGATACGAAAAGCAGTTATGCACGATATCGCCCCGCCCGATCCCCGCCGCATTCAGGGCACGGGAAAAGCGCCATCCATCCGCATCCTCGCCGGTCTGCGGCTCCGCAATCGGCCCCGGCGACAGGAAAACACGCGTCATCGCCGCCACAGATTCGCTGGCGATCCCGCCAAAGGGCGGCTCCTGCTCTTGCAGGGCCATGAGGTCGGATTTGCGCAGGACCGGCAAAGCCGCAAGATCGCCCCGCGACTGTACCGCCTGCGGATCGATCTGTGCGAGAGTCATGCCGTAATGGACCGACCCCTTCTGCGCGCCGGATACGATTTCGCGCACCGCCTGCATCAGGGCGGCATCGCGGTCCTCGGCGGAGCGTGTTTCACGCAGATCAGTGGCGGTCATCGGCGACTTCCTCAATTCAGCTTGTTCGTCGGCACGCTACAGCGCCCCGCGACACGGGAATAGACCCGCCTTCGGAAAAATGATGCCGAGCGCATCCGATACCCGTCAAGAGCGGGTCTTTATCCTTTGGCGAAGACGGCGTAAGCCTGATGCAAGAATAGTTGCAGGGATGGCTCCATGACCAACGATACGCGCGCCAATAAAGACCTCCGCTCACAGGAATGGTTCGACAATCCAAATAATCCGGGCATGACCGCGCTCTATGTCGAGCGCTATCAGAATCAGGGATATACGCGCGAGGAACTGCAATCGGGTCGCCCCATCATCGGCATCGCCCAGACGGGCAGCGATCTGGCGCCCTGCAACAAAATCCACATCTTTCTCGTCGATCGGGTGCGCGCGGGCATCCGCGATGCCGGGGGCGTGCCGCTGGAATTTCCGGTCCATCCGATTCAGGAAACCGGCAAGCGGCCCACGGCAGCGCTGGACCGGAACCTTGCCTATCTGAGCCTTGTGGAAGTGCTGCATGGCTATCCCATCGACGGCGTGGTCCTGACGACCGGCTGCGACAAGACCACGCCCGCGATGCTGATGGGCGCGGCGACCGTCGACCTGCCCGCCATCGCGCTGTCCGGCGGGCCAATGCTGGACGGCTGGTGGAAAGGCGAGCTGGCAGGATCGGGAACCGTCGTCTGGGAAAGCCGTCGCCTGCTATCCGAGGGAAAGATCGATTACGAGGAATTCATGAGCCGGGTCTGCGCCTCCGCGCCCTCTCTTGGTCATTGCAACACCATGGGCACCGCCTCGACCATGAACGCGCTGGCCGAAGCGATGGGGATGAGCCTGCCCGGATGTGCCGCAATCCCCGCTCCGTTCCGGGCGCGGATGGAGATGGCCTATCGCACCGGCAAGCGCGCGGTCGAGATCGTGCGCGAGGATCTGCGCCCCTCCGCGATCATGACCAAAGCGGCTTTCGAAAACACGATCCGGGTGAATACCTGTATCGGCGGCTCGACCAATGCGCCCCCGCATGTCACCGCCATCGCGCGTCATGCGGGCGTGCCCATGGCGGTCAAGGACTGGGAGGATCAGGGATATGCCCTGCCCCTGCTGGTGAATATGCAGCCTGCGGGCAAGTATCTGGGCGAAAGCTTCGAGCGGGCCGGAGGCGTTCCGGCGGTCATGGGCGAAATGCTGGCGGCGGGGCTGCTGCATGGCGATGCCATGACCATCAGCGGCAAGACCGTCGCCGAGAATCTGGGCGAGACGCGCAGTCAGGACACGGATGTCATCAAGACCGTCGCCGATCCGATGCGCGAGGATGCGGGCTTCCTCGTCCTGTCCGGCAATCTGTTCGATTCGGCCTTGATGAAGACCAGCGTGATCTCCGCCGATTTTCGCGCGCAATTCCTGTCGGATGAGGGGCGCGAGGGCGTACACGAGGCCCGCGCCATCGTCTTCGAAGGGCCGGAGGATTATCACGACCGCATCAACGACCCCGCGCTGGAGATCGACGAACACTGCATTTTGTTCATCCGGGGGGTCGGCCCAGTGGGCTATCCCGGCTCGGCGGAGGTGGTGAACATGCAGCCACCCGATTCCGTGCTGGCCAAGGGCATCCCGCACCTGCCGACCGTGGGTGACGGGCGGCAATCGGGCACGTCGGAAAGCCCCTCGATCCTCAATGCCTCGCCCGAGGCGGCGGTGGGCGGGGGCCTCGCGTTCCTGAAGACCGGCGACCGCGTGCGCCTCGACATTCCCAACCGGCGCATGGAGGCACTGGTGGAGGATACGGAATGGGAGGCGCGGCGCGCGGCATGGAAGCCGGAAATCATCCCGCACCAGACTCCATGGCAGGAACTGTATCGCGGCCATGTCGGGCAACTCGATGGCGGCGGCTGCCTCGAATTCGCGACCAATTACCAGCGGGTCGGCAAGGTGCTGCCCCGCGACAATCACTGACTGAGGGAAATCAATCCATGAAATTGTTACGCGTCGGGCCGCAGGGGTCCGAAAAACCGGCGGTCCTGCATGAAGATGGCAGCTATCGCGATATTTCGGGGCTGGTCGGCGATCTGGCGGGGGACACGGTTTCCCTGCGCTCGCTCGATGCGATCCGGGCCTCTGACCTGTCGGGCCTGCCGATCATCGCGGCGGGTGCGCGGATCGGGGCCTGCGTCGCCTCGACCCCGACCTTTCACTGTGTCGGGCTGAACTACACCCAGCATGCCATCGAAGCGAAGATGACGATCCCGACCGAACCGATCCTGTTCAACAAGGCCGCCTCGGCGCTCTCCGGTCCCTATGATCCGGTGATCCGGCCCAAGGATTCGCAGCAACTCGATTATGAGGTCGAACTGGGCGTCGTGATCGGCGAAGTGACGGAGCATGTCTCGGAAGCCGATGCCCTCTCGCGCGTGGCGGGCTATTGCGTCATCAACGATGTCTCGGAACGCGATTTTCAGGCCAAGCGTCTCGGCCAGTGGGTCAAGGGCAAATCAGCGCCGACCTTTGGACCGACAGGCCCGTGGATCGTCACCGCAGACGAAATCCCCGACCCGCAATCCCTGCGCTGCTGGCTGTCGATCAATGGCGAGATGCGGCAGGATTCGAACACGTCGGACATGATCTTCAGCGTCGCGGAATGCATTAGCTACATGTCGCGCTTCATGCGTCTGATGCCGGGCGACTTGATCGCAACGGGCACACCGCAGGGGGTCGTTCTGGGCATGGAGGGCCAGCCTTGGGTGCAACCCGGCGACGTGATGGCACTGGGGATCGACGGTCTGGGCGAGCAGAAACAGGACGTCGTGGATTACGGCGCCTGAGGGCGGCTTCGCGCTCAGGGATCGGCGATCCCTTTAATTGACCCCCTGCTGCAATCCGGCACGCAGACGCCGGATTACATGGGAGACGGGCGCAAGGGTGATGCTGGTTCTGCGCGTGCCGAGCCATTCGGTCAGGGCGAGCATCGCAGTATCGCTCGCCTCGACCACCACGATCGCCGTCCCCCATGCGAAGGCTTGGCGTTCGGCGTCGATCAGGGCGGCCAAGGCATCGCCGATGCTGTCATCGCGCCCGATTCGGGTTGTGCCGCGCCCGACCGGCACCCCCATCGGGCGCAATCGGGCGGCGAACAGAGTATCGGGGGCGCTGCGGCTATCGATCAGGGCCATACCATCCGATACCAGACCATTGCCGATAATCCGCAGGGCGTGTTCGTCCTGCACGATCTCTCCGGCATGGTGATCGACCACCCCGACGATTCCGTCACCCGCACGGGCAAGATGCCAGCGCAGACGGCGCAGTAATTCCGCCTCGCTCAACCCTCGCCGCAGAACATTGGGGTCGCGTCCGAAATCGGGCGCATAGCCGAAGGGCACCAGTGCCAGCACCTCGCGCCCCGCCTGCCGGATCTGCTGTACCCGGTGGGGCGAGGCATCGAAATCCGCCGCCACTGCAAAACTGAGCGGGGCCGTCCACTTCAGCGCCTCTACAATCAGGGACGCGTTCGTTCCATCATCGAGCACCACAACGGCCATGACCGGCATCCGGGGCGGGGCCTCGAAGGGCTGCGCATTGGCCAGCCACGCGGGCAAGTCCACACGGGGCGGCAGAACCGTGATCGACGGGGCAGGCGGCTCGAAGGCGATCTCATGGGTTGCATCGGCATTGGCCACGACCGCATCGCCGGTCAAGGCGCTGCCGACCTGATTGACCAATACGATCGCAGCGACGGACAGGACAAAGACCCCGGCACTGAGCGCCGCCAGAGCTGCAACGCCAAGGGTATCCAGCCAGTGACCGCTCCGCTCAGGAACGGATTCGGAGGTCTCGTCGTTTTTGTCCACCCAATCCTCGCTCGGTTTCCTTGACGTCCCTCCCCCGCCGCTTCAAGAAAGGCCGGTCCACGGGGGTCTGGAGTATCGCCATGCTGTTGCTGATCGATAATTATGACAGTTTCACTTACAATCTGGTTCATGCCTTCGGAATGCTGGGGGCCGCGGTCGAGGTCGTGCGCAACGATGCGCTGACCGTCGACGAGGCGATGGCGCGCGGGGCGGAGGCTATCGTCCTCTCACCCGGTCCCTGCGATCCGTCTCAGGCGGGCATCTGCGTCGATCTGGTCAAGCGGGCGGCAGCGGATGACAAGCCGCTTTTCGGCGTGTGCCTCGGACATCAGGCCATCGGCGAGGCATTCGGGGGCACCGTGGTACGCGCGGGCGCCATCATGCATGGCAAGCTATCCCCGGTCGATCATTCGAATGGCAGTGTGTTCCGGGGCCTGCCTGAAGGGTTCAACGCGACCCGCTATCACAGCCTGACGGTTGAGCGCGACACCCTGCCCGATTGTCTGGCCATCACCGCCGAGACCGAAGACGGCACGATCATGGGCCTGTCGCATAAGCAGCACCCCATCCACGGCGTACAATTCCACCCGGAGAGCATCGCCTCCGAATACGGCATGACGCTGATGGAGAATTTCCTGAAAATCGCGGAGATACGGCCATGACCGGACGCCTGACCCCCCTCATCCAGCGCGCCATCGACGGGCCACTCTCCGCTGACGAAGCCCGCGACGCCTTTGATACGATCATGTCCGGCGAGGCCACCCCCTCGCAAATCGGCGGATTTCTCATCGCGTTGAGGATGCGCGGCGAAACGGTCGAGGAGATCGCCGCCGCCGCCGCCGTGATGCGCGAAAAGGCCGTGCCGGTCTCGGCCCCGCCCGGTGCCATCGATATCGTGGGCACGGGGGGCGACGGGAAAGGGACGCTCAATATCTCAACCGCCGCCGCGCTTGTCGTCGCCGGGGCCGGGGTGCCGGTGGCCAAACATGGCAATCGGGCGCTGTCATCGCAATCGGGGGCAACCGATGTGCTGACGGCGCTGGGGATCGACCTGTCGCCGGGGATCGAGACGGTCGAGACCTGTCTGCGCGAGGCGGGAATGGGCTATATGGCCGCGCCGAACCACCATTCGGCGATGCGCCATGTCATGCCGACCCGTACGGAAATGGGCGTGCGGACGATCTTCAACATTCTTGGCCCGCTGACGAACCCCGCCGGGGTCAAGCGGCAGTTGAGCGGTGCGTTCTCGCCGGACTGGATCATACCGATGGCCGAAACGCTGGGGCAATTGGGGTCCGAACGCGCATGGATCGTTCATGGGGGCGACGGGACCGACGAATTATCCATTGCCGCCCCATCGCAGGTCGCCGCGCTGGAAAATGGCACCGTCACGACGATGGTTATCGCCCCCGAAGATGCGGGCCTGCCGCAGCATCCATTCGCTTCGATCATCGGCGGCGATGCGCATGAAAACGCTCTGCGCTTGCTGGCCCTGCTCGATGGGGCCAAAAGCGCGTATCGCGATGCCGCCTGCCTCAATGCCGCCGCCGCGCTGCTGGTCGCCGGAAAGGCCGGGGATCTGCGCGAGGGGGCCGCGCTGGCCGCCGAGAGCATCGATAGCGGATCGGCTCGGCGGGTTCTGGAAGCGATGGTTCGAATTACCGGATCGCCATGACCCGCGCCTATGCGGATACGCTGCGCATGGCGGCACAGCGCCTGACAGGATGGAATGATCTGCCTTTTTTTGCCGATGGCGCGTTCGATAGGGTTCTGGACGCTCTGGCAGCAGAACAGGGGCCGGTCCTGCCCGCCCCGGAGCGTGTCTTCGCCGCGCTGGAGCGCACGCCCCCCGGTGCTGTGCGAGCCGTCATTCTGGGGCAAGATCCCTATCCAACGGCGGGTCATGCGAATGGATTGGCCTTTTCGGTGGCGCCCGAAGTCGCCCCCCTGCCCCGCTCCTTGACGAATATCTACAAGGAATTGATGGCCGATCTGGGCATACGCCCCGCGACCGGCGATCTGGGCGGCTGGTCAGATCGGGGGGTTCTGCTGCTGAACCGATCCCTGACGGTGCGAGAGGGAGAGGCGGGCAGCCACGCGAAAATCGGCTGGTCCGCGCTGGTCGAGCAGGTCGTCGGGCGCGTGGCGGCGGCGGAGGGGATCGTCTGGATCCTCTGGGGCAAACATGCGCAGGGCATGCGCCCGCTGATCGATGCCGGACCCGGCAAAAACACCCTGATCATCGAGAGCGCGCATCCCTCCCCGCTTTCGGCCCGGCGCGGCTTTTTCGGCTCGCGGCCTTTCAGCATGGCGGAAAACCATGTCGGCGCGCCGCTGTTTCGAAAATGACAGAGATGTGAGAAGCCTCGACGGTGGTCCCTCACCGATCTAGGCTTGAGAACATGAAACATCTCATCTTGATCTTTGCGCTGCTATGCAGCCCTGCCCTCGCCGACGAAACGGCATCCCAGGCCGAAGAACGCGATGCGCTATTCGCCATCCTGCAATCCACCGACGATGCCAAGATCGCCGCCGCCGCGCAAAAGGCGATCTGGCAATCCTGGATGGAGGCCCCCGATGCCGACGCTCAGGCGCTGTTCGATCTGGGGATGCAGCGGATGAACGCCTTCGACAATGCCGGGGCCGTCGAGGTTTTCGACGAGCTGATCCTCTACGCCCCGGATTTTGCCGAAGCGTGGAATCAGCGCGCCTTTGCGTATTTCCGTATGGAAAAATACGAAGAATCGCTCGCGGACGTCAAATCGGCCCTGAGCCGCGAACCGCGCCATTTCGGAGCCTTGTCCGGAAAGTTTCGTATCTTGATGCTTCAGGGACGCACGGCTCTGGCCCAGAAGACATTGCGCGAAGCCGTCGAGGCGAATCCATGGCTGGGGGAACGGCGCATGCTCGCGGCACCGGATCAATGATTCTCGATTATACGGTGACTTGGCTGGAAATGACGGCCCGTCCGACCTTGCCGCGCCGGGAAAAACCGGATCATGGACTATCGCTGATCCGAGCGCAGAATCCGCCGGTTCATTTCTTTCGCTACCTCTACGATGCGGTGGGGGCCGCCTATGAATGGACCGACCTGCACACATGGCACGATGCGCAAATCGCTGCCTTTGCCCAAGATGACGCCGTTCATCTGAACGTCGCATATCGCAATGGATGTCCCGTCGGGTTCATCATGCTCGATTTTCGGGACGCCCCTGTCGCGGATGTTGCGTATTTCGGATTGATGCCCGAAGCAGTCGGAAGCGGTTTGGGGTCGTGGTTGCTGCTGGAGGGGATTCACGATGCTTGGGCGGCAAAGATCGAGAAACTCACGGTGAATACCTGCACGCTCGACCATCCAAGCGCCCTGCCCCTATATCAGAAAATGGGGTTCGAGCCGGTACGGCGCCAAACTCTGCAACGCGCGGCGTCTTCTGTGTCATCGGGCGGCGCATAGATGCGGGAAGGATGATGCATGAAACTGTCTTTCGACAGCGATAACGGAGCCTGTGCAGCAGGGGCATTCGGGTTGATCGTGCTGCAAACCGACCTGACGATGGAACCGGAACTGGCCAGCGTCTTCGGCGGATATGGCCTTTATCACGCCCGCATCCCGAATGCCCCGGACGTTACACCCGCAACCCTTGCCGCGATGCAGAACGAGATGCCGCGCACGGCGGCGCTGCTGCCCCCGGAGGTCGGTGTCATCGGCTATGGCTGCACATCGGGCGCAACCGTGATCGGGCCGGAGCGGGTCAGCGCGCTGATCCGGCAGGAGCATCCACAGGCCGAGGCAACGAACCCCATCTCCGCAATCCTTGCCGCCTGCGCACATCTGAGCGTGCGCAAATTAGGCTTTGTGACACCCTATATCGCGGAGGTTTCGGCGGCAATGCGCGGGCGGCTGGAGCAGGCCGGGCTTGAGATTGCCGGATTCGGCTCGTTTGAGCAGGCCGAGGACCGGGTCGTGGCGGGGATTGCCGAACGCTCGACCCTGGCCGCGATGGAGCAGGTCGCCGCAATGGGCCACTGCGACGCGATCTTTGCCTCCTGCACCAATCTGCGCAGTTTTGGCATTATCGAGCAGGCGGAAGCGGCAACGGGCGTGCCGGTCTTGACCAGCAACCTCGCGCTGGCATGGCATATGCTGCGACTGGCGGGGCAGGAAACGGCAGGCCGGGGACCGGGGGCCTTGTTTGCGAGCGATTTAGCGTAATTTTCAGTTGCACACACTGCCGCGACCGGGTTCCCTGAAGCGCAAATCAACGCTGAGGGGAACCGCATCATGGCCATCGATCTTGCAAAAGAAGCGAAATCCAAGGGGATCGAATATTTCCTGATTTCGTTCACCGACCTGTTCGGCGTCATGCGCGCCAAGCTGGTTCCCGCCTCGGCCATCGCGGGAATGCAAAAGGACGGAGCCGGATTTGCAGGATTTGCCTCATGGCTCGACATGACTCCCGCCCATGCGGATATGTTTGCGGTCCCAGACCCCGACAGCCTGATTCAACTGCCGTGGAAAAAGAATGTCGGCTGGCTCGCTTCCGATCTCTACATGAATGGCGAGGAGGTCGCACAGGGACCGCGCAACACCCTCAAGCGGGTCGCAGCGCGGGCAGCGGCGAACGGCCATCGGCTCAAGCATGGCGTCGAATGCGAATATTTCGTGATCTCCGAGGACGGACAGGCCCTCGCCGACGAGCGCGATACGCAGGCGAAACCCTGCTATGATGTTCAGGCCCTAATGCGTCGCTATGACGTTATCACCGAAATCTGCGATGCGATGCAGGAGCTTGGCTGGGGCCCGTATCAGAACGACCATGAGGATGCGAATGGTCAATTCGAGATGAACTGGGATTTTGCGGATGCGCTGGTCACCGCCGACCGACATGCATTCTTCAAATACATGACAAAATCCATCGCCGAAAAGCACGGTCTGCGCGCGACCTTCATGCCCAAACCCTTCAGCCATCTGACTGGCAATGGCTGTCATGCCCATGTCAGCGTATGGGACAAGGCGGGCAAGAAAAACCTGTTCCACGATGCGAAGGGCGAACTGGGCGTTTCGGCCCTTGGCTATCACTTCCTTGGCGGGATCATGGCCCATGCGGAGGGGCTGTGCGCGCTGATGAATCCCACGGTCAACAGCTACAAGCGCCTCTCTGCCCCGCGCACCACATCGGGGGCCACCTGGTCGCCGAACACGATTACCTATGCCGGAAACAACCGCACGCATATGATCCGCATCCCCGATCCGGGCCGGTTCGAGCTGCGCCTCGCGGATGGGGCGGCGAACCCCTATCTGCTTCCGGCGGCGATCATGGCGGCGGGGCTGGACGGCATCGACCGCTCGCTCGATCCGGGCAAGCGGCTCGACATCGATATGTATGCCGAAGGCCACAAGGTCCGGGGCGCGAAGAAACTGCCCCTCAACCTGCTCGACGCCTTGCGTGCGCTGGAAAAGGACAAAAGCCTGCGAACAGCCATCGGCGACGAGACCTGCTCCGCCTTCCTCAAGCTCAAGCACGGGGACTGGAACGATTATGCCCGCCACCTGACCGATTGGGAACGGGATAATACGCTCGATTGCTGAGGCTCGGTCACACCTCGTTCGTGCGTCTTTCATTGATCTTCAGCAACAGCCCCGCCGCCGCCTCCGCATCGCACAGGGCGCGGTGGTGGCTTTCAAGCGCGATCCCGAAATGGCGGCACAGATTGGCGAGACCATAGGAGGGCAGGCCCTTGAACAGCTTTCGCATCGACTGACAGGTGCAGAGCGTCGGATACCGAAAGCGCTTCTCCAGCCGCCCGAATTCCGATGACAGGAACCCGTAATCGAAACGCACATTATGGGCGACGAAAACGCCGTCTTCCATGAAGGCCGCGAAATCATCGGCAATCTCGGAAAAGACGGGCGCTTCGGCGACCATCTCGTTTGTGATGCCGGTCAGGCGCGTGATCGTCGCCGGAATGGGCCGCTCCGGGTTGATCAATGACTGCCAGCGATCCACGATCTCGCCCCCGCGCATCTTGACCGCGCCGATCTCCGTGATCCGGTGCAATGGGGCGCGGCCCCCGGTCGTTTCGATATCGACGACCACATAGGTTTGATCGGGGTCCACGATCCATGCAACCCGGTTGATCGCGACATCGAATCCCGCCTCGCGCAAAAGTTGGAGCTGGACAAGCTGATTACGGCGAATCTGGTCGTTTTCGGTCTTGATCTCGACCAATCGCAGCGCGCCGTCACGGTGGAGCATCAGATCCGGGAAACCGTCTTTCCGGTTGCGGTAATCGCTCGCCATCCCTCGCAGAACCCTTGCAAGCGCGCCCCTCGGCGCATGGTAGAGCAAGGGCCGCAGCCGCTCGATCATATCAGGATACCAGCGAAACAGTGGGGTCAGCGTGCCATAGCGCTCGGTCACGGTGGCCAGCAAGCGGGCCATGGCCGCATCAGGCCGGTCGAGCAGGGCCAGCCGGTCCTCGATCGCGCGGCGGTTATCGGCATAGAAACTGCCGTCGCGCAACGCCCCCGGCATCCGCTCGAACGCGTTATGCAAGCGCGCATTCGCCTTGTCATAGACGATATCCCAGAGCAACAGGCCGAACAGGGCGCGCCACGGCGTATTCTCGGCATGATCCGCCGTCCAGCCCTGCCGCTCGAACAGCGCAACGGCCCCGCGTTCGGGCAGGGCACGGTGGGATTCGTCAAGGCCGATGGTCGGCGCCTCGCGCAGCATATCGGTGATCAGGCTGGTGCGCTTGCCACCGAATTTGCGGGCAAGAAAATCCTGCGCGAACAGCGCTTCGCCGTCGCTGCCCGGTGACGCGATCATGTGTTCCAGCCGCGTACGCACCATCGCCTTTTCGCCCGCCGCCCATGCCAATCGCACCGCCCGCTCGCCACATTCGGGGGAGGTGCCCAGCGCGTAGAGCGCCCGCGCACCCTGCGCATCGCCCGCTTTTTCCAGATGCCGCCCCAGCGCATGAAGCAATGTATCGCGCAAGGGAAGCGCCGCTTCGGACGGCGGGGACCAACCCGGTGCCTCGCGGGCCATCGCCTCGCGATCCCCCGCATCGCAGCGGTCGAGCCATGCGATGCGCTCGGCGTAGAAAAACGCCTCCTCCGCCTCGGCCCGCTCGCTGAACCGCGCCTCGAATTCCGCACGAAAGCTATTGGTTCGGACAAGCCCCAGATCGCGCATGGCAAAGCTGGTCAATCCATCCGTCATCCGCCCAAAATACAGATAGAGCAGGTAGCGCAGCGCCCGTTTGCGCCGCTGTGCGATAAATCCGGCCCCCCGCGCGCCGTCGAAGCATTCCGAGACGCTCAACCGTTCGCGCGCCGTCTTTATCAGGTTCGGCTTCGTCCAGCTTTTGCGCACGCCCTCATCCGCGTGCCCCTCGGCCAGCAGATCGAGCACATCGTCTTTTGACAGCACGGACAGGGCCGCTGCGAAGTCTTTTTCCCGGACCGGCGACACGAATCCCGCCGCCGTCAAATCGCCAAGACGACGCGCCACGTCATCCACATCGGCATATCCCAGATGCAAGATGCGGAAAACCGATCCCTTACGGTTTGCCATGCGCACGAGCAGGGATTGCGCGTTCTGGTCCAAGGCCCGGAAATCAGCGATCCAGGCCACCGCCTCATCGCCCAGAATCCCGCCATAGAGCCGCTCGACAAAGCTCACCATCTCGCAGAAATGGGCGAGATGATAGCCTGCGGGCAGGTCTTTGGGGCGCGGGCGCGCACCGGGCGGGGCATCGAGCATAGGCGCACCGAAAAGTGAACGAAGACCGAACCTATACGACGATGACCCCCGCACTGACAACCCCGCCTATCGGGGATCGGAAAACCCTGTTTACAAGCGTCACCGGATCGCGACAGTGAAGCGCACAACCGGCTCCACACAGGAAACCGGGCGCGGGGCGGGAAGGCGCTCGCCACGCGACATAATGAACGCCACACGGGGAGAAACCTACATGAAGCCTTTCACCAGACACCTGACCGCGCTTGCGCTCGGCGCGGTGGTCACGCTTGGCGCGGCCGCAACCACGATGGCGCAAGATCTGAAATTCTTCACCATCGGCACAGGCGGCACGGCCTATACCTATTATCCCGTGGGCGGGGTCATCGCGAATGCCATCTCCAAGCCCCCCGGATCACGCGAATGCGGCAAGGGCGGCTCTTGCGGTGTCGACGGGCTGATTGCCTCCGCCGTCTCGTCGCGCGGGTCGGTCGATAACGTCAATGCCATCATGTCGGGCCTGCGCAACTCTGGCTTTGCCCAGTCGGATGTTGCCTATTGGGCCTATACCGGCACCGGCACGATGGAAGGTAAGGAGCCAGCAACGGACCTGCGCACCATCGCCGCGCTGTTCGAGGAGCATATCCACCTTGTCGCCCTCGCCGATAGCGGCATCAATTCGGTTGCCGATCTGGCGGGCAAGCGCGTCTCGCTCGACGAGCCGGGATCGGGCACCTATGTCGATGCCAAGCTGATTCTGGAGGCAAACGGCCTCGGCACCGACGATCTGACCGCCGAAGCGCTGAAAGGCAATGCCGCCTCCGAAGCGCTGCGCAATGGCAAGATCGATGCGTTTTTCGTCGTCGCAGGCTACCCAACCGGCTCGCTGGTTGAGCTGGCCTCCGCCGCCGATATCAAGCTGGTGCCGATCGACGGGGCCGCCGCCGATGCCCTGACCGATAAATACGGCTTCTTCGCCGCAAGCGAAATCCCTGCCGGAACCTATGAAAATGTCGCGGCGACCAATACCGTCGCGGTCGGCGCACAATGGTTCACCTCCGCCAAGGAAGACGAAGAACTGATCTATCAGATCACCAAGGCGCTGTGGAACGCCGAGTCGCGCAAGCTGCTCGATGTGGGCCATGCCAAGGGCAAGACCATCACCGCCGAAACCGCACTGAACGGCGTTGGCGTTCCCCTGCATGACGGCGCGGCGCGCTTCTATAAAGAGGCCGGAATGATCGCCGATGCCATGTCCGCCGGGGATATCAAGGCCGAACTGGAAGCCCTGAATGGCCAGATCGGCGACATGATCGCCGATGCCGATACCCTGACGATGGATAGCGTCAAGGCGATCAGCATGCGGGTGCAGGACCTGATGGGCATGCTGAAATAAGCATTCGCCCCACCACCGAAGACCGCCCGAGCGCAGCCAGCCGCTCGGGCTTTTCTATTTGAGCGTAAAACGCGATCGGACCCGATGATCGGGTTCTACCGGGGAGAGCCTGCCGATGTCCGGTTCCGAGCACCTGTCAGACGACCAACTCGCCGAAATCGAGCGCAAATACGATCCCGAAATGGCGTTTCGCGCGACCGGCCCGGTTATCGGAGCCGTCGTCAGCATCGCCTTGGTGGCGATGTCGGCCTATCATTTTTATGCTTCGGGCTTCGGTCTGATCCGGGAATTGCTGCATCGCGGAATTTTTCTCGCCTTCACGCTGGGTCTGGTATTCCTGCTGTTCTCATGGCGCAAAACCAGAAGTACGGCGGTCGCCCCGAAAGCGTGGTATCGCTTCGACGGCGTGTCATGGCTCGATATCGTCTTCGCGATCCTTGGGATCGGCGCAGCGCTCTACCTGCCGCTTTTGCCGCCCGAAATCGTCTCCGAGCGGGTCGGGAACCCCTCTTGGTCGGATGTGGCCATGGGCACCGCGCTGCTTGCGCTGGTACTGGAGGCCGCACGCCGGTCGATCGGGCCGACCCTGCCGATCATCGCGATGCTGTTCATCGCCTTTGCCCTGTTCGGGCCGATCATGCCCGGCGCGCTAAAGCATGGGGGGTCGAGCTGGCTGGGGGTGGTCAATCATCTCTACATGACCAATCAAGGCATCTATGGCGTCGCCATCGGCGTAATGGCGCAATATGTGTTCCTATTCATCCTGTTCGGCGTTTTGGCCACGCGCATTGGCTTGGGCCAGTTATTCATCGATCTCGCCATGGTGATTGCGGGGCGGTATTCGGGGGGACCGGCCAAGGTCGCGATTTTTTCCTCCGCCTTCATGGGTACGATTTCCGGCTCGTCCATCGCCAATACCGTGACCACCGGCGCACTGACCATCCCCGCGATGAAGAAGGTCGGCTACCCGCCCCATTTCGCGGGCGCAGTCGAGGCAACCTCCTCAACGGGTGGACAGATCACGCCGCCGATTCTGGGGGCGGCGGCGTTCATCATGGTCGAGTATCTCGAAATTCCCCTGCGCGATGTACTGGCGGCGGCGCTGGTGCCTGCGCTGCTGCATTATTTCGGCATCTTCATCATGGTGCATCTGGAGGCGCGCAAACTGGGCCTGCGCGGCCTGACCGCCGAAGAACTGCCGAAAGCAGGACTGGTACTGCGCCAGCATTGGCTGGCAGTCATTCCGCTGGTGATTCTCGTCTATCTGATCCTCAGCGGACGCACGCCGGATTTTGCCGCCGTCTACGGGATCATTGCCTGCGTGGTGGTCGGGTTCCTGAACCCGGTCAACCGCCTGACGCCCCGCGATCTATGGGACACGCTGGCCCTTGGCGCGAAAAGCACGCTGGCGGTGGGTGCCGCAGCGGCCTGTGTGGGGATCGTCGTCGGGGTCGTGACCCTAACCGGGGTGGGCTTTCGGCTCGGCTATGTCGTGGTGCAGACGGCAACGGATATCGGTACGTTCGTGGGCGGGATGTGGCCGTTCAGCTTCTTCGAGGTGCAGCAATGGGCGCTGTTCTTCTCGCTGGTGCTGATCGCCATCGCCTGCATCATCATGGGGGCGGGCATTCCGACGACAGCGACGTATATCATTCTCGTCGCCGTGGCCGCGCCCGCATTGGCGCAGTTGCAGGTTCAACCCCTCGTCTCGCATTTCTTCGTCTTCTATTACGGGGTGCTCGCAGATATTACGCCCCCCGTGGCGCTGGCTGCCTATGCCGCCGCCGGGATTGCAGGCTCGAACCCGTTTCGCACGGGCAACACGGCTTTCCGCCTCGGCATTGCAAAGGCATTGGTGCCTTTCGTGTTCGTCTATTCCCCTGCCCTGCTGCTGGTGGCGGATGGGTTTACATGGGGAGCATTCACGGTGACGCTGGCCGGGGCGATGCTGGGGATCGCGGCGATCGGGGCGGCCTTCTCAGGATTTATGCTCGCTCCGATGCGCTCTCTTGAGCGGTGGTATGTGGGTCTCGTCAGCTTGTTCTTCATCGCGCCCGGCCTGACCACGATGGCCATTGGCGCAGTCGCCATGGCGCCGGTGATCCTGATCCAGATGCGGCGGCGCACGCCAATGCCGCCCGTGGCGGCATGACCCCATGACCCCCCGCCCCGGTTGGCTGGTTGTCGCGCCGGTCATCTTCCTATTGCTTTGGGCGGGTGGATATACGGTCGCGAAAGTGGGGCTGAACCACGCCGAACCGATGACGATCCTGTCGCTGCGCTACAGTCTGGTCGTCGTCGTCATGGCGGCGGCCTTTGCCGTGCTGCGACCGCCCCTGCCCGTATGCGCGGCGGATTGGGGGCATCTGGCGGTTGTCGGCTTTCTGATTCAATCCGTCTATTTCGGCCTCACCTATCTATCGTTCCGGCAAGGCATTGCGGCGGGGACGGCGGCCCTGTTGATGTCGCTGCAACCCATCCTCGTCGCCTTGATCGCCCCGCGATGGTCGGGCGAGCGGATCGGATGGAAACGATGGCTGGGGCTGGCGCTGGGCTTGACCGGGGCAGGGATCGTCATCGTCGCACGCATGGCCATCGAAGCGCCAACGATCGCCGGGTTCATCCTCGCGGCGCTGGGGCTGGGCGGGATTACGATGGCGGCATTGTGGGAAAAACGTTTCGGTCTCAATCATCATCCGGTCACCGCCAATCTGATCGGCTATGCCGCCGGACTGGTCGGCGTCGTGCCCGCCATGCTGATGCTGGAGACGATGCGGATCGACTGGACGTGGGAATTCGGGGCCGTGATGGCCTATCTCGTGATCGGGAATTCAGTGATCGCGGTCGGATTACTGCTCGCCATGATCCGGGCGGGCGAGGTGGCCAAGGTCTCCGCGCTGTTCTTCCTCGTGCCGCCGCTGGCCGCCGTGATCGGCTGGGCGGTTCTGGGCGAGGTGATGCCCCCCGCCGCATGGTTCGGCATGGCGGTGGCGGCCTGCGGCGTGCTGCTGGCGACGCGAAAAGACGCTACAGGCGATTGATCGGGATTTTCAGATAAGCCTGTTCCGATTTTTCTTCTTCAGGCAAATGCCCGGCGCGCATATTGACCTGTAGCGATGGCAGGATCAGCTTTGGCATCGCAAGCTGGGCATCCCGGCTGCGGCGCGTTTCGATATAGGCATCGCGCGAGACGCCGCCGCCGACATGGATGTTATGCGCCTTTTCCTCGGCCACGCTGGTCTCCCACCGGATCTCGCGTCCGCCGGGGCCGTAATCGTGGCACATGAACAGGCGGGTCTCGTCGGGCAAGGCCAGAATTCGCTGGATCGAATCGTACAGCGCGCCCGCATCCCCACCGGGAAAATCGGCCCGCGCGCTGCCCCCATCGGGCATGAACAGCGTATCGCCGATAAAGGCGGCATCCCCGATTACATGGGTCATGCAGGCCGGAGTATGGCCGGGAGTCGAGAGGGTGAAAGCGTTCATCCCTCCCACCGAATACGTCTCGCCATCTTCGAACAGATGATCGAACTGGCTGCCATCGCGCTGAAACTCGGTGCCGTCATTGAAGACCTTGCCGAAGGTTTCCTGCACCTGCACGATGCCGCGTCCGATGCCGATACGGCCTCCCAAGTGTTCCTGAATATAGGGACTGGCGGAGAGGTGATCGGCATGCACATGCGTCTCGATCAGCCATTCGAGGCACAGCCCCGCCTCGCGGATATGAGCGATCAGCTTATCCGCCTGCTCGAAATGGATGCGCCCGGCGGCATAGTCGAAATCCATCACCGGATCGATGATCGCACAGGCGCTCGAAGCAGGATCGCGCAGGATATAGCTGATGGTATTGCTGTCAGGATCGAAAAAGCCGGTGACATCGGGCTTGACGGAAAGATCGGGGGTCACGGGCGTCTCCTTTTGTGGCGGGGTGTGGCTCAGTACGAGCGGGGCATTCCGAGGACATGCTCGGCGATATAACTGAGGATCAGATTAGTCGAAATCGGGGCGACCTGATAGAGACGCGCCTCGCGATACTTGCGCTCGACATCGTATTCTTCGGCAAAGCCAAAACCGCCATGGGTCTGCAAGCACGCCTCTGCGGCGGCCCAGGAGGCATCGGCGGCCAATAGCTTGGCGAGATTGGCCTCCTCGCCGGGATTGCCGCCCGCTTCATAGAGGCGGATCGCCTCGTGCAGCATCAGTTCGGCGGCGCGCATCTGGCTATAGGCGCGGGCGATGGGGAATTGCACGCCCTGATTCTGGCCGATGGGGCGGTCGAAGACCCGGCGCTCTCCGGCATAGGCCGATGCCTTGGCGATGAACCATTTCGCATCACCGATGCATTCAGCGGCGATCAGGATGCGTTCGGCATTCATACCCGACAGGATGTAGCGAAACCCCTTGCCCTCCTCGCCGATCAGATTGGCGGCGGGTACGGGCATGTCATCGAAGAATAGCTCCGTCGCCGCATGGTTCATCATCGCGCGGATGGGGCGGATGGTCAGGCTGTGGCCCCGCACATCGCGCATATCGACCAGAAAGACCGACAGGCCGTCAGTTTTCTTCGCCGTCGTCTCGCGCGGGGTGGTGCGGGCGAGCAGGAGCATGAGGTCGGAATGCTCGGCCCGGCTGGTCCAGATTTTCTGGCCATTGACGATCCATTGCGCGCCCTCACGCCGGGCGGTGGTGCGCAGGGCTGTCGTGTCGGTGCCGCTGGTCGGTTCGGTCACGCCAAAGGCTTGCAGGCGCAGCGCCCCGGCCGCGATGCCGGGCAGATATTGCGCTTTTTGCTCCGGCGAACCATGGCGCAACAATGTGCCCATCGTGTACATCTGCGCATGACAAGCGGCGGCATTGCCCCCCGCGCGGTGGATTTCCTCCAAGATCGCACAACCCGCCGAAATCGGCAGGCCCAGCCCGCCATATTCCTCCGGGATCAGAGCCGCGAGATATCCCGCATCGGTCAGGGCGGTGACAAAATCGGTCGGATACGCCTGTTCCCGGTCACAGCGCCGCCAATACGCACCGGGAAAATCCGCGCACAGCTTCGCCACGGCCTCGCGGATTTCGGGGTGATCGAGAGCGTATGTCATCGCATAACGAAGGGATTGGCAACGCTGGTTTCCTGCGCGATCCAGACGGATTTGGTTTGCAGATATTCCTTGATCGCCTCCGCCCCGCTTTCGCGCCCCATGCCACTGCGCTTGGTGCCGCCAAAGGGCGACATGAAGCTAACCGCGCGGTAAGTGTTGACCCAGACGGTGCCGACGCGCAACCGCTCGGACATACGGATCGCCCGGCCTATATCGGTGGTCCAGACTCCCGCTGCGAGGCCGAAATTCACATCATTGCCGATGCGCACCGCGTCCTCCTCGGTCTCGAAGGGGATGACCGACAGCACGGGGCCGAACACTTCTTCCTGTGCGATGCGCATCGTGTTGTCGACGCCGGTGAAGATGGTCGGCTGCACGAATTGACCGCCCGGCCCGTCATGCGGGCCGCCACCCAGAACACAGGTCGCGCCCTCGGATTTCGCCACATCGATGTAATCAAGGATTTTGCGGTATTGTGGCGGGGTCGTTACGGGGCCGACATGAGTATCGCGGGACATCGGATCGCCGATGGTCGCCTCGCCCGCCACCGTCACCAGACGCTTGACGAAATCGTCATGGATCGAGCGTTGCAGCAACAGCCGCGATCCGGCGATGCAGGTCTGTCCCGTCGCCGCGAAGATGCCGGAGATCGCCCCCATCACCGCCGCCTCGATATCCGCATCCTCAAAGACGATATTCGGCGATTTTCCGCCCAGTTCTAGGGAGACATGCTTGAAGCTGCGCGCCGCCATCTCGTTGATCTTCTGACCGGAAATATCCGATCCGGTAAAGCTGATCTTCGCCACATCCGGGTGCTCCACCAGCGGGGCGCCCGCTTGCGCGCCATAGCCCGTCACCACATTGACCACGCCCGGCGGAATGCCCGCTTCCTGGACCAGCGCCATGAATTCCAGCGTCGAAGCGGAGGTGAATTCCGATGGTTTTATGACGCAGGTACATCCCGCCGCCAGCGCCGGGGCCAGCTTCCACGACAACAGCAGAAGCGGCGAATTCCAGGGGGTGATGATGCCGACAACGCCCATCGGTTCATGGCGGGTAAAGTTGAAGATGCCCGGCTTGTCGGATGGCAGGACCGCGCCCTCAACCTTGTCGGCCAATCCGCCATAGTAGCGATACCATTGCGCCATATAGGCGGTCTGCCCCGCCATCTCGGTAATCAGCTTACCATTGTCGCGCACTTCGATCTCGCCAAGGCGTTCGGCCTCGCGCTCGACAATATCGGCCAGTTTCATCAACAGGCGGCCCCGCGCAGTGGGGGTGGTGCGCGCCCAGTCGTCGAAGGCCGCTTTCGCGGCGGCGACCGCTCGGTCGATATCCGCCGCCGATCCTTTGGCGAGGGTCGCCCATGCCTCGCCAGTATAGGGATTGACGGTCTCGAACCGCTCGCCCAAGGCAGGAGCGACCCATGCGCCATCGATCCAGTGCTGATACTCGGTCATTCTCTATCTCCCGAATTCGGCGCGGATCGCGCCCGTATGCTCGCCCAGTGCTGGCACCTTAGCGCGGCGGGGCGCGTCGGTCATGACCGGCAGGTCAGCGATGGAAATCTGGTGCCCCGCAAAGTCGATCTCCGCATTGCGCAGGAAGGGGTGGTCCGACAGGTCGGCCACCTCGTTGAGCCGGGCACAGGCTATGCGCGCAGCGTCGAGCATCGCAATCAAAGCGTTACGGTCATGGCGCCCGAAAACATCTTCGATAATCGCGGTCAGGGCCGCGCGATGGGTCACCCGGTCGGGGTTTTCGGCAAAGCGCGGATCATCGGCCAATCCCGGTTGATCGAGGATCGCCTCGCAGAAAACACGGAATTCCCGGTCATTCTGGATCGAGATCATGACAACCCCGTCCCGTGCCTGAAACGCGCCATAGGGTGCGACGAAAGTATGCGTCAGGCCCAATCGCTGAGGCGCGGGGCCAAAATAGCGATGCGCCATCAGAGGCATGTTCATCCAATCGGCGATCACATCGAACATCGACACCGACAGGTCAACGCCCTTCCCCGTCCGCCCCCGCTGAATCAACGCCCGCAGGATGGCGGAAAAGGCGGTCAGGCCCGCCGATAGATCGGTGATGGAAACCCCGACGCGCGCGGGCGAGTCCGGTGTGCCGGTTACGGCGCACAGGGCCGCTTCGGCCTGAATCAGAAAATCATAGGCTTTCTTCTTCGCCGCCGCCCCCTCGCCGCCATAGCCGGTAATCTCGCAGGTAATCAGCCCGGCATTGCGCGCCCGCAGCGCCTCGCCCCCAAACCCGCGCCGCAACAGCGCACCGGGGGCAAGATTGTGCACGAAGACATCTGCCCTATCCAGCATCGCCCGCAACAAAGCGGCGTCATCGGGGTCATTCAGGTCGAGGCACAGCGATTCTTTACCATGGTTGAGCCAGGCGAAAATAGTGGATTGACCCCCCGCCCCCCGGTCATAGCCCCGCGCAAAATCGCCTTCGGCGCGTTCGACCTTGATCACCCGCGCGCCCGCATCGGCCAGCAAGACCCCACAATAGGGGGCCGCAACAGCCTGCTCCAGCGAGACGACGAGCATCCCCTCCAATTCCCGGTTCAATCCCATTGGCGGCCTATCGTCCCGTTTTCCGTGTTCCTCCTTTGAATGGAACAGGATTGGGGGCTTTGTCTAGGACAGCGCCGCGACCCCCGGCAGGGTCTTGCCTTCCATCCATTCGAGGAACGCGCCGCCCGCCGTGGAAACATAGGAAAACCGCTCCGCCGCATCGGCAGCGTTGAGCGCCGCGACGGTATCGCCCCCGCCCGC
>CALLLP010000029.1 GCA_938008165.1 uncultured Neomegalonema sp. | reverse complement strand
GTGATAGTGGGGTGGTGACTGTGTGGTTTTTGGGGTTTGGCGGTGTTTGTTGTCGATATTGAGTAAAATACTCTGCTTTATACACTGTCTCTTTACAGCGATTAACCCCATTACACAGCGTTATCTTTACCGCCAACGGGCATTGTCTTCCCAACGGCCCGGGGGGGCCACCTGTCCATGCTTCCTGAGGGGGACCACATCATGATCCGCACCGTATCGGCCGTCGCCGCCGCCGCCCTTGCCCTGGTCTCCATCGACGCATCCGCCGGGGATCTGGCCGCCATCAACGCCATCGCCTGCGGCACCGATCCAGCCCAGACGACCCGCGTTGCCAAGCCCACCGGCGCCGTCTATCACTTGGGCAATCCCGCCGTGATCGGCGCAGGGCTGGACCGCGATTTTCCGGCCATGGTCAAGCTGAAGATGGTCTATCAGCATGACGGCTATGCCGAGATCGAGCATTGCGGCGGCACCGTCATCGACAGCCGCTACGTCGTCACCGCCGCCCATTGCGTCAAGGCCAAGGACGGCACCCAATGGGACCGGATCGAGATCGTCGCCGGGGATCACAGCCTCGACAGCACCAAGGTCATCACCCGCACGGCGCATCAGGCCGTCTGCCATGCAGGGGCGGATGATTACCTCTCGAACGACATCGCCATCGTCAAGCTGGACCAGCCTTTGCCCAAGGAAATCACCCCGGCGACCATCGACGATTTTCGCCGCCCGACCGTGAAACCGGGGGGCATCGCCGTCGCGGCGGGATGGCCGGTGACCGGGGCCAAGGCCGGTCAGACGAGCTTGCAGAAAGTGCCGCTCTCGGTGACGGATGTGGAATGGCCGGGCTTCATCACCGTCACCAGCCCGACGGGCCGGATCGAGGGGGTCTGTCAGGGCGAGAGCGGCGGGCCGCTGCTGAGCCGCATCAACGGCTATCAATCCATCGCGGGCGTCCTGTCGGGGATCGAGCCGGGCACGAACGATCATACGGGCGAGCCGTGCATGAAGGCGGGCTATGACATGTATTACACGCCCATCGCCGCCTATCGCGACTGGATCGAGGATGTGGTGCATCTCTGCGCCCATGACCCCGAAGAATGCCGGGGCGCGGGCGAGACGGACTTTTTCCTCTCCGCCATCCCATCGGCAGAAACCCTCGGCCGCGTCGCCTCCGTCGCCCGCTATCGCTGATACCGCCCGCCCTGGCCGTTGAGGAGAGCGCCAGTGACGGCGCTCAACGACACCAAAAACAACAATAAGAAACGACCCGCGCGCAGAGGGCCTTGGGGGAGGCCCGCCAAAACCAACAAAAAAACCCGCGCATATTCCCGCACAGGAAAACCACCACAGACGGGACACACCAAAGCGGCGCCTCCGGGGGGAAGGCGCCGCTTTCTACACATTATAGAACAGAACCGCCGAGGATCAGGGGGCCGTGGCACCCCCGATGGGCGCGCCATGCTTTATCCGACGGCGCAGGAACCAAGGTAGGCGACACCAGCGCGGCTCCAGATCCTCCGGGATCGCCTCCTCACGCAGCACCGGGATCGACCACCGCGCCCGGTCTCGCAGGATCGACGCGTAGAGATCGAGCGTGCCGGGGCGGTTGTAAACGCCCCAGTGACAAGCGCGGCGCGGCTCTCCCCCGATAACGGCCCCGCGCTCGGCGAGCCAATGCTGGGTCACGGGATGATCGATCTGTAAGTCGAGCCAGTTTCGCCGCCCTGCCCCAAGGCCCGCCGCTCCGATGCCGATCTTGCGGCGCATGGGCAGGGCCGGGGCGAAATGCTCCAGCAAGGCATCGAAGACATCATTCTCGCGCGCCAGCATGGCATAAACGCATGGTCCACCCCGGCGCGTAACCGCATCGACAGTGGCCAGCGTACTGCGCGCGGCTATGGCGAGTTCGGCGGGGCCAAGCATGATCGCGCGGCCCATAGCATCGAGCAGGTCATGGCGACGACGATGGGCCGCCAGCCGCATCGCGCAGAGCACGACTCGCGCACCGAGGCTATGGGCCATGAAATCGATGGGCCGCCCCGGATGCACCCGTGCAATCAGCTCAACGGTTCTGAGCAACGCGCGCCCTGCCCGCTCGGCATTGGCATAGGCGGCGCAAAACCGCCCGAAGCGTTGGCGCGGACGACTGGGCCAGCCAAAAGCGATGCACAGCCCCTCGCGCCCCTCCGTATCTTCGGGCGTAAACCCCAGACCCCGTGGCCAGCTTTCGGTTTTCTGCCAACGGTCTGTGCGAGGGCGCAGAGGGTCGAAGGCGAACAATGTCTTATGCGGGTTCGCAAAAGGAGCGGCATGGGGATCGTAGCGATAACCATGGATCAGGATGACGATGGGCGTTCTGGGCGCGAGAGACGGCGCGGCCTGCCGAATGGCTGCACAGGTCAGGGCGGGAGCATCGGTCCCGGTCTCCGGGTCGTAGAGCCGCGCCGTATCGCCGGTCACCGCTATCCGAAGCATTGCCATATCTTGTGCCTCCCATCTCCTTGCCGTCAAATCACCTAGCGCATATTCCGTGATGGCTCCGTGTCGATACGGTGACCGAGATGTCACGATTGACACCATCTTTTCCGTCTCTTGGAGTATACACCATCAGAATGATCGAAGGTTTAAGATGCAGGGACCGGGCCAGAACCGGCACACGGTTCTGAAACAATATGTAGCAAAGCCGGTGATTGCGAAGAAGGGTCGGGACGCGTGCCACATAGCGCAAGGCCGCCGCCTCAACTTGCGAGGGCGATGGGGGCGTGCGTTTGGGGCATGGCGCAGATTATCGGCAGATGAACGGAGGCGGTTGTCCCCCGCCCTTCACGGCTGACCATACTGAGCCTCCCGCCCAGCAATCCACATAGCCGGTTCACGATGGAAAGGCCCAGCCCGATACTCTGACCTGCCGCGATATGGGCATTGGAGAATCTGGAAAAGGGCTGCGTTGCCAGATCGATGGCCTCTGCAGACATGCCGATGCCCTTATCGCCCACGACAAAAACGACTGTATCGGGTCTGTGCTCGATACTGACCGTCACCGTCTCGCCCTCGCCGGAATATTTGAGGGCATTGGACACGAGGTTGGACAGGATTTGCCGCACCGCGCGCCGATCGGTCTCAAAGGGCGGCGCGGTCGGCGGCAACGTGGCCACGATCGTCTGGTTCCGCGCACGGGCCATCGGACCGAGATCGCCGATAACCTGCTGTACCAGATGCACCGCGCAGACATGCTCCACATTCACATCGTATTGATCGAATTCGATTTTCGACAGGTCGAGCAGATCGCTGACCATCGCGCTCAAATGCTGACCGGATGACAGGATCGCCGTGGCATAATCGTCGATCCTTTCCTCCGCCAACTCCGTGAACAGCACCTTGCGCGAGGCGATCATTTCGGAATAGCCGATGATGCCGTTCAGGGGCGTGCGCAGCTCATGGCTCATATTGGCCAAAAAGACAGATTTGGCATCATTCGCTTTTTCCGCCGCCTGCAACGCGGTCTGGAGCGCGGCGGTACGTCTGGAAACGCGCCCTTCCAACTCGTCATTGAGCGTCGAGAGGGCATCGCGGGTCAAGGCAAGCTCCTCATTGGCGCGGTGCAGATCGTAGACCAAGATCACGAATACCTGCACCATCGGCCCGGCCACCACGATCGCGGCAGCCCCCGCCACAATCGTCAGGCCGCGGGGAATAGCCCCCGTAAACCACAGCCAGAAAAGGTGAGAGACGCTGACAGCCAGAATGGTTGCAATCACCACACAGACAAGGCTGAGTTGACGCGGGGTTACATGCTGCACCAGTTTCCAGATATTTGTCATGGCACGTCATACCCCCTGCAGATGCGGAGTGTAGAGTCACTGATAAGACAAGGGGTTAACCCGTACAGTGCAATCAATAGACAATTGTTTGCATCGCCGGAGGATGGCCCTTTCACCAACGAGCGCCCGGACGGGATGCAAACGCGTTGTACGCGTGGGATGATCTTGTTAAGAACATCGAAATCCGTCACCAGAGAAGCCGAGAGATACGACCCATGGCCGCACCAAAAACGCTGTACGACAAGATCTGGGACGCCCATGTCGTCCATGAATCCGATGACGGCACCTGCTTGCTCTATATTGATGCCCATCTCGTGCATGAAGTGACCAGCCCGCAGGCATTTGAGGGTCTGCGCATGACGGGCCGCACAGTACGCCACCCGGAGGCGACGCTGGCCGTGCCCGATCACAATGTCCCCACCTCCGACCGCGCGCAGGGGATCGAGGATGAAATGTCGCGTATTCAGGTCGATGCCCTGCGCACCAATGCACAGGAATTCGGGATCGAACTGTTCGACGTGATGGATATCCGTCAGGGGATCGTCCACATCATCGGCCCCGAACAAGGCATGACCCAACCCGGCATGACCATCGTTTGCGGCGACAGCCATACGGCGACCCACGGTGCCTTCGGCGCGCTCGCCCATGGCATCGGCACGTCTGAGGTCGAGCATGTTCTGGCCACCCAGACGTTGATCCAGAAAAAATCCAAGAACATGAAGGTCGAGATCACCGGCACACTGCCCCTCGGCGTGACGGCGAAAGACATTACGCTGACCGTCATCGGCATGACCGGCACGGCGGGCGGCAACGGCCATGTGATCGAATATTGCGGCGAAGCCATCGAAGCCCTGAGCATGGAAGGGCGGATGACCGTCTGCAACATGGCGATCGAGGGCGGCGCGCGCGCGGGTCTTATCGCCCCCGATCAAAAAACCTTCGACTATGTGAAGGGCCGCCCAAAGGCCCCGACCGGCGATGATTGGGACAAGGCCGTCGCCTATTGGCAAACCCTCAAAACCGACGAGGGCGCGCATTACGACAAGATCATCACCATCCGCGCCGAAGACATTGCGCCGGTTGTCACTTGGGGCACCTCGCCCGAAGATGTGCGGCCGATAAACGGCGTCGTTCCCACGCCGGAGGATTTCGAGGGCGGCAAGGTCGATGCGGCCCAACGCTCGCTCGATTACATGGGCCTGACACCCGGCACGAAATTCGCCGATATCGAAGTCGATACAATCTTTATCGGCTCCTGCACCAATGGCCGGATCGAGGATATGCGCGAGGTCGCCAAGATCATGGAAGGGCGCAAGGTCAAGGACGGCCTGCGCGCGATGATCGTCCCCGGATCGGGCCTCGTAAAAGCACAGATGGAGCGCGAAGGACTGTCGGCGAAACTGGCCGAGGCGGGCTTTGATATTCGCGAGCCGGGCTGCTCCATGTGTCTTGGGATGAACCCCGATCAGCTCAAGCCGGGCGAACGCTGCGCCTCCACCTCGAACCGCAATTTCGAGGGGCGTCAGGGTCGGGGTGGCCGCACGCATCTGCTCTCTCCCGCCATGGCGGCGGCGGCGGCGGTGACGGGCAAGCTGACCGATGTTCGGGATCTGAGCTGACCCAGAACCCGTTTCCTGCCGATGGCCTGTTTTCCATGCTACCCTTGCCCAAAGGCGACGGGCGGATTTGAAAAACGCCAAGACACCTGAGAGGCAATCCCATGCGCGCACTCGTCTATACTGGCCCCAATACCCTCGAAATGGCCGATGTGCCGGACCCGGTTCCCGCCGAAGGGGAATCGCTGGTCGAGATCGAGGCCGTCGGAGTTTGCGGGTCGGATCAGCACGCCTATCACGGCACCGATCCGCGCCGGGTGCCGCCTTTGATCCTTGGGCATGAGGCCGCAGGCACGGTCATCGCCGGGCCGATGCAGGGCCAGCGGGTCACGATCAACCCGATGGTCACCTGTGGCACCTGTTCCTATTGCATCGAAAAGCGCGAAAACCTGTGCCCTAACCGCCAATTGCTGTCGATCCCGCCGCGTGAAGGCGCTTTCGCACAACGGGTCGCGATCCGGCCCGAAAACCTCGTCGCCGTGCCTGATGGGGTTCTATTGGCTCATGCGGCGCTGGCCGAGCCGCTCGCCTGTGGGTGGCACGCCCTGCGCCTTGCCGGAAACAGCTTTGTGCGCCCGATGTCCGATGCTCGTCTGGTCGTTTTGGGCGGTGGCGCCATCGGTCTGGGGACGGCACTAGCCGCGCGGGTCTACGGGATCGAAGATATCTGGATCGCCGAACCGAACGCCGCGCGCCGCGACATGCTGGCCGAGGCCGGGCCTTTCACCATCTATTCCGGCGAAGACGCCGCACCGGAGGATGGCTCCGCCCCGCTCGTGGTCGATGCCTATGGCTCCGAAGCCAGCCGCGCGACCGCCTCGCGCCTTGCGGCCGCAGGCGGGGTGATCGCCCATATCGGTCTGGCCGGGGGCGCGTCCGGGCTGGATACGCGGCGTATGACATTGCAGGAAATCACCTTTTTCGGCACCTATACCTACAGCTATGACGATTTCCGTGCCACGGCACAGGCGATCTTCGACGGGCGGTTCGGCGATTTCAGCTGGATCGAGGAGCGCCCGCTGGCCGATGGCGCACAGGCATTCAAGGATCTGGATGCACGGGCTGTGCGCGCCGCAAAAATCGTCCTCAAGCCATAGCTTCGACAATATGGGCGAAGCTGCCCGTGACACGGCCCTCCCGCAATCCGGCGGGGCCGAGATCCGCGCCCATCGAGTCGCGCAAGGCGAAAAGCGGCATGCCCTGCTCATGCAAGGTGGTCGCGTAGTGGAACTCATGGCCCAAAAACGTCGCCCCCCAGCTCAGAGGGGCGCAGGCGCTCATATAACGATAGCCCAGATGCAGCCGCCGCGCCGCAAAGCTGGTCTCGACATCGAGAAATCCAAGCATGGCATGGCGCGCGCCCTGCGCATCGACCATTCCCGCGCCCAGCGCCATATAGCCCCCGCATTCGCCATGGATCATCGCCCCCCGGTCCCGCGCCGCGCGCATTCCCGCCGCGAAACGCGCCGCCGATGACAGCGCACCGGCATGTAATTCAGGATAGCCACCGGGCAGGAAAACGGCATCGGCGGACCCGTCCGGCGCATCATCCGCCAAGGGTGAAAAAGACATGATTTCCGCCCCTTGCGCCCTCCAATCGGCCAGCATATGCGGATAGGCAAACCCGAACGCGACATCCCGCGCGACCGCAATCCGCTGGCCGGGAGGGGCAAGGCGAACGGGGTCGCCCCCGCACCGGACCGGCGTCGCCAACGCGATTAGGCGATCGAGATCGCAATGCCGCGCCACGCAATCCGCCGCCCCATCGATAAAGCGCTCAAGGTCCTCGCGCTCCTGCGCCTGAACCAAGCCCAGATGACGCGAGGGGGTCGCCAGAGCCGCCTGCCGGGGAATCGCGCCGAGCACAGGGGCAACCGTCTCCACCGCTGCGCGCAGCATCGCCTCGTGTCGTGGAGAGCCGATGCGGTTGAGCACAACCCCCGCAATCGGCACATCCGCCCGGAAGCCAGCGATCCCGGCAACCACCGCCGCCACCGTCTGCGCCGTCTTGCCCGCATCGACGATCAGCACGACCGGCACCCCCAGCGCCGCCACCGCATCCGCCGTCGATCCGTGGCCAAGCGGGGTATCCGGCGCGGGCGCAGCGTCGAACAGGCCCATGGCCCCTTCGACCACCAAAATCTCGCCGATCGCGGCCCCGGCCCGCGCGCGAAGCTGGTCCGCATCCGCGCACCATGGGTCGAGGGTCAGGCAGGGATGGCCGGTTGCCGCCGCGTGAAAGGCCGGGTCGATGTAATCCGGGCCGGTCTTCGCCGAGGTCACCGCCATGCCCCGTCGCCGCAAGGCGCGCAACAAGCCAAGGGTCACGGTCGTCTTGCCAGCCCCGGAGGACGGAGCAGAGACTACGAAACCTCGCGGTCGCACTGCTCACGCACCCCCAGCGGATCGATATCGCGCACCGGCTCACCCGCCATCTGGCCGATCCAGTCAAGCGCCTGTCGCATCAGCGCAACCCGACCGATACAGATGATCGCGGGCGGGGCGAGGCCCGCCGCCGCAATATCCGCCTGTGCCATCGAGAGAGTCGTCTCGACCACCGCCATATCGGGCCGGGTCGCATTGGTCACGACCGCCACGGGATCATGCGGATCGCGCCCCCCGTCCAGCAATCCGGAGACGATGGCAGGCAGGGTTTTCATCGACATGTAGCACACGATCACCGGCGAGCTTTTGGCCATCGCGGCCCAGTCGATCCGATTGGGGGCAGACCCGCTCTGGTCATGGCCGGTCACGAAGGTCACGGCCTGATTCACATCGCGATGCGTCACCGGAATACCCGCATAGGCCAGCCCACCGATGCCCGCGCTGATACCCGGCACGATCCGCACGGGAATGCCTGCGCCGATCAATGTCTGCGCCTCTTCCCCGCCCCGCCCGAAGACGAAGGGATCGCCCCCCTTAAGGCGCAGCACCCGCTTGCCCGCGCGGGCATGTTCGATCAATCGCAGGGAAATATCGCGCTGCTTGGGCGAAGGCTTGCCGCCCCGCTTACCCGCGTATTCGACGATGCAGCCGGGCCGCGCCCAATGCAGGATATCCTCGCCGACCAGCGCATCATAAACGATCACATCCGCCTGTCGCAGCGCGTTCAGCCCGTGCAGAGTCAACAGGCCCGCATCCCCCGGTCCCGCCCCCACGAGCCAAACCCAGCCGGATTTCAACTCCGGCCAGTCGATTGCGCCCCGCGGCATCTGATACAACTCATCCATGCCCCGCACGCTACGCTTTCCGCCCCCCAATGCGAAGCCGGAAATCGACTTATCATATGTAATTGGCGTCAGAGTCGCAGGCGGCCCGCGCATCCTGTATACCCGCCCCGACTCAACGGAGAACGGCCATGCAGCGTATCCTCATCACTTCGGCCCTGCCCTATATCAATGGGGTCAAGCATCTTGGAAATCTGGTCGGCTCGATGCTGCCATCCGATGCCTATGCGCGCTTCATGCGGATGCGCGGGGCGGAGGTGATGTTTATCTGCGCGACCGACGAACACGGCACCCCCGCCGAGATCGCCGCCGCAAAAGCGGGCGAGCCAGTGGCCGAGTATTGCGCACGGATGGCGCAGGTGCAGCGCGACCTGCATGACGGCTTTCGCCTCAGCTTCGATCATTTCGGGCGGTCCTCCTCGGATCGCAACCACCGCCTGACCCAGCATTTCGCCGGAGTGCTGGCAGAGGCGGGATTCATCTACGAGGTCGTGGAAGAACAGATGTGGTCGGAGACGGATGGCCGCTTTCTGCCGGATCGGTATATCGAGGGAACATGCCCCAATTGCGGCTATGACCGCGCCCGTGGCGATCAGTGCGAGAACTGCACCAAGCAGCTCGACCCCACCGATTTGATCGATCCGCGCTCGGCGATTTCCGGCTCGACGGAGGTGTATGCCCGCGAGACGAAACACCTGTATCTCAAACAATCCGCCCTGCGGGATCGCATCCGCGACTGGATCGGGACGAAAACGGATTGGCCGATCCTTGTCACCTCCATCGCGCGCAAATGGCTGGATGATGGCGACGGGCTACAGGATCGCGGCATCACGCGCGATCTGGATTGGGGGATTCCGGTTCGCAAAGGCGATGCGGAATGGCCGGGGATGGAGGGCAAGGTCTTCTATGTCTGGTTCGATGCCCCCATCGAATACATCGCCGCGACCGCCGAATGGGCCGATGCCCATGGTAGACCCGATGCGGATTGGCGGCGCTGGTGGCGCATGGACGAGGGCGCGGAGGATGTGCGCTATGTGCAGTTCATGGCGAAGGATAATGTGCCCTTCCATACCCTGTTCTTCCCGGCGGCGATCATGGGGTCCGGGGAGCCGTGGAAACTGGTCGATTATCTGAAGGGCTTCAACTGGCTCACCTATCAGGGCGGCAAGTTTTCGACCTCGCAGGGGCGCGGGATCTTCATGGATCAGGCGCTGGAGATTCTGCCATCGGATTATTGGCGCTGGTGGCTGCTGTCCAATGCCCCCGAAAGCGCGGATAGCGATTTTACCTGGGAGGGATTTCAGGGCGGCGTGAACAAGGATTTGGCCGATGTGCTGGGCAATTTCGTCAGCCGGGTCACGAAATTCTGCCGCTCGAAATTCGGCGAGGAGGTGCCCAAGGGCGGCATACCGGGCGAGGCGGAAGCCGCGCTGATGGTCGAGATTCAGGCGCGGCTCGACGGGTATGCAAGCGCGATGGAAGCGACCGAAATGCGCAAGGCAACCGCCGAATTGCGGGCGCTATGGGTCGCGGGCAATGAATATCTGCAACATGCCGAGCCATGGGCGGTGTTCAAGACCGACCCGGAGCGTGCGGGCATGATCGTGCGGGTGGCGCTGAATCTGGCGGCGCTCTATGCCACCGTGTCGCGGCCCTTCATCCCCGACGCCTGCGAAACGCTGGCGAAGGCGTTGAGGATCGAAGCGCAGGGCGGATGGCCCGAAAGCGCCGAGGCGGCCGTTGCCGCCCTGCCCCCCGGCCATGCCTTCACGGTGCCCGAAAATCTGTTCCGCAAGATCACCGATGACGAGCGGGAGGAATGGGCGGCGCGGTTTGCGGGGGATGCGGACGCAGACGACACCTGATCCCCGATCTTTCGCCTCTCGCGCAGCAGCATTGCATGACGCGGCGCATCCGGGGCAGAAGGGACGAACGGTCAAGCACCATTTTATGACGAGGATGACATCTTGCGGATTCTGATTATCGGCGGCGGCGGGTTCGTCGGGCGCAAGCTGGCCTCCCGGCTGGCAGAACGCGGCACCCTGCGCGGCACAGACATCACGCATCTGGCGCTCGCCGATATCGCTGCACCCAGCGCCATCGACGCCGCTTTTGCCGTGACCGCGCATACACTCGACATCGCGGATCGCGGGGCGGTCGATGCCATGATTTCCGAGGATTGGGACGTCATCTATCACCTTGCCGCCGTGGTCAGCGCAGAGGCCGAGGCCGATTTCGTCGCCGGAATGCGCACGAATTTCTTTGGGACATTCAACCTGCTCGAAGCATGTCGGGACCGGGTCGAGACGCCCGTTATCGTCTATGCCTCCTCCGTCGCTTCCTACAGCACGGATGTTCCCCAACCGATCCGCGACTGGACGGCCACCACGCCGCAGACAAGCTATGGCACGCAAAAGGCCATCGGCGAGTTACTGCTGAACGATTACAGCCGCCGGGGCTTTATCGATGGGCGCGGGGTGCGCCTGCCCACGGTTGTGGTGCGGCCGGGCAAGCCGAATGCCGCCGCCTCCTCCTTCTTCTCCTCGATCATCCGCGAGCCGCTTCAGGGCGACCCGGCCATGTGCCCCGTCTCGACCGATCAGGAGGTCTGGCTCGCCTCGCCTCGTGTCACGGTCGAAAATCTGGTAAAAGTCGCCGAAATCGACGGCGCGGCGCTGGGTGGTATCCGCAATTTCTCGCTCCCCGGCATGACGATCACCGTCGCGGCGATGCTCGCAGCACTGGAAAAGGTTGCAGGCGAGAATGTTCTCGGTCTCGTGGATCATGAACGCGATCCGACCATCGAAAAGATCGTACAGGGATGGTCCAGCCGTCTCGAAACCGATGTGGCGGACACGCTGGGGCTGGACCGCGACGAGGATTTCGAGCGTATCATCCGCGATTTCATGGCGACCGATATGGAACCCGCCGATCCCTGAGCCGGTAAACCGTATAAGGCCAGCCTTTTTCCTTGGCTCCAGCCATGCAGCAGGCGGGGAGGGATTCAGCCCGGTTTCGCCGCGCCAAATTCCGCGACCCGCATCGTCGCGCGCTCCAGCCATTCCTGCGTCGAGGCATCGACCATCGGATAGAGCGCATCATAGACCCGCTCGTGATAGGCATCGAGCCATGCGATTTCGTCGGGACGCATCAATTCCGCCGCGACGAGGCGCAGGTCGATGGGGGCCAGCGTCAGCGTTTCGAAGCCCATCATCTCGCGCTCGCCCCCTTCCGGAGTCGCAGGGGGCGTGACGAGGAGAAGGTTTTCGATGCGGATGCCGAAATCGCCTTCCTTGTAATATCCCGGCTCGTTCGAGAGGATCATGCCCGGTTCCAGCGCGACCGTCCCGCGCTTCGACAGGCTGACCGGGCCTTCATGCACGCCCAGATACGAACCGACGCCATGCCCCGTGCCATGGTCGAAATCCAGCCCCTCGGACCAGAGCGGCAACCGCGCCATCGCATCGATCTGCACCCCGATCGTGCCCGCCGGAAACAAGGCGCGCGACACCGCGATCATCCCGCGCAATACGAGGGTAAAGGCCCGGCGGTGGCGCTCCTGCGGCTCGCCGATGGCGATGACACGGGTGATGTCGGTGGTGCCATCCGGGTACTGACCGCCAGAATCGATCAGGTAAAGCGAGCCGGGGTCGAGCGTGAGATTTGTCTCGCGGCTGACCCGATAATGGGGCTGTGCGCCATGGGGACCATAGGCGGAGATCGTATCGAAGCTGATATCCTGAAGCTGACCCGTCTCGTGGCGGTATTGCTCCAACCGTTTGGCAACCTTGATTTCCTTTAAGTCGCCACTGCCGGATTTGCTGTCCAGCCAGCACAAAAAGCGCGCCATCGCGGCCCCGTCGCGCAGATGCGCGGATCGCGAGCCTGCCTGTTCCGCCGTGTTCTTGCGCGCCTTTGGCATCGTGCAGGGGTCGCGCATCCAGATAATATCGACCCCTGCATCGCGCAGGGTCGTCTCGACGATCACGGGCACGGTCGCCTTTTCCAGCCCCACACGCGCCAGCCCCGCCTCGGCCAGCATCGGCAGAAATCGCGCCGTTTCATGCAAGCGGATATCCGGCCCCAGATGAGCGCGCATGGCGCCGTCCAGCTTGTCGAGATCGACGAACAGATCGACGGTGCCATCGGCATATAGCAGCGCATTGGCCAGCATCACCGGCGTATGACTCAGGTCGCTTCCCCGGATATTGAGCAACCAATTGATCGAATCCGGCAAGGTCAGGACAAAGGCATCCAACCCGTTTTCCGACAGGGTAGCCCCCGCCGCCTCGCGCTTTTGCACCGAGGCCATGCCGGAGAGTTTTTCGGGGTGAACCCGTGCCGCGCCCATGGGAGCGGAGGGTTGATCCGACCAGACGGCATCGATCGGATTGTCCGGCTCTGCGCGTAAAGTCGCGCCCACACCGTCAAGCGCTCGTCGATAGGTTTCGTACTGATACGGCGTCACAAGCCACGGGTCGAACCCGATGACATCGCCCTTCCCCGCCGCCTCGCGCAGCCAGTCATCCGGTCTGGTATCGGCGATGGGCACGGTCTCATAAGCCGCCGGGTCAAGCTGCGTTGCGGCCTGCAAGGTATAGCGCCCGTCCACGAAGACCCCGGCACGCGCGCTCATAGCGATGGCCTCGCCTGCCGATCCGGTAAAGCCGGTCAGCCATCGCAGTCGCTCGTCGCGCGCGGGTACGTATTCGCCCTGATGCGCATCGGCCCGTGGAACGATAAAACCGCTCAGGCCCCGCCGCGCCAGTTCTGCACGCAGATCCGCGAGGCGCGCGGCGCCATGCTCATGGGAAGGGGTCTCGAAGGACTGGTACATCGTTTGTAGCCTGCACAGATGGGAAAAGGGGCATCACGCCCGGTCAAAGCGATCCGTAGCGAAAGGGGTCATATCCGTATTGGGCGTGCGCCCGCCGATCATATCGGCGATCAGGCGGCCCGTTTTCGGGCCGGAAGTCAGGCCCACATGCTGCGCACCGAAGGCAAACCAGACATGCCGCGCCCGCGTACTTTCGCCGATCAGGGGCAGGCTGTCGGGGGTCGACGGGCGACGGCCCATCCATGTTTGTTCCCCGCTCCATTCGAGGGTGGGATAGAGTGTGCGCAGGCGGCGCTCGAACAGCTTTACACGCCCCGGCGTCGGGGGAGCGTCAACCCCTGCGAACTCGACCAGCCCGGCGCAGCGAATGCCCGCATCCATCGGCGTCATCGCGAATTTACCATCCGCGATCATATAGGGTATCGGCGGTTTGAAACTGGGGTTTTCCAACACGAGATGATAGCCGCGCTCCGCCTCCAGCGGCACCTTGTGGCCCAAGCGTTCGGCCATGCGGCGCGACCAGACACCCGAAGCAATGACGATGCGGTCAAAGGCCAATGCCTCGCCCTCCACGGTGACCATGCCGCCCGCATCGGCAGGATCGATCGCCGTGACCTCGCCTTTGCGAAATACCCCGCCCCCCGCGCGAAAGGCATCGAGAAGCGCGCCCACATAGCCCCCCGGATCGCGTATCCAGCCATGATCCTTCAAAGCGGCGGCAAAGCCAACACTGTCCGATAGATGCGGATCACGCTCCAGAATCTCGGCCCGGTTCCATTCTTCCCATTCCGCGCCCAAATCCCGGCGGATCGAAAAGCCCCACGCGTCCTTTTCGAAACCCGCGCGATCCTTGTAGAGATAGGCGTAGGGGCCGGTTTCGATAAACCCCGCCGCTGTCGTACCTTGGGCCAGCGCACGGTGTTGATCGACGGAATCCCCTAGGATCGTATCGAGCGCCGCCGCGATCTCACGCACCCGCCCCTCCCGGCCATTGCGCAGAAACGGCATCAGCCATGGTACGAGACGCGGCAGATACGACCAACGCAGAAACAGCGGTCCATCCGGGTCGAACAACATGGAGGGTACATGCTTCAACAGGCCCGGCACCGATACCGGCACAACCGCCGTGCGCGCCAGCAGGCCCGCATTGCCATAACTCGTCTGATCCGGCGTTCCGGGGTCGATGCGATCAAGCAGGGTTACGGCATGCCCGTCCCGGCGCAACCACTCGGCGGTGGAAACGCCCACGATACCTGCGCCCACCACGGCGATCTTCAGCGCGACGCTCATTGCGTTACCCGTTGATTGACTTCCTTTCTAGGGATGCGCGGATGCGCGGGGCAACGCAAGAAGTATTCAGGGTTTGAGCCGAAAGGGCCTCTTGCCCGGCCTGCAACGGTTGACACGGGCCTATGCGACGGCGACGCTTCAATCGCACAACACGACCAATCATGTTTGGGAGACACCGATGAAAAAGATGCTCGGAATGGCTGCGGCCATCGCACTGACGGCGGGCGCGGCTGCGGCTGGCGAGAAATGGGATATGCCGATGGCCTATTCCGACAGCAACTTCCACACCCAGAACGGCAAGGCTTTCGCGCGCTGTGTCAGCAAGGGCACAGGGGGCGAGCTGGAAATCACCGTCCATGGCGGTGGCTCGCTGTTCAAGGGCGGTGAGATCAAGCGCGCGATCCAGACCGGACAGGTGCAGATCGGCGAGCGCCTGCTCTCCGCGCACCAGAACGAAGAAGCGATCTTCGGCATCGACAACATCCCGTTCATCGCCACGTCTTTCGATGCCTCCGAAAAGCTGTTCGCCGCCACCCGTCCGACGCTGGAAAAGATTCTGCACGAGCAGAACCTGCATCTTCTCTATTCGGTGCCATGGCCGCCCCAGGGCTTCTACTTCAAGAAGGAAGTCAACGAAGTCGCGGATATGAAAGGCATCAAGTTCCGCTCCTACAATTCCTCGACCGCAAAACTGGCCGAATTGACCGGCATGGTCCCGGTACAGATCGAAGCGGCAGAAATCTCTCAGGCTTTCGCAACCGGCGTGGCCGAAGCGATGATCTCCTCCGGTGCGACCGGCTATGACCGCAAGGTCTGGGAAAGCCTGACCCATTTCTACGAAGTGGATGGCTGGCTTCCCCGCAACTCCGTGATGATCAACAAGGATGCGTGGGACGATCTGGACGACAATATGAAAAACGTCCTGAACGGTTGTGCCGATCTCGCCGCCTATTCCGGCCTGTGGCGCTCGAAGCAATACACCGATTTCACCATGGAGGGCCTCGCCTCGAACGGCATGAAGGTCGGCGCGGCAAGCGACAAACTGGTCGGCGAGCTTCAGGAGATCGGCGAGACGATGACTGCCGAATGGCTGAACGCCGCCGGTGAAACGGGTCAGGCCGTGGTCAGCGCCTATAAAGAGGCGACCAAAAACGACTGATCGCCCCCACCACCCCTCCCCGTGTCCCGGACTTGATCCGGGGCACGGTTTTTTCAATCGATAGGACGATGATGCCATGAAAGACTTCGCCAAGGGCGTCTGCACCATCGTCGAGATCACCGGGATCGATTGCGACTGGCGTGCGACCCAAGCGGTGATGATCGCCCTCCCGGCCATCTTTCTCGTATTGCTGCTGACATGGCTCGGCACCCGCTTTCGCGTTGTGCGCAGCGGCCTGAACGCTCTCTACACCCTCGGCGGCATTATTTCGGCGCTGTTCCTGCTGGCCATGCTGGGGATCATCGTCGCGCAGATGGTCGCGCGCTGGTCGGGGGTCGCGTTTCCCGGCTCGACGAATTACGCGGGTTATTGCATGGCCGCGTCCAGCTTCTTCGCCCTTGCCTATGCCCTGAATGCGGGCGCGCATATCCGCGTAAACCTGATGCTGACCGCGCTGGGGCGGCATCGACGATGGGGCGAGATGTGGTGCTTTGGCATCGGCGCCCTGCTCGCCACCTATTTCGCGCGCTACGCCATCAAGGGCACGATGGAATCCGTGCGATGGAACGACATAAGCCAAGGGCAGGACGCGACGCCTATCTGGATTCCGCAGATTGCAATGTGCATCGGCACCGTGCTGCTGGCCATCGCCGTCTGGGATAATTTCTTCCGCATCATCTTGCAGGGTAATTCGAATATCGAGGCCGAAACCGTCAAGGATAGCGACCCTGCCGCACCTCTGGAGGCCTGATCGATGGAAGAATTATACCTGACGATTCTCTTCGTCTTCGTCCTGTTCCTGCTGCTCGGAACCGGCGTCTGGGTCGCGCTGGCCCTGCTGGGGGTCGCCGTGGTCGGGATGGAGATGTTCACGACCCGCCCGGCGGGGGATACGATGATCACGACGATCTGGTCCTCCTCCTCAAGCTGGACCCTGACCGCCCTGCCCCTGTTTATCTGGATGGGCGAAATCCTGTTCCGAACGCGATTATCGGAGGATATGTTCAAGGGCCTTGCCCCGTGGATGGCGCGCCTGCCCGGCGGATTGCTGCATACGAATATCGTCGGCTGCACCATCTTCGCCGCCGTTTCCGGCTCCTCCGCCGCGACGCTGACCACCGTGGGCAAAATGTCGATCCCGGAGCTGCGCCGCCGCGAGTATCCCGAATTCATGACCGTGGGCACGCTGGCGGGGGCGGCCACGCTGGGCCTGATGATCCCGCCTTCCCTGACGCTGATCGTCTATGGTGTCACGATCAACGAGTCGATTTCCAAGCTGTTCATGGCGGGCGTGCTGCCGGGATTGACGCTGGCCGCGATGTTCATGGCCTATGTCGTCGCGTGGCACTTCCTGTTCCCTAGCCAGCGCCCGAAACCCGAACCGAAAGTCAGTTTTCGCGACAAGCTTCATGCCTCGCGCTTCCTGATCCCGGTTCTCTTGCTCATCACGCTGGTCATCGGGTCGATGTATCTGGGCTATGCCACCGCGACGGAGGCAGCGGCATTCGGGGTGCTGGGTTCCCTGAGTATGGCGGCGCTCCAGCGTTCGTTGAGTTTCGAGACGTTTTCGGCCTCCTTGATGGGGGCGGTGCGGACTTCGACCATGGTGGCCTTTATCCTGATGGGTGCGGCCTTCCTTGCGCTTGCGATGGGGTTCACCGGCCTGCCCCGCGCGCTCGCCGCCTTTATCGCCGAGCAGAATCTGAGTGTGTTTCAGCTTATCGCCGCGCTGACGCTGTTCTACATCGTCATCGGCTGCTTTCTCGACGGGATATCCTCGGTCGTCCTGACCATGGCCATTGTCGAGCCGATGGTGAATATCCCGGCCTTCCGCGAGATGGGCTTCGATATGATCTGGTTCGGCATTTTTGTCGTCGTGGTCGTCGAGATGGCACAGATTACACCGCCTATCGGCTTCAACCTGTTCGTGATGCAGGGCCTTACACAGCATGAGATGGGCTATATCGCCAAGACGGCGTTTCCCATGTTCCTGATCATGGTGGTGATGGTCATCGTGCTCGTACTGGCCCCCGAACTGGCCACATGGCTGCCGGAGAGTATGCGGAATTCTCCATGACTGCCGCGCTGCGGGCGCTCGAATGGCTGGGCCGCAATGCCCGCTGGACCCTCGTGGTCGGCATGTTCGCCGCCCTGTTGTTTCAGGATGCCGGGGCGGCCCTGCGGCCCGCCTTGCCCTTTTTCGTCGCGATGGTCTTTGCGTTGGCCATGATGCGCATCGACCTGCCGACCTTGGCCCGCAATGCCCTGTCACCGGGGCGCATCCTGCGCACGCTGGGCTTGTCCTTCGGCTTGATCGTCGCAACGCCGGTCCTGCTGCATATGATTGCGAGTGCCCTTGGCCTGCCGGACGATATGCGCATGGCGCTGGTCTATGCCCATGCCGCTCCTCCCATCGCCTCGGCCGCCGGGTTATGCCTGATGATGGGGCTGGACGCGATCATCGCACTTGAAGTCGCCATCGTGGCCAGCCTCATCACCCCCTTCATCGGCCCGCTCGTCGTGTTGTTTCTGCTCGGCGATACGGTGGCGCTCGATGGATGGCGGCTGGCCGGACAGCTTGCCCTGATCGTCATGGGCGGCACGCTTGCCGCAATGGCGGTGCGTCGCACGGTCGGGGCCGCCCGGATCGAGCGCCACCGCCTTGCCTTTGACGGCATCACTGCCCTTGGGATGCTGGTCTTTCTGCTACCGGTCTTCGATGGTGTGGTCGAGACGACGCGCCGCGCGCCCCTGCTCGCGCTCGGTGTCCTCGCGCTGGTCACGGTAACGAATTTCGGGCTGCAACTCCTCGCCTACCGCGCCGCACAGCGCCGCACGACCGATGGGATCGCCGGAGCGGTCGGCATCCTTTGGGGCAATCGCAATGTCACGCTGTTTCTGGCCGCCGCGCCGGAGAACCCCTTATTCTCTCTCTTTGTCGCTCTTTACCAATTTCCGATGTATTTCACACCGTTAGCCATGAAAACATTGTTTCGACCGCGCCAATTTACGCGGTCTTGAGGAAAAGGGTATAAGGTTGCTCCTGTTCGGCATTGGGAGAGCATTCGCTCCGCGCCGCCCAGATGAGGAATATACCGATGCCGGGACTCGCCCTCAAGCTCGCGCCGCGCGAGCAGGTGCTGATCAACGGGGTCATCGTCGAGAACGGTCCCCGCCGAACGCAAATCGTGATCCGCTCCGAAGATGCGGCCATCCTGCGCCTGCGCGAAGCGCTGGACGAGAAAGACGTGATCGGCCCGGCAACCCGCGCCTATTACGCGGCGCAAAAGGCGCTCAAAGGGGATCTGACGGAACCCGATGATCTGTACGATATCGACACCGCCCTAGACGCCCTCGCCGCCCATTTCCGCGATGAAACCCGGCGGCAAATTGTCGAGGATGCGCGCTTCGCCTGCTCCGTGGGCAATTTCTACCGCGCGATGCGCTATCTCAAACCCTGCATCGAAGAAGAACAGGACCGCGCGGCCCTTCTCTGATTCGGACGGCGCATATCCCGGCAACGCCGCACTGGCAGTGTCGCGAAAACAAAAAGCGTTGACCATTTCAATGAATTCAGTGGCTGGGGAACGTGGATTCGAACCACGACCGACGGAGTCAGAGTCCGCTGTTCTACCGTTAAACTATTCCCCAAGAACTAAGCGATTGCTTTTGTTCAAGTCTATTTCAGCACTGAGACGTTTCTACTCGATCAATAATCACCAAAGGGTTACCATCGGGAAGATCATTTCAAGAGCCGAAAAACGATGGATTTCCTATAGGCTTAAGCGGCATCGACTGTCAATGCTGACGGCACGGCAATCGGTGCTAAACGCCGCTTTTGTCGCGGCGCCCCCCGACGGCCTTCAGCGCCGCGCTTGATCCACCGGTCTTGGGCGTCTCCTCGCGGTGCGCATCGCTTGGCACAACGCTCCGCGCGGCATGATCGGATTTCGCGCTCGATCGCACTTTGTATCTTCACGGTCGTTCACTTTGGTGTGAGTTTTGCGTGTTACTTCTCCAAAAGGCTTTGGCACTGGAGAGATGATTATGCGCTATCTTACCCTCTTTTCTGGTCTCACCCTCGGCATGATATTGGCCGATACCGCCAATGCCACCAGCCTGTGCACCAATGCGCTGGGCGCGCTGATCGGGTGCAATAACGGCGTTGTTGCCTCTCCCGCCTCGATCGCGGTCGATGGGATCGAATTTCGCAGTTATTCGGGCCGGGGCAACAACCTCGCCAATACCGAATGGGGCGCGGCCCATACCGGCCTGCTGACCGCACCGGGCGCATCGACGACCTCGGAAACGTTGACCCGTGCCAGCGGCCCCACCGCCCGCGATGTCTCCATCGCGACAACCGCCGCCCCCAATGCAACCGGCGACGAGGGCCTGAGCAGCATGTTCTGGGCTTGGGGCCAATTCGTCGACCATGACATTACCAAGACCGCCGAAACCGCCGGAACCGGCGACCTTGCCCTCGGAGGCGACCTCAAGGCTGTGGATCGTGCCAGTCAGGTCAATGGCGTGGCGGTCAACGAAATCACCGCCTATATCGATGCATCGATGGTCTATGGATCAGACGAGACTAAAGCCGCCCAATTACGTATGAATGACGGCACGGGTCGCCTGCGCCTCGGCGCGGATGGCAATCTGCCCCGCGATGCCGATGGGCAATTCTTGGCCGGGGATGCCCGCGTCAATGAGCAACAGCAATTGATCAGCATGCACACGGTCTTTGCCCGCGAGCATAACCGCATTGCCGACACGCTGTCCGATGCCAATCCCGACTGGTCGGGCGAGCGGGTGTATCAGGAATCGCGCTCCTTGGTTGGCGCACAGATTCAGGCGATCACCTATAACGACTGGTTGCCAAAACTGCTCGGAGAAGACGGTATCGGGGCTTATTCCGGCTATGATGCCGGGGTCAATGCGGGCATGACCACCGAATTCTCGACCTGTGCATTCCGGTTTTGCCACTCGATGATTCCGGATGAGTTGGAGCGGCTGGCCGAAAACGGCGACCCCATTGCACAAGGTCACCTGAAACTGAGCGACGGGTTCTTTACGCCTGAGACTTTCCTTGAAGGGGACGGCGCCGATCCGCTCCTGCGCGGGTTGGCGGCACAGGACGCGATGGCGGTGGATGCGGCGATGTCGTCGGAACTGCGTAATTTCCTCAATGCAGGGGATGGCGAAGACAGCGACCTGCTGGCACGCAATATCGCCCGTGGGCGCGATGTTGGCCTTGCGGATTATAATCTTCTGCGCGCCGCCTATGGTCTCGACCCGGTGGAATCATGGTCCGAACTCACCGATGATCCGCTCTTGATCGCAGAACTGGAATCGCTCTACGGGGCCACGCTGGACGGGCTTGATCCGTTTCTGGGCGCGTTGATGGAAAACCCATTGGACGGGGCCATCGTCGGGGCACTGAACGCAGCGATTATCGGCGATCAATTCACGCGCCTGCGCAGCGGAGATCGATTCTGGTACGAACGGATGTTCGAGGATACCATGGTGTCATGGATCAATGACCGGAGCCTCGCAGACATCATCCGCGATAATACAGGCATCGAATGGCTACAGGACGACGTGTTCATCACGGCGGCGCGGGGCATGGTGAATGAACCGATGCCGCTCGCCCTGTTGATCCTTGCCATGGCGATGATGGCCCGCCGCCACAAGATGACAGCGCCGGATGACGACGCAAAATGCAGCGTCAGCGTCAGATCCACGCCGCCCAACGCTGCATGTCGATGATCCATTCAGTCCCGAACTATAGCTCAAGACAATAGCAACCCCCGCATGATCCTATAGGCCACGGGCCTAGAAATCGCGAAAACGGGGGGCACAGTAATGATGGGCGTCAAAACTCGCTGGTTTCAGTCGATCAGCTCGATCGCCCCGGCCGAACTTCGCCCCTGACGGTCAGTTTCGATCTCGTAATTGACTTTCTGGCCGTCCGCGAGGCCCGTCAGGCCCGCATTCTGAACGGCAGAGATATGCACGAATACGTCTTTGCCGCCTTCGCTCGGTTCAATAAACCCGTAACCCTTGGTCGGGTTGAACCATTTAACGGTACCAGTAGCCATTGGTCGTCTCCAAAAGTGTCGTAGTGCCACCCAAGCGGGTGCCGTCATTACACCGTATCAGAAAAACGACCTACTCTCAACTCCACCAAATCGCTTGTTAGTTGAGGTTTTCTTCGGCGACCATACCCATGACATGAAAACCGCAATCGACATAAAGCGTTTCCCCCGTCGTACCGCCCCCCATATCCGACAACAGATACAGCGCCGCGCCGCCCACCTCATCCAGTGCCGCCGTGCGTCTGAGGGGGGCATTGCGGGCGTTGAAGCCATAGACCTTACGCGCCGATCCGACCGCCGATCCGGCCAGCGTGCGCATCGGCCCCGGCGATACGGCATTGACGCGGATGCCATCCGGGCCGAGATCAGCGGCGAGATAGCGCACATTCGCCTCCAGAGCCGCTTTCGCAACGCCCATGACATTGTAATTGGGCAAAACCCGCTCTGCCCCAAGATAAGACAGCGTAACGATCGAGCCGCCATCGGTCATCAGGGGCTGACACCGCTTGGCCAGATCGGTGAGCGAGAAACACGAAATATCCATGGTATTCAGAAAGTTGGCGCGCGTTGTATTGACATAGCGGCCTTTCAGTTCGTTCTTGTCCGAATAGGCGATGGCATGAACCAGAAAGTCGAGTTGCCCCCATTCCGCCGCGATCGCCCCGAAGACGGCATCCAAACTATCCGCATCCTGAACATCGGCAGGCAGGACGAGCGACGAACCGACACTGTCCGCCAGAGGCTTGACTCGCTTGCCGAACGAGTCGCCCTGATAGGTGAAGGCCATCTCCGCGCCTTGCGCCGCCAGCGTCCGGGCGATGCCCCAGGCGATCGAATGATCATTCGCAACCCCCATCACGAGGCCACGCTTACCTTGCATCATCGGAGCAGGATGGGAGAAATCGGTCATAATGCTGCCTATCTGGGGATTGTCGAGACACACATAGCCAACCGTCGCCCGGAAAAGAAGACGCGTGTAGAGAGTTTTGAAGGGGCGTTTCACATTGTTTCTACACTGTGCGAATTTTTCCGCCCCTTCCGGCCATTCCATGGGACCAAGGATCAGGAAAACGCATTCTTAACGTAACGCGCCAATTCTTTCGCAAGGCTCGCATTTTGCGTATCCTGCGCACAATAGAGGTTGCACGAAATCTGTGGCAGGACGGGCAACTTCGCCCCCGCAGGAACCGGCTCGATCTGCACCGCATCGCCACAGCCCAGCAAGGTCGTGACGCATAGGTCAGCGCTCGCGGCGGCAAGGGCGGCATCGTCGTTTTCGGTGACAACGCCATTTTCCCACGCGATCCCTGCTTCGTCGAGCGCGCGGATGGAAATCGGACGGAACGAGCAATGCGATGCGGATGCAAACCGCAAGGGGCGCTCGGCATAGGCTCGGCCACCAATGGCCCCATACCATTGCAGCGGCATCTCGTTGATCGTCTCGGCATCGGGGTCGGGATGATCCTCGGTCGTCACGATAACATCGAGCTTGCCCGCCCGAAAATCGGCCAAGAGAGAGCTGGTATAGGAACTGACAAAGCGCACATGCACGCGCGGGAAATCATTATCGAAGCGGCGTAGCACCGTGGGCGCATGGGGATAAATCAAGTCGCAGGGCAACCCCAAAGACACCTCCCCCTCGAAATAGGGAGCGACCATTCGCTCGACGGCCGTATCGTTTAGCATGACCATCTTGCGGGCATAGGTGGCGAGCTGTTCACCCTCGGATGTCGGCGTCACGCCTCGGCCTCCGCGATTCAGGAGCGTGAGGTCAAGTGCATCCTCCAACCGTTTGATCTGCATCGATACCGCCGATTGGGTCAGATGCAATCGGTTCGCCGCCTTGGTCACACCGCCCGTATCGATGACGGCCAGCAGGCTGCGCAAGGTAGCGATATCGAGATTGCGATACATGACCGCTCCAATTTCATTATGTGATGCCTCACATCACATCAATTCGTTTTCCTTATATATAATCGCAAGCGATAGTCATTCCGTCAAGTGATGACAAAACCTCAATACATTACAATATGTGGAGCAACAGATGCCTACCCGTGATACATGGTTCATCGTTCTGCTGGTCAACGCCCTGCGCAGCACGCTTGACCGCTATGCCATCGCCCGCGAGCGAGCCAGCCTGCGCGAGATGAGCGATACGCGGTTATCCGATATCGGCCTGTCCCGCCGCGATGCGCTGGACGAAGCGATCCGCCCGTTTTGGCAGGGACGCCGATGCCCGTAATCGGATCGCCAAAACACCCGGCAAAACAAAGCCTAACACAAACCTTCGAGACGCTCCGGCAAACCGTCTCGAAGGATTTTTCGATCCGGTATCGCCCGCTTCATAAAGCCCTGCCCCATGACATGATCGTCGATTATACCGTATTAAAGAAGTAACGTATCTGACTTGAAATACTCCGCTTACGTATTTACATCGGTTGCGAGTGGCAGGGGCGCCCGAACGGGCTGAGATGCACCCTTGGAACCTGAACCGGATCGTACCGGCGTAGGAAGTCACGGTCAGCGAATGTGCGAGCCGTTTCCTGCGCCTCAAGGGGGCAAGATGTCCGATCATGCTGGCCGCCTCGATGCGATGCGTATCGCTGCGCCGCTCGTACAGAATATCACCAATTACGTCGCGATGAATGTCATGGCAAATGTCATGCTTGCGGCCGGGGCCTCGCCCGCCATGGTCCACGCGCGCGAGGAGGTGGCGGAATTTGCCACCATCGCTTCGGCCCTGACGATCAATATCGGCACACTGACCCCCGCTTGGGTCGATGGCATGGTCGAAGCCGCCAAAGCCGCCTCCGAAGCGGGAACCCCTTGGGTGCTCGATCCCGTTGCGGTGGGGGCGACATCCTATCGGTACAAAACGGCACAACGCCTGCTGGCGTTCAACCCGACCGTCACACGGGGAAATGCTTCTGAAATCATTGTTCTATCGGGGGCAGCGAAGACCGGAAAAGGCGTGGGTGCAACCGATGACGTGGATCGCGCCCTCCTCGCCGCCCGCAGCATCGCACAGAGGACGGGGGGAATCGTCGCCGTGACGGGCGCAGAAGACTTCGTGACCGACGGCACCCGCGAGGCTTGGGTCGCCAACGGCCATCCGATCATGCCAGCGGTCACCGCCTTGGGATGCGCGCTGAACGGGATCGTCGCGGCGTTTCTGGCGACTGGCGACGATGCCTTTGAAGCGACGATTACGGCGCTGGCCTATTACGGCCTTGCGGGTGAACAGGCGGGCGAGACAGCGCAGGGACCGGGCAGCTTTGCCGTCGCGTTTCTGGATGCGCTGGCGGGTATGGATGCCGATCGCTTGCAGGCGGGCGCAAAGATACGGCGGGTATGATATGAACCATGCACTGGACCTATCCCTCTATTACATCACCGCCCCGGCCCCGGCGGAAAAGACCCTTGCAATCGCCCTCGCCGCCGCGCGAGGCGGAGCGACCGTCGTACAATTGCGGAACAAGGTCTTGGGGGACACCGATTTCGTCTCGCTCGGACGACAGTTGAAACAGGCCCTCGATCCGCTGGGCGTGCCGTTGATCGTCAATGACCGGATCGATCTCATCGCGGCCATCGGTGCCGCGGGCGGCCATATCGGTCAGGGCGATATTCCCTTGGAAATCGCACGCGATATACTCGGCCCCGATGCCATCCTCGGATTATCGACCAGCAACAGTGCCCAAGTGAAATCGATCGATTGGCAATTCGTCGATTATATCGGAGCAGGCCCTTTCCGGGCGACGAAAAGCAAATCCGATCATGCCGTTCCGATCGGCGCCATCGGTCTGGGCAATATCTGCACATGCTCGAACGTGCCGGTCGTGGCGATCGGCGGGATTGTCGAAGCGGATGTTCCGACCTTGCGTGCGGCGGGGGCCAGCGGCATGGCCGTCATCTCGGCAATTGCCGATAACCCGGACCCCAAAACCGCCGCCAGCGCATTGGCCAAAGCATGGAGAGCCTGATGATTCCTACCGTTCTCTCGATTGCCGGATCAGACCCCTCAGGCGGGGCCGGAATTCAGGCGGATATCAAAGCGATTTCAGCGAATGGCGGCTATGCGATGGCCGCCCTCACCGCCCTCACCGCCCAGAACACAACCGGCGTTTTCGGCGTCGAGCTTCTGTCCCCCGATTTCGTGGCGCAGCAGATCGATGTGGTGTTCGACGATATTCGTGTCGATGCGGTCAAGATCGGGATGATTGCGAATGCGGCCATCGCCACACGGGTTGCCGAAGTGCTGACCCGGCGGGATGCGCGGCGAATCGTGCTCGATCCGGTCATGGTCGCGAAGGGAGGCGACCGACTACTGGACCCCGAAGCGGTCGAGACCCTGCGTGAGCGCCTGCTGCCCCTCGCCGCAATCCTGACCCCGAACCTGCCCGAAGCCGCCGCCCTGCTCAACGATACAGAAATCACCCATCGCGAGCAAATGCCCGGCCTCGCCGACCGCCTGCGGGCGCTGGGACCGGAAGCGGTGCTTCTGAAAGGCGGGCATCTGGCGGGGGCGGATAGTCCCGATTACCTCGCCACCGCCACAGGGGGAGTCTGGCTGGAAGGGAACCGGATTCCCACGCGCAATACCCATGGAACCGGCTGCACGCTATCTTCCACGCTGGCAACGCAGCTGGCACAAACCGACGATCCGGTCGCAGCGGCTCGCGCGGCAAAGGCCTATGTCGCCCGCGCGATTGCGGGTGCCGATACGCTGGACGTCGGATCGGGCCACGGGCCATTGCATCATTTCGCCTGATCCCTTGCAGCGCAGGGGCCTGCACGCTACGTCGCCGTGATGGAATGGCGCGCGGAAGGTATTCTTCTCTCGGTTCGCAAGCATGGTGAAAACGCCGCGATCATCGAGACATTGACCGCTGAACAGGGCCGCCATGCGGGCCTTGTGCATGGCGGTGCAAGCAGGCGCTTCACGGCGGCGCTGCAACCCGGCAACCAGCTTTTGCTCGCATGGCGGGGGCGGATGGCGGAGAATCTGGGGACTTATACCACCGCTGAACTTGTGCGCTCGCGGGCGGCGATGGCGCTCGCGGATCGTGAGGCGCTCGCGATCCTCGATTCCACCCGCGCGCTGCTCACCACTCTCTTGCCTGAACGCGCGGCCATGCCCGATCTCTACGCCGGTACGCTTGCGCTGCTCGATGCGCTGGGTGAACCGGATGCGCGGCGGCTCGCCTATGCGCGGTGGGAGGTGATGCTCCTGTCCGAACTCGGGCTTGCCCTCGACCTGAACCGCTGTGCGGTGACGGGATCGCGCGAGGGATTGGCATGGGTATCGCCCAAATCGGGGCGGGCGGTCACGGCGGAGACCGGCGCGGATTATGCCGACCGTCTGCTCCCCCTACCCGCCTTTCTGACCGCCAGCAAGGTCGCGCCCGACCGGGCTGCGCTGGCCGATGCCCTGACGATGACGGGGTATTTTCTGGAGACATGGGCAATCCAGAACGACCTCGACCGCCCCCTTCCCCCTGCCCGCGAGCGGCTGCACGCCTTGCTCCGGCGCCGCTGAACCTTACCCGCTCCGCGACCCGGTCAGGCCGCGCCGGTCGAAACTGGCGCTCTTGATCAGGGCATAGACGGGCGTACCGGACGCAAGGGCCAGACCGGCCACCGCTTCACGCGTGACGCGGGCGCGTATGCGCTGGCTGCCAAGGGCCACGGAAACCTCGGCAAAGGCCGTTTCCGGCTCTGCCGTGATGGTATCAACGACTCCCGACAGGATATTACGCGTGCTGATGCCCTCAGGCCGCGTCACGGCAAGCGCGACATCCCGCGCACGCACGCGCAGGCGCACCACCTCGCCGGGACTGAGCGCGGTCAGCATCGGCATCACGAGAGGCTGGCCCTCCAGATCAAGGCGCGTCAGACGCCATTCATCATCCTGCGAGGTCACGCGGGCCTCCAACAGCGCCCCGGCCTCAAAGCGCCCGGTGACGGGTTGCAGATCGATCCGCTCCAGCATATCCGCCACTGGCCCGATCCCCCGCACGCGCCCCTCCGCGAGAACGATAACGGTCTCGGCAAGCTGCGCGATTTCCTCGACGGCATGACTGACATAGAGCGTCGGAATGCCGAACGCGCCGGGCAAATCGCGCAAATAGGGCAGGATATCGGCCTTGCGCGCCCGGTCCAGCGCCGATAACGGCTCATCCAGTAACAGCAGGGCGGGACGGGTCAGCAGAGTACGGCCCAGCGCGACGCGCTGTCGCTCGCCCCCGGACAGGGTGCCGGGGCGTCTGTCCAGCAAAGGCGCGAGGGACAGGCGCTCGACCACGGTATCGATATCGATCGATCCGCCCCGGTGGCGGCTGCGACGGTCGGCATAGCGCAGGTTTCGGGCCACGGTCAGATGCGTGAACAACCGCCCATCCTGAAACACGACCCCCACGGGGCGGCGATGGGCGGGGATAAACAAGCCCTTTGCGCTATCGGCCCAGACCTGCGCATCAAAGGCAACATGACCCTCGGCGCGGTTCTCAAGCCCCGCAATCACGCGCAGAAGTGTGCTTTTCCCGCCCCCGCTCGGACCGAACAGAGCGGTGGTGCCGGATAGGGGAGTGTCGATCCGGGCATCGAGGGAAAAATCCCCGAAGGTGAGCCGGGCATTGCAAGAAAACGGGACAGTCGCCACTCTCGCCACGGCCCCGATTCACTCGTCTTGATCAGGCGGCGTCGGCGACGGAACCGTCTTCGTCGTCACCGGATTTGCGGCGGATCAGTTCCGGTAGCGGGATCAGCATGAAAGCGGGCATATGATCGCCCAATCCACGCGGGCTGCGCCCCCCTCCGCGATCGTCACGGCCCTTGGACCGCTCGCCGCCACGTTCGGGCCGTTCAGAGCGTTTGCCGCGACTGGAACGGCGCTCTGATTTCTCCTCCGGCGCGCTTTCTTTGGGTGCGGGTGCCGGTGTCGGTTCCACTTTGGCCTCGACAGGGGCTTCTTCGCGCTGTTCCGGCTTGCGTTCTTCGCCGGATTTGCGCGATCCGCGCCCCCCGCGCGAGACCCGCTTCGATTTTTCGGGCTTAGGCGCATCGGCGCTCGCCTCGTCCTGCGGTTCGGCGGCCAGAGCAGGGGTCGGAGCCGATCCGCCTTCGGTCACCGGAATCGGACTGCCCAGCATCTCCTCGATCTTATCGAGATATTTCTGATCGGGTCGGGTGGTCAGCGTAAACGCCTTCCCGCTGCGCCCCGCGCGCCCCGTGCGCCCGATGCGGTGGACATAATCCTCCGCATGGGTTGGAACGTCGAAGTTGAAGACGTGGCTCACATCGGGAATATCCAGCCCCCGCGCCGCGACATCCGACGCGACGAGCAATTTGATCTTGCCATTGCGGAAGGCGTCGAGCACCTGCATCCGCACCCGTTGATCGAGATCGCCATGGAGCGAAGCGACATCCATGCCGTGTTTTTCGAGCGATTTATGCAGGACCGCCACATCGCGCTTTCGATTACAGAAGATGATCGCGTTGGTGATCGCGTCGCCTTCATCCTGAATAATCGACCGCAAGACCTCGCGCTTGGCCTTGGGAAGACCATCCTTGCGATCCGAACCGACATGATACAGCGATTGTGTCACGGTTTCGGCGGCGGTGGAGGCACGGGCCACCTCGACCCGGACGGGGTTTTGCAGGAAAGTATCGGTGATACGCTGGATCTCAGGCGGCATCGTCGCCGAGAAAAAGAGGGTCTGGCGGGTAAAGGGCGTCAGGCTGAAAATCTTTTCGATATCGGGGATGAATCCCATATCGAGCATCCGGTCGGCTTCATCCACCACCATGATGTCGATTCCATTCAGCATCAGTTTTCCGCGCCCGAAATGATCGAGCAGGCGGCCCGGCGTCGCGATCAGGACATCGACGCCCCGGTCAATCTTTTTGTCCTGATCCCCAAAGGATACGCCGCCAATCAGCAGGGCCATATTAAGCTTTACATTCGCCGAATACGTCTCGAAATTCTCGGCCACCTGCGCAGCAAGCTCTCGCGTGGGGCAGAGCACGAGCGAGCGGGGCATGCGCGCACGGGCGCGACCTTTCGCGAGGCGGGTAATCATCGGTAGACTGAATGACGCGGTCTTGCCCGTTCCGGTTTGCGCGATGCCCAGCACATCGCGCCCTTCGAGGGCAGGCGGGATCGCCTGTTCCTGAATAGGGGTCGGCGTGGTGTACCCGGTGGATTTCACCGCTTCGAGGACACGGGGATCGAGTGCAAGCTCGTCAAACGTCATTCAGCATTCCATATGTTGCGGTTGCGCCCGGAGCAATCCCGGCGACAGCATGGTTTCAGAACCATAAACCCATGGAAAGTTCAATTGAAATAACGACAAGACGGTGTGACCGGCACCACAGGTCACACCGGAGTCTCTCAAAAGTCGCAGATAATGCCCCTCAAGGTGACATGAAGGAACCTGCGACAAAAAAGCCCCTCAGGTTTTGCTGATGACCAGCGCCTGTTCGAAAAACCCTTCGATCTCGTCGAAATTCACGGCGCGCTCACCGGCTCCGAGAGGGTCGTTATAGAGCAGGGTCGCCTGAAGCTGATTATTGGGCAGGCGCAACCATTCGATGCCGCGCACCATGATCATGTGACGGATACCGACGGCTTCATCATGCGGCGCAGGGCGCAAACGGATGAGCAACGTGTCGCCCCGGCGCAGGATGTTATAGACCGTCTGCGGATCGCGCGGCACCGTTGCCAATTCTTGCCCCATGCCGCCAAAGCGCTCCACGAGCTTTTCGATGGCCGGGATTTCGCCGGTCCGGGCGCAGATGCCTTCGCGGTCGGCGCAGCATTCCTGCACATTCAGGCCATGGGCGAGGGCCACGATGGCGCATTGTGCGGGGGCGCGCCCGTTATTGACCCAGCCGATTGCCTGCTGTGCCGCGGCGGCCCAGCACCAGAGCGGTTCTTCCTGCGGGATATGCGGAATGTGGTACTCGATCGCCGGGGGCGTGCTGTTCAGGTAATAGGGCTGGCCGCTCGGATTTGTGGAGATCGAAAACGGCTCCGCCGTGGTCACCTGCAACCCCGGCGTGCTTGGTTCAGGCGCATCGAAGGGGCTTTCGCGGCGGGGGGTCAGCTTGGCAACCTCGATGGCCCGAAACTGCCTGCCAGTGCTCTGCGGGCGCACTGTCTCCGCCTCGCCGAATACCGCGATCCGCTCACGCAGCGTTAGATCACGGGCCTCGGCGGTCGTGACGGGAAGCGGAGCAGGCGGGGGGGCGGGCGCCGCTTCGGGCACGGGCGTGTATTGAGGCGCTTGGGCGGGAATGGTGGGGATGGCTTGATAGCGCGGGGCGGGCGGCGCTTGGACAACCGGGGCCGGGATGGGGGCCGGGACTGCCGCCAGAACGGGGGCCGGGGACGCCAAGACCCGAACGATGGGGGCTTGCGGGGCCACGGTCTGGATCGCGGCCACTTGCGGCGCGGGAGCCTCTACAACCGGGGCTTCGGCCGGGGGCAGATACAGTGGCCCGGCCGGGGCCTGCGATTGGATAACAGGAGCCTCATAGCGCGCGGTATAAATCGGCGCCGCAGGCAGCACAGCCGATGGAGCCGGGGGATCATAACTGACCGATGTTGCGCCCGTTGTCGTCAGGGGCGGCGCGTAGACCGGCGCATCGGCAGGGATCTGCGTACAGGCAGTTGTCGCAAGAAGGGCAAAGCCCACCGAAAATTGAGTAACCGTCACGAACCCGTTCCTTCCGAAGACTTCGGAGCGCCCCCCATTCTTCACAAGTGCGATCCGCATGGTCGCCCTTCAAAGGGTGGCTCCGTATTCCATTATGCGCTTTCGGGCGCGATTTAGTCGGCCAGTGGCTTTCTTCCAGACCCAAAGCCACCGTTAATCCGCATGTGTCCTAGCATAGGACATCATGGTCGCGTCATGGGATCACGTCCCCGCGACGAGATGACAGCACTTTCCGAAAAGCAAGTGTTGCGCCAAAGTACCGCCTTGGGCAGGGTCAATCATCCTGTCCACAGGGTCCGGCTCGGATTATACAACATTGAACATAGGGCCGGACATGGTGAACAGGCCATTGAAAAACATCCATGATGCAGGGTTAGGGGATCACGGGCGATGTATATTGCAATGAACCGTTTTCAGGTCGCGAAAGGCTCGGAGGAGGCTTTTGAAACGGTGTGGCGCGACCGGGATTCGCATCTGGAGGGCACGCCGGGTTTCCTTGAATTCACGATGCTGCGCGGCCCGGCGGCGGCGGATCATACGCTTTATATCTCAAAATCCCGCTGGGCCAGCGAGCGGGCCTTTCGGGATTGGACGACCTCCGAAAGCTTTAGGCTCGCCCATAAGGATGCAGGCAGCGCCAAGCATATGTATCTCGGCCCCCCGATCTTTGAGGGATTTAATGTTCTGGAGGGGATTTAACCTGAAAGCCCGATGGTTAAGTCATAGCTTGCACGGGCTGAATTAGCATCCATTGTCATGAATTTCGAGTTCGGCCAGCCTCGCGTTCAGCGAGAAATCGAGATAATCGAGTACAAGATCCATCACGACGCCATTGTCGTATAGGATGCCCGTAAACCGAAATTCGGGGACAGAGCTTTCGACCTGATCCGGCTCGGCCGGTGGAAAATAGACCGAATCGATTCGCCAGCTCGCATGTCCGTCCAGATATTCGGCCCCCTCGATATGATCCGTTTTCGTCTCGCCCGAAGGAGCAATCCGGGTCACGGCATAGAAGACAGGCTTTTCGATATCGCCATCGAAGACCGTGGCCGCATAGCGCGTTTTTCCCGCCATTGCCGCCTCGATGATCGCGCGGATATGGGCGAGCGGGGGCAAGACCTCCTCGTCGAAGCTGATATCGTCGCTATCCTCGTAATCGACCTCCGCGCCCTCTTCCTCGATGCTGAGATTACCGGCGGCGGATTGCCCCGTCGTGCCGTTAAACTCCGTTTCCGTCGAGAATCTGTAGAGATCGCCACTTTCGGTTTCATAGGCTGACAGACGATAATCCGTCAGGATCGATCCACTTTCGCGCGCCAGACGCACCACGAGTCGTTCATTGAGCGTATACCCCTCGCAGACATCCTCAAGATCGAAGACATAGCGCCCATCGGCCCCGGAAATCGCCGTCGTCTCCCGCGTTTCGCCCAATGAAAGCTCGTAGACGGCGCGATGGCCGGGAAGACGCTTCTCAATCGCATCGGGCGAGGCATCCTCCGCGAATACAGGCGCAGGTATAGCCAGAAAACAGGAGAGGAAAAACAGCCTGAATCTATTCATTTCCAATCCTTTTCAGCTTTTTCTTCATCGTACGTTTTTACCCACGAACGTCAAGCATCGAACCATCTAAAAGCGAACTCAACGTTTGATCTGCGATCACACTGCGCGCCGATTGCGCAAAATTCGTTAAGTGTCGGCGAAATCTCCCGTGCGCTTCGATCGTGACGAAACTAAGATCGAGTCAAAGATACATGCTGGGAGGGTGACATGAACGGTGACGAGCGGACGATCGAGGAGAGGCTAGCGGAAATGGGCGTGACCTTGCCAGAGGCCCCGGCGCCTGCGGCGAATTACGTTCCCTATGTCGTATCCGGTGCGCTGGTATTCATCTCCGGTCAATTGCCGATGGCCGGTGGTGAATGTGCGAATCGGGGGTTGCTGGGGCGCGATGTCGATCTCGAAGACGGGGTGGATGCAGCCCGCACCTGTGCAATCAACCTTCTGGCGCAATTGAAGGCCGCCTGCGATGGCGATCTGTCAAAAGTTGCGCGCTGTGTGCGGCTGGGCGGCTTTGTCGCGGCGACGCCTGATTTCGAGCAGCATCCGGCGGTGATCAACGGTGCATCCGACTTGATCGCCGAGGCATTGGGCGGCGAAAAAGGTGCCCATGCGCGGGCAGCGGTCGGCGTCGCTTCGCTGCCCTTCGGCGTGCCCGTCGAAGTCGAGGGTGTCTTCGAGATCGTCACGGCGTGATGCGGTTATCTCCTTCTTTCTGGGCGCGGCCCTTTGCCCATCGCGGTTTGCACGATAAGACAGCAGGCCGACCCGAAAACGCGATGGCGGCTTTCGATGCCGCCATCGCGGGCGGCTATGCCATCGAGCTGGATGTTCAGGTCTCTGCCGATGGCGAGGCGATGGTTTTTCACGATTACAAGATGACGCGTCTGACCGGCGAATCCGGCATCGTTTCCGACCGGACCGCCCAAGATCTGCGTGCAACGGCGTTGCTGGGCGGAGGCACGATCCCGGATCTGGAAACCGTGCTGCATCGAATCGACGGGCGCGTCTGCACCCTCATCGAGATCAAGGATCAAAGCGGCGCGTTCGGCCCGACCGACGGCGCGCTGGAGCGTCGGGTCTGCGACATCGTTCGGGCGAGCGGTCATGCCGCGACCTGTGCGATCATGTCGTTCAACCCCCATTCCGTTCTCGCGGTCCGGGATGCCGCGCCCGAAATCCGGCGCGGCATCGTCTCCTATGATTTCGAGCATCCCCACGATGCCCATATTCAGGCGGATCACCGCCGGGCACTGGCCGAAATGGCGATGTTTGAGGAATGTGGCGCCGACTTCGTGTCATATGGTGCCGACAGTCTCGACACCCCGCCCATTGTGGCCTTGCGCGGGCGGGGCGTGCCGGTTTTCACATGGACGATCCGTTCGGCGGCGCAGGCCGATGCCGTCAGCGATCACTGCGACCAGATCACATTCGAAAATTTCCTTCCCCCAATGGACGCCTGAGACAGCAAAGCGCTTGAATCGGCGCTCTATGGAACCACCTGCATAGGGGAAAAGGACGTGCCGTGGACAGCGACTCGCGCATCAGTATCAGCCTGTTGAACGGCATCGGCGCGACGACGCCGGAGCGATGGGATGCCTGTGCCGCGCCGGAGACGGCAGACGGGGGCCGCGCCCTCGATCCCTTCGCCACCTATCGCTTTCTCAGCGCCTTTGAGGAAAGCGGCTCGGCCAGTGCAGCGGAAGGATGGGACCCGAAGCACCTGCTCGCCGAAGATGAGGCGACCGGCGCCGTGCTGGGGGTCATGCCGCTTTACGCGAAGGGGCATTCCTATGGCGAGTTCATCTTCGATCACAGCTGGGCGCAAGCCTTCGAGCGAGCGGGCGGATATTATTACCCGAAGCTGCTATCCGCGATCCCCTTCACGCCGGTGACAGGCAGGCGTCTGCTGGTGCATCCCGATGCCGATCCGGAGCTTGCATCGGACGCGATGATTGCCGGGATGACGCAGGTGGCGACCGAGAACCGGCTATCCTCCGTCCATGTCAATTTCTGCACCGCCGATGAGAAAGAACGCCTCGTCAAAGCCGGATTTCTGGGGCGGCGGGCGCAGCAATTCCACTGGTGCAATCGCGATTACACCGATTTCGACGGCTTTCTCGCCGATCTCGCCTCCCGCAAGCGCAAGAATATCCGCAAGGAACGGCAACAGGCCAATGCGGCGGTAAGCGTTCACGCCTTTACCGGCGACGATATCCGGCCCGAGCACTGGGATGCGTTCTGGGTGTTCTATCAGGACACGGGCGCGCGCAAATGGGGCACGCCTTACCTGACCCGCGAATTCTTCGAGATCGCACAGGATCGCCTGCGCGACGACATCCTGCTCGTCATGGCCGAGATCGAGGGCCGATGGGTTGCCGGAGCCATGAATGTCATCGGGCGCGAGGCCCTGTACGGGCGCTATTGGGGGTGTACGGAGCATCACCCCTGTCTGCATTTCGAGCTTTGCTACTACCGCGCCATTGATTATGCGATTGAGCATGGTCTCGGCACCGTCGAGGCGGGCGCGCAGGGCGAGCATAAGCTGGCGCGCGGATATGTGCCGACCGAAATGCATTCGGCCCATTTTATCCCCGATCCCGGTTTTCGCGAAGCGGTGCGCCGCTTTGTGAAGCATGAAGCCGAGTTGATCGGCGAGGAAATGGACCTTTTGGGCGATTTCACACCGTTCAAGAAGGGATAGCGGCGATCCACGCCATCCCCAATCGCGATCCTGTTTTCCGGCCCTTACGGCGTTCGCGTAAAGTGTGCATCCATTCTATCTTACACGCCTTCCTTTTTCTGATTGCGTATGGCGATCGTATTTCCTGAATTAGAGTGATCGGCGATCAGGGTGAGCCAAAGAACGTCAGGAAATGCTCAGGTCTTGACGCACTTCCCGATCCGACTTGATCGCCGATCTTTCTAAGCAACTATGCAGTGAAGGCACGGCGTGCCTCTACCGTATAAAGCGATTTCAGGGGCGATGATGACGGTATCCATTCTGCTTGACAATCTTGCCGAAAACACTGGCCGGATCACCACAATCGGCCATGTTTTCAGCGAGGGGCAATTCGATGCCACCGCCGGGATAACGGCCACGGTCGCCGGGAATGCCATTCCCCTGCAAGTCGATGTGAAGGCCACTTGGCCCGATGGATCGATCAAACATGCCGTCCTCAGCATTGAGAATCCCGAAAGCGGCCCCGATGGCACCGCCTCGCTGACGCTGACGGCGGGATCCGGCGCATCGACCGCCCTGCCCTCCGCCTCGCTGGCCGATCTGGCGGCTGCACAGGATTACAGCTTCGAGGTCGAAATCGATGGCGAAGTCGTCGAATTGGCCGATCTGCTATCCGGGGCGAGCAGCCCATGGCTCAGCGGTCCCCTTACCCAACAATCGCGGGTCGAGACGACCTTTGAAAACGGCCTGTCCCTGCGCGCCGATGTGACGGTAAAAGCCGATGGCACCATCGATACCTCGGTCGTTATCGGCAATGACAATATCGATACGACGACACTGACCCCGGTGACCTATGCCTATGCCTTGCGCCAAAACGGGGTCGAGGTCCTGTCGAATGACAGCCTGACCCAGCCGCATTTCACGGTCTGGCGCGAGAGTTTTTCGACAGCAGACACCCCCAATACCGCCCATGCGATCTATGACATCGCCGCGATGCGGGCGACGGGCCTGCTGCCGATGGTCGACGAGACGCTGACCCTGAACGATGCGGATGAATATGCCCTGCGTCTCAATGATCCGAACGCGACATTCGACCCGCTGGAACTGGGCGGCATCGACAATATCGGCGGGATCGATCAGGACCGGGGACGCACCGGCACATCGCCCAGCTATGGCGTTCTGACCGACGATCAGCATTCCTATCTGGTGACGCAGGATGCCGATGCCCGCGCCGCCATGCTCGCCCTGACCGACCAATACGGCGCTTTTTCGAATTATTATCGCAACCCGGAAACGGGCGAAGCGTATTTTCTCGAAGACGCGGATTTCAATTCCTTCCATACGGGCGTGCAAAAGGATGTGGCAGGCACCGGCGGGGTCGTCGATCTGACGAATGACGGGCTGGCGGGTCAAAACAGCGCCTCGCATAAGCCGAGCGAATATTATCTCTCCTATCTCGTTACCGGCGATCGCTATTATGCCGATGGATTGGCGCATGAGGCCGGATCGGCCCGCGCGCTCTGGGCGAATGGTGCCTTTTTGACCGAGCGCGGCGCCGTCGATTTCGGCGCACAACTGCGCGAACAGGCATGGGGCCTGCGCGACCTGTTCTATGCCGCATCGCTGGCCCCCGATGGCAGTCATGCAGCATCGGTCTTGTCGGCGCGGCTGGACGGGGCCTTGCAGGATTATCTCGACTATTACGTCAATGGTGAAACCCTGAACAGCCAGCTGGGGCGCCCCTTGACCGGCATCCGCGCCGAAGCGCCTTTTCAGGATGGCGACATCACGGGCGTCTTGCGCAGCTTCAACGGCACCGCCATCGATCGGGTCTACTGGCAGGATTGGTTCGGCATGGTCGTCGGCCAGATCGCGGCAACGGGCAACGACGCCGCACTGGAACTGGCCAATTGGATGACAGGCTTTTCCGCCGAACGGTTCTTGCAGGATGATTTCGATGCGCGCTCGGCGCTCTATTCGGTCTATGGCAATGGGAGCGGCACCAGCCTGTCCCTCGACGCCGATACGACCTGGGCCGATCTTCAGGCAATCTCCGAAGCGGGCGGCAATGACGACACCCTAAGCGGCTTTTTCGCCGCCTCCGCATGGGGGGGAACGGCGGCCCTGCTGAATGGTACGGGCGATGTGCGATATGCCGAGGCGTTGGTGACGATTTCATCATGGCTGAATGACGCGTTGATCGACTCGATCTTCACCGACGGCGATACCGCGCAATTCTCGATCCCCGTGGCCTTTGCCGATGGCACCGTTGCCGGGATCGGCGCGCGGCTTCAGGGGACCGATGCGAATGACACCGTAACCGTCTCGGACGGTCCCGTCATCCTGCATGCGGGCGGCGGAAATGACCGCATCGAGACCGGCAACGGCAATGCGCTCGTCGATGGCGGCGATGGCAACGACAGATTGATCGGCGGCGCGGGTCAGGACTGGCTGTTCGGCGGCTCAGGCGCAGACAGGATCAGCGGCGGCGGCGGCCTCAACATCGTGCAAGGCGACCGCCACGACGCCGATTTCGGCGCATTCGCGGATGTGTTCTCGTTCGAAAACGACACGCTCGGCGACACACGCATCGTCGATTTCGATATTATCCGCGATCAACTGGCCTTCGACGGGTTCAGGGCCATCCGCACCGCCGAGGACGCATTGGCACTGTTCGAGGACCGGGACGCCGGGGCGTTTCTCGATCTTGGGGCGGGGGGACGGCTGACCCTCGACGGGGTGTCGGTCTCGCAATTGACCGCCGGGCATTTCTTGCTCGAAAACGTCGTCAACACCGCCCCCATCGCGGCGAATGATACGCTGGAGGCGGTGGTCGCGGGGCATGGGATGCAGGTCGCCATCGCCGATCTCCTGTCGAACGACCATGACCCGGACGAAGACAGCTTCAGCCTTACGGGCGTTACCGGCGCATATGGCGGCGCGGCCCGCTACGATGCGGCGACCGGCATCGTCACGTTCGATGCCGCGGCGGATTTCACCGGCACCGCGCGGTTCACCTATACCATCCGCGACGCATTCGGGGCCGAGGCGAGCGCAACCGCATCGCTCGACGTCCTGCCCCCACCCGTTACCGCCCCAAGCGCGCCGGAAATCGACACCACGATCACCGGACCCGGCTCGTTGCGCGGCACTTTACTCAATGACGAGATCACGCCAACGGGCATCAATGTCTGGTCCTATGGGCGCATTGGCGACGATGTCTTTCACCTGCATCATTGGGCGGCATCGGCCAATGGCGGCAACGGAGACGATGTGTTCTATCTGCATGCCACGTCCCATTCCGTCTGGGGCGGCGCGGGCGCGGATGATTTCGTCCTCGCCGGACCGCGCATCGGCGTGCATATCCGCGATTTCAACGCCTCCCATGACACGCTGTTCTTCGCCGATGGCATCGGCGGCATCACCGATCAGGCAAGCTTCGACGCGGCGCTCGTACAAAAGGGCAAGGATGCGCTTGTGCGCACCACAGAGGGCACCGTCCATCTGCGCAATGTCGATATCAGCGATCTGACCGGCCCCGCCGTCGCCTTCTATCAGACCCCCGCCGAGCCACCGCGCGCGATCGACGCCCCCCTCACGACCAACACCATCAGCGGCCCCGGATGGCTGAACGGCACCGATGACAATGACCTGATTACTTCGGGCGGCAGCAATCTGCGCCTCAGCGGGGCTGCGGGCGACGATCACATCATCTCCGCCCATTGGGCCGTGCGGGTCGAGGGCGGAGCGGGCGACGATTTCATCGAATTGCGCGCCCATGACGGCGTTCTCTATGGCGGATCGGGGGATGATGTCTTCCTGTTCACAGAGCGGCTCGACGGCACCATCCGCGACTTCCAAAGCGGCGGCGACCGGATCGCCCTGACCGATGATCGCTTCGGCTATTCCACCGCCGAAGAAGCCTATGCCGCCATCGAGGACACCGATAAAGGCGCCATCCTGCGCGGAGACAATACCGACACGCTCCTCATCGCAGGCCGCCATAAAGACGACCTCAGCATCGATGATTTCGCGGTGCTGTAACCCGCGCGCATCCTAGGGTAACCGGCGATCGGGCCGGACCGGGAAGTGCGCCGGAACAAAGACGGAAAGCTTTTTCAGTGGATCAACAATCCCTGAAAAAGCCCTATGTCAGAGGCCAAGGTAGATCGATGTAATCCTGAAGCAGCCCCGGCGGAAAATCACGGTTCAGCACGCCTGCCATCAGGCACATGAACCCGATCCCCAACGCCGACAGGATCAGCGTACGCCACCAATCCACGCCCGCGCGTATCCGCAAAAATGCCACGAGAAAGATCGTCAGCGCGAGGATAAACCCGACCAGCGCCGACAGGATCAGCAGCATCGCAAACCATGCGAGCGTGCCCCATAGGCCATGGGGCGCCTTGGCATCCTCGCCCCCCGCCTCGCGATCCGCAAAGAGGGGCGAGTCCTCATCGGCACGCATCATCTGCACCAGCAACAGGAAACAGGCGGCGATGGCGACTGTCGAGATGGTCAGGGGGAAGATCTTGTCGCTCATCAGGCGGATCGAATAGGCGTCGTACCACGCCACGCACAGATATGTGGTGACGCAGAGCAGGAAGATCAGCGGCGCACGTTTACGCCCCGTCTCGACCGCGCCTTCGGGCAGGATTTGCTTTGCTTGCCGGATGCCGATCACGACCGATGCGATAATCACCACCAGCAGTACCAGCGTAATCGGCGAGGCGATGTACTCCATCCCGTCCTCGAAACTGCGGCGGAATTTCGAGCGGGCAATCTGGTTCGCCATGTTGGAGAAATCCTCGGCCTGCGAGGAAAGCACGAACCCGATCAGGAAAGCGGGGCGTGACCAATCGAACCGGCGCAACAAAATGCCCAGCAATCCGATACCAAACAACGCAACGAGATCGCCGAGCGATTGCCGCGACTGAAAGGCGGCAAAGGCGATCATCATGAATAAAAAGGGAGCCAGCAGCGTAAAGCGAATCGTCGTCAGCTTTGCGATCCCGCCCGACAAGGCGATGCACAGACCCGCACCAACCACATTGGCAAGCGCCAGCGACCAGACGATCGTATAGGTAATATCGAGATCATTGGTGATCAGTTGCGGCCCCGCATCATAGCCAAGCAGGGCCATTCCACCGATAAACACCGCCATCGAGCCGGAGCCGGGGATGCCAAAGATCAGCGTAGGCACCAGCCCCCCGCCCTCCTTCGCGTTATTCGAGCTTTCCGGCCCGATCACGCCGCGAATATCGCCCGACCCAAAGCCTTCGCGATTCTTCGAGGACTGGACCGTGTGGCCATAGGCGATCCAATCGACGACCGAGCCGCCAAGACCGGGGATCACCCCGACAAGCACCCCGATGATCGAACAGCGGATCGATAACCAGATATTCGCCGCCCAGTCCTTCACCCCGTCGAACCACCCCGCCCCAAGCGATGCATTGCGCGAGATGGCGCGGTCCTGCCGCAGCAGGGCGACGATTTCGGGAATGGCGAAGATGCCCAGACCGACGATCACCAGCTTGAAACCATCGATCAGATACGGAATGTCATAGGTCGACATCCGCAAGCTGCCCCCCGCGGCCGCCTCGCCCACCGTGCCGAGCATCAGGCCAAGGCAGGCGGCCACAACGCCTTTGAGCACCACGCGCCCGGCGAGGATGGCAACCATCGACAGGCCAAGGACCGTAATCATCAGCATCTCGGGCACGCCGAAAGCCAGCACAAGGGGCCGCGCAATGAGGATGAAGAACGTCAGGATCGATGCGCCGAACAGCCCCCCGAACAGCGATGACGCAAAGGCCGCCGACAGCGCCCGCGCCGCCTCGCCCTTTTTCGCGAGTGGAAAGCCGTCCAGAACGGTTGCTTGGGAGGCCGAAGACCCCGGAATACCCATTAAAACGCTGGCAAAGGTATCCGATGTCGGGATGACCGCGATCAATCCGACCATCAGCGCAAGGCCGGAAACCGGCTCCATCCCAAAGACGAAAGGCAGAACGAGGGACAGCCCCGCAATCCCACCCAAACCCGGAAAAACCCCGACCGACAGCCCCAGCAACACCCCCATTACCAGAAAAAGCAACTGCTTGGGTTGCAGGATCAGCGCGAAAGCCTCGCTGAGCGCGGGAAGCGCTGTTGCCAGAAGGTCCATGATTGCCTCGGGCTTATTGAACAGGTGTGCAGCCCCGTATTTGGATGCGGAGCTGCACTGTATCATGCGGGTGCTCTATGCCCCGCAATGCCGCAAAGCCGGTTATTTTTTCAGCGACACGCCGTAACGTTCTTCGAGCCAGTTAACGACGAAATCCTTCGCCGCCTGAGGCACCTGCGTCCCCTGTTCCAGCGTCGCCTTTGCCTGCTCGCCGGTCATCTGCGGATAGACGCCGAGACGTTTTTTCGAAATATCGGCAAAATCGTCCCGCGCATGAACGCGCTGGAAGGCCTTCGAATAGGTCTCGATCATCTCATCCGTCGCGCCGTTTGGCAGGAAGACCATTTTCTGCGCCGGGAAGCCCGCGATGAAGAAGGCTTTCCATGCGGCCCATTGCTCGCCCTCGGTCAGACAACCGATGGTCGCGTCACAGACTTCCTTGAAGGTCGGAATATCCGGGAAAGTCGGGTCGCGCACGATATCGCCATCGACGCCCAATGCGCCCCAGGTCATCATCGGAACGGCCTTGCCTTCCTCGACCAGCGGCGTGACGCCTTTCAAAAAGGAGGAGGAGGTCTGGTAGTCGATATTCGCCTCGCCGCGCTCAAACATCAGGCGGCCATCGCCCCGACCCTTGATGCCGAAGACCGGCTCGACCTGCATGCCCAGCATCTCCCATGCCAGCAAGGGCACGAGATCGAGGCGAGTTGCACCCTGCGACCCATAGATGAAATCGATATCCTTCAGATCGTCCGCATCACCGTCGAATTTCTCGGCCAGATCGGGCGGCAGATAGGCGACACCGCCGGTGCCCGATGCCAGAACCACATTCCAATCGGCATATTCATAGCGCACGCGCGGATCACCCAACAGATAGGGGAACTGCGTCGATCCGGACGAGCCGAAAATGGTCATGCCGTCCGGCTTGGCCTGCTCCTGAAACCAGTTAGCCCCTTTGGTCGAGCCAGCACCGGGCATGAACTTGACCACAACAGTCGGCTCGCCGGGCAACGCCTCGGACAACAGCGGCGCATAGAAATTCGCCCATTTCGCAGAGCCACCCGATTCGGAGAACGGGATGACCCATTCGACCGTCTTGCCGGAAAGATCCATTTCGGCATGGGCGGCAGCGGTAAGACCGGCGCTGGCAATGATCGCGCACGCAACCCGGCGCGCGGTATGATAAAGGGACATCGACGTCCTCCCTGTTAGCGTCCCGTTTTTCGGGCTCGCAGTCTATAGTCCTTGCCGGAGCATTACGCGCCCGCAAGTATACGCCATTATCCTTACAGCTACAGGAGAATGCGGCAAGGGCGCAGAGTTATCGTTCTGTCAGCTTTAGCTCGATGCGCCGGTTGCTGGCGTAATCTTCTGCCGTCCTGCCACGGGTAATCGGGCGATACTGGCCAAAGCCCGTAGGGGCAAGGCGGCGCGGCGCGATGCCATGCGCCTCGATCAGATAGCGCGCGACCGACAGCGCACGGGCCTGCGACAATTCCCAGTTATCCAGAAACCGCGTGCGGCCCGGCAGCATGGGGCGCCGGTCGGTATGGCCGTCGATCCGCAGAATCCAGTCGACATCCTCAGGAATTCGGCTCGAAATATCCGTCAGGATCGTCGCGAACCGCCCCAATTCCAGAATTCCGTCCTCGTTGAGATCGGCCGAAGCCGGTTCGAACAGCACCTCGGATTGAAACACGAACCGATCGCCCTTGATGAGAATATCGGTGCGTCCCGCCAAAGCCTCACGCACGCGCCCAAAGAATTCGGACCGGAAATCGGATAATTCATCGACCTGTTCTTCGAGCAGACGGTTTTTCTCCGCCAGCGCTGTATTGAGACGCACGCCAAGGGATTCGATGACTTCGCCCCTGCGATTCGATTCCCCCTCCAGCTCGGATCGAGCCGTTTCGCTGATTTCCAGCTCCGCGCTGATCGCCGTCAATTGTTCGCGAAGGGCGCGGGTCTGTTCGTTCAGCAGGGCGAGTTGTTTTTGCTCCTCCTCCGATGCCTCGCCCAAGGTCGCGAGTTCGGATCGGGCAAGGGCGAGCATCAGGTCTTTTTCTTCGAGCGTGGTACTCGTTTCGCCCAGCGTCGCCTTCAGCTTGCCCTCTGCCTCGCGGGCGGCGGCGAGCAGAATGAGGGTTTCCTCGGCCTTTGCACGCTCCCCATCCAGCGCCAATTCCATAGCTGTCAGTTCCGTCTGCGACTCAACAAGGCGCTTGCGCAGGGCCTCGGCGGCGGCAATCTGCACCGCGCGGGCTTTTTCTTCTTCGCTCAGGGTGTTGGCCGTCTCGTTCAACGCCGCTTCGGTCGCCGAAAGATCGCCGCGCAGGGTCTCGGCCAAGGCTTCGAGCGCGCGCCGCTCCGCCGCTTCGCGCAGGGCAAGATCACGCTCGGCATCGCGTTCGCCTTCGGTGGCGGTCAGGCGGGCGGCCACCGCTTCGAGTCGGCGTTCCGTTTCGGTCTTTTCGTTCGATACCGTGGCGAGCGACGCGCGAAGCTGACCTACCTGCGCCTGCGCCGCCGCACGCTCGTCGCGTTCCAGCGCCAGCATATCCGACAGGGAATCGAGGCGGGTGGTCAGGCTGGAGAGCGCGCTTTCCTTATCGACGATTTCCTCCTCCTGCCCAAGGATCGTCTCGCGCAGGAAATACTGGGTAATCATGAAGATCGACAGGACGAAGGTGAAGACCAGCAGCATCGCCGTCATCGCATCGACGAAACCGGGCCAGATACCCATGCGGAACGAATCGCCCGTGCGGCGGCGCAGGGCCATGGGTCAGCCCTCCAACTCGCCGCGCGCCGCCGATTCGATGGTACGCGTCAGAGTGCGGATTTCGCCGCGCAGATCGGCGGTCGCCTCGGCGCGCCCGGCGGCGACCTCCTCGATCAGACGCAGCATATGGCGGTCGATGCTGTTGATCCGGGCGCGGGTGCCCTCGTCCATGCCGCCCAGCACGCCCTTGTTGCGCTCGGTCGCGGTGACGAGGGCTTCGCGCATGGCGTTCTGGCTGTCGGTCAAGTCGCGCATCAGGCTATGATCGGCCTGCATCCGCTCGGCGACGATGGCGAGGGAGGCGGCGGCGCTTTCCAGCTTGTCATGGGCGACGATGCCGCGATGCTCACCCGCCGCCATCTGTACGGCCAGCTCATCCATCGTCTCGAAATTGCGCTCCAGCGATTCGGCGAGGAACGAGACGCCCTCCTCCTCGGACCGGGCAATTCGCGTAATCTGCGACAGGGCCTCTTCCAGCTCGCGGTAAAAGCGGTTCTGTGCCTGCCCCGACATGATTTCGAGAAATCCAAGGATCAGCGATCCGGCAAGGCCCAGCAACGACGAGGCGAAAGCGGTGCCAAGACCTTGCATCTGTCCGCCGAGATTGGCGACAAGGCGCTGGAACACTTCCGAGGCATCGGCGCCCTCCTCCGGCGCCAGATTGCTAATGGTCTCCACCACCAGCGGCACGGTGATGGACAACCCCCAGAATGTCCCCAGCAGACCGAGAAAGATCATCAAGCTGGCGATATAGCGCACGATCTCGCGGCTCTCGTCGAGGCGTGTGGCGATGGAATCGAGAATCGCCCGCACAATGGTCGGGCTGAGGGATTTACGCGCCTCGCGGTCGCGCAGCATCCCGGCCATGGAAATCAGCAGGCGAGGCGGCTCGATCACCTCGAAACCGGGGCGTTCGGCGATGAAGGCATCGATCCAATCGATACACATCCGAAGGCGGTTAACCTGCCAGAACGTATACAGGATACCAACGGCCAGAACGATCAGGATCAGGCCGTTCAGATAGGGATTGGCATTAAAAACCGTGCCGATCGTCTGCGCGAGAAAAAACGCGACAACGCTGACCAGCACAAGAAACCCGATCATGAAAAGGATCGTGCCCGTGGGTCGCGTGACCCGTACAGAGCGCCTTAAATCGCCTTCCATTCATTCCCTCCGCTCGCCACGAGTCGCCCTCGTGAACCGTACAGCTCTTGCCCCGTTGTGGCATCTTCTTCCTGCGGGGGAAAAGAGTCGGAAATGGGGAGAGAGGGTCAGACTGACACAGTTCCTTGCTCAGATTGGGTCAGGTCAGAAGCTTTGCGAATTTCGTATTGATCTCGGCGTTCGAGGCGATCACGCCCCCGGTCTCGAATATCTGCGTTCCGCCCGTCATATCGGAGACATATCCGCCCGCCTCGCGCACCATCAGCAGGCCCGCCGCCATATCCCATGGCTGTAATTCACGTTCCCAGTATCCGTCATAACGGCCAGCGGCCACATAGGCCAGATCGAGCGCTGCCGATCCAAGGCGACGCACCCCGGCACAGACGGGCATTAGGGAAATCAGATCTTTCGTCGTCTGGCCCAGCGTCTTTTTCGCTCCGAAGGGAACCCCGGTAGCGAACAGGCATTCAGACAGATCCTTGCGCTTCGATACGCGCATCCGCTGTCCGTTCAGCCATGCGCCCCCCCCTTTTTCGGCGGTGAACAACTCGTCTTTGATCGGGTCGTAGATCACCCCGGCGACGATCTCGCCCTTATGCTCCATCGCGATGGAAATCGCCCAATGGGGCAGGCCGTGCAGAAAATTCGTCGTGCCATCCAGCGGATCGACGATCCAGCGGCGGCGGGGGTCGTCGCCCTCGACCGGCTCACTCTCCTCACCCATCCAGCCATAGGCGGGTCGAGCATGCATCAGGTCTTCGCGGATGGTTTTTTCGGCCTTGATATCGGCCTTGGTCACAAAATCCGAGACGCCCTTCACCGAGACGAGCAGATTCTCGACCTCGCCGAAATCGCGCCTCAGGCCCCGCGCCGCCTTGCGCGCGGCCCCGGTCATCACGGTGAGATTGGCGTTGTAATTGGCCATGGTCGGGGGGGTCCGGGATAAATGAGAGGGAACATCCCTGCCCCGGCATTCAAGACCAGGGCGGCGCTATCGGGAATTCAGGTAGCGCGGCTGACATAGGCGGCGGTTTCGGTCATCACCTCGACCTTTTCGCCCACGCCGACGAAGGGCGGTACGCTGATCTTGACGCCATTATCGAGCACGGCGGGCTTGAACGAATTCGCCGCCGTCTGCCCCTTGACCACCGGCTCGGTCTCGACGATTTCGCAGATGACCTTTTCGGGCAGTTTCGCGGTAAGCGGCTCGTCCTCGTGGTATTCGATCTCGACGGTCATGCCGTCTTGCAGGAAAGGGCGGCGCTCGCCCAGAAGATCGGCATCCAGCTCGATCTGTTCATAGGTATCGTTATCCATGAACACCAACCGACCGTCGTTTTCGTACAGGAACTGCTGCTTTTTCTGCTCCAGCCGTACGCGCTCCACCTTGTCCGCCGACCGGAAGCGTTCGTTCAGCTTGGACCCGTTGCGCAGGTTTTTCAGCTCCACCTGCGCGAAGGCCCCGCCCTTGCCGGGCTTGACGTGGTCGGTCTTCACCGCAATCCACAGACCATCGTTATGCTCGATGATGTTGCCGATGCGAATTTCGTTGCCGTTGATCTTGGGCATGGGGGGTCTCGTCTGACTATTGGGGGTGCCGACGCACCCGCGCGGCAGAATTGGCGCGAGGTATAGCGAGACGGCGGGATGGATGCAAACCGTTCGCGGTCAGAGCGCCAGCTCCATATCCCGATGGGGGATGCCCGCATCGAGATACTCTGCCCCATAGTCCCGAAAACCGAGCTTGCGGTAGAAATCCAGCGCATAGGTTTGCGAGCCGAGTCGCGCGATCTCGAAACGACCATCGCGCCGGATCAGATCGAGCGCAAAGGTCATGAGCCGCGCGCCCGCCCCGGTGCCTCGCATCGCCTTGAGGATACAGACGCGCTGAATCTTCGCGATCGTCTGCATCGGCAAGACCCGCGCCGTGCCGACGGGGCGACCATCGAGCGAGGCAAGGATGTGCAGGCATGCGTCATCCAGCCCGTCATTCTCATCGGCCTCGGAAACGCCCTGCTCGACGATGAAGACGACACGGCGCAGGGCAAGGCATTGCGCCCGCGCCACAGGGTCTTGCGCCACACAGATATGCAGATCGGTCGCCGCCGCCGTCACGCCGCGTCCTTTCTCCGGCGCACCTCCGCAAAGACGATCTCGGGATCGGCATCCGCCAAGCCGATAGAACGCGCAACATCGGGCGAGACGGCACGGAGAAAGGGATTGGTCGCCTTTTCCAGCCCGATGGTCGTGGGAGTGGTGCGTCCGCCGTTTTCCAGCGTATCGATCACCGCATTGACCCGCTCATGCAACAGCGCGTTATCGCCATCGACGGTCAGGGCGAAATCGGCATTGGTGGCGGTGTATTCATGGCCGAAGAATACGAGCGTTTCGTCAGGCAGATCCATCAGCGCGCTCAGGCCACCCCACATCTGCTGTGCCGTGCCTTCGAACAAGCGGCCGCATCCCATCGCGAACAGGGTATCGCCGCTGAACAGAACGCCCGGACCCGGCATGTAATAGACGACATGACCGACCGTATGCCCCGGCGTGTCGATCACGCGTATCTCGATCTCACCCCAGTGAACGCTTTCGCCCGGCGTGACGGTTTGCGACAGGGGCGGCAGGCGGCCCATATCCTGCGCCGATCCGATGACCTCCACCCCCGGCGCCCGCAGGGCCGGAACCCCATCCACATGGTCGCCATGGTGATGGGTGATGAAAATATGCGTGAGGGTCCAGCCCAGCGCATGCAGCGCCCCCTCGACCGCCCCGGCCTCCGGCGCATCGATCAAGGCGACATTGCCGCTGGCCTCGTCGCGCACCAGATAAGCGAAATTGTCATTGAGGCAGGGCACCGACACGATCTTCAGTGTCCCGGCTTCGGTGGTTTCGAGGGTAGAGAGGGCGTTGGACATGAGGGTTCCTCGTCGATACATCTTTGGCGTCGTAGGGTACAGCAAGGCGGTCGGCAGTGCATCATGATGTAACATCCCTGTCGGGTTTCTACTATGCCAGCGATCTGGGCCGCGCGGCACAGGCCAGCCTGCAACAGGCGCTGCGGGGCATCTGGCCCGATTGCAAGGGCATGACGGTGGCCGGATACGGCTTTGCCGCCCCGTTCCTGCGTCCTTTCATGGGCGAGGCGGCACGGACGCTGTGCCTGATGCCCGCGAGACAGGGAGTCATGCACTGGCCCCATGATGCGCCGAATACGACGGCGCTGGTCGATAGCGGACGCTGGCCGATCGCAAACGGGTATATCGATCGCCTGATCGTCGCCCATGCGGTCGAGACCGAGGGGCATCTGGATGATCTGTTAGAAGAAATCGGACGCGTGCTTGCACCGGAAGGCCGGGTGATCGTGATCGCACCGAATCGCTCAGGTATTTGGGCGCGGGCCGATTCGACGCCCTTTGGCATCGGACGCACCTTTTCCTATGGCCAGCTCGAAAGGCTGATGGAAAGCCATGACCTGACCCCGGTATCGCGCGCCGCCGCCCTATACGCCCCGCCCAGCAAACACAGGTTCTGGCTGCGCTCGGCGCGCACTCTGGAACGCTTTGGGCTGAAGATCGATGCGCAACGGGTCGCCGGTGCCCTGCTGGTGGAGGCGACGAAACGGGTTTATGCCTTGCCCAAGGGAAAACGCGAAGGCGTGGGCCGCGTATTGCAACCGATTCGGGTCTTGCCCCGGCCTGTCGGCGCGACCTGCGACGGCGATCTTGCCGCACGGGAGGATAAGACAGATGGATGACCCCGACTGGTCGCCGCGCTCGCTGGACGAAGCCCGGACCCGCATTGACGCCATCGATGACGCCCTGCTCGGCCTGCTGCATGACCGCGCCCAAGTCGTCGAGCATGTCGGACGGCTGAAACGCGAAAGCGGGGGGGCCGGGGCCACTAGCGCCTTTCGCCCCGCCCGTGAAGTCGCCATGCTGCGATCCCTGCTCGCGCGCACCCACGATCCACTTGCCTTCGAAACGGTCTTTGCCGTCTGGCGCGAAATCGTCTCCGGCTTTACGGCGGCGCAGGTGCCGTTATCGATCGTGACGGTGGCCGAGACGGCGGCATTGGCTCGCGATACCTTTGGCGCACAGGCGGTCTTGTCGTTGCTGCCCCGCCCCCTCGATTGCCTGAATGCCATGGCCCGTCAGCCGGGAACCGTGGCGCTGCTGCCCGCCCAAGACACCGACTGGCGCGCGGTTGTCGATAGCGGCGGTCATGTCGTGGCCGCGGCACCCTTTGCCGGAACCGGGATCGAGGCATGGTGCGTCACGCTGGGCGCCCCGGAACCCAGCGGCGAGGATATGACACTGGCCTTGACGGCGGAGGGTGCCCTGCGTCACATCCCCGGCTTTGCCGCCGATACTGCCGCCGATACCTGTCTGGGCGGATACCCCATCCCCCTGAAAACCGGATGATCAAGATCATGACCGACCTGCCGACCAGCCCCCAGCCCCGCCCCGGCCCCCTGCGCATCGCCCCTTATGTCGGGGGCAAGGCCACGGTCGGCGGTGTCAACCGGGTCGTGAAGCTCTCCTCGAACGAAAATCCCTATGGGGCCAGTCCCGCCGCCATCGCCGCCTTTCGCGATGTAGGTGACCGGCTGGCGCTTTATCCCGATGGTGGAGCGGTCGCCCTGCGCGACGCCATCGCAAAGGCCGAAGGACTGGACCCGGCGCGCATCGTCTGCGGCGCCGGATCGGACGAGATCCTGTCGATGCTGTGCCTCGCCTATGCCGGGCCGGGGGATGAGGTGATGCATTCGGCCCATGGTTTTTTGATGTACCGCCTGTCGGCACTGGCGGTCGGGGCCGATCCGGTCAGCATCCCCGAACGCAATCTGACGGCGGATATCGACGCGATGATCGCGGCGGCGGGCGAAAAGACGAAGATTGTCTTCCTCGCCAATCCCAACAACCCGACCGGCACCATGCTGCCCGATGCCGATATCCGGCGGCTGCGCGAAGGTTTGCCCGCCCATACCCTGCTCGTGATCGATGCGGCCTATGCCGAATATGTGGATGATCCCGAATACGATGCAGGCGCGCGGCTGGTGGGCGAACGGGACGATACGATCATGACCCGCACGTTCTCGAAAATTCACGGGCTTGCGGCCCTGCGACTGGGATGGGGATATGGGCCTGCGGCTGTGATCGACGCGGTCAACCGCGTGCGCGGCCCCTTCAACGTCTCGGCCCCCGCCTTGGCCGCCGGGGTCGAAGCCATCGCGGATAACGCTTTTATCGCCCGGTCCCGCGACGGCAACAAAAGCGAGCGCGCACGGGTCGCCAGCGCACTGGAGCGCATGGGTCTCACCATCACCCCCTCACAGGGAAATTTCATTCTCGCGCATGTCGGGGAAGACGATGCCCGATCCGCCGCCGGGGTCGATGAATTCCTGCAAAAGCGCGGTATCCTGATCCGGCGGATGGAAGGCTATGGCCTGCCCGGCTATCTGCGGATTTCGATTGGCACGCCAGAGGAAAACGGCCTTCTGATCGCCGCGATGGAAGATTTTATGCGATGAGTGCGATTTTTGAACGCGTCGCCCTGATCGGTCTGGGCCTGATCGGCTCCTCCATCGCCCATGCTGCCCGGCGAAAAGGGCTGGCGGGCGAGATCGTCGGCTATGCCCGCTCGGCACAAACCCGCGAGACAGCCGCGACACTCGGCTTCCTCGATCGTGTGGCGGACAACGCGGCGCAGGCGGTCGAAGGCGCCGATTGCGTCATCCTCTGCGTGCCCGTCGGGGCCATCGGTGCCGTGACCGAACAAATCGCCGCATCCCTCGCACCGGGGGCGATTCTCAGCGATGTGGGATCGGTCAAAGCCTCCGTCATCGCACAGGCCCTGCCGCATCTGCCCGATAGCGTACAGCTGATCCCCGCCCATCCCATCGCCGGAACCGAGAAATCCGGCCCCGAATCCGGGTTTGCGGAGCTGTTTGACGGGCGGTGGTGCATCCTGACCCCCTTGCCCGATAACGATGTCGATGCCGTCTCAAGACTGCGGGCTTTCTGGGAAGGGCTGGGCAGCATGGTCGATATCATGGATGCCGCCCATCACGATCGGGTACTGGCCGTCACATCGCATGTGCCGCATCTGATCGCCTATTCCATCGTCGGCACAGCCAGCGATCTGGAAACCGTCGCCGAAAGCGAAGTGGTCAAATATTCCGCCTCCGGCTTTCGCGATTTCACCCGGATCGCCGCCTCGGACCCGACCATGTGGCGCGATGTCTTCTTGCATAACAAGGAGGCAACGCTGGAAGTTCTGGGCCGCGTGACCGAAGACCTGTTCGCCCTGCAACGTGCGATCCGCTGGGGCGATGGCGATGCGCTGTTCGAGCGGTTCAGCGAAACCCGCGCCATCCGACGCGGGATCGTCGAGGCAGGGCAAGACACCGCCCGCCCGGATTTTGGCCGCGAGAAACCGCCACAAGCATAGGGGTCGACCGAAGCGTCGTGTAAAACCGCTACAAAAGCCCCATGCGCGTCAGTTCCTCGCGCATATCGTCGGGCATGTCGTCCAGCATTTCGGGCGAAGTATCCGTATCGGGCGGCGCATCCTCAACCGTCAGATAGCGCCAGCCCTGAAAAGGCCGCCTCGGACGATGGGTGGTGCGATAGAGAACCGGCTCCAAAATCAGCGCACAACGCTTGATCCCATCCTCCCCCGTCACCGGCTCCAATGCGGCAAGGGGCTGACGCGCCTGTATCCGGCGCTGGATCACCCAGAAGATCGATCCGCCGGGCAAAAGCTCCTCCCCCCGGCGCGGTGTCATGCGGGTCACATGGCGCGGGCGGGGGTCGAGGCCCAGCGCGGCGCGCTCCGTCATCCGCTCCCCCTGCCACTGCGCGAGGCTGTCCACGCTTTCGGACCCCACCGACAACTTGACGAGATGCAGCCGCGCGACAGACGGCGGTGCATCGGAGGCACCGCGAATATCGACACTCAAGGGAAAAACCGATGTCATGGCACAATCTTATGGTTGCAGAACACGGCCAGCATAGGCCGCCCGATCAACGGTTTCTTAGCGGAATAAGCGTAAACCTGTCTCATTGAAAGTGCATGGCGGAGAGAGATGATGCACGCTGAAAAAGCGATTGCCAATGGCGGGCCTGACGACACCATCTACACTCTCGATCCCATCCAACTCGACGCCATCCCAGAACGTCACCCGGTCGCCCTTTTCGCCGAGCGGTATCAGGAAATGACCGAAGGCCATTTCATCCCCGATGAGCGAAAGCTGCTCATGGATGAAACCGTACGGTCAATCTCCGGGTGGCTCGACCATATCGAGCCTGTCGAACTGCGCGGGCATGTGGATTTTTATATCCTCAATCCGGGGGATACGCAGTCGCCAGAAGAAGAAGATGGCGACTATCTCAGCGGCAAGTGGATGAACGAAGCCATGGATGAAGGCTTTATCCCCGCCCGCTATCATGAAGCGGTCAGCGCCGCGATTCTGCGCAAGCCAAAGTTTTCGCGCGGGGCCGTGCCCTCCCTCGCCCGGTCGTTCATGTTGCAGTATCGCGGCGTCTTCCCGATGTTTGCCAACAACCACGCCCGACTACGCCTTGCAATCATGTCCGCCGAGACCTTTATCGAAATCAAAGGTTAAGCGAAGGCCGATCGTCACCGGCAATCGCCACAACACGATCGGCAATGGTCTGGATGGCGGGTTCCTCGACCTTCAGCGCCTCAAGATGCTCGATGGTCTTGTACAGATATTCGCGGTTGCTACCCGCCGGGCCATGGGCCTTTGCAATGATCTGCGCCCGGTCCTCATCGCAGAGATGCCCGCGATACTGCGCGTGCAGCGTATCCACCACATAACACACTGCGGTGACACGTTTCCCGCTTTCCAGCAGCGTCAGCGGCAGGCGTCGCTCGAAATACGACGCCGTTCCCATTTCGCGTTCACGCAGGTAATCCAGCGCCTCGCCCGCCCGCTCAGGCGCTACGCGAAAAGCGATGCCGCGACAACACGTCCCCTGCATCGGCTCCAGCGCCAGCACCAATCCCGGAAAATCCCGTGTTCCGCGATAGCGCACGGAGGCGAGGCAAAAGCTGCGTTGATAACCCTGCAATTCGGCACCGATACGGTCCACATAGTCGAAACCGGGATTCCACATCAGTGATCCGTACCCGAAAACCCAGAATTCTTCCGCCATGTCACGTTTTATCCTCGTTTGGCAGAATATATAGCGTCTGGACCGCTGTAATTCGAGAGAGATGATCTTCATGCGCAAAGCCCTTTTGGCCTTCACCGGAATTGTCCTTGTCGCCGCCGTGGCGTGGACAGGGCTATGGTTCTATGGCAAGAGCCGGATCGTGCAGGAGATCGAGGCGCAGGCCCAGTTGTTCCGCGAACAGGGCAATGAAATGTCCTATGAGGGGATCGATATCGGCGGCTTTCCCCTCGGATATACGGGTCGCATCGCCGCCCCCCGCGCAACGATGAGCCGCCCGCCCCAAAGCGCCGGACAATCCGCCGAGCGCTACGCGTGGTCCGCGCCATGGATCGAGGCCAGCGCGACCGTGATGGCCCCCGATACGGTGACCTTCACCTTTCCCAAGACACAGGAAATCCTTCTCGACCTGCCCGAAGCGGGCACCAGCCCCCTGCCCGTTTCCCTGACATCGCAGGGCCTGACGGTCACGACCACGCGCAAAGATGGCGATATTCTCTTTACGGGCATGGCGCAGACGATGGGCGGCGCGTTTTCGCACCTGTCCCAAAAATCGGGCATGGTCGATGTCGCATGGGCCGTCCGCGATATCGATCTCTCCGGCAAGGCGGCCGAGGACCGGCCCGGAACCTCTGGCCCGCAATTGGCGCTCACCTATGCGGTGGCCGATCTCGATAGCACGATCACCATCGCAGGAGGCGACGCAGCGCCCGGCGGCACGGTCAGGCTCAAGGGGGGCGCGATCACCGGCAGCGGCGACTCGCTGGGCGCGGAAACAACCGGCATCGCCACCATGGCCGATCTTGGGGCCAGCCTGCAATTCGAGAGCCTTGGCGCCGTGCCACTCGATATCGGAATCGGCACCATCGGCATCGAAACCCGCTTGCCCAACGATGCCGCGACCGATGCGCAGCCCTTCGCCTATCGCGTCCGGCTCGAAGACATCACGATTGCAGATCTAATCTGGGCGATGATCGATCCACAAGCGGCGTTTCCCCGCGAAATCAATGAACTGGTGATCGATATCGAAGGGGATGCCATCTTTTCCGCCGCGCCCTCGAACCCCGAAGCCTTCGCCAAGGCGATGGAAAGCGGCCTGCCCATCGATGTAGATACCCTGCGCCTCAAGGATATCACGGTGGATGCACTGGGCCTGAAAGCGACCGGCAAAGGAGAAGGAAGCCTCAGCGGTGATGCGCCGCAAGGGGCGGGCACCTTGGCGATCGAAGGTTTTGCAGGCTTTATGAATTCATTGGTCAAAAGCGGCCGCATCCCGCCCCAACAAGCGATGGTCGTTCAACTCATGGTCGAAAGCTTCGGCAAATCGGAGGAAGGCAGCGACGCCATTCAATTCGATTTCGAGGCACGGGACGGCATGATGTATGTCAATACGATCCCTATCGGCGAAGCCCCGGCAATACCGCGATAAGGCATCCTCAAGGATCAAAGGATCAGTCGCGATACCCTATTCCGCCGCCGGTTTTTGCCCGTTCTCCTCGTCCTCGTCGCGGTCGAAGCGTTCGGCAGCCTGAATCGCCCATTCATCGGATTCAGGGTGCTGGGAAAAATCGGATCGCAGGATATCGCTCAGCTCCTCCGACCGCTCGCGCGCCTGATTCATGTAATCGGGGTTATTGAGGAAATCCTCGGTCCATATCTCGCGCAGAACCTCGAAGGTCTCGTCGTCATGGCGGCGAAACGCACGGGCGATCCCTTCGGCCCGATAGGGATGCGTGCCCATCTGCTCCAATGCTTCGCGGCCCGCTTCGACCGATCCCGCCAGCATCTCGCGCACGACCGTCTGTGCCCCCGCCGCCGAAATGCGATAGGCGGAGGTGCGGTCGGTAGCCCTTGCGATGATGTGGATATGGGGCCAGCGGCGGCGAATATCCTCAATCATCCGTACCTGTTGCTGGGTATCGCGCAGGGCGGCCACAAAGACCTTCGCATGACCGATCCCCGCCGCTTCCAGCAGGCTCATGCGCGATGCATCGCCGTAATAGGCCCGCACCCCAAAACGGCGCAGCGTATCGATCTGGCGTGCATCCTCGTCCAGAACGACCGTCTCCACGCCATCGGAGCGCAGCAAGCGGTTGACGATCTGGCCAAAGCGACCAATTCCGGCGATGATGACGGTGCCCTGATGCTCGATGGTATCCGCTTCCTGTATGGCGGCCTTGCCGACCCCCAGACGCGGCTCGATCACCTTTTCAAACAGGGTGAACATGATCGGGGTCAGGAACATCGTCAGGGCGATGACCAGCGTCGTCAAATGCGCAAGCTGGATCGGCAGAGCGCCGGTCGTGACCGCCAGCCCCAGCAAGACGAAGCCAAACTCCCCCCCCTGCGGCAGCGACAGCGAAAACAGCCACGCATCCCGCGCCGGAAAGCGCGAGGCAATGGCCAGCGCCGCCAGCACGACCCCCTTGATCGCGATGACCAGAAACGCCGCACTGACGATCAGCACCGGCTCGCTGAACAACAATCCGAAATCGACCCCCGCCCCGACCGTGACGAAGAAGATGCCGAGCAACAATCCCTTGAACGGCTCGATATCGCTTTCGAGTTGATGCCGGTACTCACTGCCCGACAGAACCACCCCGGCCAGAAACGCCCCCAGCGCGGGGGACAATCCCACCAGCGTCATCAACATCGACGTGCCAATCACCAGCGCCAGCGCCGCCGCCGTAAACACCTCGCCAGAGCGCCCCGACGCGATAAAGCGGAAAACCGGATATGCGAGAAACCGTCCGGCAAGGATGATCCCGGCAATGACGGCCAGAATCCCCAAGGCATGCGCCCAAGCGGGCAAACCATGGAGCAGATTGACCGCATGATGCGCCGCCGCCTCGCCCCCATGCCCGCCCCCGTCGAAGAACGCGCCTTCATCCGTATGGGTCTGCGCGAGTAACGGCAGAAGCGCCAGCATCGGAATGACGGCAATATCCTGAAACAACAGGACCGCAAAGGCCGCGCGGCCACCCGTGCGCCGTTCGAGATTTTTCTCCTGTAGCGTCTGGAGAACGATGGCCGTGGAGGACAGCGCCAGCACCATCCCAAGCGCCAGACCGACGCGAAAACTGCCATGCAGCATCCACACCCCGGCAACGATCAGCGCCATCGTGCCGAAGACCTGCAACCCCCCAAGCCCCAGAAGCTGGGTTCGCATAGTCCATAATTCGCGCGGGCGCAGCTCCAGCCCGATCAGGAACAGCATCATCACGACGCCAAATTCCGACAGATGCTGAAGATCGACCGCGTTTTCGGTAACAAGGCCCAATGCAGGGCCAAGCGCGACACCCGCGATCAGATACCCCAGCACCGATCCGAGGCCAAGCCGGTTGGCGATCGGCACGAGGATCACCGCGCCGACGAGATAGGGCAGGATATAGGCGAGCACTTCCATTACGTCGCCACCATCTGCTGACGATAAGGCTGCGCCAGATCGAGCTTTTCATCGCGCAGATCGCGCAGGAAGCGCGCATAGGTCGCGGCATGGTGGTCGAGGCGCTCTGCCCGGCTTTGCTGCTCCACCTCGCCGAACAGGGAAAAGGGCGGCAAATAGCGCATACCGCACAAACCCGCCATCGCCTCAAACGGGTGAAACTGCGCCCGCAAGGCCGCCCGCCCGGTCACTTCCTGCGCAAAGACACCATGGGAGGCCGCTGTCGTAACAGCATGCAGATAGATCTTGCCCTTCAGCGCCTCGCTCTCGCCAAGCGCCCAGCCATAGGTCACGACCCGATCCACCCATTCCTTGACCAGCGACGGCGCGGAAAACCAGTAGACCGGATGCTGAAAAATCACCGCATCGGCAAATTCGACCCGCGCCTGTTCGCGCCGGACATCGATGTAATGCGTGGGATATTCCGCATAGAGATCAACGACCGTGACGCCCGAAATTCCCTCCGCCACACGCTTCAATCGCCGGTTCACAACCGAGCGTGACGGGCGCGGATGGGCATAGAGGACAAGAATCGAGCGTGACATGGATCATCGTCCGATTTTCACGCTCCGAATGCAATGCCGCAGGTCACTCGCGCCCCTCAAACCCTGAGGTTTTCTTGCGGTAATGTGAGAGGGGCACCCCGATACCACGCATCGTTGCCCCTCTCTCGATCAAGCTGGCTCGGCATGATAACCGAGGCGGTTAACCCGCGCGATTGGCGATGAGGTTATCCACCACTTCCGGCTCCGCCAGCGTCGAGGTATCGCCAAGCGATCCGAAATCGTTCTCGGCGATCTTGCGCAGGATGCGGCGCATGATCTTGCCGGAGCGGGTTTTCGGCAGGCCCGGTGCCCATTGAATCACATCCGGCGAGGCGATGGGACCGATTTCCTTGCGAACCCAGTCGCGCAGCTCCTTGCGCAGCTCCTCGCTTTCCTCCTCGCCACCCATCAGGGTGACATAGCAATAGATGCCCTGCCCCTTGATCTCGTGCGGATAGCCGACAACGGCGGCCTCCGACACTTTCGGATGCGCGACAAGGGCGCTTTCGACCTCCGCCGTGCCCATTCGGTGGCCCGAAACATTGATCACATCATCGACCCGGCCCGTGATCCAGTAATAGCCATCCTCATCGCGGCGGCACCCGTCGCCCGTGAAATAATAGCCTTTATATTGCTCGAAATAGGTCGAGACGAAGCGTTCGTGATCGCCATAGACCGTGCGCATCTGGCCCGGCCAGCTATCCTTGATGCACAAGACACCCTCGGCGGCGGTTGCGGTCTGTTCCTCGGCGGTATTCGGCTCCAGAATGAGCGGCTGCACACCGAAGAACGGCAGGGTCGCCGACCCCGGTTTCGTCTCCGTCGCACCGGGCAGCGGGGTGATGAGATGCCCCCCCGTTTCCGTCTGCCACCAAGTATCGACGATGGGGCAATTTCCCTTGCCGACAACCTCATTATACCAGTTCCACGCCTCTGGGTTGATCGGCTCGCCCACGGTGCCCAGCACCTTCAACGAGGACAGATCGCAGCCCTCCACGAAAGATGGTCCCTTGCCCATCAGGGCGCGGATGGCGGTCGGGGCGGTGTAGAATTGGTTGACCTTGTGTTTTTCGCAGACCTGCCAGAACCGCGAGGCATCGGGATAGGTCGGCACCCCCTCGAACATCAGCGTCGTCGCGCCATTCGCCAGCGGCCCATAGACGATATAGCTGTGGCCCGTGACCCAGCCCACATCCGCCGTGCACCAGAAAATATCGCCCTCGTGATAATCGAAGACATATTCATGGGTCATCGATGCCCAGACCAGATACCCGCCCGATGTATGCACGACACCCTTTGGCTGGCCGGTCGAGCCTGATGTGTAGAGAATAAACAGCGGGTCTTCCGCATTCATCGGCTCCGGCGGGCAGGCATTCGAAATGCCGTTCTCGGCCTCGTGCAGCCAGACATCGCGGCCCTCCTGCATCGGGGTGTCGTCGCCTACGCGCTTGACGACAAGGCACTTGACCGACGCATCGCATTTCGACAGCGCCTTGTCCGCATTGGTTTTCAACGGTGTCACCCGCCCGCCGCGCGGCGCAGAATCGGCGGTGATGAGCAGTTTCGCCCCGCAGTTATTGATCCGGTCGGCCAGAGCATCCGGCGAGAAACCCGCAAAGACGACCGAATGAACCGCCCCGATCCGCGCACAGGCAAGCATCGCGTAGGAGGCTTGGGGGATCATCGGCAGATAGATGATGACCCGATCGCCTTTCCCGACGCCCATTTCCTTGAGCACATTGGCGAATTTACAGACATGGGCGTGAAGCTGCTGATAGCTGATATGCTGCGCTTCTTCTTCGGGGTCGTCGCTTTCCCAGATAATCGCCGTCTGATTGCCCCGTGTGGCCAGATGCCGGTCGATACAGTTGGCGGCGACGTTCATCTCGCCATCCTCGAACCATTTGATCGAGACATCGGGATAGGCGAAAGTGGTGTTCTTGACCTTCGTATAGGGCTTGCTCCAGTCGATGCGCTTGCCATGTTCGGCCCAGAACGCCTCGGGGTCGGCGACCGATGCGGCGTACATCTCCTGATATTTCGCGGCATTCACATGCGCGCCTGCTGCCATTTCTGAAGACGGTGCATATTTCTTGTCGGCCATCGGAAAGCTCCCCCGTTCGTTAACTTTGCCCCTGCGTTAGCGCATATCCGTCAAAATGTGAACAGGCCCCTGAAAATGCAGGGATTTGCCGTCAATATTTTACACCCGCCCTGCCAATTCCTGTCAAAGACGAGAATGTGCCGCAGGATGACAGTCAAAGACGCCAAGGTCTTGCAGGCGGCGGATAAAGCGTATCAAGTGTGTCCTGTAACAACTCGTGCGACAAGGAGAATACACAATGGCACAGGGGATCGTCGGGGTTATCGGCGGCAGCGGTCTTTACGAGATCGACGGCCTTGAAAATCCACAATGGGTGACGGTGGATACGCCATGGGGCACCCCCTCCGATCAGATCCTGCGCGGAACATTGGGCGGCGTCGAGATGGCATTCCTGCCCCGGCACGGGCGCGGTCATGTGCATACGCCCAGCGGCATCGACTACCGCGCGAATATCGATGCCATGAAGCGGCTGGGGGTCACCGATATCATCTCGATTTCCGCCTGCGGTTCCTTTCGCGAGGAAATGGCCCCCGGCGATTTCGTGATCGTGGATCAATTCATCGACCGCACATTCGCCCGCGAGAAAAGCTTTTTCGGCAAGGGCTGCGTGGCCCATGTCTCGGTGGCCGAACCCGTCTGCGCACAGCTGGGCGACCGGATCGAGACGGCCTGTAATGCGGCGGGCATCCGAACCCACCGGGGCGGCACCTATCTGGCGATGGAGGGACCACAATTCTCGTCGATGGCCGAATCGAAAATGTACCGCGATTCCTGGGGCTGTGACGTCATTGGCATGACCAATATGCCCGAAGCAAAACTCGCCCGCGAGGCGGAGATTTGCTACGCGACCGTGGCGATGGTCACCGATTACGACAGCTGGCACCCGGATCATGGCGCGGTCGATATCACGAAGATCATCGAGGTGATGACCGGCAATGGCGCAAAGGCGCGCGCGCTTGTGACCGAGGCCGTTCCCAGCTTTGCGGGTGAGCGGGCGCCCTGCCCCCATGGATGCGACAAGGCCCTCGAATTCGCGATCATCACCGCCCCGGATGCCCGCGACGACGCCTTGGTGAGCCGTCTCGATGCGATTGCGGGGCGTGTTCTGTAGCACGGTGCAGGGCCATCAAAGATCCGGCAAAATCACAGGCTTGTGTCAAAAATCTACGTTGAATCCGGATGTTTCTGGCTTGCATTAATCTATAGTATAGCTTATGTATATACACATTGGAGGCGGCAAAATTCGCCGCGTCCCCTCAGCCTACAAAAAAAGAAAAAGAGGTTTGCCATGCAAGTTCAGATCGCGTCCATGCTGCTGCCCGTCAAGCGCCGTGCCGACTGGGAACAGCCCCATCTCTCCTATATGCCCAAGACCTGCTACACGCAGCCCAAGGTCGGCATGTCGGGAATCGTGACGCGAATGCTGCGCCGGATGCTTGCGCGCCGCGACTTCTAGGGCCGCGCAGCGCTCTCGACTTTCAAGATTGGATGCTTCATCCATGGAAGGGTATCGCCTTGTCGGCGGTGCCCTTTTTTTTACAGTCGGAGCAACCATGAAGATCGAGGATTATATCCGCACGATCCCCGATTTCCCGGAACCGGGTATCCAGTTTCGCGATGTCAGCACCTTATTCAACGATCCGCGCGGCTTCCGCATGGCCATCGATATGCTGCTCCATCCCTTTGCGGGAGAGCGGATCGACCGGGTGGCCGGGATCGAAGCGCGCGGTTTCATTCTTGGGGGCGCGGTCGCGCATCAGTTATCGGTGGGCTTCGTGCCCATCCGCAAGAAAGGCAAACTGCCGTGGAAAACCATCGAGCAGGACTACACGCTCGAATACGGCACCGCGACGGTCGAGGTTCATCAGGACGCTTTCGTCAAAGGCGAGCGCGTTTTGATCGTCGATGACCTCATCGCCACGGGCGGAACAGCGGAGGCGGCAATCAAGATCGTCGAGCGACTGGAGGCAAAGGTTGCGGGCTGTGCCTTCATCGTTGATTTGCCCGAACTTGGGGGTCGCGAAAAACTGGCGGCAATGGGCGCGTCCGTTCACACGCTCTGTGCTTTTGAGGGACATTGATTTTACAATCGCCACCAACATATTTACTTTTTCAAACCAAAAACGTATCAAAGAAAGACCTTATAAGGGAAAAAGAAGACACACTATGCTTTTGATGCTATGTTCTTACTGTCGGTTCGGTGTGGCGGACCGAAAATCAGTATGAGTAGTATTCGTGTGCATAGTGGGAGGGGTGTTTCATTTTATGAAGCACCCCTTTCTCTTTTCGGTTGATTTCAAAAATTAACAACTCAATCAAAAGACGATATTGCCGTTGAATCTCAAACGCCTGCCAAGATTCACATATGCAAAATCAATATGTATCACAACAAGACAGCACCGGGATTCATGATCCCATCGGGATCAAGGGCATTTTTCAGCCGGTAGAGAAGGGCAAGCTTGACCGAATCAGTGTGACGCTGAAGCTCCTGCGGTTTGAGGCGCCCGATGCCATGTTCGGCGCTGATCGAGCCTCCCATTGACTTCACAATTTCGTGAACGACCCCGTTCACCTCGTCCCATCGTGCCAAAAACGCTTCGGCATCGCCGCCTTTGGGCTGGGAGATATTGTAATGGATATTCCCATCACCGAGATGGCCGAACGGACAGGGCCGCGCGCCGTCCACAAGCCGTGTCACCGCCTCCCCGGCTACCTCAAGAAACTCCGGCACGCGGCTGATGGGCAGCGAAACATCATGCTTGATGCTCGCGCCACCGCCGATTTTCTGGGCATCGGACATCGCTTCCCTAAGGGCACGAAAGTCGGCGCGTTGGCCCTCGTTCAGCGCGATACTGGCGTCGAGGATCGCCCCGCTCTCCAGCCCGTCGGCCAGACATTCCTGCAACGCCTGATCGAGCGCAGCTTCGTCCGTTCCCCATAACTCGGCCAAGACATACCACTCCCCGATCGTCTCCACCGGCTCGCGATAATCGGGATGGGCGGTCATGACGAAATCGATTGACAGCCGTGCCATCAACTCGAATGTCGCCACCGCTCCACCACTCGCATCCTGCACGGCATCGAGCAGCTGCACGGCATCGAGCGGCGAGCGCACCACCGCAAAGGCCGTCGATTTCGCGGTCGGGCGCGGCACCAGCTTGAGCGATGCGGCACAGATGACCCCCAACGTCCCCTCCGCGCCGATATACAGATCGCGCAGGTCATAGCCGGTATTGTCCTTACGCAGCGTCGACAATCCGTTCCAAATCTCGCCCTGCGGGGTCACGACCTCCAGCCCAAGGCACATATCGCGGGCGACGCCATAGCGCACGGCAATCAACCCCCCTGAATTCACCGACAAGCCCCCGCCGATACTCGCCGTCCCTTCGGAGGCATAGGAGAGGGGAAACATCTTGCCATGCGCAGCCGCCGCCTCCTGCGCCGCCTGCAATGTCAGTCCCGCCTCGACGATCATCGCCGATTCCTGTGCAATCACGGACCGGATCGCGCGCATCCGGTCGAGCGACAGGACAACCGGGACCGGCCCTTCGGGCATCACCTGACCGCCGACCAGCCCCGTTCCCCCGCCCCATGGCACAATCGCAACCTGTGCAGCGGCACAAAGCCGAACGCAGGCCGCGACCTCCTCCGTCGAGCCGGGACGCAGCACGATGGCGGCGCGGCCCTGATAGAGACCGCGCATCTCCGTCAGATAGGTGTCGGTCGGCACCATCCATCCGGCATCGCCGACAGCAGATTTCAGGGCATCGAGAAGCGTGTCATCGGGATCATTCAGCATAGCCTCAGCCTAGCGCGGAGCCGCCGCCCGCGCCAGACGATCATTGATCGCATGCCCAAGGCCCCGCGCCGGAATGCTCGCAACGGCAATAGTCCCCGACCCTCCCAACAGGGTGTCGAGAGTGCGTAGATGGGCGAACAGATTGGCCGCCGCCTCATCCAGCGACCCCGAAGGCGACAGGTTGAGCGAAATCGCCGATCCCCGCGCCGGGTTCGGGCCGAAGCCCAGCCATGCCTCGCCCAGCCGTGGCTCCTCCGCCCCAAGGCGCAGGGCTGCACCGGGGGCATAATGCGAGGTCATCTGGCCGGGGGCGGTGGGGGCAACATCCTCCACAACCCCCGCCGCCAAGACCGGACCAAGCACCTGTTCCAGCGCTTCCAGGGTCACCCCGCCGGGGCGCAGCAGCACAGGGGTCTCTCTCTCAAACCCAAGGATGGTGGATTCGAGACCGACGGCACAATCGCCCCCGTCCAGCACCCCGTCGATGCGCCCGGTCAATTCCTCCATCACATGATCGGCGCAAGTGGGACTGACCTGCCCGGACAGGTTCGCGCTTGGGGCCGCCAATGGTCCCCCAAATGCCCGCAGCAGATCGAGAGCGAGGGGCGCAGCGGGCACGCGCACGGCCAGCGTCGCCGCCCCTGCGCGGCAAATCGGCGCGATGCGCGCTCCCCCACGCATCGGAGCAACGAGGGTCAGCGGACCGGGCCAAAACGCCTCCGCCGCCCTCCGGCCCTTTTCCGGCAGGTCGATCAAGGCCAGCGCCGAGGCGACATCGGGCACATGCACGATCAAAGGATTGCGCGCCGGTCTGCGCTTGGCGCGATAGATGCCCGCCACCGCCCGCTCGTCCCGCGCATCGGCCCCAAGGCCATACACCGTCTCGGTCGGAAACGCGACCAGCCCACCGCGGCGCAGCAATGCCACCCCCGCGCGGATGCCCCGGTCGGTCGCACTCAGGCGGATCGTATTCGGCCCGCTCACGCCCCGGCCCTGTCACGCAGGCGAGAGCGGATCAGGTCGATATGCATCTGCATCGTATAGGCCCGGTCCCGAAACGCTTCGGGCAGGCGCATGGTCGTCAGGGCCTCCTGCACCTCATCAAGCCGCAGGCACAATGCCTGTATCTCAACCGGATTGCGGGTCGCCATCGCCTGTTTCTCGATTTCGATCAGGTCGGAATAATGCTTGTAGACCCGGCTGCGCATCGTCCAGCCATACAGCCCCGGCAAGACGCGCAGCAGCGGCAGGGTGACGAGGATCAGCGGCACCAGTAACAGCGCCATTTTCGTCACCTGCGCCGCCATCCACCACGGGATATAGCGGTCCAGGCGCGAAGGCGGAGCGCTCAGGATCGTGCGGGCCTGCTTGTTCATCGGCAGGGTCGTCGCTTCGACGGAGGGGAACTGCCCCTCCCCCGCCAACAGATCACGCTCGCCATGGATCACCCGCGCCACCTTCACGAACCGATCGACAAGGGCCGGGTGCAGGTCGTCCCGCGCCACAAGTTGCGCGACCATCGCGGCGAGGTCGATGCGGGTTGCGGGTTTGACATCGGCGTAATTGAGGCTTGCCGGGGGAAGATCGGCCTTCATGACAAAGGGCAAGCGACGGCGCACGGATTCCACATCCCGGATCGAGGCAAGGCGAATGCCCGGCTGCGCATAAAGGGGCGTCAGGTAGCCCGCCCCCACGGGAGCCACGAAGATCGCCACATCGATTTCACCCGCCAACAGCGCCTCCGCCGCCCTGACCCCGCCCAACGGAATCAGGGCGTCGCCCCCCTCCAGCCCCAGCGCGCCCAGCACGGTCTGGACGGCAAAGCGGGTGCCGCTGCCCTCGCCGCCACCGGCCACGCGCAGATCGCCCCAGCGCGTCGGGTCATTGGCCCCGGTCACCCCGTCGCGGTAGAAGACCAGCATAGGCTCCAGAAACACGCTCGCCAACGCCCCAAGGGATGCGCCCTGAGGGGCCGGTATGCCGCCCTGCACCAGCGCAACATCGGCCTCGCCCGTCTCCAACCGCTTGAGATTGATGACCGAACCGGGCGTCTCCAGAATCTCCAGCGTCACCCCATCGACAGCCAGCGCATCGCGATACCGCAGGGCAATCTCGTAATACGCGCTGCCCACCCCCCCGGCGGCCATCGTCACCCGCCGATCCGGGAACAGGTCGAGCACCATCGCCAGCGCAACGAACCCCCCGATAACCGAGAGAAGAATAAGGGCGATCAGCCGCATGTCGTCTTGTCCCGCGTCGGTTCATCGGGCTTACGCCACGACAGGATTGCGATAAGATGCGAATAGCCCAATTTAGACTGGAAGCGCAAATATCGAAGGACCGCCGCCATGCCATATCGCCCGCCCTTGTCCGATATCCGGTTCTGTCTCGATCATGTGGTCGGGGCCTCACGCCTTGCGGATACCGATCTATTCGCCGAAGCCACAGCGGAGACAACCGAGGCGATTTTGGCGGAAGTGGCAAAACTGTCCGAGGAGACCCTCGCCCCGCTGCAAATGCCGGGGGACGAGGGGTGTCGACTTGTCGAAGGACGCGTCGTGACGCCTCCGGGATACAAGGCCGGATACGCCGCCATTGCGCAGGGTGGATGGCTGGGCCTCAACGCCGAGGAAGCGCATGGCGGCATGGGCCTGCCGCTGACGCTGCAAACCGCGATGAACGAGATGTTTTCGAGCGCCTGCCTGTCCCTCAGCCTGTGCCCGCTGCTCTCGCAAGGCTCTATCGAGGCGCTCTCGGCCCATGCCTCGCCGGAGTTGCAGGAACGCTATCTCTCGAAGTTGATTGCGGGCGAATGGACCGGCACGATGAACCTGACCGAAGGGCAGGCGGGGTCGGATGTCGGCGCGCTGAAGACCCGCGCAACCCCCACCGGGGATGGCGCATACCGGATCGAGGGGCAGAAGATCTATATCTCTTGGGGCGATCATGACCTGACCGAGAATATCGTGCATCTGGTCCTCGCCCGCCTGCCCGATGCCCCGGCTGGATCACGGGGGATCAGCCTCTTCCTCGTGCCCAAATTCCTGCCCGATGGTGCCGAAAACGCGGTGAAGACCGTTTCCATCGAGCATAAGATGGGCCTGCATGGCTCACCAACCTGCGTCTTGGCCTATGAAGGCTCAACCGGCTGGCTGGTCGGCGAGGAAAACAAGGGCCTCGCTTGCATGTTCACCATGATGAACAATGCCCGCCTTGGCGTCGGGGTCGAGGGTCTGGGCGCGGCGGAGGCGGCAACGCAGCACGCCATCGCCTATGCCCGCGACCGGGTGCAGGGCAAGGCAGCCATCCCGGCAGAGCATGACGGCACCGGCACGATCATGGACCACCCCGATGTGCGCCGCATGCTGATGGAGATGAAGGCTTATACCGAGGTAACGCGCGCCATCTGCTACGATTGCGCCCTATCGCTCGATATGGCCAAGGCCGCCCCGGAAGCGGAGCGCGACGCATGGGCACGGCGCGGGGCCTTTTTGACGCCGCTGGCGAAATCCTTTGGCACCGATGCGGGAATGCATGTCGCCGAACTGGGCGTGCAGGTACATGGTGGCATGGGCTTTATCGAGGAGACCGGAGCCGCGCAATTCTATCGCGATGTGCGCGTCACGGCGATCTACGAGGGCACGAACGGCATCCATGCCGCCGATCTGGTCGGGCGCAAGCTGTCGATGGATGGCGGAGAAACGGCGCGGGCGGTGATCGACGCGGCGGGTGAGGAAATCGCGGCGGCCTCCGCTGCGGGTCTCGACAGCATCGCGACCGGGTTGGCCATGGCGCATGAGGCGGCGGCACGGGCGACACTCTGGATGCTGGAACAGAACGATATGAGCGAACGGCTGGCCGGTTCCTCGCCCTATCTGACCTTGATGAGCCACCTGCACGGCGCGACCCTGTTATCGAGGGGGGCACGGGCCGCACAAACCGCACAGGATGGCGCGGCGGATACGCCCCACCTTGCCGCGCGGATCGCCGTGGCCGACTTCCACGCGACCCAGATCGCGCCTCTGGCCGAAGGGCTCGCCCATGCCGCCACCGCAGGCAGTGCCCCGCTCTACACCCTGTCGGCGGAACAGTTCGCGCTGTAGCGAGCGGCCCTGCGGCGGGGCGGGCGGGAACGCGCTGCTCCTATGCTCCGCCGAAGGGCAGGACCGGCTCGCGCCAGCCCATGACACCCCCGGCATCCTCCGGCTCTGGCGCGTTTTCGGGGACGAAGAAATCGAGTTGCAGCTTTGACCCCGGCGTGACGGCATAGCGATCGAAATCTGTCACCCCTTCGGCGGCCAGAACCAGATCGTCGAGGCAGAACCAGCCTGAGAAATCCACCGGCTTAGACAGGATCGCCGCCGCCGCATCGCCCATGATGTCGGGCATACGCGATTTCGACGCCATCGAGTCGCCGCCCAGAAGATTGCGCACCGCCGCCGTGTCGATGGTCGTGCGCGGCCATAGGCAATTGACCCCGATCTTGCCCGCAAATTCCCCCGCCCAACCCAGCGACAGCAGGCTCATCCCATATTTCGCGAGGCTGTAGGCCGGATGATTCTTGAACCAGATCGTTCGCATATCCAGCGGCGGCGACAGGGTCAGCACATGCGCAGAGGATGATTTCAACAAATGCGGCAGGCAGGTTTTCGTCACGCAGAACGTGCCCCGCGCATTGACGCCCAGCATCAGATCAAGGCGCTTGAGGTCGGTCATCGCCGTGGGGGTCAGGCTGATCGCGCTGGCATTATTGACCACCATATCGATCCCGCCGAATTCCTCGACGGTGCGGTCGACCGCCGCCTGAGTCTGGGCCTCATCGCGGATATCGCACAGAAGCGGCAGCGCTTTGCCCCCCGCCGCCCGGATCGCATCCGCCGCCGTATGGATCGTACCGGGCAGCTTTGGATGGGGCTGATCGGTCTTGGCTGCGATGGCGACATTCGCCCCGGCGCGAGCGCAGGCTTCGGCGATTGCAAGGCCAATCCCACGACTGCCCCCCGAAATGAATACTGTCTTCCCGTCCATGATCGCGATCTCCCCAGAGTTTCAAAGGCATCATAAACACCATTTTATCATACGGAAACGATGCCGTTAGGACACGATATACAACAAATCGCGGTGTGTACGTTGGACATTGATTGGAACGCGGAGGATAAACAGCATGTGTTACGCACAAAAAAATCACAATTCCACAACGGAAGAGGACGAACGATGAACATTCGTATGACACTGACCGCTATCGCTCTTGGCGCCATGGCCCTTACCGGGTGCAGCACGCTCAAAGGTGCCGATACGGCAACGGCCCCCGCCGAGCCAGCCGCGGTCGCCGCTCCTGAGGTTGCCGCTCCTGCGATCGCTGTCGATGCTCCCGCCGCGCCTGCGATTGCCGTTGATGCCCCCGCCACCACGTCCTATGCCCCCGCCGAAGCCGCTGTCACGGTTGAGGAAACCGTAACCGTGACCGAGGAGGTGATGGTCAAGGAAGGCGAGGCGACCGAAGAAGTCATGGTCAAGGAAGAAGTCACGGTGAAGGAAGAAGCGTCGGTCACCGCCAATGACGCCGCCATCAATGCATGCTTCGCCGCCGGTGGACAGGTCGTCGGCTGGGTCGGCGATCCAACGGGCGCCGAACAGGCATGCCGCCGTGAAGACGGTCTCGAATACCGCCTCGCCGACGCGCAATACTACCAGTAAGCCCCGACCGGCGGGCGGCTCATATCGCGCTGTAGCGATGCACGCCGCCCGTCGTTTTTCGCTCTGCACGACCGCTCGCGCAGAGATGGTTAAGATGGGCGATGGCCTCCACGATCGCAAATCCGCGCAAGCCATCGCCGATCTCCCGATCGAACAAGACATCAAAGCATTCCATCGCCGTTCTGGGTGTCGCCAATGCCCCATGCAGCGCGTCCAGCGATGCCGCATGATGCGCAATCAACTGCCCCAGACGGATCGGCAGGCCGGAAAATGGCTCGTTATGACCCGGCAGGACCAGCACATCCTCGGGCAGCGCCGCGCGCAAGGCCACGCATGAATCCAGAAAATCCCCCAAGGGATCGCCCTCCGGCTCGGTCGGATACACGCCGATATTCGATGTGATGCGCGGCAAGACCTGATCCCCCGCCAGCACCAGCCCATCCGCCGCACACCACAGAACCGCATGTTCCGCTGCATGGCCATGCCCGACCAGAACCCGCCAGTCGCGCCCCCCGATCCGCACCGTATCGCCCTCGGCAATGCGCCGGAACCCGATCGGCAGGGGCGCACAGACCCGCGCGAAGCCAAACTTTGCCCGCGCGCGCAGAACGGCCATCTCCGCCTCGCCATAGCCCGCCGCTCGATAGAATGCGACGGCCCCGGCGGGTGGCTCGTCCCAGCGGTCGAGTTGCAGCGATTTGGCCCCGAAAAAGCTGGTGCGGGTCGTGACGAGAACCGCGCCCGTCCGCTCGACCAGCCATCCCGCAAGACCGATATGATCGGGATGGAAATGCGTCACGAGGATGCGCGCCACTCCACGCCCCGCCAGCGGCCCGGTCAGAGCGGCTTCCCATGCCTCGCGGGCGGGCGGCGTATCCATCCCGGTATCCACCAGCGTCCAGCCATCCTCATCTTCCAGCGCATAGACATTCACATGATCAAGCGCCATGGGCAGCGGCAGGCGCAGCCAGTGAATGCCCGGCGCGACCTCGATTGCCGCGCCTTTCGCGGGGGGGTCGGGAAAGGGAAAGGAAAGACCGGCGGCTTCGGCCTCCCTGATCTTATCGGCTCGGGTCTTCATGGGGCGGCTCCGGCGGAAAGGGTCAGGCCTGAGCCATAGGCGCGCCGCGTTTCGAAGGGAAGCCCAATCCCCGTCAGTCGTGGAATTCCTCAGCCGTCGGAATACGGCCAAAGGCGATCTTTGCCCCGGTATAGGGCGCGATTTCGGCCGGGCGTTCGCCGAAAATCACCGTATCCTGCCCGTATTTCTGATTGAGCGCATCGACCTGCGCGCAGAGCGCCTCGCGGGCGGATACCTCGCCCGATGCCCGCTCCTCGAATAGATCGGCGGTATGGCCCGCCTTATCGGTCAGGCCGCCCAGCATCACGCCGACATGCACCGGGGCATGGACGGGAAGCGAGCGCCACAGCCGCGCAAAGCTTTCCAGCAGGGTAAAGCTGTCCTGTGTGGCGGCAAAGCTGACCCGCCGCGACGCCCGCCCACCATCGCGCCTCTTGACGGCCACGGATAGATCGGTCGCGAAAAAACCGCCCCGCCGTACCCGCGTCGCCGCCTTGATGAGCAAGCGCCGGGCGACCAGCCGCGCCCCTTCGGGGTTTCGGTTCGCACCGGACAAGATTTGCGAATGGCCAAGCGAATGCGTGCCGGTTGCTGGATCGGGGATATCCTCGCCATGCAGCGCCCGCAGGAAGCGCTCACCATCGACCCCGTTCCAGACCCGGCGCGCATGTTTGGGCGCCATGGCCCAAAGGCCGCGCACATCCCGGATGCCCGCCGCAATCAGACGCCGCTCCATATTGCGCCCGATTCCGGGCAGGTCGCGCAGGGCAAAACCTTTCAGTTTTCCGGGCATCACCTCCGGCGACAACCAGTCGAATCCGGCGGGTTTGTGCATCTCTCCGGCGGCTTTGGCCAGCAGGCGGGAGGGGCCTAATCCGATCGAGCAACGCATGGCCACGCCGACCTGCGCCGTCACGCTCTCGCGAATCGCTTCGGCCAGCGCCTGCGCCGCCGCCAAGGGACGGTCGCGCCCGCCCAGACGGCAGGAGAACTCATCGACGGAATGGGTGCCATCCACCGGATGCACCCGCTCGACCGCCTCGCGAATTCGGTGATGATACTCGACATAAAGATCGTGGCGCGCCGGTCGAAACACGATGTCGGGACAGATGGCCCGCGCCTCCTGCGTGCGCGTACCAACGCCGATTCCCTGACATTTCGCCTCGTAACTCGCGGCGATACAGGCCGCTCCGGGGCGATCCACCGTCACGATTCCGACCGCCCGCCCCCGCAGGGCGGCATCTTCCTGTTGCTCAACACTGGCAAAATAGCTGTTCATGTCGAGATAGAGATAGCGAAACAGGGGATCGGGAATCGGCGGCATCTTCATCTCCCCTACCCCGGATCATCGACAGAGATCGAGCATACGGCACAGAGAACAATACAAGAATATAAATAGAATGAAAAGGGCGACATGCCCAGCGGTGCTTTTTCAGTGGCTGTTGATTCACTGAAAAAGCCCACTGTCTTTGCTCTGGTGCAATTTCCGAGTCGAAATCGCCCTAATCGAAGCGCGTCAGCCCCTTATCCGGCACCTCGCCCCGCCCCTTGCCGAGCCGCCGGTCGCGCATGGCCAGAAGGCGCAGGCGCAGGGCGTTGATCTTGATAAAGCCCGCCGCGTCTTTTTGATCATACGCCCCCTGATCATCCTCGAAGGTCACATGTTGTTCGGAATACAGGCTGTCATGCTCCGACCAGCGCCCCACGATATCGGCATTACCCTTATAGAGCTTGAGCCGCACGGTGCCATTTGCCCGTTCTTGGCTCTTGTCGATGGCCGCTTGCAACATCTCGCGCTCAGGGCTGAACCAGTACCCGTTATAGATCAACTCCGCGTATTGCGGCATCAACTGATCTTTCAGATGCGCCGCACCCCGGTCGAGCGTGATCTGCTCGATACCCCGATGGGCGGCCAGCAGGATCGTGCCACCGGGCGTCTCGTAGATGCCGCGCGATTTCATGCCGACATAGCGCCCCTCGACCAGATCGAGCCGCCCGATCCCGTGCTTGCCGCCGTATTCGTTGAGTTTCGTCAGGATCGTCGCGGGGGACATCGCCGCACCATTGATCGCGACCGCATCGCCCTTCTCGAAGGTCACCTCGATGAATTCGGGTGTATCGGGCGCATCTTCGGGCGCGACCGTGCGCTGATAGACGTAATCGGGCGCGGCCTCGGCGGGGTCTTCGAGCACCTTGCCCTCCGAGGAGGTATGCAGAAGATTCGCATCGACCGAAAACGGTGCCTCGCCGCGCTTGTCCTTCGGAACAGGCACCTGATGCGCCTCCGCCCATTCGATCAACCGGGTGCGCGAGGTCAAATCCCAATCGCGCCACGGGGCGATCACCTTGATATCCGGGTTCAGGGCATAGGCAGCCAGCTCGAATCGCACTTGATCGTTGCCCTTGCCAGTGGCCCCATGGGCGATGGCATCCGCCCCGGTCTCGGCGGCGATCTCAACCAGCCGCTTGGAAATAAGCGGCCGCGCAATCGAGGTGCCGAGCAGATAAAGCCCCTCATAAACCGCATTGGCCCGAAACATCGGAAAGACGAAGTCGCGGACGAATTCCTCGCGGATATCCTCGATATAGATATTCTCGTCGGCGAGGCCCATCAGCTTGGCTTTCTCGCGCGCAGGGCCGAGTTCCTCGCCCTGCCCCAGATCGGCGGTGAAGGTCACGACCTCGCAGCCGTATTCCTTTTGCAGCCATTTGAGGATGATCGACGTATCAAGCCCGCCAGAATAGGCGAGGACGACTTTTTTCGGAGCAGATTTCGGCGCGGTCATGGGATTGTCTCGCTTGCGTGAGGGATCGCCTGCGTTAAGCCGCGAGGCGGCGCGGGCGTCAACCGCAAACTGCACCATCAGGCCACGCAAAGCTTGCACGGCGGCACCCGAAACGCGATAATGCAGGTCATCATCCCCACGCGAGACAATGCATGACCGCCCGTATCTATCAGCCTCCGAAAAGTTCGATGACCTCCGGCATGGGGAAAACGAAAACATGGGTCCTCGATTTCGTGCATGACGGGCCGCGCCCGGTCGATCCGCTCATGGGCTGGACCGGCTCGACCGATACCAGCGCACAGGTGCGCCTGAGTTTTCCATCCAAGGATGCCGCGATGGACTACGCCGCCCGCCACGGGATCGCCGCTCAGGTCGAGGAACCGCAGAAACGCCGCCACCGCCCGCGCGGCTATGGCGACAATTTCTCCACCTCACGCCGCATCCCGTGGTCCCACTGAAAGCCGCATCAAAGTTTTTCCAGACGGTCCCGTAGCTCAACTGGATAGAGCAACTGACTTCTAATCAGTAGGTTGAAGGTTCGAGTCCTTCCGGGATCGCCATTTTTTCAATAGCTTAGCCTGATTTTCGGCATCCGTGTATTTTCCTAGGTACCACATAGGTACCACGGGAACGCATTTCGACCAGATGCCGTGTAGCTGAATAGTGTCACGCACGAAGATCGAATTCGCCGACAATCGGACGAGACGCGAAGAATCCGAAAATCGAGTCGGTTGCGCCTTCGATGTCGCTTTCATCGTAAGAGGATGCGGGTAGGCCGGAGGTGTCATCGTAGAGGTGATCATAAATCTCCTGTCGAAATGCTGCACGCGTTGCCTCTTTCGCGAACAAATCCTGTGTATCGTCCATCCTTCGCAGGATCGATCGAAGCAGTTCAACGGTGACGGCCTTGATCTTCTTGATATCGCCTTTGCTCAAATCTGGCTTTAAAAGCATATCGTAAATTGGCAACTGCGCCTCCGTCAGTCCAAGTTCGGCGTGTCGATGTTGCTCCTCTTCCATTTCGGAAGTGAGACGCATCAGCGCCTCGAACGTCGCCTCGATGGTGTTC
>CALLLP010000028.1 GCA_938008165.1 uncultured Neomegalonema sp. | reverse complement strand
TGGATGCGCCCCGCCGCAAAGGCATTGCGCAGCACGCGCACCATGGCCTCCTGCCCGATCAGGGCATCGAAATCCTGCGGGCGGTATTTTCGGGCGAGAACCTGATAGGCTCCCTCATGTGCATCATCGGCCATGACATGTGTATTTCATCGCACGCGCGCAGGCACAAGACCGAGTCGCAGCGAATGATGAATTGACGCTCCACCACAGACCGGGTGAAGCGTCTCGCAATGCTGTCTCAGCGGCCCATCATGTTCTTGATGACACCGATGATCGCCATGAGGGCGCCACCGCCGACGCCACCCGTTGCGAGGCTGCCGACAATGGAGCCGATATCCATGCCGCCACCGGCCGCCGCCGCCGTACCACCCGCACCCAGCGCTCCGAGAATGGATCCGCCAAGGCCACCGCCCGCGATACCGGCAAGCGAGTTACCCAGCGTGCCGAGGCTGAGATTTTTCATCAATCCCCCGGCAACATTCCCACCGATCGCCCCTGACGCCAACGAAATGATCAGTCCAAGCATCGTACAACTCCCCAAAATGGTTACCACATGACAATCCGTGGCATCGATGGAGAGTCAGGCTGAAATTACCCAATCATGTCAAGTTGATAAGTTAAAAATAACACCACTTATGCGGTTGTTCGCGGTCGGCAGGGGCAGATTTATTTAATGCTTTCAAAGCCCTGCAACGATCTTGGTTAAATGAAAACTGTTCCAAAAAGATACAGGATATTTCTTTCTCATACCCCGCCGATCTTCGGATCGATCGGCAGATGGCGCAGCGCGAGGGCATCCTCCAGCACCCCCGCCGCCGACAAAAGCGCCGCCTCGCCGCGTGGCCTGCCGACCATCTGCACCCCTACCGGCAAGCCGCTGGCCGTGAACCCGCAGGGCAGTGACAGGGCGGGCAGCGAGACATTCGTGATGGCATAGGCGATGCCGAGCCAATCGATATAGGTCTCGAAGGTCACGCCCGCACAATCGGCAACATAGCGCTGGTCAACCGGATAAGGCGCCACGATGGTCGCGGGGGTCAGCAACAGGTCGAAAGTCTCGAAAAACGCCGTGGCCCGCGCAACCATGACGCCCCGCGCCCGCTCCGCCCGGCCCAGATCGAGGGCACTAAGCGCCTGCCCCTTCTCGATATTCCAGACGATCTCCGGTTTAAGCAGATCGCGGTGATCGCGCAGCAGGTCGCTCATCGACACGGCGAAATCATGGGCGCGCAGGGTCTGAAATACCGAATGGGCATCGGTGAAATCGGGATGCGCCTCCTCGACCGCCACGCCCATCGCCTCGAATTGTGCGGCGGCCTTGCGGCACAGATCGGCGATTTCGGGATCGACGGGCGTGATGCCCAGATCGGCACTATACGCCACGCGCAGGGGCCGCTCGCGCCGCGCCGCCGCGTCGGCAAAGGAGGATGCCGGAGCCGCCAGCGACAGCGGCTCGCGGGCATCGAAACCGCACATCGCATCGAAAAACAACGCCAGATCATCCACATCCCGCGCCATCGGTCCCTGCACGCCAAGGGTCGCGTAGGGATTGGCCGACGGTCCCCCCGGCACCCGCCCCGGAGCGGGACGCATCCCGACGATGCCGTTGAAGCTGGCCGGATTGCGCAGGCTGCCGCCCATATCCGAGCCATGGGCCAGCCACGCCATCCCCGTCGCCAGCGCCACCGCCGACCCGCCCGACGATCCCGCCGCAGACAGGCGCGTATCCCATGGATTCAGGGTCGCGCCGAATACATCGTTGAAGGTATTGCCCCCCGCCCCGAATTCCGGCGTGTTGGTCTTGGCATAGACCACCCCGCCCGATGCCTCCAGCCGCTCGACAACATGGGCGGAAGATTCGGGAACCGCATCGGCGAAGATCGACGAGCCATGGGTACTGCGCACCCCCGCGACATCCGACAGATCCTTGATCGCGACGGGCAGGCCGCACAGGATGCCCCGCTCCGGGGCCGGTTTCGCTTCCAGCGCCCGGACATGGTTTCGCGCCCGGTCAAGGCACAGGGTCGGCAGGGCATTGACGGCCCCATCGACCGCCGCGATCCGCGCTTCGAGAGCGTCGATCAGCTCAAGCGCGCTGACCGCACCGCTGCGCAGGTCCGCGACAAGCGTGCGGGCGGAGTGTCGGATCAGGTCCATGTCTTATCCCTCGCCAAAGCCATCGAGCACATTGACGGTATTGACGCCGATCTCGGCCACCGCATAGCCGCCCTCCATCACAAACAGCGTCGGCAGGCCCAGCCGGGCGAGCCGCGCGCCGTAATCGGTGAAATCGTCGCTGGTCAGTTTAAAGAAGCTGATCGGATCGCGCTCGAACGTATCGACCCCCAGCGAGATGACAAGGGCATCCGCACCATAGGCCGCGATCTTGCCCAATGCATCCTCCAACGCCTCGACCCATGTTGAATAGGGGCATCCGGGTGGCAGGGGGTAATTGACCGTAAAGCCCTGCCCCGCCCCCGCGCCCGTCTCATCGCTGCCCCCCAGAAAATAGGGAAACGCGTCCATCGGATCGCCATGCAGCGACAGGAACAGCACATCCTCGCGGTCATAGAAGATCGCCTGTGTGCCATTGCCATGGTGAAAATCCACATCCCGCACCGCGACCCGCGCGGCCCCGCCATCGCGCATCGCCTGCGCCGCGATGGCGGCATTGTTCAAAAAGCAATAGCCGCCGAACATATCCTGCGCCGCATGGTGGCCCGGCGGGCGGCAAAGTGAAAAGGCGGCGCGGGCGCCCTGCCCGATCCGCTTTGCCCCGGTCAAGGCGACCTGAGCCGCCGCATAGGCCGCCTCCCATGTGCCCTCGCTGATCGAGGTTTCGCAGGCGAGACAGTAATAGCCGATGCGTCCGTCGATATGCCGGGGCGGGGTCATCCGAGGCATGCGCCGCGAAGGCCATGAACTCGCAATCGCTTCGCCCTCGAATCCGGCGGCCTGCCATTCGGCCCAGCATGTTTTCAGAAAGTCGACGAAATCCGCATCATGGACCCGCCGGATCGGATCGAGACCGAAATCCTGTGGCTCGACGATGTCGGTATGGCCACGCCGGTCCAGCTCCGCGAGGATATGCTCGACCCGTTCGGGGCATTCGAAGGGGGGCACGAGCAGGCCACCGGACAGCTCGGTTTTCGAGGCTCGCAGTCGGTGCCGGTCGGTGTGGATGATCTGCATGGGGTATCCTGTCATGGCTACGCGGCATCATTTACGCAGTTTTCACCATCCCCGACGATCATGCACCGGAATTCTTGTCCTCGCGGGGTCCGATGCGATACAGGCCGGATATAGACGGGCTGCGGTCGGTGGCTGTACTGCCCGTCATCCTTTTTCATGCCGGGTTCTCGACGTTTTCAGGCGGATTCGTCGGTGTGGACGTGTTTTTCGTCATCTCCGGCTATCTCATCACCGGGATCGTGGTCGCGGAACATGCGGCGGGACGATTTTCCTTCGCCCGATTCTACGAACGCCGTGCCCGGCGCATCCTGCCCGCCTTGTTCTTCGTCATCCTGTGCTGCCTGCCGCTGGCATGGGCCTTGATGCTGCCCTACGAACTGGAGGAATTCGGCAAAAGCATTGTGGCCGTGATGGCCTTTGCCTCGAACGTGTTCTTCTGGATGCACAGCGATTATTTCGCCGCGAGCGCAGAGCTGAAACCACTGCTCCACACGTGGAGCCTCGCCATCGAGGAGCAGTATTACTTTGCGCTGCCCTGCCTTGTCTTTATCGCCATGCGGGCAGGGTTGCGCCGATTGATCGGGGTGTTGACCGGCTGTGCGGTGCTGAGCTTTGCGCTGATGATGATGGTGGTATGGATCTATCCGGTCGGGGTGTTTCCGACCGCGAATTTCTATCTGTTGCCAAGCCGCGCATGGGAATTGCTGGCCGGGTCGATTCTGGCGGTCTATCTGCTGCACCGATCGCCACCGCAGGGCTACGCGGCGGTTCTGGGCGGGTATGCGGGGCTGGCAATGATCGCCGGGTCGATCCTGCTGCTGGACAAGGATGTGCCGTTTCCGTCGCATTGGACGCTGGTGCCGGTGCTGGGGACGGTGCTGGTGCTGCTATGCGGCACGGCCCCCGGTGGGGTCGGACGCGTGCTGGGATGGCCACCACTGGTCGGGATCGGGTTGATCAGCTATTCGGCCTATCTGTGGCACCAGCCGCTATTCGCCTTTGCCCGTCTGCATTATGGCGAGCATGTCGATCCCGCCCTGATGGGCGCGCTGGCGCTGCTGGCGCTGGGGCTGGCATGGGGGACGTGGCGCTATGTCGAGCGCCCTTTCCGGGATCGCACGCGCATCGCCCTGCGCCCGCTGGTCGGGGGACTGGTCGCCGCTAGCGCCGCCTTCCTCGCCATCGGCATCACTCTTGACCGCAAAGACGGCCTGCCTGAGCGCTATCCAGCCTTCCAGCACGACTGGATCACCCATACCCCGGCGGAGCGCGGCGCCTATGTCGGCACGGCCTATACCCGCGAGGCGCTGAACCGCCCCCTCGCGACCGATCGCCCGAATGTCGTGCTGTTGGGAGATTCGTTCTCGCAAGACCTCTATAACATGATCGTGGAGACCGGCGCCTTCGATGGCTACGCCCTCTCCGCCATCTATCGCCCGGCACAATGTCAGCTCGCCATCACCGATGCGGATTACGAACACATTCCCGCCGCTTGGCGCGCGAGTTGCCGCAAGGAACCCTTTGATGCGCAGATGCTGGCCCGGTTGCACGGGGCCGATGTGGTGCTGATCGCGGTGGCGTGGAAACCGTGGTCAGCGGCGAAGGCGATGCAATCCCTCGACGCCCTCGGCCTGAAGGATCATCCCGGATTATACGTCATGGGATCGAAATACGGGCTGTTCTCGCGCACGCCGCGCCATGTGCTGCATGTGGCCCAATCCGAGTTGACGGACCTGCGCGTCACGCCCTCGGCCCGCGAGCGCGGCACACAGGCAACCCTGCGCGCAACGGTGCCGCCGGATCGGTTGATCGATTTCTACGCCCTGCTATGCGATGCCGCGATCCGCTGTCCTGCCTTCAGCCCCACGGGTGCATTGCTGTCCTATGATGGCCGCCATCTGACGCGCGAGGGGGCGGTCTATGTGGGCGAGCGGCTGTTCGGCGAAACGGCCCTGCGCGCCTATGGTCCCCCCGCCGTGAATGCCGCTTTGGAGCCGTAAACCGGCCATTGACCCGTTCTCAACCCTGATCCGGTAGGCTTGGCCCGTCCAATCCCCGTTTTCAAATGGTCAGGGTTATCGATGCATCGCCTGTTCGCCGCTTTTCTCGCCGTCCTCTTCACCGCACCGCCCGCGCTGGCCGACCTGTCGCGCCTCGCCGTCGATGTCGAAGCCCCTCGCGTCACCCGGCCCGCCGGGGCCATTCTCGGCGTACGGCTTCAGGGTCTATCGGGTCAGGGCGGCAGGATCACGACTTTCGGGCAAGCCTTTCGCAAGGGCGACTGGCCCCGTGGCGCAGGATTGATCGCCACCCATGAGGGCCGATCGGTTCCGCTGCAATTCGACGTCAAGGCGCGCTATGACGACGGCTCGGTGCGCCATGCGGTTTTGTCCTTGCGCAACCCCGCCAATACCGGCGATGCCCAGATCGCCTTGCAGGCCGGGCCTGTTCCACCGCGCGGGGCGCTGTCGGTCGGCACATTGGTAGAACGCGGATACGACCTGACCCTCGACCTGACCCTGGGGGGACGGCGCATATCGGTCGATGCCGGAACCCTGCTGCGCGAAGCCGCCGCGACTGGACGGCTGGACCGCTGGATTTCAGGTCCGCTGGCCAGCGAAGTCCGGGTGTCGCGCAAGGTCGCCCCGTCCCTTACGGCGATCTTCGATATTCGCGTCTCCGCCGATGGCGCGGTGCGCAGTGCGGTCTCGGTCCATAACGACGACATGCTTGCGACCCAGGATCAGGACATCGCCTATACTTATGCGATCCGCCTTGCGGGACAGACGGTGGCGGAACGGCAGATCACCCATACCCGCTACACCAACTGGCGCGAGATTGTCTGGGGCGGGGCGCATCCCTCCACCGCCCATGTCGTCTTTGACGGCCCCTACCTGATCGCTGCCGGAGCGTTGCCGCCCTATGACCCGACCGTCGATGTGGCGCAGGCATTCTTTGACAATCAGGTCAAGGGCGTCGCGAAGGGCGGCACCGGGCCGATGGCCTCCGCCGCAATCACACGCGGCATGCCCGCAACGGGCGGGCGCGAGGATATCGGTATGGTCCCCGACTGGACCTATGCATGGCTCCGCGCACAATCGCCCTCCGCCCGCATGGCGATGATGGCGAATGCCGATGCCGCCGGGTCAGTGCCGTGGCACTTTCGCGATCCGAAGACCGGGCGCGTGCCGACGCTGGACGATCACCCCAAATTCTGGACCGATTACCGCGCAAGCCTCGGTAAAAACGGCCATCCGCCGATCAAGACCAATGCCGATGGCTGGACCCTCGACAACGCGCATCAGCCGGACCTGTCCTACGTTCCCTATCTGATTACCGGCGACCGTTATCGGCTGGACGAGATTCACGCGCAGCTTGCCTATGGCCTGATGAGCTATAACCCCGCCTATCGCGACGATGCAGGGGGCAACCTGTCGAACGAGCAGGTGCGCGGGCAGGCATGGGTCAACCGCACCCACGCCTATGCCGCATGGATCACCCCCGACGATCACCCCGACAAGCGCTATGTCGCGGACAAACTGGCCCAGCGCATGCTGTGGTATCCAGCCGAATACACCCGCAACGACAAGCGCGGCGGCCCGGCCAGCTACGAAACCGCAGGCTGGATTCAGGGGCCACATCCGGCAGGGGTGATTTCAAACTGGCAACAGGATTTCTTCGCCCAATCTCTGTCCCAAGCGATGCGGATGCAGGTGCCGGAAGCCCGTGACGTCTATAACTTCACGCGCCGGTATCAACTCAATCGCTTTCTGCGCGCCGATTTCAACGGGCGCTGGTCGACGGCCTATCGGGTCATCCACAGCGACGAAAAGACCAAGGTGCCGTTCAGAACATGGCGGGAGATCGCGCAGGTCAATATCGCCGCCGGAAAATTCGAGGCCAATCCAGCCGAAATGATGGGCAATCCCGACGCGGCATGGAACTACGTCGCGCAGGCGCGGGCGGGCTATGCCTCGATGGTGGGCGCGTTTCTCGACCCGTTTATCGCCGAAGCCTATGCCTTCATCGTGCGCGATTCGATCGGGATGCACCGGCATTTTGCCGATCTGCCGAAATGGGCGATGGTGCCGGTCTTTCCCGATGGCAGCACGTTGCCCATCGCGAACCACCGCGCCGTATCGGGCCGGGCGCAGGGCACCGGCGGCAATGACCTGATGGCGGGCAGCGATGGCGGCGATGTATTGGCCAGCGGCGGCGGAAATGACATCGTCGCGGGCTTTGGCGGTGCAGATACCATCGCCACGGGTGGCGGGATCGATCTTGTGGCGGGGGGTCAGGGCGACGACCGTATCTTTGCGGAGGGCGGGATCGTCTATGCCGCCGGAGGACCGGGTCGCGATGTCTTTGTCATCGGCACGCGGGTCGATGGCAGCCCGGCACCGCTGGGCCGCGTGACCATCGCCGATTTCCGCCCCGGAACGGATCGCCTGTCGTTTCCGCCCGCTCTGGGATCACCGGCACAGGTCATCGCGGCGGCGCGGGCCTCCGGGCGCGGAACCTTCATCCCGACGGGGCGCTCAGGCGGCGTGCTGCTGCATGGGGTGCGCCCCGGTGCGCTGCGACCCGACAGCTTCGCGGCGCGGTGAGGAAAACACCCGGCCCCGGCCCAGATCGGATCAGGGCCGTTGATCGGCGTCGTCGCGCTGCGCGGTGGGCGGACGATAGCGGATGAGGCGCGTCAGGCGCTGCGCCCAAGCCATGATGCCGTGACGCTCCATCCACAGGGCATAGCGGACATAGAGCGGATCATGGGACAGGTGCCGTTCTTCCGTGCGGGCGCGGATATAGTAGATCAGGTTCACCCCGATCAGCCGCAGCGTCCGCACCATGGCATCGGCCCAATGGCCCTGCCATCCCGCCCCGCGAAACCCGAAGACGAACGGCGCGATAAACGGCAGCGCCTCGAACCACCATGACAGGTTCTTCGACAGATAGGCGGGATGCTTCGAAAAGCGGTACGGCCCGTTTGTGATGATCCCGCGATGGGTGAGATTCGAAAAGCGCAGCCCAAAGCTGACCGAGGCCCATGTATAGACCGCCATCAACCCCAGAATGATGATCGAGAACACCACCTGAAGCGCCGGATAGGGCGCGAGCAGGGAGGCCCAATCCATATCGCCGCGATAGGCGAAATATTGCGGGCCGACGAGGCCCCAGAAAGGCTGATAACAGATGATCGCGGGCAACCAGCCGGACCATGTCGGCTCCGTCGAGCGGATATGGTTGTCGAACAGGCGCACGGTCAGGGCATAGCCGACGACGATACAGCCCAAATCGACGAGGATCAGCAGATTGTAAAAGAAATAATGCCATCCCATCAGATCCAGCGACGAGAAATCGGCGGTGCGGAAATTGATGATATTCTGGTGAAAATACGCGAACATCAGCGGCAGGAAGAATGCCTTCACCAGCCAGCCGAGCGCATGCTGTCGCACTTTCGACAAGGCCACCCTGTCCGACCAGCCCAATACCAGCGCGCCCAAATGCCAGTATCCATCCAAGGGATCATGCATCCGCCCATCCGCCCACCAGAAATAAGCGGGTGAGACCAGCAAGAAGACGGGAATCGCGATGTCGAGCATCGCATAGAACGGATCGAACAGCGTCGCGCTGTATTCGGGCACGACATTGTAGATCAACGCGATCACCGCCAGCGTCGTCCACAGGCCGATCATCTTGACACAAAAGCGCGAGAAGGACGGATTGGACGGGCCGCGCCATGCAATCCCTTCGCGGGAATAATCGACGCTATGGCCGATCAGGCCGGACTCGCCGGGCACGGCATCGCCCGGCCGCTCCGGTATGCGGCGACCGCGCAGCAGCACCGCTTCGAGCACGATCAGCGGCAGGGCAAACGCACCCGCAACGATCAAAGTCGCGGTCAGGGCCGGAACTTCGGGCATCTGGCGCAGGATACAGACCGCGCCGACCATGCACACAACCCCGGTCCAGTTGATGCCCATCACCGTCGCAGAGCGCGGGCAGGACACCGGATCGGCAGGCGGGCGGTCGCTCATACGGATGCATCCATCACGGCGACCTCGCCCAGCCCCGGCCCGGCAATCAGATCGGGCAGAAGGCTGTTCACGGCATCCAATTGCAGCCGCGTTTCGATATCGGCGGCGAGCAATTCGATGCCCTGCGCGTGCAGAACCTGACGCAGACGGGTCGGGTCGCCCTTCTGGGCAACGGCACTCTTGGCCATTGCGGGGCCATCCACGACGATGACCACAAGACCCCGACTGGCCAGAGCCTCAAGATCCGCCGACCAGTCGCTCATACGTTCAAGGGCAAAGCGCGCCCCCGCATTCAACAAGAGCGCAAGGGAGCGCGGCGGCCCGCCCTTGATCGTCATCTGCGGCACCAGCGCAATCAGGCGGCCAACGGCGTCACCCCCCGCTTCCAGTACCGGCTCCAGAGCATCGGCAAAGGCAGAATCGGCGGCAATCTCGGCGGGAATCCGCACAAAGATACGCGATTGGGGATTTTCCGATGCGCCGATCAAGCCAATGGCATGGCGAAGAGTGGCAATCGTGCCCTCGACGGATGGGGCTTCCTCCGGATCGTCGATCAACAGGCTGTGGGGATTGCGGGCCTGATCGAAGATCGGCAGGGCGCTGACCCTGCGCGGCTTGCGCACACGCGAAAACCGCTCGCGCAAGCGACCGGCCCGTTCAGTGATGGAGCCGGTCGATCCGGCATCGGGCGCCGCGGCCAGCGATGCCCGGACCGCCCCCCCGGCGGCGGTGCCGGTTGCGGCGAGCGCGACCGGGGGCGCGGATCGCATTTCGACGGTCTCATCGCCCCTGATTTCAGAGGCTTTCAGGGTCGCAAGGGTTTGTTCCAGCGCTTCGATGCGCTGAACGGTCTGTTCATGGGGGGCGTCGAGGGCGGCCATGCGCTCGCCCATGGCGCCGACCACCGCCTGCAATCGTTCCATCTGACCCGTATCGGATGCGCCCGACAGACGCTGCATATCGGTCGCAAGGGATTCGACAATATCCGCGACCTCATCGATCGAGCTGCGCAAAATGGCAATATCCCCGGCATGGCTTTCGGTCGATGCGCGCAGTTCGGCAAGGTCTTCTTCCAGAAAGGCCGTATCGTGGTTTTCGATTTGGGGCGGGCGCATCGCCAACGCCAGCGCACAGCCCGACAGCGCAATCGCGAGCGCCGTAGGCCATTCGCTCGTAAAAAATGCCAGCGCCAACCCGAGTGCCAGACAGGTCGCGAAAACGAAAAGGGGGATGTACTGCCTATCGATCATTCTGGCTGGGCCTCTAAATCTCGTCCACGCAACAGCCGGTGTGAAGCGCGTTCAATTTAAGAACGTTTCACCCTAACGGCGCAGTCATTACCCGTCACTCGTTGCAGTGTTTCACTTTCGATATGGTTAAATGTTGTTACCGGCGCGTCGTCCGTCGCGGTAGGATGCCCACGCTTCGGGGGTGTCGAGATCGACGAGAACGGCCTCGGTATCGAGGTCGAGATAAGTGAGGGCCGCGCGATGGTGATCGATGATATCCCGCGCGCCCCGGTCTGCATCCAAGGCGGCAAGGGCGGGCAGGTAATCGGCGCCGAAAAGAACCGGATTTCCGGGCTTTCCCTGTGCTGTACGCGGCCGCAGGATCACCCCGGACCCATCCGATGGCAGGGCATCGATAAGGTGATTCAGAAGGGCGGGGGTCAGGTCGGGCATATCGGCGGGCATCACGATCACCGCGCGGGTTTCGGGGGGCGTGGCGGCGGCTCCGGCGGCGATGGATGCCCCCATGCCCTTCTCCCAGTCTTTGTTGTAAATGGCCCGAATCGGCAGACCGGATAATACCGCCCTCCGGGCCGGGTGATTCGCACCGAAGACGACAAGTGTTTCCGCCGCGCCACTCGCCAGAGCCGTGCGGGCACTGCGGCGCAGCAGCGGTTCGCCCCCCAGCAGTTCCAGCAGTTTGTCGCCCCCGCGCATCCGGGTCGACGCCCCCGCCGCGAGCAGCAGGACAGCGACACTCATCCGCGTTTCTCACGGGGATAGGGACGCCCCGGCATTTCCTTGAGCAATCCGCCGACGCCCATTCCGGCAATATCCGCACTGGTGATCGGCAGGCGCGCGGCAAAGCGCTCCAGCACCCAATCGGCCCCGTTCAGCGCCGGAGAGCGGGCGCATCCCGGCAGGACGATGGCGGGCATGTCGCCGATCCGGGCCAGCACCAGCAGATTACCCGGATCGACCGGCATCCCAAAGCGCTCGATGATCCCTCCGGCAGCGACGAGCGCGGCGGGCGCAACATCGCGGCGGTCGGAAGTGGCCGTGGCGGCAAGGATCAGCAGCAGCTCGGGCGCGGCATCCAGCGCCGCATGGATCGCCCTTTTCAGCGCCGCCTCGTGATGATCGACAACCGCGACGGCGGGCCTGTGCGACCCCAGCGCGGCGAGCCGGTCGGCAATCGCCGCGCTTCCCTTCTCGATCAGGGCCGGTTTCTGCCCCTCGGTCCGGGTGACGATCAGTGCGGCGCGCAGGGGGCGAAAGGGATGCATCGTCAAGGCCCCGTCAAGCGCGGCCCTCGCCCGGTCGAGCGCGGGATGGGGGGCGGCATAGGGGATGACTTTGGCCGTGGCGGCCAGTTGCCCCGCCTCCAGCCGCGCATGATCGGCGGGCGTGGCGATGGTCAGCGCTTCATCCACCGCATTCGCGGCATCGATGGCGGCGGCATCCACGCGAAACAGACCGGCCTCCACCGCATAGAGATTGCAGCGACCCGTGGTGGCGGCCGCGATTCGCAATCCGGCCCCGCAAGCGGCCTGCGCCAAGGCATAGGCCGCCGCGTTCTCTGGCACATCCCCGTCTTCGAGCCGGGCAATCGTCACCTCGGCAATCCCGGCACCGGCAAGCGCGGCAAGATGCGCGCCGGTCAAGGCGGTGCCTTTCTTCAGCACAGCCCCCCCCGCACGAACGGAATGGGCAAGGATTGCGCCCTCGGCCTGCGCCAGCGGAACCGGACCGAAAATCATGGCCGGGTTTGGGGGTTTCGCAGCGCCTCGACAATGCGGGCCATAATGCTGACGGCGATCTCGGCGGGGGATTTGGCCCCGATATCGAGACCGATAGGCGCATCGATGCGCGCGATCTGACCGACGGTAAAGCCCGCATCCGTCAGGCGATCCTTGCGCTTGGCGCTGGTCCGTGTCGAGCCGAGCGCGCCGATATAGAACGCCTGCGAGCGCAGGGCGACATGAAGGCCCGGATCGTCGATCTTGGGGTCATGGCTGAGACAGACGACCGCGCTGCGCGGATCGGGCGCAAAGGCGGTCAGGGCCGCATCGGGCCAATCGCGGGACAGCGCCATGTCCGGAAAGCGCGCTTGGGACGAAAAACTCTCGCGCGGATCGATCACCGTCACATCGAAGCCCGTCATCATGGCCATGCGACTCAGGGGCTGGGCGATATGGGCCGCACCGATGATCGCCATGCGCAGGGGTGGATTATGCACCGATAGAAACCACCGTCGCCCCTCGATCTCGGCAAAGCCCGACCGGTCGCCATCCGCCGCGATCCGGGCCGCATCGGTCAACGGGTCGTCATCGCATAGGGCAAGGAGGCGGCGCTCCTTCGTCTCCAGATCGATGGCCAGTACCGTGCGCGCCCGCTCCGACCGCGCCTCGATCAGCGCGCGCAGGATCGGCAGGGGCATTCCCTCGCCGATCCCGATCGGCTCGACCAGCACCCGGATCGTGCCTCCACAGGCAAGGCCCACGGCAAAGGCGTCGTCATCCGACACGCCAAATTCCAACAGGCGGCAATCGCCCTCCTCCATCGCCTCGAAGGCTTCGGCGGCCACCGCACTCTCGACACAGCCCCCCGATACCGATCCGACAAGATCCCCTTCGGCGGAGATGGCCAGTTGCGCCCCCGGCTGACGCGGGGCCGATCCCCATGTCTCGATGACCGTGGCAAGGGCGGCGGGCCTGCCGCTTTCAACCCAGTGCAGGGCCGTCTCAGGGATGGCGTCGTGATCTGTCATGCGGCGACTCATCGGGTGGATCGGGGTGATATCGGTATATCCGCTTCAATACGCATTCTCACGAAAGAACCGCAGGCCGATCTGGGGATGGGCGGCGGCAAGGCCCAGCATCCATGTCGAAAAATCGATCCCTTCCAGCCGCGTAACGCGCTTTTCCGGCGACTTGGCAGGACAGCGCCACAGAAAGCCAAGCCCCTGATGGGTATAGCGGCATTCCCCGCGAATCCACAGGGTATGCAATTGGCGCAGGATCGCGGTTTCCCCTGCCGCCTCCTCGACCGGCAGGAACCCGGCCATGATCGCGGGCGAGGCGGTAACGGCCTCGTTCTTCATCAGGCGCGAGACGCCATAGCGCTGGCGCTCGCCCCGCTCCGGATCGTCGAACAACTCAGACCCGGCCCCCAGCCCCCACAGATGAGCGGGTATGTCATGCTTTGCGAACCAATCGCGGTCGGCGCGCATCAATTCGCGCATCTCGTCCAGATACGTCCCATCGGCGGCATAGGCCCCGCAGAGATACAGCCCGAATTGATGCGTGAAATGGGATGGGATCGACTTCGTGGGGGATTTGCCAAGCAGCGTATACCCGCCATAGGACACCATCGGCAGATCGGCGGGCGTCTCGAATCGCTCGCGCCATGCCTTCGTTGCTCCGCTGATACGGGCCATGTCATGCTCGTAACGGGCGGCCATGCAGGGCAGGAGGGCATATTCATCGAAAGGAATCGTCGCGACCCGCTCGGTCGGACGTTCGTCTTTGCCATAGAAAACGAGGTGGATGGTGCCTTTATCCGGGTCGCGGATGGCCGTGGTCCAATCGACCGAACTGGCAAGCTGCCCCCCCAGAAGCGCCGCCTTTGACGGCCCCTCTCCTGCCTTGCCGCCGAACCACCGGCTCGCGATGGCCGCGCCCGCGCCCAGAATGGCGGTATCGATGGTCGAGAATTTCTCGCGATTCGAGTTGGGCGGCTGGCCCGTCATCGGATCGAACCAATGCCGAAACCAGCCGCTTTTCGAGCGCTCCGTATGAAAACCGGGGGTTGCGCCCTCGCCCAGCAGATGCGCAAGGGTCGCCTCGGCCTTCGCCTCCGCATCGGGAATGACGCCCAGCGCATCGCCGAGCGCCAGCGAAATCAGACCCATGCCCGTCGCGGCGATCGAGGATAAGCCTCGCTGGCGGGGATCGTCGATGGTCAGGGCATCGAGATACTGCCCCGTTTCCGCCACCCGGAAATGCCGGTCATAGATCAGGATCGCCTCGCGCAGCCGTTCGTCGGCAAAAACGCGCAGCTCCGCCTCGGACGGGTCGGCATGGGCGGGGGTGGCAAGGCTGACAATCAGGGCTAGCAAGGGAAGCAGGCGCATGGATATCTCCGGTTTGCTCAGTCATTAAGATGGCGCCAGATTCCCGCGCGGCGACATGAAGCGGTGTTTCCCTACCCGTCAAACCCTTCGAAGGTCAGACGCTTTGGCGGCGGGGTCGGATCGTCCAACATGGCGCGATAGCGGGCCTGCAAGCCCGAATCGCTGTCATCCGTCAGGGTCGCCGCCAGATCGCGCAGGGAGGCGATGTTATGCGTCGCGCGAAACGCATCGACCTCGCGCAGAAGCGCCCGGACCCCCTGCGCCCGTGGGGCGAACCCATCCCATCTCAACAACGGATTGAGCCAGATCAGACGGCGGCAGGACAGGCGCAGACGCTTTGCCTCCGCTTCCAGCAGGTCGGGTTCTTCGCGGTCGAGACCGTCGGTAATCAACAGGACGGTCGCCCCCCGCCCCAGCACACGCCGCGCCCAGAGGCGGTTGAATTCATGCAGGGACGGTCCGATCCGTGTGCCCCCCTCCCAATCGAGCGCCTCGGCCCCCGCCGCCTCCAGCGCTTCGTCGGGGTCGCGCTTTTGCAGGGCGCGGGTGATATTTGTCAGGCGCGTGCCAAAGGTGAAGGCATGGACCTTCGACCAGCCATCGCCCTCGCGACGGGCAGCGGCATGCAGAAAATGTAGCAGCATCCGCGAATAACCGCTCATGGAGCCGGAAATATCGCACAGGGCCACGAGGGCAGGCCAATCCTCGCGCCGGTCCTTGACGGGCAGGGTCATCGAGCCGCCGGGGCGCATGGTGGCGCGCATCGCCGAACGCCAATCCGGGCTGCGCCCCCGGTGCGAGCGGATCATGCGCCGGGTCGGCAGGGGCTTGACCGGCAGGCGCAAGCTGGCAATCGCACGCTCGGCCTCGCGCAGTTCCGCGCCGGTCATCTGGTCAAAATCCCGCGATTCAAGCTTTTCAGTGCCCGAAAAGGTCAGCGACGCATCGAATTCGATCTTGTCTTCCTCACGCTCCATCGGTGGCGGCATCGGAGTTTCCGCGCCCTCCAGAAGCGCCTCGGCGGCGCGGGTCTCGGCGGCGCGTTTCTCATCGTTCCGGGGGGCGCGAATCTGTGGCATCAGTGCGCCCATCATCTTTTCGATGAATTGCGGGTCGCGCCAGAACATGCGGAAACATTGATCGAAAACGGGGATATGATCGCGCCGGGTGACGAGACAGGCCCGCAAGGTGAAATAAAAGTCATCCCGCCGCGAGAACCCCGCCGCTTCCACGGCATGTACCGCTGCAAGGATATGCGCGGGGCCAACCGGCAGCCCCGCCTTGCGCAGCGCCCGCGCGAAATGGGCGATATTATCGGCCAGACGACCGGGGGTATCGGGCAGGGGATAGGTGCTCATGGCCTGAGTGTATCATAGCATCGGACCTATGAAATCTGCCTTTTGCCCGGTCCCTTGCCGTTTACCCGCGCGATTCGAGATATTGGACGAATTTTTCCAGATCGCCGCCATAGCTGTCGATCAACGCGGTGAATTCGCCGCGCTGGGATGTCGCCATCGAGATTCCCTCGATCACGAAATCCTCGACAAGCGGTTGGCCCGATCGGTCGGAAAGCTCCCACCGAATATCGAGCGATGGCTGCGAGCCGCGCTCGACCGTTGTATCGACAGTATACCCGTTGCGGGTGGGCCGGGCGGTGCCGACCGTGATGGTTTCGCCCGAATACTCGGAAAAGCTTTTTACATATGTCGCGGAAACGAACCGCTTGAATGCCTCGACATAGCGCGACTTGAGCGAGCCGGGCATGGTCCGGGCATATCGGCCCAGCGCAAAGCCCGCGATCTGGCGCATATTCGCGTAGCGATCCATGATGGCCGTGAATTCGGCCTTTTTCTCCGCTTCAGCCGATGTGCTGCGGATCAGGGTCAAAACATCGTCCGAAACACGGCGCACGAGGGCCTGTGCCGCCGCTGCATCTTGAGCAAGGGCGATTCCGGGGGGGGCGATCGCAAGGCCGGACAGGGCGGTCGCGAGAAACAGGCGGCGGTTCATGGTCTACTCCAGACAAGAATCAGTCTTGCGGAAACCCCTTCCGAATACGAAAGGTTCCTCCGAACAATGCAAACGGTTCCAGCGAGCGGCCTGACGGCCTAGAACTCGCCCCCTTCATAGATGTCGGGTCGTGCACCGGGTTCAGACTGACCGTTGAGTATGGCGTTCTTGCGGCGCTGAAGGTAAAGATTGCGGACGGTGATATAGCTGTCGGGGCTTTCGTAGAGCGCCCGGTCGATGGCATCGCCGAATTTCACCCGCGTATCGACGATATTCGCCACCTGCTTGCCCGGTCCGAGAAGAATGCTCGTCGTCCCGCTGCCGATATAGCTGAGCGGATTGAGAACAAAATCACCCAGCGTGCCCGCGAATCTGCGGGCGGAAGACGGGCCGAGGAGCGGCAATTCGTAATACGGTCCCTGCCGCGCGCCCCAGACGGCCAGCGTCTGGCCGAAATCCTCATCATGTTCGGGAATGTTGATCGCACTCGCGGGGTCCAGCGCACCCAGACCGCCCAAGGTCGCATTGACGAAGAATCGCGCCGCCGTATCGCCCGTGCGCTCAAGATTGCCCTGAAGCGCCGCGTTCACGAAGGTTGCGGGCAAGGACAAAAAGCGCAATTCGTTATTGACGACATGCTTGACCGTCTCCGGCACCACCGCATCATAACCTTTCGAGAGTGGCCGGATAATGGCCCTGTCCAGCCCCTTGTTCAAGGCATGGAAAGGACGGTTCAGATACTGTGCCGGATCGTACCCGTTCTCGACAGTCGTTGAGGTCGCGCAACCGGAAAGCGCGAGAAAACTTACAAGGGTCAGGCTCGCCGCAGATCGAAAAATGCTCATATACAGTACCACTTCGGACAAGACTAAGGAACGATAGGAGAATAGATCATTTGCACAAGATTCACACTCCCTCGTTTCAGAGAAATTGATATCCAAAAAGTTAATGTTGTTTTCCAACACCGGGCCGGGGATCAACGGCCCTTGTCCCAAGGTGCCCAGACAGGGCATAGGAAACGGGTATGAATGATGAGACGACAGCCCCCATGGACACCGTTCTCGACGCCCTGCGCGGGGCTGCCGAGACAACACGGCTGCGCATTCTGCGCGTCCTGTCGGGCGGGGAGCTGACCGTCAGCGAATTGACGCAGGTGCTCGCCCAGAGCCAGCCCCGGATTTCGCGTCATCTGAAACTGCTGGTCGATGCGGGTATCGTCGAGCGTCGCCGCGAGGGAAGCTGGGCGTTCTTTCGCCTTGCGCGGCACGGGTTTCCCGCCCGTCTGGCCAGCTTTACCCTCGACGCTATGGGAGACGATGCCCCCGATCTGCGCCGTGACAGCGAACGGCTCGACCGGGTACGGCAGCGCCGCACCGCCGCCGCCGAAGCTTATTTCCGCGAAAATGCCTCGGAATGGGATCGCCTGCGAGCGCTCCATGCATCGGAGGAGGCGGTGGAACAGGCGGCGCGCGATCTGCTGGTCCCCGCGACGGGGGCACGGTTTGCGCAGTTACTCGATCTGGGCACCGGAACCGGGCGGATGCTGGCCGTGCTGGCCGATCGTGCCGATGCGCTGATCGGGTTCGATATCAATCAGGACATGCTCGCCTTCGCCCGCTCGCGGTTGGAAAACGGCGCGGTGCCCGGCCATGCCGAATTGCGACAGGGAGACCTGCTGGCCCTGCCGGTCGAGGATTCGGGGGCCGATGCCGCCGTGATCCATCAGGTGCTGCATTTCCTTGCTGATCCCGGCGCGGCCTTGCTGGAAAGTGCGCGGGTTCTCGGCCCCGGAGGCCGGTTGCTCGTCGTCGATTTCGCCCGGCACGACCTTGAATTCCTGCGCGAGCAACACGCCCATCGCCGCCTCGGTTTCGACCGCGACGAGATCGAGACCCTCGCACAAGGGGCCGGGCTGAACCCGCTCGATTACCGCGAGATCCCCGCGCCCGAAGCCATGGGGGCAGACGGCCTGACAGTGTCGCTCTGGCTGTTCGGCAAGGGCACAGTCTGAGGACGAGCCGCTTTATTGCTCCTCAAGGGTCGCGAGGGGACGCTCATAGATCGAGCGGCCCCCATCCACCGTGAGAATCTGCCCGGTGATATAGCTGCTATGCTCGCTGGCCAGCATGACCGCCGCCCCGGCCACCTCCATCGTCTCGCCCAAGCGCCCCATGGGCGTGCGCGCCACGAGGCTCTTGCGGATTTCGGGGTCGTTCTTGGTCCGAAAGCGCCCCGCGACATTGCCCGGCGCAATGCCGTTGACCCGGATGCCCCATCCAGCCAGCGACACCGCAAACCCGCGCGTCAACTGATCCAGACCGGCCATCGATACACTGAGCAAAAAGCGGTCAGGCCGCGAGCGTTCGCCGGAAATGGCGGAGACATTGATGATGCTGGTCGGCAGCAGACTGCCATCACGCTCCTCGACCCGCTTGATCACATGGCGCGAGAAAAGCTGAATCAGCATGAAGGCCGATTTCACATTGACGTTGAATGCCTTGTCAAAGGCCGCCTCGTCCAGATCGAGCGGATCGCCGGGGGCCTCGACCGATACGGCATTGACGAGGATATCCGCATGATCGAAGGCGTCGAGCGTCGCGGCCATCAGGTTGTTGATGTCGAGCCGCTTCATGGGATCGCAGCGAAACCCCGCCGCGCGGGTGCCTTCGGGGTCCAGCTCCTTCGCTTCGGCCAAGACCTTGTCTTCATCGGCATCGGCGAGCATCACATACGCGCCTTCGTCATGGAACCGGGCCGCAATGGCGAGGCCCACCCCGTTCGCCGCCCCGGTGACGATGGCCACGCGGTTTTCAAGCAGTTTTGCCATATCTCACGCTCTCCTGCGGTTGAACCGGGAGGATTACCCGAAGCTGTCAGGGAAAGATACGTTGCATCAAGACCAGCGTTAACCAGCGCTCGAACTTGCGCCCAATTTCGGGCAGGCGGCCCGTCTCCTCAAATCCATGGCGACGGTGCAGCGCGAGGCTGGCGGCATTGCCCGCCTCGACCCCACCGATCATCGCGTGAAGACCCTGAGCCGCCGCCCGATCCACCAGATCGCCCAAGAGACGCCCCCCGATCCCCCGGCCCCGGTGCCGCGCATCGACATAGAGCGAATGCTCGACGGTCAGGGCATAGCCGGAATGCGGGCGGAACGAGCCATATCCAGCATAGCCGACGACGATACCGCCCTCCTCCGCGACCATCACCGCCATGCCCGCCGCACGGCGCTGGCCCAGCCAGTCCCGCATCTCGGCCTCCGTACGCTCGGCTTCCTGCCAGACATTGACGCCGGTGCGGATTTCCGCGTTCAGCATGGCGCGCATCGCCTCGCAATCGGCCTCGCCCGCCGCGCGGATAATCGCTTCGGTCATGGTAACATCCCCCCCGGTGCCAGAATACTGCCCCGCTCGACAGGCGCAAGGAAACGTGTTCCAAAGCGGCAACCAGATCAGGGAAGGATATGCGATGGCCACCATTCTCATCACCGGCGCAAATCGGGGCATCGGATTTGCCATGGCACGGCAGGCGGCTGCGCGGGGCGACACGATCATCGCCACGGCCCGCGATCCGGGCAAGGCAGGCGCGCTTGCCGATCTGGCGACGGAAACCGGGCGCATCACCATCCGCGCGCTCGACGTGACCGACGAGGCCAGCGTCGCGGCCCTCGCGGCACAGACGGGCGAGGCGATCGATCTGCTGGTCCTCAATGCGGGCCTGCTCAACAGCTATGGTGGCCTGACCGATCCGAATCACAGCGCGGAGGCGTGGCGCGATGTGCTGATGACGAATGTGGCCGGGCCGTTTCTCGTCGCCCGCGACCTGCTGGCCCATGTGGAGCGCAGCGCGGGACGAAAGATCGCCATCGTCTCCTCGGTCATGGGATCGAACGAGCGCGCGTCGGGCAATGCCTATCCCTATCGCGCCTCGAAAGCGGCGGCGGTCAATGTCGCGCGCAATCTCGCCACCGAACTCAAACCCCGTGGAATCGCCGTCGGGGCCTATCACCCCGGCTGGGTACGCACAGATATGGGCGGCAATGGCGCGGATATATCGGTGGAGGAAAGCGCCGAAGGACTGCTCGCCCGTTTCGATGCGCTATCGATGAAAACGACCGGCGTGTTCGAGGATTATCGCGGCGACGGGATACCCTTCTGATGATCCAGCTTGCGCTCTATGCGGGGATCTTCCTGACCGTTCTGGGCCTGATCGGCCTCGGCGCCTGCATCCGAAAGGCCATGGCCGTCAAGCGCGGCGATGCCGACGGGTCCAGCGCCGCGATGCACAAGCTGGTGGCGCTGAACATGGCGGCGGTGGGAACGGCGTTTCTGGGGCTGGCGCTGGTAACGGTGGGGCTGATTTTCGGGTCGTGAGCCTGCCTTGAGATCCCGGCCCTATCCCCCCCGCCGCGCCATGAAGGCCAACCGTTCGAACAGATGCACGTCCTGTTCGTTTTTCAGCAAGGCCCCGTGCAGTTTTGGCAGGGTTTCGGTCGGGCTGCGGCGCAGGTCGGCGGGGTCGATCTCTTCGGCGACGAGCAATCTGATCCAGTCGAGCACCTCCGATGTGGAGGGCTTTTTCTTCAGACCCGGCACATCGCGGATCTCGTAGAATTGCGTCAGTGCCTCGCGGAGCAGGGTCTGCTTGATGCCCGGATAATGGACCTCGACGATCTTCGCGAGGGTTTCGGCCTCCGGGAAGCTGATATAGTGAAAGAAGCACCGGCGCAGGAACGCGTCGGGCAGTTCCTTTTCATTATTCGACGTGATGATTACCACCGGGCGCTGAACCGCCTCGATCGTCTCGCCCGTCTCGTAGACATGGAAGGCCATGCGGTCGAGCTCTTGCAGCAGATCGTTCGGAAACTCGATATCCGCCTTGTCGATCTCATCAATCAGCAGAACCACGCGATCGGCGGCGGTGAAGGCATCCCACAGCTTGCCGGGGCGGATGTAATTTTTGACATCGCGCACCCGCTCATCCCCAAGCTGGCTGTCACGCAGGCGGCTGACGGCATCGTATTCATAAAGGCCCTGCTGTGCCTTGGTCGTGGATTTGACATGCCATTCCAGCAGGTCCATCCCCAGCGCTCCGGCCACCTGCCGCGCCAGTTCGGTCTTGCCGGTGCCCGGCTCCCCCTTCACCAGAAGCGGTTTTTGCAAGGTGATCGCGGCATTGACCGCGATGGTGAGGTCGCGGTCGGCGATATAGTCTTCGGTGCCTTCGAAACGCATATCCGGGTCTGCCCTCGTCCGGTGAAACTGACCGGACGGGGGATACACCACCTGAGCGGCGGAAGGAAGCGGTGGCGATGCCGCGCCGCTTTTCCCGCTTGTCTTATCCGTCGGTGCTGGTGATTTCGGCGACCTTGGCCAGACCGTCGAAATGGGCGCGCAGATGCTTTTCGATGATGGCGGCGGTCGTGCCGTCCTGATCCATCAGTTTCAGTTCGCGGTCGATCTTGCCCATCGTGCCCCGGCTGCGCGGGTCGAATTTGGGATAGACGATGTGCAGCGGACGAATGGCCAGCGGCGTATCGGCCACCTCGACTTTTTCGTCAAAGCCCTGCTTGATGATCGCACCATTGCCGACCATCGCCGACATCGAGACGACATCGACATCGCCCTTCACCAGCATCTCGAAGCAATTCGCGGGCGTTTCGGGCGCGCTGCGGATAATCTGGCCCGCCTCGACCTTTTCGCGGATATCATCGTCGAAATACCCCGCCGGACGACAGAGGTTGAGACCGACAAGATCGTCGATTCCCTCGAATTCCAGCGGTGCGCCGGTCTTGTGATAAACGACGATCAACACCTCGTAGACCGGGCGCGAATACCACCGCGCCGCGCGGCGATCGGTGGTTTCATACCATGGAAAGCTGCCCTTGAATTTGCCTTTCTGGGTCGCGCTCATGGCTTGATCCCAGGGAAGAAACTCCACTTTGGGGTCATATCCGGCACGGGTCATCGCGGTATGCACCAGATCGGTGAACATCCCCCCCTCCGGCAAGCTCTGATCCGTGAAGGGCGCATAATCGTTGCCGGTCACCAGCGACAGGATGGGGCTGCCCTCCTGCGCTCTCACCGCCTGAATGTCGGGTGAGCTGGCATTCAGGTCGGGGATTACGAGGCGCGTGCCGGGAAAGATCAACCGCCCACCCGCCTTTACCTTGTCGGCATTCGCATTCAGGATCGGTTGCCACAGCACCGAGTTGCCATAGAACTGCCGCGCGATCCGCGACAGCGAGTCGCCCCGCTTCACCACATAGGTCTGGACCTTCGCTTCGGATTCATCACCGGCTTTTTCCTCAAAGTCGGGTTCGCCCGCCTTGGCAACCAGCGATTCAGCCTGATCATCCGGAGCGGGCTGGGCCGATACACCACCGATACTCAGACCGAATGCAGCGATTCCAGCGAGGATGACAGATTTCATCATCACGTCATTTTCTCCTAATATGATACAGTCTTGTGTGATTCTGTTAACATGTTCTCACAATCCATAAGGTTGAGCAAATGTCATCTCCTCGCTTTTCCCGAAAGGGCGTGCTAGCGGATCGCGGATGAGCCTTCGTCTTGATCTTGCAAATCTGTACCTGCGCCGCTTTGTACGCCCCGCTTTGGCCCGATTATCCGAACCAGCGCAGGCACGGCGGCATCTGGAGCGATCCGCAGCGCTGGTGCCGGGCACGCCCCGCGACGCGCGCTATCTGGCCGAAAGCATCCCCGGACCGGGCGGGGCGATGCCGGTGGAATGGGTCAGTTTCGGGCGGGCGGAGCGGCGGCGGATCGTCCTGTATCTGCATGGCGGGGCCTATCTGATGGGATCGCCCCAGACGCATCGCTCGATCACCGCGATGCTCGCGCGGCTGACCGGCATGCGGGTCATGGTGCCCGATTACCGCCTTGCGCCGGAGCATCCGGCCCCTGCGGCGGTCGAGGATGCGCTGGCCGCCTATGCCACATTGCTCGCGCAGGGCTATGCCCCCGGCGACATTGCTCTGGCGGGGGAGAGCGCGGGGGGTGGTCTGGTCTTTGCCTTGCTGCTGCTGGCGCAGGAAAAGGGATATCCGCCGCCGGGCTGCGTCGTGGCCTTCAGCCCATGGGTCGATCTGGCCCATACGGGCGAGAGCATCCGCGAAAATGCCGCCACGGAAGCGATGCTGCCCGCCGAACGGGTGAACGAAGTCGCCGCCTTCTATATCGCACAGGGCGACCCCCGCGATCCGCTGATTTCGCCGCTCTATGGCGATGTCACCTCCCCTCCGCCCGCCTTCATCACCGTTGGCGAGCGGGAGATCCTGCGCGACGACGCCCGGCGCATGGCCGACCACCTGCGCGCTGCCGGGGGCGAGGTGGTCCTGCACATCATCCCCAAAGTGCCCCATGCATGGCAGTTTTTCGGCCCCTACCTGCCCGAAGCACGCGCCTCGATGGACAGCGCCGCCGCGTATATCCGGGCAAAGCTCGGCAACACGGCTCTGGGACCATCCCCCTAATATATTCCTGCGCTTGATCGGGCACGGGCCTTTATGCCGTTCGCCGGGCCAGCCTCACCGCCGTCTGACCCGCCCATAGGCGTTTCGACGGCATGACCAGCATGCAATCGTCATACGGGGTAACGATGGCGCGGTCCCCGTCATGGCCCAGCACTGTCCCGGCCTTGGGGATGATCTCACCGCCCGTGAAGGGGCTGGCAAAGGTAAAGCTTTCGCGGATCGTCACCGGCTCGGTCACCTCGAAGAAGACCTGTGGTTCCGGCTCTGCGCCCCCCACCTCCGCGATCAGTTCCGCATCGGCCATGCCCAGCGCCGCCAGAAACCGGGCGGTGGAATCCTTGGCGAGAATGCCCGCCGATGCTTCCCAATGCTGTCCACATTCGATCAGGCAGGCGCTCGCGCGGGATGCCGCCTCGTCAAAAGCCCCGTGGTCGCGCATCCGCACCCCTGCCGCATGGCCCGCATCGGTGATGACGATGCCGGGCACACCGATCTCGCGGGCCAGCGCGACGCCCTTGTCTTTCGTGCCCGCGATCATAACGGGCGGGGCGAGGTGCTGCATCGTGTGGATATCGAGCAGGCGCTCGGCGGCGGCAACGGCAGGGCGTACCGCACGGGCACGGCGCAGCTCGACGCTGTCGCGGTCGCCATCCAGCACATCCTGTGCCCAGACCCGGTTGAAATCCTCATCCACCCAGCGGGTTGCATTCGGGTCCGCCGGATCGAACGCCTCATAGGCGGCGATGTTCATGAAGGCGAGGGTCAGCGTTCCGCAAAGGGGCCTGAAATCGCGCTGCAACAACCAGTCGAGCGCGATGGCCCCGGCCGGTTCATTGCCATGCACAATCGCGGAGACCATCGCATGCGGCCCCGGCTTCGGCCCCTCAAAGCGCCAGATATAGGGGATGCCCGTATTCCCCGCCGCATAGGCGGAAATATCGGGCGGGGTCAGCTCGACGGCGTATTCATTGGGGAGCGAAGGGCTGGGCATGGTCGCGGGCCTTTCCGGCAAGGGGGAGATGGCCTCCATGATCCCCGAACCGCAGGGATTTGCCAAGCAAACACCTTGTTCCGGTCCCCTCGGCCCCTACCTACACTTCATGAAACGCACCCTGTTCAATCCGAAAAGCTGGTTCGCCCGAAAAGGCGAGATTTCGATTCTGCGCCTCTACGGTGCCATCGGCGCATCGCAGGGGATCGGCGGGCGCACCCTGTCGCATCCACCGCTGGAGGAGGCCATCGAGGCGGCCTTTGCGTCCAAGCGGGTCAAGGCGGTTGCGCTGGCCATCAATTCACCGGGCGGCGCACCGGGGCAAAGCAGCCTGATCGCGCGCCATATCCGGCGGCTGGCCGATGAAAAGGAGATACCCGTCATCGCCTTTTGCGAGGATGTGGCGGCATCGGGCGGGTATCTTCTGGCCTGTGCGGCGGATGAGATTTTCGTCAACGAATATTCGATTACCGGATCGATCGGCGTGATCTCGGCCAGTTTCGGCGCACAGGACGCAATCAAACGCCTCGGCATCGAGCGGCGCGTGCATACCGCCGGAGAACGCAAGGTGCTGATGGACCCCTTCAGCGCCGAACGGCCCGAAGACATCGAGCGGCTCAAATCCCTGCAACGCGATATTCATGCGCAGTTCATCGCGTGGGTACAATCCGCCCGTAAGGATCGGATACGCGAAGACGCGCCGCTATTCGAGGGCGATGTCTGGGTCGGTCAGCGCGCGGTCGAGATGGGGCTGGCCGATGGAGTCGGCGAATTGCGCCCGGTCCTGCAAGAGCGTTTCGGCAAGGATATCACCTTCCGCGACCATGGCGGCCGCAAGGGCACCCTGCTCGCGCGGTTGCTCGACCGGCGCGTCGCGGGCGCACAGATCGGCGCGGGTGCGGCGGAGGCGGCGGCAGAGACCCTCGAATCGCGCCTCGCATGGGGACGATACGGGCTGTGAAAGGGCCAAGAGCGGCATGATCCTGAAAATCCTGTTTACCACCCTCGCGGTGATCGCCGCCCTGACGGTCCTGCGGATCGTCGGCGGCAAATCCAATGCCAGCGTCGCCCGCGACAAGACCAAACGCGCCCTTGCCAAGCGGCAACGTGAGAGCGCGCCTATGATCCGCTGTACCCGCTGTGGCGCGTGGCACGACCCCGCCGAACCCTGTCTCTGCACCTCCTCCTGATCGGATCTTTTTTACATGAGTATTTTCTATGTCATCGGCGGGGCCGCGCTCCTGATCTTTGCCGGTGATGCGCTGGTGCGCGGGGCCATATCCCTTGCCTTACGCGCGGGTCTTTCGATTGCTCTTGTCAGCCTGACGGTCGTTGCTTTTGGCACCTCGGCCCCGGAATTGGTCATCAGCGTACAGGCCGCGCTGGAGGGCGCGCCCGATATTGCGCTGGGGAATGTGGTCGGCTCGAACGTCGCGAATGTCTTGCTCGTTCTGGGTGCCCCGGCCCTGCTCGCGCCCATCGTGACGCGCGACGATGGCGAAGTGTTGCGAAACTATCTGTTCATGGTCGGGGCCAGCATCCTGCTGCTTGCGCTGGCATGGTACGGGATAATCGGGCGGATCGCTGGCATCGTAATGCTCGCCCTGCTGGCGGGCTTCTTGATGAATGCCTATGGCCGGTCGGTCGGGTCCGGGGTCGTGGATGACGAGATCGATCCCGACAGCGCCGCCATGCCGACCGCCAGAATGGCCGCCCTGCTTGGCTTTGGCCTGATCGGCCTGCCCATCGGCGCGCATTTCCTGATCGAAGGGGCGCGGGAGATCGCCGCCTCGATCGGCATTTCGGAAGCGGCCATCGGCCTGACCCTCGTGGCGCTGGGCACCTCGCTGCCCGAACTTGCCGCCTCCCTTGCCGCCGCGTGGCGGGGCCGGATGGAGGTGGCGCTGGGCAATGTCATCGGCTCGAACCTGCTCAATATCCTGGCCATTTTGGGGATCACGGCGCTGGTCTCGCCGATCCCAGTTTCGAACAGTTTTGCCGTTCTCGATATTCCGATCATGCTGGCCACGACGCTCTTTTTGCTCCCATATCTGGTGACTGGCAAAGCCATCGGGCGCAAATCAGGGATTATGCTCGTGCTTTTCTATTGTGTGTTTGTCGTTTTGGTTGTGGCGGGAAATTGACGGGGGAGGCGTGACTGTTACACCCAGAGAATCAACATAGGTTTTGCACATGGCCGCTTGACTCTCCTTTTACGGTCGCGGCGACAGCCCTATCGGGGACTTCACAGTGATGTCAGAAAAGAACCGTATTTTTATTCATAAAAATCAATGAATTACAAATTATGCCCATGATTTGTGCAGATAGCTCCACACCAGAGAACCCGGCACCCCTCGCGATTAACACCCCTGTTGTCTACAGACTTATCCACAGAAAATGGGGGCGATGAAAGCGCCTTTGTCTAACCCCCCGCGAAGACTTACCAAATTCTTAATCCACTAAGATGCTCGCACTGATTCCATGCTCCGTGTAAAACGATTCCCATGACGAAAGCGCACCGCCCCGACCCCGCCCCGGCCCTGCCCGATCCCGCGATCCCGATGGGATTCGAGGAGGAGGGCGCGCATTATGAAATCGACGGCGCGCCCGATACCGGCGAGACGGGACCGGAGGTCATCGGCCGGGCGCTCAAGACCCTGCCCGACAGCCCCGGCGTCTATCGAATGCTCGATGCGAAGGGCGAGGTTCTCTATGTGGGCAAGGCCCGCAATCTCAAGAAACGCGTGGTGTCCTACACCCGGTATGACGGCCATACCTCGCGCATCATGCGCATGATCGCCGCCACCGCCTCGCTGATCTTCGTGGTGACAAAGACCGAGACCGAGGCGCTGCTTCTGGAAAGCAATCTCATCAAACGGTTGAAGCCGCGCTACAACGTGCTCCTGCGCGACGATAAGAGTTTTCCCTATATCCTGATCGATACCGAGCATGACTACCCGCGCCTGCGCAAGCACCGGGGCGCAAAATCTGCCAAGGGCCATTATTTCGGCCCGTTTGCCTCTGCGGGCAGCGTCAACCGCACGCTGAACCAGTTGCAGAAGGCGTTCTTGCTGCGCACTTGCAACGATTCCATGTTTGAAAGCCGCACGCGGCCCTGTCTGCTCTATCAAATCAAGCGCTGCTGCGCGCCCTGTGTCGAGGGCTATGTCACCAAGGCCGATTACGAAGACCTGCGCAGCGAGGCGACGGATTTCCTCGCCGGAAAATCGACCCGGATTCAGAGCGAGTTGGCAGCGGCGATGAACGAGGCCGCCGCCTCCTTCGATTACGAACGCGCCGCCGTTTTCCGCGACCGGATCAAGGCGCTGACGCAGGTACAGGCGCATCAGGGCGTCAATCCGCGCGGGGTGAAAGAAGCGGATGTCATCGCGTTGCATATGCAGAGCGGTCAGGCCTGCGTGCAGGTCTTCTTTTTTCGCAGCGGTCAGAATTGGGGCAACAAGGCGTATTTTCCGCGCCTTGCGGGGGATGCGGACGAGGCGGAGGTCCTCGCGGCCTTTATCGGCCAGTTCTACGACACCCGCCCCCCGGCCCGCGCCCTGCTGCTGTCGCATGAGATCGACGGGTCGGAGGTGATGGAAGCCGCCCTGACCGAACAGGCGGGATACAAGGTCGCGCTGTCAGTGCCTGCACGGGGCGAAAAGCGCGAATTGGTGACGGATGCGCTGCGCAATGCCCGCGAGTCACTGGCCCGGCGCATGGCCGATTCTGCGGCTCAGTCGCGCTTGCTGGACGGGGTGGCCGATGCCTTCGACCTGCCGGACCGGCCCGCGCGGATCGAGGTCTATGACAACTCGCATATCATGGGCACCGATGCGGTGGGCGGCATGATCGTCAGTGGTCCTGAGGGATTGATGAAAAACCAGTACCGGAAATTCAACATCAAGGGCGCGGATCTGACCCCCGGCGACGATTTCGGGATGATGAAAGAAGTGCTGACCCGCCGCTTTGCCCGCCTGATGAAGGAAGACCCCGACCGGGACAAGGGCGCGTGGCCCGATCTCGTGCTGATCGACGGCGGAGCAGGGCAGCTATCGGCCACACAGGCGGTATTCGACGAATTGGGCGTGGATGACGTGGCGCTGGTGGCCGTGGCCAAAGGGCAGGAACGCGACGCGGGCAAGGAAGTGTTTCACATGGCGGGCCGCCAACCCTTTGCCCTGCCCCACCGCGACCCGACGCTCTATTTCCTGCAACGCCTGCGCGACGAGGCGCACCGCTTTGCCATCGGCACCCACCGGGCCAAGCGCGCCAAGACCCAGATGACGAATCCACTGGACGAAATCGCAGGCATCGGTCCCGCTCGCAAACGCGCCCTTCTGGCCCATTTCGGCTCCGCCAAGGCGGTCTCGCGGGCGGGCGTCAGCGATCTGGAGGCGGTGGAGGGCGTATCGAAAGCGATGGCCGAGAAGATCTACGGGCATTTTCAGGAGGGCTGACCCCATGACCATCACCCGCATCCCCGGCGGCTATCCGGGCCGCCCCCGCGCCAGCATCCATAACGGGCTGGTCTATGTCGTGGCGACCGATCCCGGCTCCTCACCCACCGTGACGGCCCAGACGGCGCGCGTGCTGGCCGAGGATGACAGGGGCGAGATCGTGCTCGTTGCGGCAATGCGGTGAACACTCCTGCCCATACCCTCATCGCCGCAGCCCTGCTGGCCAAACCCGGCGCGCATCGGCGCAATACGGCATTGGTGGCCGGGTCTCTGATCCCCGACCTGACGATCCTGTGGATGATCTTGTGGGAGTATTTCGTGCGCGGCACGGATTTGCGCACGATCTTCGACGAGAAATATTTCGCCCCCGAATGGCACCTGATCTTCGCGATCCCCAATTCCATCCCCCTCTTTGCGCTGGGTGTCGCGGCGGGCTATGCGCTGGGATGGCCGGTTCTGTGGGTCTTCTGCGCCGCCGCGCTGGTGCATGTGATCCTCGACCTGCCGCTGCACCATGATGACGGGCACCCGCATTTCTGGCCCTTCAGCGATTGGATCTATGCCAGCCCGGTCAGCTATTGGGACCCCGGCCATCACGGGGTCGCGGCGGGGGCGGTGGAGGTGGCGCTCTGCGTGGTGCTGGGTGTGATCCTGTGGCGACGGTTCAGCGGCGTACCCGCACGGTTGCTGATCGCATTCGGCGTGGCGCTGGAATTATCGGTGCCGCTCGGCTGGCTTCTGGCGCTGGGATGAGGGGCATGATCCCCCTGCATAGGGGTCAGACCCGATGACCCCAACGCGGCTCTACCGGATCGGATTTTACGTGGCGCTGGCCGGGATCGCGGTCGGCAGCCTTGCGCCGGGAGACTCGCTCAGCTTCCATCTCGGCGGTGGCTCCGACAAGCTGGTTCATCTGGGGGGGTATTTTGCGCTGGCCCTGATGGCGGCGATGGGGTGGCCCCGCTGGCGCGGAGTCGCGCTGGTGGGCCTGCCCCTGCTTGGCCTTGCGCTGGAGATGGTCCAGATTCTCGACCCGATGCGCATGTTTTCCTGGGCGGATGCCCTCGCCAATGCGATCGGGATCGGGATGGCGGTGGCCGCTTCGGCGGCCCTCACCCGGTGGTTACAGTGACACGCCGACATAGAGGCTGTTCCCGCCCCGCTCGATGCGCATGAGCACGGCGTCCTTGCCCGCCTCGGCCAGTGCAATCCGAACATCCTCCGGCGTTGCGATGGCGCGGTCGGCTACCTGCGTGATGACATCGCCGCGCTCGATCCCCGCATCCCTCGCAGCGCTGCGCGGCTCGACCGACAAGACCCGTGCGCCATTCTCCGCCGGGGCCAGTTGCAGGCCCAGCTCCGGCATGACCGCTGCGGCATAGGTCGGGGCAGGCGTGCTGCGCGGAGCCTGTGTCGCCTGCCGTTCGCGGGTGCCGACGGTCAGATAGATCGTCTGGCGCACGCGGTCGCGCAGAATCTCGACCGGCACGCTGGAGCCGGGTTCGGTGCGCGCGACAAAGCGGGGCAGATCGCGGCTTTTTTCCAGCGATTGCCCGTTGAAGGACAGGATCACGTCCCCTTCGCGCAGAACCCCGACGGATGGACCGGCATTGGACACGCTGGAGATGATGGTGCCCTTCGTTTCGGGCAGATCGAGCGCGCTGGCGATGGCGTCGGTCACAGGCTGGATGCCCACGCCGATCCAGCCGCGCGAAACCGAGCCGTCATCGCGCAGATCGTCGATGATCCGCGAGACGATGGCCGAAGGCACGGCAAACCCGATCCCGACCGAGCCGCCCGATGGCGAGAAGATCGCTGTATTCATGCCGACGACCTCGCCCCGCATGTTGAACAGCGGACCGCCCGAATTACCCCGGTTAATCGATGCATCGGTCTGGATGTAATCGACATAGGGACCGCCCACGCGGATATCGCGCCCCTTCGCCGAGACGATGCCACGCGTGACCGTGCCGCCCAGACCAAAGGCATTGCCGACCGCCACGACCTCCTCCCCGACGCGCAGGGCCGCCGAATCGCCGAAGGTCACAAAGGGAAGCGCAAAGCCCGATTCGATCTTGATCAGCGCCACGTCGGTCGCCTTGTCCGACCCGATAACGGTGGCATCGAATTCGCGCTCGTCGCTCAGTGCCACTTTGATCGTATCGGCATTTTCGATGACATGGTGATTGGTGATGACATAACCAGAAGGATCGAAGATGAAACCCGACCCCAGAGAGCGTTGAGGCTCTGCATCACGATAGCCTCGCCCACCGGGGGCACCGCCAAAGCGCTTGAAAAACTCGTTAAGCGGGTGCCCTTCGGGCAAATCGGGCACGCCCCCCGCGACGGATGCTTCAGGCGCGGCCTGGGTCGTGAAGATATTGACGACGGCAGGGCTAACCCGCTCGGCCAAATCGGCATAGACGAGACCGTGAGCGTCGGCACGGGGTGCCATGGCCGGTGCAGCGACCAGCATTGCGGCTGCGAGGATCGCAGGAACAAGCTTCATAGTGATGAACCTCCAGTTGTATGCACTTCTCATCTGGCGACAGATCGCGGCGATTTCAGGACGGAGTTTGGGACGAAACCGTCCCCCCGCGTCACAATTCGCTTTCCCTTATCAAATATTCAGCGCCCCCGCGAGTACAAGGGGTCGACGGACACGGCAGTCGATGCCGCCGCCAAGATTGGCAGCACTCCCCTCATTACAGTGCTAATATATTGTTCTATTTGCATTTTATTCAGTTTTTCTGTTGCTCAATAACAGTCATCGATTCAGACTTGATTTCCTCTTGCGAGAAGGACACGAGCACATGGCGATGACCGAAACCGAACGGATGCTGGCCGGGCAGGGGCTGACCACAGCGCAGATTCTCTACCGGATGCCCGATTTCCAGACGATCCTGCAAAGCTTCACATGGCAGGAATACGATACCGCCCCCGAATTCCCCCGATTGAAGAAATTCCTCGATTTCTGGCAGCGCGAATTGGATGGGCCGCTGCATTCGGTGACCTATGCCCATCGCCAACTGATCGCACCGGGCGAATGGCGCGCGGTCAATGGCGAGTTTCTGATCCATTAGCGTGATCGGCAGGTCTTCACGGTAAAATCGCCGATAAGGGGCAACGAAACCTGCCTCAACTTCGGCACAGCTTGCTATAAGGGTTAACGAAGCAAAACCCGGACAGCGCATCATGACCGACGCCGCCAAGCACCGCCCCTCGCTCAAGCAGGCCGTCACATGGCACCGCGAGGGACAGCACGAAAAGGCCGCAAACGCCTATCGCGCCCTGTTGCGCGCCACGCCGGACAATGCGCTGCTATGGACCAATCTGGGCGCGGCCCTTCGCTCGATGGGTCAACTGGAAACGGCGATGATCTGTCACCGCCGGGCGCTGCACCACGGGCCGGGAAACATCACCGCCATCGCCAATCTGGGCAATGCCCTGCGCGAGAATGGCCGCTATGCCGAGGCACAGACCATCGCCCTGATCGAGAGGGCGGGTCAGGCCATCGGCCCGCCGGGCACAGTTGCCCGCGATCTTCAGGGGATGGAGCATTGGCGCGCCTCCCTCGCCGCCTTCGACCGGGCCATGGCCGAAACCCCCGATGACCCCGATCTGCCGATCCTGCGCGCGACCTCGCATTTCATGACGGGCGCATTCGACAAGGGGCTGAAGGATTATCGCCAGCGATTCCGATACTCGCCCCGCAGCAAGCCGACCCGGACATCCCCGCGCTGGACCGGCGGACAGGCGACAGGTCGGCGCTTGCTGATCCTCTGCGAGCAGGGTCTGGGCGATCTGGTGCTGGTGTCGCGCTTCATGCCCGCCCTTCGGTCGCATTGGAAGGAAATCTGGCTGACATCGCGCAGGCCGACCCGGCGGCTCTTTGGCGATGTGCCCTATATCGACCGGGTCTTTGACAAGAACGATCCGCCGGAAGAAGGGCTGGAGGATGCCCATATCCCCGCGATGGACCTGATGGGGATTTTTGGCCTGACGCCCGAAACCTGTCCGCCCCCTGCCCGCCTGTCGATCCCTCAGGATGCGCAGGCACGGGCGGCGCGCCTGACCGCCCCCTATCGCTCGATGGTCAAGGTGGGCATCTGCTGGGCGGGTAGCCCCAGCTTCGTACAGGCCCGGCGAAAGGCGACCGACCTGAAGCATTTTCTCGATCTGGCCAAAGTGCCGGGGGTTCAGCTTTTCGGGATGTGCAAGGGCGAGCGTGAAGCGGATATCGCGGCGCTGGGGGCGGAGGGCCTGATCCTCAACACCGCCGCCACGGATCGCGACCTCGCCGATGCCGCCGCCCTCTGCGCACAGATGGATCTGGTGATCACGGTGGATACGGCGCTGGCCCATGTCGCCGGTAGCTTGGGCGTGCCGGTCTGGGTTGTGCTGGCACGGCCCGGCTTCTGGTATTGGGGACCGTATGGCGAGGCAACCTACTGGTACAAATCCATGCGCCTGATCCGGCAAAGCACGGCGGGCGACTGGTCCGGTCCCTTCGCCACCATCCGCGCCGATCTGGAGGCGATGGTCCTGTGAGCGGATTACTGGTGGAAGTGCCGGTCTCGGTGGGCGATCTGATCGACCGGATCACGATTCTGGAGATCAAGCTGGAAAAGATCACGGATGAGGCAAAACGCCCCCATATCCGCCGTGAACACGCCCTGCTGACCGCGCGCCGGGACGCAGCCCTCGATCCCTGCCCGCATCTCGATGCCCTGACGCGCGACATCGCCGCGATCAACCGTATGCTCTGGGATGTGGAAAACGCGCTGCGGGCGATGGAGCGCAAAGGCGATTTCGGGCCGGATTTCATCGCCAAGGCCCGCACCGTCTATAAAACCAACGACGAACGCGCCCGCATCAAGACCCGGATCGAAGCCCTGACCGGATCGGCCCTGTCGGAGCACAAGAGCTATGAGTAAAACCGCCGTGCCTGACCGGCCCCGGACCTGAGCCGGGTCTCGGCGGTCAGCGCGTCGGCACCGGGGTCTCGCCCCGGTAATCGTAGAATCCCCGATCCGTCTTGCGGCCCAGCCAGCCCGCTTCGACATATTTCACCAATAGCGGGCAGGGGCGGTATTTCGTATCGGCGAGACCGTCATGCAGCACGTTCATGATGGCCAGACAGGTATCGAGACCGATAAAATCAGCCAGTTCCAGCGGTCCCATCGGGTGATTGGTGCCCAGCTTCATCGCCTTGTCGATGCTCTCCACCGTCCCGACGCCTTCATAGAGCGTATACACCGCCTCATTGATCATCGGCACCAGAACGCGGTTGACGATAAAGGCCGGGAAATCCTCGGCAATCGCGGCTTCCTTGTTCAGCGAGGCGACGACGGCGCGCATGGTGTCGAAGGTCTGCTCATCCGTCGCGATCCCCCGGATCAACTCGACCAGCTTCATCACCGGCACGGGATTCATGAAATGGATGCCCATGAATCGCTCTGGGCGGTCGGTGACCGTGGCCAGCCGCGTAATGGAGATGGAGGAGGTGTTCGAGGCGAGAATCGCCCGCTGCGGCACGACCTCGACCAATTGCCGGAAGATATCCTTCTTCAGCGATTCGATTTCAGCCGCCGCCTCGATGACGAGATCGCAGGTGCCGAAATCGGTCATGGACGTGGTGCCCTTGATCCGGGCCATGGCGGCGACGCTTTCCTCCGCGCCCAGCAGATCGCGGTTTACCTGTCGTTGCAGGTTCCCTTCGATCACCTCCAGCGCGGCATCGACCCGGTCCTGTTCAAGATCGCTGATCACGACGTCATAGCCTGCGACGGCGAAGACATGCGCGATGCCGTTGCCCATCTGGCCCGCGCCCACGATGCCGACCGTTTCGATCCCTTCGACCGGAGTGCTCATACTGCCTCGCTCTGTGATTATTCAAATGGGTGTATGCGACGGAGGAAGGCAATGGCAAGGGGCGTCCTGTCGCCGTTTTTGTTGCCGCTGGAAACGATCGGGCAAGAGAGGGGCGGTTCTGGCGAACGCGGCTTGCCCGTCCCTGCGCTGACGTGGCACGCTTGCCAGCGAAAGCAGGACACCCCGATATGATTGCACCATGACCCCAATCGCTGAACCGACGGCTGAATTCGCCCTCCCCGCCCTGCAACGGGCGCGCGGAGCCGTGGGCGTCACGGCAAAGCGCCGGGGCGCGGCAACGGTGCTCGACCGGCTCTATCAGCGCGGCTCGGCCAAGGCGCGTATCCCACGGGGCGAGGGGTTTGAGATCGTGCTGCTCAACACCGCCGGGGGCGTGGCGGGGGGCGATCTGTTCGAAAACCAGATCATCGCCGCCCCCGATACCCGCGTCACCGTCACCACCCAGACGGCGGAACGGATTTATCGCTCCACGGGGCAGGAGGATGGACGGGTCGATACCACGCTGACCCTCGGCGCAGGGGCGCGGCTCGACTGGTTGCCGCAGGAAACGATCCTGTTCGACAGGGCGCGCCTGAGCCGGAATTTGACCGTGGACATGGCCAATGATGCGACACTGCTGGCCATCGAACCGCTCGTTCTGGGCCGCGCCGCAATGGGCGAGACGGTCGCACGGGGCTTTCTCAGCGATCGATGGCGGGTGCGCCGGGGCGGGCGGCTGACCTATGCCGATGCCCTGCGCCTCGATGGCGCGATCACGGCGCTCACGCAGGAGCGCGCCACCCTTGGCGGGGCCATCGCCTGCGCCTCGCTCGTCTATATCGCCCCCGATGCCGAAGACCGCCTCGACGCGGTACGTGCGACGCTTGGGCGCGATGGCGGGGCGAGTGCATGGAATGGCTTGCTTGCCGCGCGATTCGTGGCCCAGAATGGCGGAGCGCTGCGGACAGCCCTGATCCGTACCGTCGCATTGCTGCGTCCCGGTCCCCTTCCCCGCGTCTGGTTCACATGAGGCCCCTATGATCCTGACCCCCCGAGAAAAAGACAAGCTGCTCGTCAGCATGGCCGCCAATGTCGCCCGGCGACGGCTGGAGCGCGGCGTGGTGCTGAACCATCCCGAAGCCGTCGCCCTCATCACCGATTTCGTGGTCGAGGGCGCACGGGACGGGCGATCCGTGGCCGATCTGATGGAAGCGGGCGCCCATGTCATCACCCGCGAGCAGGTGATGGAGGGCGTCGCGGAGATGATCCATGACGTGCAGGTCGAGGCGACCTTTCCCGATGGCACCAAGCTGGTGACTGTGCATGAGCCGGTAAGATAGATATGGAAAATTTTCCAAAAGAGTATGTAAAATTTTCCTTCAACCTCTTGAGAGAAATAGAGGTGTGTGCGGAAATTGAAAGTCCAAGTAAAGAAGAGATTATAGCTATGGATATTAATATTACTAATCTTTCTTTGTGGTTGAGGAAGCTAAGCGAACATCATTATATAGATGATCTAAATAATATTAATATTAATAATGTTGAAGAAAATTTGTATATTATTTGCGGAAGAATTATACATTATAAAAAAATGAAATTCCCTAGAAATAATCATGAATATGAAGTTGTTTTGAAAAGTGATAGGCCTGATGTATTTAATATTGAGATATTTGAATTAATACGTTCATTTAAAGCCGCCTTGAATACTAATACATTTGGGGAGTCAAAATGATCCCCGGAGAAATCATCCCCGCCGCAGGCGAGATCGTGCTGAACGAGGGGGCCGAGCGCGTGACCCTGACCGTCGCCAATACCGGCGACCGCCCGGTGAAGGTGGGCAGCCATTACCATTTTGCCGAGACGAATAGCGGCCTCGATTTCGACCGCGCGGCAGCCCGAGGAATGCGCCTCGACATCGCCGCCGGAACCGCCGTCCGCTTCGAGCCGGGGCAATCACGCGAGGTGACGCTGGTGCCCTTCGGCGGCGCGCGGCGAGTGGTGGGGTTCAATGGGGATGTGATGGGGGTGGTATGATGAAGCCCGTGACAGCATTGCCGCCAAGCTCAAGCGCCCGACCGGGTGGGTGCGAACGCACCCGCCGTGGGGCGGGCGGGCGCGTGGTCGTGCTGCGCACGACTCGGGTGCTTAGATCTACTGACCATAGTAGATGCTCAAAAGAGCGGCGATCAGGCAGATCAAAAGACCGAAAGCGTTCAGCCAAAGCGGAAAAGAACTCATTTCAAACCTCGCGTAAAAACCGTGCGAGGGATCTTATCCATGATGCTTTTGATTTCTTTAAGTTAAAATATATCGAGCGCTGCGTTTCAAACGCAGCGCTCGTATTATTCTATCTAGCTATTACTTCTAATGAAAAACTCTCTCGATTTCTTCGCGCCAACGTCTGCGCCAATGAATCACAGTTTCGTGACTTTCATTTTGGAGCGTACTAATGCCCACCACCATCCCGCGCCCCGCCTATGCCGATATGTATGGCCCCACGACAGGCGATAAGGTTCGCC
>CALLLP010000027.1 GCA_938008165.1 uncultured Neomegalonema sp. | reverse complement strand
CCCGCCCCGCAAAACCTTGCAGCACGGGAGGAACGGCGATCACTCTGGAATATAACGGCCCCTGAGACAGCCCTAGCTGGATTTGAGCACGATCTTTCCGGTGCTGGCGAGGCGGCGAATGACCTTGATGACATCGCCTTCCGCTTTCTCTCCCTCTTTCGGATCGATCTCTCCCTTTTCTTCCATGGTTTCGCGCAGTTGTTCGGCCATACGCTTGGGCAGGTATTGCAGGATATAATCCGGGGCCTCGCTGCCACGGGAAGTGGAGTATACGAGTGCATTGGCGAGAATCGCCTGATCCACGGCGGTTGTGAGAGAGGGCACATCCTTCTCGCCCAGACGGGTGGGAATATCATCGAACAGGAACATGCGTTTCGCCACGGCCTCTGCGAATTCCGGCGTTTTCTCGGTGAGGCTTTTCATCAGCGGGTCGCGGGTCTGTTCGGTCAGATTATCGAACACGGCCCCGACGAACACATCCGGCTCATCAGCTTTCTTCATGGATGCCAACAGCAGGTCGGTGCGGATGCTTTGCTCAATGCTGGCGAGGACATGCGGCTTTACAGATGTTGGGTTTTTAAGCTTGTCCACGATCTTTTCAGCCGCTTCGGCATCGAGCAAATCGATCACGGCGGCGGCTTTTTCCGGCGACAAGCGCGCCATCACGATCGATGAAACGCGCGGATGTTCGCGCTGGATATAATTGGTGATGGCATCGGCGGGCAAATCCTCGACCTGCTCCCATACCGGCACATTGCTTGGGCCCATATCGCCGATGATTTCGGAAACCGCTTCGGGGCTCATAATGCGCAAGAGAACGTTTTCGGCGGTCTCCGGGCCGATTTTAATGTCGCTGTTTTCCAGGCTTTCGAGAAACTCGATCACCACCCGCTCCAGAATCACGAGGGGGACATGCCGTAATTGCTTGGTCGCGGTGACATAGGCGCGGATATGCGGCTGCCCCATCTGCTCAAGCAGGCTGCCAGCGTCATCCGGCGGCAGGGCAGAAATGATAATCGCCGCCTTTTGCGGCAAGGTCAGCTCGGTAATCCCCGTATTACTGCCAGATCCGGGCATTGCTGGACCATCAATTGCCAATGCCGCTTGTGTGCTCATCCCGCATATCCTCTTACCAATGCACCTGCGAGGAGGCTCCAGCCATCCGCAACCACAAAAAACGCTAGTTTAAACGGCAGTGCCACGACTGCCGGGGGCACCATCATCATCCCCATCCCCATCAGGATCGACGCCACGACGAGATCGATGACGAGGAAGGGCAGAAAGATCATGAAGCCGATCTCGAAACCACGCTGAATTTCCGACAGCATGAAGGACGGCACCAACAGCGACAGCGGCGTTTCGTCATTGGGGTTAAAGCCGCGCCCCGGCAACGAGCCGCCCAACTCGTCGATGACGCCCTGATCCACCCGCAATTCCATGAAGTCACGAAAGGGCGCAATCGTGCGTTCGAACGCCTGAGCTTCGGTGATATTGCCATCGAGCAGGGGCGAGATACCCGTGCTCCATGCGGCCGAGAAAGTCGGCTCCATCACGAAATAGGTCAGAAACAGCGCGAGACTGACGATCATCATGTTCGGCGGGGCCGATTGCAGCCCAAGCGCCTGTCTCAGCAAGGACAAGACCGTCAGCATGAACGGAAAACACGTCACCATGACCGCCACGCCGGGCGCGAGGCTGAGGACGGTCATCACCAGGAACAACTGGATGATCCGCCCGCTCAGCGCGTTGCCATCGCCCAGATCGAGCGTGACCTCCTGCGCATGGGCGGTCGTCGCCATGACAGTCACCATGCCAATGCAGATCGCTGTCGCGATCAATGCGTTATGCCACCGAATGGTCACGGTCTAGAACGGGTCCGATATATCGACGATCTCGGTCAGGCGAACCCCCAGTTGCCCTTCTTCGCCGTCGATTTCCTGAAGCTGGCCACGCGCTATGATTCGTTTTCCGACCATGATGTCGACGGGGTCATCGACCTTGCTGTCGAGCGACAAAAGCGAATCCCGGCGCAGATGCAGCAGATCCTTGATCTTCGGGCGAGCACGCCCCACCGCAATCACCACCTCGACCGGCAGATCAAAGATCGCGCGGCGATGCTTGTTTTCGTTTGTCGGGTCGCGATCATCCACGATGGGCGGCTCATCGGTCATAGCCGAGAAGCCCTCGTCTTGGTCATTCATGGGCGGTCTCCTCCACGGGGTCTAAATCGGGGTCCAGTTCATCCGCCAAGGCGATGATACGGGTTGCGAGATCGTCGGTATCGATGGTCGCGCCACCCTCGGGCCAACTCACCTCGATCCGGGTTTCGGGCATCGCCTCGACGACCACGACCGAGACCTCTGAATCAAGCGAATCGGTCATCACAGTTTCGAGATGCTCGGCAATGTCCGGCGATGCGTTGAGCGTCAGCGGACGCGGCGCATCGCGCAATTCATTGCCCAGCAAATGCTCTGCCCGCTCGGCAATGCCGCGCTTGGCAAGATTCGGGCACAGGGTGCGAATAACGCTCGAAAGCACCCGGCCTGCTTCATCGCTGATATCCGACGTCATGGATTGCTGAAACATGCTCAGGTCCTCAAGCGTCGAGAGCAGTTGATTGACGGCATCGAGGGTTTGCGCCCCGATATCGCCCTGCGCCTGAGCCAACCCGTCTTCAAACCCCTGCGCATAGGCTTTTTTGCGCTGGGTATCATCCGGTTTGGCAAAGGCGAGGGACGTGCCGTCGGTGGGGGGCACGAATTCCCGCAAAAAGGCGTTTGATTGCATCATTGCGCCCTTTCCATCGCGGCACCTTCATCCAGCCACCCACGGATCACTTCAACCGATTCGTCGTTCTTGCTACCAACCGCCTCGCGCAGCAATTCGAGGGCATTGGGTTCACCCGAACCGCCGCCGCCACCACCGAAAGAATCACCCATATCCGGCGAGAAGTCCGGCATGAGGTCCATATCAAGCTCGTCATCCTCATCCGGCGTCACATCGATCGCGGACAGGGCCGCATCGGTTTCATCCAGCAAGGGCGGCTGATCGCGATAGCCCGCCATCAGCACGGGACGCACGACAAATAGCCCCAGAATCAGAACCACGAGACCCAGTACACCCATCTGGATCAATTGCATCATGTTCGTTTCAACAAAGGACGGCGTATCGGCGAGCGTTGCCGATGTACCCTCCTGCGGCACTTCGGCGAAGGAAATCGATTCGACAGTCACCAGATCGCCGCGCTCGTCATCGAAACCGATGGCCGATTTCACGAGGTTTTCGAGTTTTTGCAGCTCTGCGCGCGAGCGGGCCTCGGAGGTTACGGTGCCATCATCGGCCACGGTGCGGATTTCATCGAGCAGAACCGCCACGCTGATCCGCTTGATCGTGCCTGCGGGTCGCAAGACCTCCTCCCGCGTCTCCGTATAATCGAAAACATCGGTTTTGCGATTCTCGTCGCGGGTAGAAGATCGACCACCCCCCGCGGCATCGCCATCGGGCAGATTGCTGGCAACGGTCGTATTGCCTGCCGGTCCCTCGCCCGTTTCGGCCATCTCGACCGTATTGCTTTCGCGCAGGGTCTTGCTGTCCGGATCGATGATTCGGCGGGTGATGGTCTCGCTTTCGCGCGTCGTTTCGATATTCACGCTGACCCGCGCACGGCCATCGCCGACCCGTGCCGCGAGAATCGCGCCGATCTCGGCCTTCATCTTCTGGGCGCGTTCCGAATCGGCGAATCCAGCGGCGGACCCCGTTTCATCACCCGGACGCAGCAACACCCCGTTATTCGAATCGATCACCGCCACCTGTTCGGCGGCCAGACCGGGAATCGCGAGAGAGACCAGATACCGGGCCGCCATGGCGCTGTTCCGCGACACCTGCCCCGCTGTTCCCGTCAGGGTAACGGAAGCGGTCGGCACGGCGCGGGTTTTCGAAAAGCTGCGCCGACGCGGGGTGCCGATATGAACGCGTGCCTGCGAGATATCGGGGGTTGCCAGCAATGTCCGCGCCAGCTCGCCCTCTTTCGCGCGCCAATACGCCGCATCGAACATCTCCGCCGTCGTGCCGAATCCGCTCAGGCCATCCAGCAATTCATAGCCTTGCTGACCGCTTGCGGGCAGGCCGCTTGCCGCCAACAGCATCCGAACCCGGTCCCGGTCACCGCGACTCACATAGACGGCATCGCCGCGAATCTCGCTGGCGACGCCCATTTGGTCGAGTTTGGTGATCACATCACCCGCGACTCGACCTTCAAGACCGGCGTATAAAAGCGCCATATCAGGCCGTTGAGCAAGTTGTGCTGTGAATAGAGTCAACACAACGGTCAATACTACACTCGTCGCAAGAACCATTTTCTTTGCGATCGTCATGTTGCTCAGATTGTTTAGCAAACCATTCATAGGTGTTAATGGCCTCTTTAAAGGAACGTAGTTTCCGTTTCGTTGAATACACATTTCTCAATTAATTTTAGATTTACGCATTCCGGGCAATGTTCACCGTATTGAGCAAGCAGATGGACGGTGACCCGTGAGCGACGAAGATTCCGAACCGAAGAAAAAAAGTAAGGCCATGCTCTTTGGCCTGATCGGTGCGTTGCTGCTCGGCGGTGGGGGCGGCTTCGCGACATATTCTGGCATGGTAACCCTGCCTTTCGGCGGGGGACCGGCCAAAGAGGATACCGCCGAGATCTACGAAGATGTCGAAACGGCCTATGTGAAACTCGACCCTCTGGTCATTGATCTGGGGCGTGGAGGTCGATCCGGACGGATGCGAATCTCGCTGATCGTGGAAACGACCACCGAGAATTACGACGACGTCGACAGCCGAAAATACAGAATCACCGATACGCTCCACAGCTTTCTCCGCGCCGTCAAACAAGAAGACCTGCGTGATCCGTCCCGCACGGACATGCTGCGCTCGCGAATCCTGCGCCGCGTTCTGTTGGAAACCGCGCCGGGCACGGTCTCCGATGTTTTGATCTCCGAATTCGTCGTATTGTGAGGACAGCACCATGGATCTGATTGCAGACGGACTTCTGCTTTCCGCCGCCCTCGTGGCAATTTTCTACTGCTGGGCCGTCAATCGACGTCTGGGGCATCTGAAAAAGCAATCCGCCGACCTGACGGATAAACTGGCCAATCTCGACAAGACCGTGATGGAAGTCAGGGCCGCGATTGCCGAGGGGCGCAGCCTCGCGGAAGAGGAGCGCGACCGCCTCGGCCATCTGGTAAAAAACGCCGATAACCTGCGCCGCGACATGCAGCGCGCCGCCATGACGCTTGAAAAAAGCGCCAAGCGGGTCGAGCCAGAACCGGAGCCAGCCCCCAAACCCGTCGAGCGCGAAAGCAGCCTGAGCCGGGTCAAACGACTCAATCAGCCTAAAAAACGTCGTGACGTATCCTGATGAGCACCGCGTCCCCTGCCCCGCAGACCAATCGCGCATCCTATGCGCTACCGGTTATCGCAGTCTGTTTTCTCGCATCCGCCGTCTTGCGTGGCGAGGTCTTCGCACAGGCCGCGGGCAAGGCGTTTGAAGACAAACCAAAGGAGATGGCGGCGGCGGTCACGCATTTTGACGACGACAAGAACAGCGACCCTTGCGGTCTCAGCTCTGTCGCCAAACGCCTGAAGGAACGCGAAGCCGAATTCGCCGAGCGCGAGGCAAAACTGAACGAGCGCGAAGCCAAGCTCGATGTTGTGACGGAGCGCATCAAAAAGATGATGGCCGCTCTGGACAAGGCCAAGGCCTCGCTTGCGAAAACGGTGTCGCATGTCGAAGGGGCGCAGGCCCGCGACATCGACCATCTCGTGACGATGTATTCGAGCATGAAGCCAAAGCGGGCGGGCGTGCTGTTCAACGAAATGGATGTGCATTTCGCCTCGGAATTGCTGGTCAGAACCAAACCAGAGGCCGCCGCGTACATCCTCTCCAACATGGATGCCGATAAGGCATTCGCCATCAGCGTGATCATCGCGCAGCGCAATCAAAACGCGCCGAAAAACTGATTCGATCTCGGTTTCCTCTAGACAGAAAGAACGGCACCCATGCTTCCACTCATCGGAATTATAGTCGTCTTCGCCACGGTCTTTGGCGGCTATGTCGCGGCCGGAGGCAAATTCGGGGTGATTCTCCACGCCCTGCCCTTTGAAATGACGATGATCGGCGGCGCCGCCGTCGGGGCTTTTCTCATCAGTAACAGCATGGGAACGGTCAAGCAGACGTTCAAGGATCTCGGCAGCGCCTTCAAGGGCGTGCGGTGGAAGAAGGACGATTACAACGACGTTCTCGCCTTGCTCTATTCACTGACCCGAATAGCCCAATCGGACCCGCTCGCGCTGGAGGCGGCGATCGACGATCCGGAAAATTCCCCGCTCTTTACCAAATATCCCAGAATTGCCGCCGATCACCGGGCCGTAGACATGATCTGCGACACCATGCGCGCCTCGACGATGAACCTGACCGATCCGCATCAGGTCGAGGATATGCTGGAAAAACAGCTCGATGCAGACCTGCATCACAGCCATATGGGGTCGCATGCGCTGCAAAACATGGCCGATGGTCTTCCCGCACTGGGGATCGTGGCGGCGGTGCTGGGCATCATCAAGACGATGTCGGCCATCGATAAGCCCCCCAGCGTTCTGGGCGGCATGATCGGTGGCGCGCTGGTCGGCACATTTCTGGGCGTTTTTCTCGCCTATGGCTTTGTCGGCCCGCTGGCGGCACGGGTCGCCTCGATCAAGGACGAGGAACAGCAGTTCTATCGCCTGATCCGCGACGTGATGATCGCCAATCTGCACAAGCATACGCCGAATATGTGCGTCGAAGTCGCCCGCCAGAACGCGCCCCATGACCTGCGCCCCAGCTTTGTCGATCTCGACGCCGCCCTGAAGAACCTGCGCAAGGAAGCCGCCTAGAATGACCCGTCGTCCCCTTTCTCTTTCCTTTGTCAGCGTCGGCGCCGCCCTGTTCGCGGCCCCGGCTGCCATGGCAGTCGATGTGACGGTCGCGGAATTCAGTGCGATGACCCGCATTACGATTCCCGCATCGGAAGAAGCGGAATGGGCCGTGAAAAACACCATCCGCAGCATTGATCTCACCGCCGCCGGAGCCAAGCTGAACATGATCGCCCCGTCCCTGCCCGATGACAGCCGGTTATCCGCGCTCGATGTCTGGGCGGAGGAAAAGGCGAGCAGAATAAGCATCCATTTTTCCTGCGATTGCAGCATCAACCACTTTCTCGACGCCGATGGGGCCGTGATCATCGATATTTCGGAAAAGATCGACCGAGCGGACCCAATCGAACAGGTGGAATCGACAGAACAGACCGAGCCGACGGAACTGGTCGAAAAAGCTGAACCGACCGAGCAGGTCGAAAAGACTGAGCCGACGGAGCAGGCCGAAAAGGCTGAGCCGAACGAGAAGGCCGAAAAGGCTGAACCGACAGAGAAGGCCGAAAAGGCTGAGCCGACCGAGAACGCCGAAAAAGCTGAGCCGACCGAGCAGGTCGAAAAGACGGAGCCGACGGAGCAGGCCGAAAAGGCTGAGCCGAACGAGAAGGCCGAAAAGGCTGAGCCGACTGAGAAGGCCGAAAAGGCTGAACCGACAGAGAAGGCCGAAAAGGCTGAGCCGAC
>CALLLP010000026.1 GCA_938008165.1 uncultured Neomegalonema sp. | reverse complement strand
TATATGTGAGGTTTTCAGGATGCTTTTTCGCGCAGTGTGATGGGGACGAGTGTTGGTTTTTGTTCTCGGACTTTTCGGGCGGCGTCGGATGTTGTGTCGAATTCGGGGATATAGACCTTGAGGAGTCGGACGACCTCGTCGGGATTGCCGTTCTGGGCGGCGGCGGCGATGAGGGAGACCTGGTTCTGCACGGCCTTGAGCTGGACGAATCGGGGCTGGGCGACCATGAGGCTGGGATGGTCGGTGGCGAGCAGGTTTTCGGTCTCGTGCATCAGCTCCTCATAGAGCTTTTCGCCGGGGCGCAGGCCCGTATAGACGATTTTCACATCCACATCGGGTCGCAGGCCCGACAGGCGGATGACCTGCCGCGCGAGGTCGATGATTTTCACCGGCTTGCCCATATCCAGCACGAAGATGCCCTGATCGGTGCGGTCATCCTCCATGCCCGCGAGCATCGCTTCGAGGATGAGGCGCGAGGCTTCGGGGATGGTCATGAAGAACCGCTCGACATCGGGATGCGTGACCGTCAGCGGCCCGCCCTGGGCGAGCTGATGCCGGAACAGCGGCACGACGGAGCCGTTTGAGCCGAGCACATTGCCAAAGCGCACGGTGACGAACCGGGTGATCCCGCCGCGCTCGCGCATATCGGCATCCATGGCCTGACAATAGGCCTCCGCCAGCCGCTTTGTCGCGCCCATCACATTGGCGGGGTTCACGGCCTTGTCGGTCGAGACCATCACCATCGCCCGCGCCGAGGCCGCCACCGCCGCATCGGCCACATTGCGCGAGCCGACCACATTCGTCAGCAGGCCCTCGCAGGGCTGGCCCTCGACGATGGGCACATGTTTCAGGGCCGCGGCGTGGAACACGAAATCGGGCCTGCGCTGCGCCATCAGCCGGAACACGGCATCGCGGTCGCGCACATCGAGGATCACCGGCACGCGGGCCACACCGGGAAAGGCCACGCCCATCTCGCGATCGATCTCGTAGAGCGCATGTTCGGAGCTGTCGGCGAGGATCACCTCGCCGGGGGAGAGGGCCGCGATCTGACGCACCAATTCAGAGCCGATCGACCCGCCTGCGCCGGTCAGCAGCACCCGCGCGCCCGAAATCAGGGCCTTGCAGGCGAGGGCATCGAAGGATTTGGGGGGCCGGGGCAGCAGGTCTTCGAGCTTGATCGGGCGCAGGGCCGCGCGGTCGCCGCCCTTGTCGAGCTGGTCGATCCGGGGCAGCCACGCGATCTCGGCATCCACCATATCGATGCGCGAGAGGATCTCGGCCACGGGGCGGCCCTCCATCTCGTCGCGGGTCAGGATCAGCATTTCCGGCGCGCGGCGCTGCACGATCAGGCCGCGGACGATCTCGCCGATCCGGTCGATCGAGCCAAGCACCGGGATGCCGCGCAGGCTGGCCGCGCGATCCTGACGGGTCAGGCTGATGATCCCGGCGATCTCGAAATCGGTCTCGTCGGTGCGCCGGGCGCGCAGAAAGGCTTCGAGATTGTCGCCATAGCCGATCATCAAGGCCTGTTTCGGGCGCGCCTCGGGGCGCACTTGGCCAAGGGGGTTCCGGAGGGTCGATTCGGCGCGGAACAGGCCGTGGCTATGGACCAGACGGGTCAGGCAGCGGATGCCGGTGGCCGAGACCGCCGTGCCGCCGATGAGGATCAACCACCCGGCCAGCGGCAGCGATCCGAACCACAGCGCCATCGCCATGATCCCCGAAACCAGCGACGCGCCAAGGCAGCGCACCGCATCATGGGCCGAGAAAAACCGCCATGCAGATTGATACCCGCCCAGAGCCGATAAAAACCCGGCATGCGCCATACTGATCGCCAGCGCCATGGACAAAATCTCAATCGGATCCTTCGGACGCCCGCTCATCGACTGAACCAGCAACGCCCCAACCACAACGCTCAGAAAAACCGCAACCCCATCAACAGCACCCCGCCGAAGTGGACGATGCGCCCCTCGATCCCCAATCATAAACATCGTACCCAAACACCCCTCAAAAAACAAAACAGAAGGAAACTGCTACATGTACACAACCGGCCACACGGACCGTGTTCACACCACTGATGGTTCCTGTTTGTAATGGCCCCGCAGGGGGCGTGAGATCGATCTGATGCCCCCTTGGGACACGTTATGTGCGCCGGACGTTATCCACATTCGGGCGTTTATGCCCGGAATCTCCGTACAAACACAGAGGATCGACCGATCCTCTGTCGGATTGTCACTTCTGGATCACACTTACAGGAGCGCGCGAGGCGACACAATCACCCTAAGCGGGTGTTTTCAGCATCCCTGCTCGTTCAAGTCGAGCGTCTGGGCTTGTTGGGGGGTCTCGAAAAACTGAAGGAAATCAGCATCCGGGTGGAACCATTGCAGGCTGCAAACGACCCGGTCGCCTTCGGTCCAATAGGTGTTGCGAAAGCCCGGACCGCCAAAGATGCGGCGGCATTGCTCCGACACGATGCCCTTGCCTTCCTCGCGGGGGATATAGGTAAGGGCACAGCGAAAGCTGTCATGCACGATGCGGCCCTTGCGGTAATAATCGGCGACCCGTTCGGTCACGGTGCCGTCGCGTGCGGCCTGCACGAATGTCGCCTTATAGGGACCATCGGCGGGCAGGAACATGCCTTCAAGATCGATCCCCAGCCCGATCACGCGGGTGACGAAGCCGTTTTGCATCGCGATTTCGGCCCCGTCTGGGGCGACGAAATAGCGGCTTTGCCCGCGCGTGCCTGTGCTGGGGATGGCCACGCGAATGGCGTTATAGCCGACAAAGAGGGGGGGGCCGATGCTGGTGGTCACCGGCTCGGCGGCGGGGGCCTTGTCCTTGCCGAGACCGACCAGTTCCAGCCCGAAATCGAGCGCTGCACCGCCCTGAAACTTGCCATTGGTACAGGCGGCCAGCCCCGCGACGAGGGCAACAGCGCCAACAAGTACGGATACGGCGCGGGAGGAGCGCTTTGGGGTATGTGACATCTTGCTTCTCCGGGTCAGGCTCTGGCGGCTCTGGCAGGGCGGTCGTCGATGGCGGTTCACGGCGCGTCAATGCGCGAAGGTATCCCATTGGGCGGCGACATCGCTGCGGCTGGTCGGCTGGGTCAACCCGAAGAGCCGATTGGGAACGCTCAGGCGCTGTCCCCCGTCCCGCTGAACGGGGCGGATCGTGAGGCGCGCGGCCGATTGGGTATCGCGGGGCAATCCCCAATCCAGCGGGATGCGCAGGGTCAGGCCCTTGTCGAAGCTGCCTTCGCCGAATTCGCTGAACGGAACGTCGGTCAGGGTCGCGAAGGCCCCGACTTCCCACCCATTCTCAAACCGCCGCCGCAATTCGAGCGTCGCGCCCCAGTCGCCCGCGAGATAGCGGCCCGCATGAACGGCGACATTCCAGTCGTTATAGGGTGTATCCCAATACACGCTCGCATGGCCGGTGATGACGTCGTAATCCTGGAACGTGAACAGCGTATCGAAATCGCGCTGTCTGGCGTAGAACGCTTCGACCCCCCAAGCGAGCCGCGAATTCGGGGGTCGCCAGAGCAATTCGCCGCCAACGGCCCCGAACATCTGCTCCAGCAGGCCGCCGGTCAGCTTTGCATAGACATTCGGGCGGGGGCTGAACAGGTATTCGGCGCTCAGGCGATAAACACCGATATCGGTTTCTTCGTTATAGAGGGCGAAATCCGAGCGGACACGGGGCAGCACCGAATCCGAGCGCCGCGTGGTATCGTCGAAATTCCCGAAAAGGGGCGCGGCCACGGAGGCGCTGAGGCTGAGGCCCCGCGCGATCTCGACGCTGGCATTCGCTTCGGCGAAAATCTGCGCGCGCAGGGGATCGTCGGGGTCGAACAGGTTAAAGCGCAGGTCTGGCCCAAAGCTGTAATCCAGATCGGGGAATTTCGAGAAAATCTGTTCTTCGCCGCTGACCGGGCGACTGCCGGGGGTGATATAGGTCTTGTCGAGGAACGGCGCGGCAACCGAATAGCCGACCTCGGCGGCGGAATTTTCCAGATCGGCCCGGTCGAAGAAAAACTCCGCCGTCTCGATTCCGCGCTGGTCAAAGGCGATGAGGAAAGTGTCGATATCCCCCGGTGCATAGCGCGAGAGAATGCGCACCGCGCGCCCCACGGCCTTCGGATAGGCGCGATAGCGGTTGTTATCGACAACGATGCGCAGGGTATCGGTCCCCGTCTGCATCCGGGTCAGGGTCAGCCCCTCGGCCCGCAGCGCATCCGACAGGGTCGCGGGCAGATCGGCGCGCGACACAGGGGTGTAGACCAGCGGCTGAATCGGCGCGATCAGGCCATCCGATCCCCCGGCGGCATCGTCCTGTTCCTCGCGGACATAGAAGGCGGGGGCGGGCTGGCCATTGGGAATGTCGCGGACCCATTCCTTCGTGACGGTCGAGAAGGCCGCCGTTAGCGTGACCTCGTCCTGCGCCAGATAGGAGGCCCCAAGCTGAATGCCGGGGGTCACGTCATAGACGAGGCCGAAATTGAATGGGTTGCTGTCCAGCCCCTCCACGCCGCTGTTGTCGTCGCTGTCATATTCGGCGATGACCCGCAGGCCCTCGATCGGGGTGGTATAGACCACGCCCCCGAAAATCCCGATATCCTCGCCGCGAAAGAACTGTCCGAAATTGACCTCGCCGCCCTGACCGTCAACAGTGTCGCGGCTTTTGAACCCATCGGCCAGCTCCCCCAGAGGGTTGGGCGCGAAACTGCGGGTGGAAAGGCGGCCCCAGCCGACCCCTAGGGACAGATCGAGCGGCCCAAACCGCTTGCTCGCAACGATGTATTCGCCCGAAAACAGGCCGGTGCCGAGAAAATCCTGAAGGCCGATGGCGATTTCGGGGATGTAGAGATCCTCCTCCCACAGACGGATCTTGATATCGAACTGGCGGTCGAAAGTGTCCGTCGTCGGCGAGGTATCGAAGGCCGAATAGCTGAAGGTCGTCTCCAGCCATGGCGCGGCCTGAAAGGTCAGGGAATAGCGTTGCTGCGCGTCACTCCATGCCACGGCGGTCGACAGGGTGGAATCGGGAGCCATGCGGGCGCTGCGCGTCTTGAGCAGGCCGACGCCGCCATACTGACTGCGCAGGGGCGGCTCCTCGTAAGTCTTCGCCTGCTGCGCCTGCGCAGGCATCGAAACACCCAGAAATGCGAGCGAAAGACAAAGGGATGACAACGTTTTAGGAAAAAATGTCATTACAACTCTTGAACCCCTAGATACCGGCAGAAACGAACCACAATTCCACCCGATCCGCAAATACAATCATCGTGATGTGCCCTCCGGGGCGGGGCTTTAGGCGCAGGGTGTTGCGGGTTTGACTACGGCGCATGTCTTGGGATGTTGGGCGGGGTCGGGGGTGCGGGTGTCCGGCATTTGTCTTGCATTCCCCGGCCCGGCGCGGTGAGAAACGGGCGAGACCCTGTTCCCAGCCCAGCGAGGCGATCCCGTGGCCCTCTCTCTCGATACGATCTCTTTTGATACGATTTCTTTTGATACGATCAGCAAAACCCATGCCGCCATCCGCGATGCCACGATCCGCACGCCGACGGTGCCCGCGACCCGCCTGTCGCGACACTTGGGCATCGACCTGCATCTCAAGCTGGAAAACCGCCAGCATACCAATGCCTTCAAGGCGCGGGGGGCGCTCGCAAAGCTGTTGACCCTGACCGAAACCGAGCGCGGGGCCGGGGTGATCGCGTGCAGTGCGGGCAACCATGCGCAGGGCGTGGCCTATCACGCGGCCCGGCTGGGCATTCCCTCGACCATCGTGATGCCGACCGGCACACCCTTCAACAAGATCAAGCGCACCGGCGATTTCGGGGCCGAAGTCGTGCTGCATGGCACGGGCTTCGATGAAAGCGTCGCCTTCACGCTCGATATGGCGCGGGCGCGGGGGCTGACCTTCATCCATCCCTTCGACGATCCGGTCGTGGTGGCGGGACAGGGCACCGTCGCCATCGAGATGCTGGAGCAGGAGCCGGATCTCGATGTGATCGTCGTGCCAATCGGCGGCGGCGGGCTGATCGCGGGGATGGCGATCGCGGCAAAGGCGATGAAACCGGAGATCGAAATCGTCGGCGCGCAAGCGACGCTGTTCGATGCGGCAAAGGCGCGCTTCGAGGGCGGGGAGACGCATTTCGGCGGCGCCACCCTCGCCGAAGGCATCGCCGTGCGCGCGCCGTCGGAGGCCAATCTGGCGATCATGCGCGCGCATGTGGACCGGATCGACAGTGCGAGCGAGGCCGAGATCGAGGCGGCGGTTTTCGACCTGCTATCCCACGAAAAGCTGGTGGCCGAGGGCGCGCCGGGGGCCGGGCTGGCGGTCATCCGAAACGCGCTCGACGCCTATGCGGGCAAGAAGGTCGGGCTGGTCGTCTGTGGCGGGAATATCGATTCGCGGATGCTCTCGACGCTGATCCTGCGCGGGCTGGTCCGGGACGGTCGCATCACGCGGCTGACCTTCGAGATCGCCGATACGCCGGGCCAGCTCGCCGATATCTCGCGCATCATCGGTGAAAAGGGCGCAAACGTGATCGAAGTGATCCACCAGCGCATGATGCAGACCCTCGCCCTGAAAAAAGCCGAACTCGACGTCGTCATCGAAGCCCGCGACCAAGGCCATGTCATCGAAATCGTCACGGCATTGCGGGACGGAGGATATGTGGTGCGGACGGATAGCGGGCTGTGACGCCTGCGCGATCCGTCACAGCCGGGCCAGACTGTAGAACGACGACCCATACGCCAAAGGCGCTATCCCATCCTTCGCTTTCCGAAATCAAAATTGCCGGTGGCAAGGGGGGCTGGTATCAGGGATTCGATGCCTCTACCCAAGGAGACCCCCCATGTTCGGCCTGATCGACGGCACCGGCTTTGACGTTCTCGATCCCGCGTTCGAGACCTGCCTGATCGGCCATGCGCGGGTAGAGCGGCTGTGGACCGGGGCGCGGTGGTCGGAAGGGGCGGTCTGGGTGGCCGCCGGGCGCTATCTGCTGTGGTCGGATATTCCCAATAACCGGATCCTGCGCTGGGACGAGACGGATGGGTCCGTCTCCGTCTTTCGCCAGCCATCGCAGAACAGCAACGGCAACACGCTCGACCGGCAAGGGCGGCTCGTCACCTGCGAGCATCTGGGGCGGCGGGTGACGCGTACGGAGCATGACGGCTCGGTCACCGTGCTGGCCGATCGGTATGACGGCAAGCGGCTGAATTCGCCGAATGACGTGGTGGTCAAGTCCGATGGCTCGATCTGGTTCACCGATCCGCCCTATGGCATCATGGGCGATTACGAAGGCGCGCTGGCGCAGAGCGACATCGGGGCCGCGCATGTCTATCGCATCGACCCGGCCACGGGTGCGGTGAGCATCGCGGCGGGGGATTATGACAAGCCGAACGGCCTTGCCTTCTCGCCCGACGAACGCATCCTCTACATCGCCGATACCGGGGCCAGCCATGACCAGACGGGCGCGCGGCATATCCGCCGCCATGATGTCGAGGCGGATGGCACCCTGTCGGGGGGCGCGGTCTTTGCGGACTGTACGGCGGGGTTGTTCGACGGGTTTCGCGTCGACCGGGCCGGGCGTCTCTGGGCCAGCGCGGCGGACGGGGTGCATTGCCTGTCGCCGGAGGGGGCGCTGATCGGGCGGGTGCGGATACCGGAGATGGTGGCGAATGTATGCTTCGGCGGGGCGGCGCTTAACCGCTTGTTCATCTGTGGGACGACATCGCTGTATTCGGTGTTCCTGAATGTCACTGGCGTGTCGCCGCTGGCCCCTGCGTCGATCTGAACCGGAGTTCCGCCATGAGCCACCGCATTATCCCCGTCGATCCCTTTGACCTCGTGATTTTCGGCGGGACCGGCGATCTGTCGCGGCGAAAGCTGATCCCCGGTCTCTACCATCGGGATGCGGATGGCCAATTGCCGGAGGAGGCGCGGATCATCGGTTGCGCCCGTACCGATCTGGACCGGGAGGGATTTCGCGCCTTGGCACGGCAGGCGGTGATGGACCATGTCGCCGCCGATCATCGAGACCCGCAGGTCGTCGAGCGGTTTCTGGCCCGGTTCGAATATGTCACCAATGATGTTGCCGACGATGCGGGATGGGATGCGCTGAGGGTGATGCTGGAGGCGGCATCGGGGCCGCGTATCCGGGTGTTTTACCTGTCGGTCGGGCCATCGCTGTTCGGCCCGATTGTCGAGGGGCTGCATCGGCATGGCCTGTCGCAGGGCGCGCGGCTGGTGGTGGAAAAACCCATCGGCCATGACGGCCCCAGCGCGGCGGCGCTCAACGATACCATCGGCGCGGCCTTCGACGAGAGCCGGGTCTATCGGATCGATCATTATCTGGGCAAGGAAACGGTGCAGAATCTGGTCGCCCTGCGCTTTGCCAATGCGTTGTTCGAGCCGCTGTGGAATGCGCGCCATGTGGACCATGTGCAGATCACCGTGGCCGAATCCCTCGGTGTCGAGCAGCGCGGCCCCTATTACGACCGCGCCGGGGCGATGCGCGATATGGTTCAAAACCACCTGCTTCAGCTTCTATGCCTGACCGCGATGGAGCCGCCCCATCATTTCGAAGCGAATGCGGTGCGCGACGAAAAGCTCAAGGTATTGCGTGCGCTCAAGCCCCTGAGCGGGCATGAGGCCCTCGCCGCCAGTGCGCGGGGACAGTATCACGGCTATGCGGACGAGGCGCAGAATCCCGACAGCCGAACCGAAAGCTTTGTCGCCCTGAAGGCCGAAATCGGCACATGGAGATGGGCGGGGACGCCGTTCTACCTGCGCACGGGCAAGAAGCTGCGCGCGCGCCTGTCGGAAATCGTGGTGACGTTTCGCCGGACCCCGCATCAGATCTTTCCCGATCTCGATGCGCCCCTGGCCCCGAATGCGCTGATTATCCGGTTGCAGCCGGATGAGGGGATTACCCTGTCGATCACCACCAAAGACCCCGGACCCGGCGGGTTTCGGATGCGCGAGACGCCGCTGGATATGAGCTTTGGCGCGCGCGCGGGCACGGCATGGCGGATGCCCGATGCCTATGAGCGGCTGGTGCTCGATGTGGTGCGGGGCAATCAGACCCTGTTCATGCGCCGGGACGAGGTGGAAGCCGCCTGGGCATGGGTCGATCCGATCATCGCGGCGTGGGAGGCATCGGGCGCGACCCCCGAAGCCTATGATCCGGGCAGCGACGGTCCCTATGGCGCGCTCGACATGCTGTCGCGGGAGGGTCGCCGGTGGCGGGTGCTGACCCCATGATCCCGGCGGTGATCGATTATCCCGATCGCGCGGCGCAGGCGCAGGCATTGGCGCGGGATGTGGCGGATGCCCTTCAGGCGTCGATTGCGGCGACCGGGCGCGCGGTGCTGTCGGTGCCCGGCGGCACGACGCCGGGGCCGTTTTTGCGGGCATTGGCGGGGGCGGCGCTGCATTGGCCTGCGGTCACGGTTGTCCTGAACGATGAACGCTGGGTGCCGCCCGATCATCCCCGCTCGAATGCCCGCCTGCTGGGCGAGACCCTGCTGACGGGCGCGGCGGCACAGGCGACCACGGTGCCGCTCTACCGCGATGCGCCAACGCCGGAGGAGGGGCTGGCGGCGGTGGCCGGGGCGCTGCGGGGACGGGCCTTGCCGCTGGATGTGCTGGTGCTGGGCATGGGCGAAGATATGCACACCGCTTCGCTGTTTCCCGGCGCGGATCGTCTGGCCGAGGCCCTCGACCCCGCCTGCGCCGAGCCGGTCCTGCCCATGCGCGCAGCGGGGGCCGCCGAGCCGCGCATCACGCTGACCCTGCCTGCCTTGCTGTCGGCGCGGCAGACCCATATCCTGATTACGGGCGAGGAAAAGCGCGTGGCCCTCGACAGGGCCTGCGAGGACGGGCCGGAGGCCGAGGCCCCGATCCGGGCCATCCTGCGCCGCGCGGCCCCGACCGTCCATTACGCACCCTGAAGGAGAGCCTGAATGCCCCTCAACAGCGTCGTTGAAGCCGTTACCGCCCGGATCGAAAGCCGCAGTCGGGAGACCCGCGCCGCCTATATGGATCAGATGACCCGCGCGCGGGAGGCGGGTGTCGCCCGTGCGCATATGGGCTGTTCCAACCTCGCCCATGTCGCCGCCGCGATGCCGCGTGGGGTGAAGGATCGCCTGTCCGGCAACGATGCGCCCAATCTGGGCATTATCACTGCGTTCAACGACATGCTGTCCGCGCATCAGCCCTTCGAGCGCTTTCCCGGCCTGATCCGGCAGGCGGCCGATGCAGCGGGGGGCACGGCGCAGGTGGCGGGGGGCGTTCCGGCGATGTGCGACGGGGTGACCCAAGGCATGGTGGGGATGGAATTGTCGCTGTTCTCGCGCGATGCCATCGCCATGGCGGCGGCGGTCGGTCTGTCGCATAACTGTTATGATGCGGTGGCGTTTTTGGGGATGTGCGACAAGATCGCGCCGGGCCTTGTGATCGCGGCGGCGCGCTTCGGGCATCTTCCCTGTATTTTCCTGCCCGCCGGACCGATGCAATCGGGGCTGGGCAATGACAAGAAAGCGCAAATCCGCCAGCAATTCGCCGCCGGAGAGATCGACCGCGCGACCCTGCTGCGGGCGGAGATGGCGGCCTATCACGCGCCGGGGGTCTGCACGTTTTATGGCACCGCGAATACCAATCAGATGCTGTTGGAGGTGATGGGCCTGCACCTGCCGGGGGCGAGCTTTGCCAATCCGGGGGCGGATATTCGCGATACCCTGACGAAGACCGGCGCGCAAAGGGTGCTGGCCCTGACCGCCACGGGCGACGAGTATACCCCCGCCTGCGAGGTGCTGAGCGTGCGCGCCTTTGTCAATGGGGTCGTGGGGCTGCATGCGACGGGCGGCTCGACCAATCTGGCCATTCACCTGCTGGCCATGGCGCGGGCGGCGGGGGTTATCCTGACATGGGACGACCTGTCCGACCTGTCGGATGTCACGCCGTTGATCGCGCGCATCTATCCCAACGGTCTGCGCGATGTGAACCATTTCTACGCCGCCGGGGGCCTGCAATACCTGATCCGCGAATGTCTGGGAGCCGGGCTGATGCATGACGATGTCCGCACCGTCGCGGGGGACGGGCTGTGGCGCTATACTCATGATCCCAAAGCCGGTCCCGAAGGCGAGATCGTCTGGGCGGAGGGGGCGGCGGAAAGCCTCGACACGGATATTCTGCGCCCGGTCGCCGATCCGTTTCAGCCGACGGGGGGGCTGATGCGCCTGCGCGGCAATCTGGGGCAGGCGGTCATCAAGGTCTCCGCCGTGAAACCGGAGCGCCATGTGATCGAGGCCCCGGCCCGCGTCTTCCACGATCAGGACAGCGTGAAAGCGGCGTTCAAGGCGGGCGAGCTGGATGGCGATGTCATCTGTGTCATCCGGTTTCAGGGACCGCGCGCGAACGGGATGCCCGAATTGCATGCCCTGACCCCGGTTCTGGGCGTGTTGCAGGATCGCGGACACCGGGTCGCGCTGGTGACGGATGGGCGGATGTCGGGCGCATCGGGCAAGATACCGGCGGCGATCCACCTGTCGCCGGAGGCGGTCGCAGGCGGCCCCATCGCGCGCATTCGTGACGGTGACATGATCCGGCTCGATGCCGGGGCTGGGGTGCTGGAGGTGCTTGCCGAAGATTTCGACCGCCGCGCGCCGGTCAGCGCCGATCTGGCCGCGAACGAGACCGGCGTGGGGCGCGAGCTGTTCGCCCCGTTCCGCGCCATGGTCGGCCCGGCGGAAACCGGCGCGAGCGTGTTTTTCTGATGGGAGCGCAAGACATGGACCCCCTGTGGAACGCTCTGGACGGCCATGGTGCCCGCCTGCGCGGCACCACCCTGCGCGCGCTCTTTGCCGATGATCCCACGCGGTTTGACCGGCTTTCCCGGCGGATCGAGGGTCTGATGGTCGATTTTTCGAAGGAAAAGATCGATGCGGCGGCGCTCGATGCGCTGTTGGCTCTGGCGCAGGCGGCGGATGTGGCGGGCAAGCGCGATGCCATGGTCGCGGGCGCGCCGATCAACCTGACCGAAGGCCGCGCTGTGCTGCATGTCGCTGCCCGCGATCCGGGGGGCATCTATGACGCGGCGGGGGCGAAGGAGATCGGCCCGGTGCTCGACCGCTTTCTCGCCTTTGCCGAAGACCTGCGCGCAGGCACCGTGACGGCCAGCGATGGCGGGCGCTTTACGGATGTGATCTCCATCGGCATCGGCGGGTCCGATCTTGGCCCCGCGATGGCCGTGCGGGCGCTCGCCCCCTATGCGGATGGGCCGCGCGTGCATTTTATCGCCAATGTCGACGGGTCGGATTTTATCGATACCACCCGCTCGCTCGACCCCGCCCGCACGCTGGTGATCGTGCAGTCGAAGACCTTTACCACCATCGAGACGATGACCAATGCGGCCACCGCGCGTGGCTGGCTGGTCGCGGCGCTTGGCGAGGCGGGGGCGAGCGCGCATCTGGCGGCGGTCTCGACCAATCTGGAGGCGACCGCACAATTCGGGATCGTGCCGGAGCGCGTCTTTGGCTTTTGGGACTGGATCGGCGGGCGCTATTCGATCTGGTCCGCCATCGGCCTGCCCCTCGCCATTGCCATCGGCGCACAGGATTTCCGCGCCTTTCTTGCGGGCGGGCAGGCGATGGACCGACATTTCCGCACGGCACCGCTGGCCGAGAATATCCCCGTCATAATGGGCCTGATCGGCCTGTGGCGGCGCAATATGATGGGGGCCGGATCGGTCGCGGTGATCCCCTATGACGAGCGGCTGGCCCGGTTTCCGGCCTATCTGCAACAATTGACGATGGAATCGAACGGCAAGCGCGTGACCCGTGGCGGTGCGCCGGTGGCGCGCGAGACCTGCCCCGTCGTCTGGGGCGAGCCGGGCACGAACGCGCAGCATTCGTTCTTTCAATTGCTGCATCAGGGTAGCGATGTGATTCCCGTCGATTTCCTGCTCGCGGCCACGGCCCATGATCCCCTTGGCGACCACCACGCCAAGCTGACCGCCAATTGTCTGGCACAGGCCAAGGCGCTGGCCTTTGGCAAGACCGAGGCGGAGGTGCGCGACGAGATGGCCGGATCGGGGATCGCGGCGGCTGAGATCGATCGCCTTGCGCCCCATCGCAGCTTTCCGGGAGACCGGCCCTCGACCATGCTGGTCTATCCCCGGCTCGACCCGGCGACGCTGGGCCGCCTGATTGCGCTTTACGAGCACAAAACCTTTGTGGAGGCGGCCCTGTGGGACATCAATGCCTTCGACCAATGGGGGGTGGAGCTGGGCAAGGCGCTCGCCCAATCCCTGCTCCCACTGGTGGAGGGCGGCGAGGCGCAACACGAGGATGCCTCGACCACGGGCCTGCTCGATACCCTGCGGGCAATGCGATCCACGACGCCCTGACACGCGGCCGTTTTGTCGCGCGACCAAAAAAGATCACTGCATTGTCACGACATCCGTACCAAAATCCTCGCCGCCGGAGGGCACGGTGACTTGGGCGGGGGTGTGGCTCTGGCGGTGATCGCGCTTGGCGGAGACGGCATAGACGCCTTGCGGAACAGGCATGCGCAGGCGCGGCCCGGCGAACAGGACGTGTTTACCGGCTGTATCCGTGACCTGCCATTTCACTTCCTTGCCGAGTTTCTTGCCATTCCTGTCGAGGGCATCGACCTTCAGGATAAAGGGGGCGATATCCACGTCGATGCGGGTGGTATGCCCGGCGGTGACCTGTATGCCGGGGATTGTCTGGCGGCGACCGCGCCATTCCACAAGGGCGTCATAGGTGGCGGGGGCCACGTCGAATTCGACGCCCCTGCCCGGATTATCCTCGCTGGGCACGCCATTGCGCCCGGATAATGTGATGACCGGACGATCCGGCAAAGCGACCGGAAAATGCGCGGCAATCGCGGGCAGATGGGCGGTGATGATCACGGCGCCCGTCGTCGGGGTGAATGTGGGGGCCACGGCTCTGTCAATCGCAGGCAGGGGCGCGGGTACTGGCAAGGGTGCCGGTACGAATGCCGGGCGCTCGATGGGCTGGCCGGGATAGAGGCTGCCGAGGATTGTGCTGACATGCCGGTCGATAAACCGATTATCGGGCAGGGGCAGGATCTGCGCATTCAGGCATGATTGCAGGGCCTGAAGCTGTGGCGATATTTGCTGCCGCTCGATCCCGGCTGTCACGATGAAATCGACGAAGATGCGCTGGCGCCCGGTATCGTCGCGCAGGATGCGCTGAATGTTGCTGCACGCCGTCTTTTGCGGCGTCATGCAGCGCGGGTCGCGGTCGAAATCGGTGACGATCACGACCTGAATCTCCTCCTCGACAAATTCCCGCGCGATGAGATCGAGGGTATCGATGATGGGGGTGCGCCCGCGGGCGTTTACCTGATCGATGACCGTGTTGATCTGGCTCAGCGCCTGTGCCGTGCGCCTGCCCCCCCGCGCGCGCACATGGGTATTCTGGCAATTGCCGACCGTTGAATCGATGCGATAATCGCCAAAAACGACCAAAGCGGGCAGGGCATCGAACTGGCCCGGATCGTTGAACAATCGTTTCGAGATTTCTTTGGCGAGGGGCAGGCGCTGGCTCGTGCCCCCGGAATTCTGCGCCGAAATCATGCTGTAGGAGGCATCGAACACGATGACGCTCTTTTGCCGGGCGGTTTCCTGCGCATTGGCCGGTCCGGCGAGCAGGCACAGGCTTGCGGCAGTGATCGCCCCTTTCAGAGCGCGCATCGTTTTGGGTTTCTTGCAAGATGTCATCGCTTTAACTCCATTCCGAACGGGATGAGGACCGGCTGAGAGCCGGGGCAGGAGACGAGGGTTTGCTCGATCGTGATGCGGCGCGAGATCGCCGGGGTGGTCTGTCCGGCGGGATGCCCGTGAAACCGGATGGCGGCTGAAACCGTTCGGCCTTCCGTGCACGGGGTCGCGAAATAATATCGCAAGCGCCCCCGCATCCTGTCCGAGATCCGCTTCGTGCGGCTCAGCTTGAGGTCGAGGGGACCGGCGGGTGCGGCGATCTTGAGGCCGTCATTGACGGTGCCGATGGGATTTGGCGAAAAGGCCGCGTAGATCTGCGCATCGGTATCGGCCTGTTCCAATTCGATCAGAATAGCCATGCTTTTCAGTCGGTTGCGCGTGGCCTGATCCATCATCGGCTGTGACAGGACATATCCCCGGCGGATGATATGCTGGCTGAGGCTATCCGAGGGCAGGGTGGGCCGGTCTGTCTCGCGGATATCGCTGTCCTGCGGCAGGGCGGCCTCTTGCCAGGTCTCATCCGTCTGGGGCCGAGGCTGAGGCTGAGGGCGGTCCTGCGGGATGGGGGCGGTGGCGGGGATGATCGGCGGTTCGGCGGGGCGGTTTTCAGGCTGATTTCTGACGATATCGGCGAGGCGCTGCGCCTCTTTGGCCCGCTGCGCTTGCGCTTCATCGCGTGCCTGTGCCTGTGCCCGGCGGTTTTCTTCGATCTGTGCCTGCTGGATCTCGGCGCGGCGTGCCTGCTCTGCGGCCTCCTGCAATCGTGCCTGTTCCGCAGCGGCAGCGGCAGCGCGTTCGGCCTGGGCCGCCAGTCTTTGTTCGGGAGTGGGTTCTGGGTCGGGGGGGCAATCGATCAGCGCGGGGCTGCTTATTGCGCGCAAATTAAAGGATTCGCATTGCAGGACGCTTTGATCGAAGCTCTGGCCCTCATAGGTCGTGATCTTGTTCGGCTGGGGGCATGACATATTTCCCTGTCCCAGCAAAAGCTGGGCGGTGTTCGATCCGCTGGGGTCGATGTCGAGGCTGCGGGCGATGCTGCGCATCGTCTCGTCGCCCAGCTTGCGGCCATCGGGGGGATAGACGAAGACCCGCACGATCAAATTCGTCATCTTGATCCGGCCATTATTCTGGCTCAGCCTGTTGAAACATCCATCGCTGAAGCCGGTATCGCCGATATTGTGCAGGCTGTAGCGGCGGTCATCATCGGTGATCGTAAAGGTCACGTCCGACAGGAACAGATGCACTTCCGCCGTGCGGTCGGCATCGTTCGTGGCGTAAACGGCGGCATTGTTGAGGGTGTTGAGCTGCGCGCTGATTCGGCGGCGCAGGTTTGCCACCGAGGGTTTTGGAGTATGGCGCGAAATGCGCCTTTCCTGCGCGACGCTGGATATCCAGTCATCGACGGCCCCGAACAGCTCATTGGGCCTCGCCTCGCCATTTGCATTGATGGCGATATGCTTGCCCCGCAATTGTTCGCCAGAGGCTGGGACGAGGGCCTGCAATGCCGCGGCAAGCTCTGCCATGCGGCCCGCATAGCTCTGCTGTTCGATCACGAACAGGCGCAGCGCCGCCCCCTCCGGCGCGCCGGAATCCTGCGCGTGGCCGGGGAGGGTGGTGATGAGTGTCGGAAGCAGGAGAACGGCAAGACCAATTGCCCGCAAAGGCAATCCTGTCAGCATGAAGTCAATCCGCCCGCAAAGGCTCTTGCCCATTCGCGCTGTTGACCGTCGAGATCATAGGTGCCGACGATTGCAGGGGCTTGCCGTTCCATCCACCGCGAAAAGGTACAGCTCACTTCGGGTTCATTGGCTTTAACAATGCGTGTGTTGTCTCGTTCGACCAGCATAGCGGGGCATACTCGGTTCTGGGCACCGGGGTTTTGTGCGATCCATGCGCTGGCGGGCGCGAAGCGTTGCCAGCCGGGCAATGCGCCCCTGATATCCATCTGGCACCATTTCGAATGATAGCCTTTGCCGTCCAGCTTGGGGACCGCCGCAAACATCCGGTTCACGAAGTTTTCGAGATTCGCGTATTGCTGCCGGGCGCGGGGGCCGCCCTTGGGGTTCCAGTCATAGACCGCCATGATGGCCGGAACCGCGAGGACCAACACGTCGTCTCCCTCGGCAATCAGCCCCTCGTAATCCTTGGCGTTCAACAGCGCCTCGGCATAGGTCGCGTCCTTCAGGCTGCGCGCACGGGCGGCGGCTTCGGCGCTGACGCCGACGAAGTTCAGCCCATGGTCATAGATATCCTGTCCCGACAGTTCCCGAAACAGGCCGGAGGGCTTGCCGACCACATACATCATCGCATCGATGGTGCCCGCCTTCAGCCGCGCCATGGCCTCGCGCTGGGACATATAGGCGAGATCGGGGGCGATGCGAAACACGCGGCGGAACAGGATATCGGCGGTGATCGAGGTGCCCCCGCCCAATCCCCCGACGGCGACCGTCTTGCCGTCCAGATCGGCGACATCCGTGATGCCATCCCGCGCGAGGATGTGGATTTCCTCGTTATACACCCGCGTCAGATACCGGATGCGATCATAGAGATAGTCGTAGTCATCGGGCTGTGTATTGCGCAGATGGGCGAGGACGTCCGATTGCACGATGGCCACGTCCACCCCGTCCAGATACAGCAGATCGCGCAGGTTTCCGATCGAGCCGCGCCCGGCCATATTGACCACGCGCATCGACAGGTCCGTATGATCGTCGAGCAGGCGGCGCAGGTCGTCGCCCAGCTTGATATAGGTGCCTGTATTCCCGCCCGTCACGATGCCGATTCGGTTGCCGTTCAGGCGCGTATGTTCGGCCTTGCTCATGCGGATTTCCTGCGCATGGGCGCTTTGTCCGGCGGATACAGCGATTCCCAGTGCCATGACGAGGGCGGTGAGTGCCGCTTTGAAACCCGTTTTTTTCCAGAGTTTTGCGTTTGTTGCCTCAGGCATTTTCGATCCCCCCATTGATAAAATTGATCTGATCCCGTTGACGGATTGACTACCCGTATTACGCGATTCTTTGGAAAAATGTATCCAATGCTTGCACCGAAAGCAAACCGCCGTATAGATTTTCTTAAGGAATTCGGTCTTGGTAACGAGGATTCCCTAAACTGTTTCAAATGGGGAGAGTGAGTGATGGCATCGTCCCACTTCAGGCCAACATTACTTGTCGGCGTTGGCGGAACGGGGTGCGAGATCGTTGAGCGCGTCTATACGCAGGCGCTCGGCACCGAGATCGGCCGGACGGGCAAGATCGTCGTCATGGGCTTCGATACCGACGATAACGATATGCGCCGCCTCAATGCCATCGAGCGCGTCAACCGCATCCGGTTCAGCTCTCCCGAGACCGTCGGCGAGATGACGCGCAAGTACCGTGAGCTGATCGCCCCGTGGTTCTTCGACCCGCCCGATGCACTGCCAGAGGGGATCAAGAAGATGACCCTGTTCGACGGGGCGGCCCAGATCCGGATGTTCACGCATCTGGGCCTGTTTACCCAGTTGACCTCCGGCACCATCCCCCAGCGCATCGGCAACGCGCTGGCTTCGCTGGGCCGCTATGACAACGCCGATTCCTACGATGGCGTCGTGAATGTGATGATGGTCGGGTCGCTGGCCGGGGCGACCGGCTCCGGCTCGTTCATTCAACTGGCCCTGTTGATTCAGCGCGAGGCGCGCAGCCGGGGGGTTCAGGCGGATGTGCGCGGCCTGTTCCTGATGCCCGATGTCTATGTCTATGGCGCGAGCCTGCCGGTGACGCAGATCCCCAATGTCCTGTCGAATGGCTATGCCTCTCTGCGGGAGCTGAATGCCGTGAATTCGCTGGCTTCGGGCGAGACGGATGCGGCCAACCTGCAATACGAATACGCCCCCGGCCATCTTGTCGGACAGGGGGATTTCCCGTTCTATTCGGTGACGCTGATGGATTTCGAGACCAGCGGGGGCGGGTCTCTGGGGCAGAGCGTCGACAGCTATAAATCCATGGCCAAGCGGGCCGTTTATCAACAGATCTTCTCGCCCATCGGGGGGCGGGTCCGGTCGATCGAGACGAATGACGCGCGGGCCAAATTCGCCGCCGCCGCGCAAGGGGCCGATAACAAATTCTCCGCCATCGGTGTGGGCGCGGTCGTCTTTCCGAAGGAGGCCGTCGCCGATTACCTGACCCTCGATTTCGCCGCCGAGGCCCTGACGGGCGATTGGGTGCGCCTTGACCGGCAGTTTCAGGACCGCGTGCGCCGCTATCGCGAACAGCGCGAACAGGGCAATGTGCTGGAAAAACCGCCCCAGCAAGGCCCGGCCTATATCGAGGATCTCGACAACCTCGCAACCGTCGAGAAAAACGCGTTCTTCGCCGAGATTCACGACAATCTGCATCCCCGCGTCGAGGTGGATGGCCGCCGGGAGGTGCGCGCCGCATACCGCACCTATCTCGATGCGATTCTCGCGCAGGTGATCGAGGGGTTCTGGGCCACGGATCGTCTGTCGGAGGCGCGCGACCGCCGGAATATCGACGAAAGCCAACTGCGCAACAAGGGCACGCTGTCAACGACGGTGCGCGATCTGGAGCGCAATCTCGATAATGACCTACAGGATATCGAAAGCCTCGTCCGCAGCCGTCCGACGGATGTTTTCACGAATATTCTGACCAATGCCGATAACCGGGCCGAGGCGGCATGGCAGGATTACCATATCCAGAAATACATCATCAAGGACGGGCCGCATCTGGTCCAGATCCGCTATTTCATCTATGCGTTGCATCGCTTGATCGAGGAGCGGCGCGCGGCGCTCGACCCCGATGATCTGCGCGCGCGCCTGTTCCGGCAGGCGAACCAGTTCGACCCCGACCGGGGCCGCGACCCCGCCGAGCGGGGCACGTCGATGATCATCGAGCAGGCGACGGATGCCGCCATGCAGGGCACGGTCTCCGCCCTGTTCGGCGATCGGAGCAAGGCGTTCGCGGCGCATTACGCGACCTATCACAACACCTCCCGCCGGTTCCTGCGCGCCTATACCGAGGAGGCGATTTCGATGCGTTTCTACAACGATCTGGAGCGTGAGCTGGAACAGTTCGAGAAAGTGCTGGGCGGGCTGGTCGTCGAGGTCGAGGGGATCGTCGAGAGCCTCAACCAGACCGCAGAGCGCGAAATTCACCGCCATGACGGCAATTCGGCTCAGGACGGATCGCTGTTCATCTATGCCAATGCCGCGTGCAAGCGGGCGATGCGCGAGGAGATGCGCGACAAATCCTCCGGCTCGCGGCAGGACCGGCGCGTAAATGCCGAGATTGCGGATATGATCTATGCCCGCTACCGCGAGGATCGCCGGGGCCAGCCCCCCGATACCTTCGACGGGATGCGCGACCGCTTTCGCGAAACGGTGGTCGATGGCTTTGCCCGGCGCGTGGTGACGGAGGAGCTGTCCTCCGTCTATGCGCTGGATATTGTCGAAGCCCTGCGCCGGGAGGCGGCGCTGATGGGCCGGGATATGCCGTCGCGCCTGCGCGAAGTGGTGCAGATCGTCGGGCGGCAATCCGAACCGCTGGTCAAGCTACAGGATGACCGCAATAACGGCCAGCGGATCACCTATTGGGCCGTCCACCCCGATATCCGCGAGGCGATCGGCGATCCGAAGCTTTTTGAAGACCTGTTCACGGTCAATCAGGGCGAGGCCCCGGTCGTGCTGGCGGAATTCTCGAAGGCGGAGCTGTTATGCATGAGCTCGCGCGTGAATCTCGAATTGCGCCATCTGAGCAAGCTGCATCCCGGTGCCAGCGTCGAGGTGGGGCAGCCCGTGGGCCGCTATGCCGAGGCGTATGAGAAAATCGTGGAAACCCTGCTCGATGCCGACCGCGAGGGGCGCCCCCCGACCGAATTCACGCCCCATATCCACCGCGACTGGCACCGCCACGGGGCCTTGCCCGAAATTCACAAATCCAAGGGCGAGCAACAGAGCGACCGCATCTATCGCGCGTTTTTGTTCTCGCTCGCATCGGGCATCCTGTCCTCGACCACCGAATACGGCGCGCGGGTCACCGAATTCAACACCGTGGGCAAGCTGCGCACGGGCGGTATCCGCAAGACGGTCGTGCAGGACGATGCCTATTATCCGGTGCTTTTGGCCTTTGAGAAGCGCAGCGAATTGCTCCAGCCTGCCGAAACCTGCTGGGCCGAACTCAGCCCTGAGCGGCGCGATGCGTCGGGGGAGGTGGCGCAGACCGTGCGCGAGGTGGTGCTCACCGCAAATCTCATCGACCCCGATTTCGTCTCGCGGATGCTGGAAGTCAGCCGCGAGCGCCGGGATGCGGAGGATCGCGACCCTCGTATGCGGGGGCTGGTCCGGGCATGGGCGACACTGGTGCGCGACCTCGTGGATCAGCATGAGGGTGCGATGGCGCTGGCGGGGCGCTCGCATCTGACCGAGGAAATCATCGGCGATGCCCTGCGCGCGGCCTTTGACGCGATGCGCGCCCATATGCGCCCCGAAACGATGGCCGATATCGAGACGCTGGCGGCTCTGGGCGTCTCTGACTTCCGTGAAAGTGCTCTGGGATGACGACAACGCGGGTCGTGCTGATCGACCTCGTGGCGGAGTTCGACAGCGATACATTTGCCCGGCAGCATGCGCCCGACCTGTTCCGCAAGGATCAACAGGTGGCCATTTGGCGCGCCGATGAGCGCAATTCCCGCCTGTCATCGGGGGCCGAAGCCCTGTGGCGGGGCTGGCCGCGCCCCATCGGCGAGACGGGGGGCAGCCTGTATAACGAGATCGTGGACGAGTTGGCCGTGCATTCCGAAGACGCGGACGGAGCGGCCTCCGTGACGGAGCTGGTCTTCGCCTTCGTCTATAACCGGCCCTCCGATATTGCCGCCAATCCGGTCATTACGCCGGAGCAGATGCGCGAGGTTGCGGCGGCTTCGGTCGATTTTCGCGCCTATGGCGATAACCGCCATGGCAGCGCCCTGCGCGTCTTTCTCGTGGCATTGTTCCTGTCCGGCACGCAGAACGCGCAGGAGGTGGCCGCAGCCGTCGCCGCGTCCAGCGACACGAAGGAGACCGGCCCAAAGCTGTTCGACAAGGCGATTTTCGTGGCTGATGTGCCGTCCGACTCGCCCCGGCGGGGGGCGCGCATCATCGCCGGAATACGGGTCGCCATCGACCTGATGCGCGATAGCGGACATTTCGATGCGGAGGGGAACAAGCGCTTCGGAGAGGGCCTGCGCCTGCTGGAAAATCCCAAGCCTGTTTTCGCGCTGAAAGCTCCGGTCGACCGCGAGACGCGCCCCGCCCGTTATGGCGCGCGGTGCCGACAACGCATCATCGCCGGATTGCAGGATGCGCCCGATGACGAGGATGGCGATCTGACCAGAACCGTCGAGCGGATGGTGCGGGCCTGCGACACCTATCGCGAAACCTCGACGATTACCGAGCTTGAGCTGAGCTGGACCGATCCGCTCAAATCGGCTTCTGCCAACCCCGATGGCCGCAACCTGTCCGCCCGGACGAAGAAAAGCACGCGCCGGGCGCTCGACGATCTCTATGCCCGCCTGTCCGATTATCTGCCCGATATGGATACGCCCGAAAGCGAGGCGGGCCGCATGTTCAGCACGGTCGATGAACAGATTGCCGCCCTCTGCGCCGAAATCCGAACCGCCGGATGCAAGAGCCATACGCAGATGCGGCGTCTGCGCGAGGGATTGGTCGACAAACGCCGCGCCCTCGCCGAAGGGGCCGAAGCGTCGCGGGTCAATCTGGTGGGACGGGCCAGCGCGATCGATCCGCTGGAGGCCACGCCCCTTGGCACCGAATGGATGCGCAGCGTCGCCCAGTCCCTGACCGAAAAGCGCAAGCTGGACGAAGCCCTCGTCATCGCGCAGGAGGCCGCCGCCCGTGTGCCGGTCGCCTTCGCCTATTGGTTCGTCGTCGTCACCGTCCTGAGCGCCTTTTATATCCCGCGCTTCCTGCAAGTCCTGCATCAGAGTGAAAAGGGGCTTGGGGCGCAATTGCTGGAGGCGGCGACCTATGGGTTCAAATGGCCTTACCTGCTTAATTTAACGCTATTCTCCCTGATATTCGTCCTCTTTGCCTTTTTTGCCCGTGAATGGGCCATCCGGCGCTATAATGCCGCGATTGTCGATGTGAAGGATCGGGTCGGCTCTCTCTCGATGCGCCTGAAAGAGATCATCGAGAACGCCACGGCGCGCAGCCGCACGGCCGCATCGATTCACTGGCTGGAACAGGGCGAGCGGGCGCTGGCCGCGCGGCTGGATGCCGAGGCGCGGGATCTGCTCTACGATGCGGCGCTGGCCCTGCCCGACGGACGCGCACCGGGCGAGGATATCGTGCCTGCGACGGGCGCCTCGCCCAATGACCGGCTTGCGATCTTGCTGATGGAAGGCCCGGCGACGGCGATGCGTGCCGTGACCATGACCGTCGATCCCGGTGCAGATACGACCGCGCCCTTCGAATGCCCCTCGGTCTATTACGCCGAGCCGGGGGCAGAGATCGGCCTGCGCTATCTGGAGGACACAGCATGATCCTCGTTTCCTCATGGCTGATGATGACGTTTATGGCGGCCTGTCTGGTTGCGCTGTGCATAGCTGCGTTTCAGCTGGCCCCGGTCATCCGCCTGCGCCCGTGGAACATCTTGATCGCTTTTGTCTTTGCGGTGTTCCTGTCGATATATCAGGCCGATATGAGCGATGGCGTCTATTCGGTAAATCAGTATTATCAGAACCTTATCGGCTTTCTCCGCGAACGGGGCTTCGGTTGGATCGCGGGGCCAGTGCATCGGTATTTCCATAACGATTTTCCCTTCGGACTGGGGAGTGATGCGGCGTTATCGGTGCTGGTGAACCTGTTGATCGTGGTCGCCTATGCCCTGACGCGAACGGCGATGATGTATCTGATTTTCGGCGTTCAGACCCTCGTGCTGATGCTGGGATTCGGGCCATGGGGCGTGATGAGCCGCATTCGGAAGATATTCGAGCGCGGGGCGGATAATGCGACGATCAAGATCATCGCCCGCACGGCCTATCTGCTTCAGATCATCGCCATTATCGCGTTGCCCACGTTGTTCTTGGCTGCGGATGGTCTTGATACGAAATGGGCCTATGGTGCCGGAATATTCATCACCAGCGGATTTTCCGGGCTGCTCTGGGCGTTCAGTTTCATCATCTGTGCGGAGCTGTATGTCGCGATTTTCCAGCCTCAAACCCTGATCGGAGGGTTCCGGGCCTTGGCCGTCGATGAGGCGCCCTCCGCGCGGCGGTTATTGCCGCTTTTCGAGACGTATCGGGCGCTGCCCGTCGCGCCCTTTCTGGCGAAGATCGACGAACCGGCCCCCGCGGCGGAGACCTCCCCGGACCCTTCCTCCCCAGATTCCTTATCCCCGGACCCCTCCGGGCCGCGCGATCCTGCAACCCCCGCCCCCGACATCACATCGACCGAGGCGCTGGTCGCGCGCCTTGGTCCGCTGATCGGTGCGAGCGAGCGCGAGGCGCTCAAGCGCACCCTCGACACCGCCCGCAGTTCGGAGGAGCCGCGCTTCCTGTGGCTGGCGGGCACCCTGTCGGAGCCATATTATCACATCGTCGTGGAAATGATGCTGTCGGTCCATGACAAGGGCGGCGTGGCGCTCGTGATCTGTCCGGCGGATATCCGCGAGAAGGTTGCCGATAACATCAAGCATACCATCGGCGCGGAACTGTTCGACATGATGATCCGCTGGCGCTTTACCGGGCGCAGCCGGGCCGCGCAGGGCGGGGCGGAGACGGCCGGGCCGGGCGGGCGCGATTATCACAACCTGCTCATCGGCGCCGAGACGGATCTCTACGACGATTTCATGTCTGGGCGGCATGACAGCATCCGCTACGAAGCCTCGCGCCTGAAACTGATCGTCGTGGTGGATTTTCACCGGCTCGACCTTGCGCTGTTGCGGCTGGAGATGCGGCGGCTGGAGGTAAGCGCGGGCAGTGGCTCGCCGTTCCGGGTCTCGGTCGTGGCGCAGGGCGAACGGCGCCGGGGGATGGATACGCAACTGAGCCAGATTTTCCCCGTCGGCACCAGCGCTTTCGAGACGGTGACGTTTCGCCCCAGCCGTGCGCGCGCGCGGTTCTGGCTTGGCTGGCGCGATGACGGGGATTTTGCCGATGCGCTGCATGAGCGCTTTATCGGCGCGCAGGGGCATGGCGAGGGGCCGCAGACGCTCTATCCCGCCCTGATGATCCCGGCGATGACCTTTGGCTCGGAGGATGCGAATGCCCCCGTGCGCCTTGCCTATTATGACCCGGATAAGGGATTTGACCGCTATGCGTGGTCCGATAGCGGGACGTGGTACAGCGCCCTGCAATCGAGCGAGGATGACGCGGTGCGCGCGGCGGCCCCTTTGTTTCAGACGCTTCAACCCCTGTCGCATATCGGGCGCCGGGATGGCGGGGATGTGGTCTTCATGGAGGACCGCGCCAACCTGCCCGATGTGATCGATCGTCAGGTCGATGTGTTGATGGACCGGGATGACGCGATGCTGGTGACGGTCTCGGCGGGCTATCCCCTGCGCGATTACTTCATCGCCCGGTCGGAGGAATGGGTGAAGGCCAAGACCCTCGCCATGGCCGAGGCGGACCTGCCCCTCAGCCCCGATCCCGGCACCGATCTGGGCCAGCTCGCAAATGCGGTGCTCGCCATGATCCGCCAACAGGACGGCGTGCGGCAGGAGGATATTGCCGCCTTCATGACCCGCATCGCCCCCGGCCCGCTGCTTGAAACGTTGGGCATCAATGCGACCAAGATCGGGCTGGAGCGATTGTTCGAGCTGGCCTTGGGCATCCGCGAAACCGTGCGGCGCATCGAGGATGTCGCCTCGCATCTTGTCCGGCTGAAGGCCAGCACCACCGGCGCGGATGATATCGTGAGCACATTGTTCATGCGTGTCGACGCGGATGGGAAGGAGCTGTGCAAGCTGCAACAGGGGGATGAGGGCCTGTTATTCACCCGATCCAGTCTGATGCAGGTCGAGGGGCGGATGTACCGCGTGATCGACGTCAAGCGCAGCGTCGACCGGGCGCAGGTCAATGCCGTGATCGTGCGCAAGGCGGATGCCGATTGGCGCAATGCCCAGCTGCGCGCGGCGCCGCTGACACTGTTCTCGCGGCGCTATGCCATCGACAGCACCCGCTTCGTGCAGGAACGCGCGCTCGACCGCGACCGGCATCGCAGCGCCTTGCTGCATCTGAGCTATGACCGCGTGACGGACCGCTTATGCACCGTCGAGCGGGACCGGCCCCCATTCCTCTGCGCCACGGATGAGCGCCCGGCCCGTGCGCCCTCGTGGATGGGTGTCGAGGATGGCGACGGCACCGGATCGCATACCGAACGGCGGCGCTATCAATCCGCGTGGAGTCTCGTCTTGCCCCATGGAGGCGGCGAGGAGGCGCAAACGGCCCGGATTGCCATGACCCTGTGCGTCACCTTGCAGGATACGATCCGCTCGTTGTTCCCGCGCAATTGGCAGCGGCTCGCGGTGATCTCGCCCCAAGGCGCGATTCTGGCCGCCGAAAAGCGGCTTTCCGGCGCGCCGCATGAGCAGTTCCTCGCCCGCGCCTATCCGATGCTCGATCCCGATACGCTGGCGCATACCGAGGCCCTGCTCGGCGGGGCAGAATGCGCCGCCGGGGGGGTGCATCTCTTGGTGATCGAGGATGCGGCCTATGGTCTGGGATGCGTGCGTGCCCTGTTCGGGCTGGATGCGATCCCCGGCCTGTGGATCGATTCCCTGCGCTGGCGGGCCAGCAGCGAGGGGGGGCCAGAGGGCTATCACGCCTTCGGATCGGGGCATGCCCAGACCGACCTGCTCGATTATGCAGGTGCGTTGCAGGTGTTGGAGCGGGCGGTATGAGCGCGCGGCATCCCGCGCGGCCCCGGCTTGGCGGTCGGGATGATCCGAATGATCCGAATGATCGGGATGGGCTGGCTTGCGGATGAAGGGGATGGGTCTTGTCTTTCGGATAATCGCCTTTTTATGCCTGCTTGGGGCGGGTCCGGGGGTGGGTCAGGCGCGGGTTGTGGGGATCGTGTTTGACGATTCGGGGTCGATGGCCCCGTGGATCAACCTGCCATCCTTTGGCGCGCAGCTTCTTATCAGCACGTTGGATGGGCGGCCGGGCCGGGATCGCCTGTTCACCGTGGCGCTCAATGACGAAAAGATTGCGAGCCGCTTCATGCCCGATCGCGCGGGGCATCAGGGCGTCCTTGATGCCATCCGCACCGACTGGGCGCGGGCCGAGGGCGATACCGGCTATACCAATGTGCAGCGGATGCTGTCGCAGGTGCTGGCCAGTCAGCAAGCGGGCGAGGAGGCATTTATCGTCATCATCTCGGATGGTCAGTTCAGCGAGAATAACAGCCCGTTCACGATCAATGACGGCGTGTTCGTCTATCCCGATGGCCGGGTTTATGACGTCAAACCCGAATTGCGGGCCATGCTACAGCAGGCGCGCGGCCCGGTGCGGGTCGAATATCTGCTCATCGCGCCGGGCATGAATCAGCGCTTGATCGATAATATCCGCCGCGAAGGCATCCGCCCCGCCCTGTTGGAGACGTTCAATGGCAGTCCGGTGGACGGTGCCCATGATGTCGGTGATTTCGCCGGGTTGCTGGATGCGCTGAAGGATATTATCGCGCGGGTATCCAATACCGACCGCAGCGGCACCGGCAGCACGGTGCAGGGGCGCGGCAACCGCATCGAGGTGAATTCGCCCTTTGCGATCTCGCGTATCCTGTCGGTCGGGATTTCGGGCGATCCGGCTGGTCCCCCGCGCCCCATCGGCACCGATTTTACGGGTGCCGATCCCGATCCCTATGCCTTGAATACCGCGATGATCGCGCCGGATCGTCGTCCGGGATGGGAGCGGGTGCTGCGGGGTCTGACCACCCATTACAGGTTTCAGCCCGACCTTGCGCCGGGGCGCCATGTGCTGACCTATGATCGTCCGGTGGGGGATGATGTGTTCTTGCTGTTCGAAGCCGATGTCACCCTGCGCCTGACCCTGCATGACGCCACGGGGGCCGAGGTGGCGCAGGGTGCGGCGGGGCGCTACGATCTGGTCGAGAATGCGCCTTACACGCTTGAGGCGCGGGTGTTTGGCCCGGCTGCGGCGGGGGGGCTGCAACAGATTGCGCTCGACCGGCTCGATCCCGGCAGCGTCTTTTCGGTGGCGATCAATGCGGCGGATGGCGGCCTGACGCGCCTGTTCCTGACGCTTGGTCCCGATGGTCTCGCCGCGACGGCCCCCTATACGCCGACCCGCAGCGGGGATTTCAGCGCTCGGGCGTCGCTGGTCGTGCCGGGCTTCGTCTCTCCCACGAGTGCGCCGGTGGCTCTGTCGGTACGCAATTATGGCGTCGATCTGGGCCTTGAGATCGATCCGGCGCGGCCTGCGAACGGGGCGGTGGCAACCGTTGTTATCCGCGCGCAGGGGCTGGCGCAGGATGCGGCCCTGCGCCTTGCGCTGACGGCGGATGAGAGCCGCTATTACATCGGGGACGGGCAGCGCTACGGTCTCGGTCCCGACCGGATAATTGCCCTCAGCGCCGCCGACCCGGCCGTGACCGCCTATCTGTGGCAGCGGGAGGGATGGTCGCCCGGCACCGCCGATGACCTGAAGGATCAGCGGGTGACGGTCGATGCCCGCATGATCGATCCCTTCTTGGGCGAGGCGTCGGTTTCCGCGATCATCCCTTCGCGGATCGAACCGCTGGTTCTGGAGGCGCAGGGCCATACGCGCGATCCCAGCAATGCAACCGCGCTGACGCTTTCGGGGGGCGATCTGTCGAATAATGCATCGGGCGATCCCGATCGCGAAGTGGCGTTCCTCTTTCGCCTCAGCGGCAATGCCACCGAGGCCGATACGTCCCATTTTACCGTTTCGGGCAGGCCGCCCGCCTGGCTACTCGGTTTGAGACCCGCTTATGAGAATGGCACGCTGCGCGTCGTGCCGTCCTCGCGCCGGTGGTGCCAGTGTTTTCTGGCGCTGTTCTATAACGGCCCGCATCGCATCCGCGTGCTCTACGATAACGGACATCTGGAGCGGATCGAAGCGACCGGCACGCCCTCCCTCGACATCCGCATCGCCCCGGCGGAGCGGACGCGGTTTTGCCTGTTGAGCCTGCTCGTCCTTGCCGGGGCGGTCTATGGCATGATCGCGCTGGTCCGGGGGGTGCGGGCACAGCGGTTTCCGCGCGGCAGCGGCCTCAAGGTGGTGGAGGGCAACGAAACCCCGCGCTATCTGGACCTGCGCGGCACCAATCATACGATCCTGCGCGCGCTGGCCTGGGTGCGATATGGCACCCCGCATGAGGTGACGCGGCTGGAGGGCCTGACCCTGCGTGCGCGCTCTGGCGGGGCCATCGTCCTGCTGGAACAGAGCGACCCCGCCATCGTGCCCGACAGCCTGGGCGAGAGCATCGCCCTCGCGCGGGAGATGAACCCGACCCTGCGCGACATTCCCGTCGGCTGGCATGAACAGTTTTCGAGACGCGGCAACCGCGACCGCACCATCACCATGCTGCGCGATATAGACGAGCGGTGAGGGGCTTGGAAATCGCGCCGAAAAACCCCATAGGATGCGGAGGATTCATCATATCGGCGGTCCCCTTGCCGAGCGCCGCAGTCGAGGCCCATCCATGACCTTTGAAACCCTCACCATCGAGCATCCCCGCGACCATGTGCTCTTGGTCACGATGACCCGGCCCGACGCGGCGAATGCGATGAACACCCAGTTGTCGCGCGACATGATCGCTGTGTTCGAGGGTCTCGCGCTCGACCCCGGCGATACGCGCTGTGTCGTTGTGACCGGGGCGGGGGAGCGGGCCTTCTGCGCCGGGGGCGATCTGAAGGAACGCAACGGCATGACCGATGCGGCATGGCAGCGCCAACATGCCGTGTTCGAGCGGATGGTCCGCGCCCTGATCGATTGTCCGGTTCCGGTTATCGGCGCGGTGAACGGCGCGGCCTATGGCGGCGGATGCGAGATCGCGGCGACGATGGATTTCCTCTATGCCGCCGATACCGCCCGCTTTGCGATGACCGAGGCCAGCCTGGGCATCATCCCCGGCGCGGGGGGCACGCAGACGCTGGCCCGTGCCATGGGCGAGCGCCGGGCGAAGGAGTTGATCCTGTCCTGCCGTCCCTTCACGGCGGCGCAGGCGATGGAATGGGGGCTGGTCAATGCGCTCTATCCCCGGTCCGAACTCAGGCAGGCCGCGCTCGACGCTGCCGCCCGTATCGCGGCGAATGCCCCGGTTGCCGTGCGCCAAGCCAAACAGGCGATCCACCGGGGCCTGTCGATGGCCCTGCGCGATGGTCTGGCCTTCGAGATCGAAGCCTATAACCGCACCGTGCCCACCGATGACCGCCGTGAGGGTGTGCGCGCCTTCAACGAAAAGCGTAAGCCGGTATTTCGGGGTTGCTGAGACCACGCCTGCGCGATCCGTGTATCACCCGTCGTAATCCACCACCACCCGCGCAGTGACCGGATAGCTTTGGCAGGTCAGCACGTAGCCGCGCGCGACTTCGTAATCTTCGAGGGCATGGTTGGCGCGCATCTCGACCTCCCCCTCGATGATCCGGGCGCGGCAGGTGGAGCAGACCCCGGCTTTGCAGGCATAGGGGGCCTCGATGGCATGGGCGGTCGCGGCGTCCAGAAGACTGGTCTCGCGGTCCATGCGAAAGCGGCGGGTGGCCCCGTCAAGGGTGACGCTGACCTCGGTTTCGCTTCCGGCGTCGGCGGTGGCGGCATCGGCAGAGACGGCCTTGCGCCGCGCCCGGCCCGGTTGACCGCTGGCAAACAGCTCATAGAGAATGCGCTCCTTGGGCAAACCATGCGCGCGCAGGGCGGCGGCGATGCCCAGCATCATCGGTTCTGGCCCGCAGATAAACGCGGTATCGACCGAGCCGATATCGATCAGCGTCTCGAATAATCGCGCAGATTTCGCCTCATCGACCCGGCCCGTGAACAGCTCGACCTCCTGCGCGTCGGTTTCGAGAACATGGATGATCGTCAGGCGGCCCATATGGGTGTTTTTCAGGTCTTCGAGGTCTTCGCGGAACATGATCGTCGTTACCGCGCGATTGGCATAGACCAGCGTGACCCGCGCATGCGGCTCGCGCGCCAGAACGGTCTTGACGATCGACAGGATCGGCGTGATCCCCGACCCTCCGGCAAAGGCCAGATAATGCCGGGCTGCGCCGGGGTCGAGGGGGGTGTGAAAGCGGCCCATGGGCGGCATCGCCTCCAGCGTATCGCCGGGGCGCAGCGCCTCGTTCGCCCAGGTGGAGAAGGCCCCGCCCGCCACCCGCTTGATCCCCACCCGCAACACGCCTTCGTCCAGCCCCGAACAGATGGAATAGGACCGGCGCAGCTCCTCCCCGTCGAAATCCCGGCGAAAGGTCAGGTATTGGCCCTGTACAAAATCGAAGGCGGCGGCGTCCTTGGGGTCCGGGCGCAGGGTGACGACGACCGCATCGCGGATCGTCCGGTGCAGGTCGGTGACGGTCAGGGGATGGAACCGGGGCATGGGGGGGTTATCCTCGTTTTGGAAATCGGGCCTTACCCATCGACCGGCCTGTTATCGACCACCCGTTTTGCCTTGCCCTCCGACCGGCTGACCCCGCCGGGATCGGCAACGGCCACCTCGGCGGTGATGCCCACGACATCTTTGATCCGCTTTGCCAGCGCGGTCCCCGCCGCCGCGCCCGCTTCCGCGCCGTGACCGGGCAGGCCCTCGACATGCACGCGCATCGCATCCAGCCGACCCTCGCGCCGCAATTCGATCTGAAAATGCGGGGCAAGGCCGGGGGTGGCGAGCAATTGTTCCTCGATCTGCGTCGGAAAGACATTGACCCCGCGCAGGATGATCATGTCATCCGAGCGCCCGGTGATCTTTTCCATCCGCCGCATCGAGCGCGCCGTGCCGGGCATCAGCCGCGTCAGATCCCGCGTGCGATAGCGGATCATCGGCAGGGCTTCTTTGGTCAGGGTGGTGAAGACCAGTTCTCCCATCTCGCCCTCGGCGACCGGCGCGCCGGTTTCGGGGTCGATGATCTCAGGGTAGAAATGATCCTCCCAGATATGCAGACCGTCCTTGGTCTCGACGCATTCATTCGCGACCCCCGGTCCCATGATCTCCGACAGGCCATAGATATCGACCGCGTGCATGTCGAAGGCCGCCTCCATCTCGGCGCGCATCGCGTTGGTCCATGGCTCCGCGCCGAAGATGCCGACCTTCAGCGAGCAGGCGCGGGGGTCGATGCCCTGCCGCTGGAACTCTTCGAGGATGTTGAGCATGTAGGACGGGGTGACGGTGATGGCATCGGGCTTGAAATCGTCGATCAGGGTCACTTGCCGGGGGGTCATCCCGCCCGAAACAGGCACCACCGTCGCCCCCAGCCGCTCGATCCCGACATGGGCGCCCAATCCGCCGGTAAAGAGACCGTAGCCATAGGCGTTATGCACCATGTCGCCGGGGCGCACGCCCGATGCGCGCAGGCTGCGTGCGACCATATCGCCAAAGACATCCAGATCGCCCTGTGTATAGCCCACCACGGTCGGCTTGCCGGTCGTGCCGGAGGAGGCATGGATGCGCGCCACCCGCTCGCGCGGTACGGCGAACAGGCCAAAGGGATAATGATCGCGCAGATCCGCCTTGGTCGTGAAGGGCAGCTTCGCCAGATCGCCCAGCGAGGTCACGTCATCGGGATGCATCCCCGCCGCGTCAAAGCGCTGGCGATACATCGGAACCGTGTCATAGGCATGGCGCAGCGACCATTTCAGGCGGGTCAGTTGCAGCGCCATGATCTCGTCACGCGAGGCGATTTCGATCGGGTCCAGGCTGTCCCTTGGGGGTGTCAGGTCGATCATGAGGGGTCCCCTTCGTCGAATAGCTGGCCCCGGACGGCGCGGGACAGGCCCGTGAACCGGGCGATCAGATCGCCATTCTGGTTATGCACGGTCACATCGGTCAACCCGCTGCGTCCTTGCAGCGATACTTCACCCGCCGTGGCGGTCAGGCGGTCGCCGGGCTTTCCGGGGGCGAGATAGGTGATGGTGTTCTGCTGGGCGACGGTGGCCTGATTGCGGCTGTTGCAGGCAAAGGCAAAGGCGGAATCGGCAAGGGCAAAGATCACCCCGCCGTGACAGCTTCCATGCCCGTTGCAATGGTGCGGCTCGACGGTCAGGGCGAGGGTGGCGCGGCCTTCCCCGACATCCAGCAGCTCCATCCCGAACCACAGCGACGCGCCATCATCGGCCCACATCGCCTGTGCCGCGCGGGTGGCGCGCTCGTCGGGGGTCATGCGCGCCCCGTGAAGGCGGGGGCGCGTTTGTGCAAGAAGGCGCTGACCCCTTCGGCGTAATCGGGGGATTGGCCGCATATCCGCTGGGTCGCCGCCTCCCGGTCGAGCTGTGTATCGAGGGGGGTGGTCGCGGCCTGCTGGATCAGGTGTTTCGCATGGCCCAGCCCAAAGGTCGGGCCATGGGCGAGGGTCTCGGCCAGCGCGCGGGTCTCGGTCATCAGCGCATCATCGGGGGCGGTTTTCCAGATCAGACCCCATTCGGCGGCCTGGGCGGCGCTCAGCGGCATTGCGGTCAGGGCCAGCGCCTTTGCCCGCGCTTCCCCCACCAGATGCGACAAGGCCCATGTGCCCCCCGCATCGGGCACCAGCCCGACCTTTGCGAAGGACTGGATAAACCGCGCGCTTTCGGCGGCGATGACGAGATCGCAGGCCAGTGCCAGATTCGCCCCGGCCCCGGCCGCCACGCCGTTGACGGCGCAGATGACCGGAAAATCCAGCGACCGGATCAACCGCACGAGGGGGTTATAGAATGTCTCCAGCGTATGCCCCAGATCGGGGGGACCGCCCATCTTTTCCGGGTCGCGGTCGCCCAGATCCTGCCCCGCGCAAAAGCCGCGCCCGGCCCCGGTCAGCAGGATCGCCCGTGTGCCGCCATCGCGCGCCTCCTCGATCGCGCGGCGGAGTGCCCCGTGCATCTCGTCGGTAAAGCTGTTGAGTCGATCGGGGCGATGGAGGGTGATTTCCGTCCACGCCTCGTGCCGGTCAATCAGGATCGTGTCGGACATGGGCCATTCCCGGTCTTGGTGTGCCTGAGACCGCCCCCACTATACGGAACGGGTCGAAGAGGTATCGCGGGGGTATGCATAGCCTGTCAATATGGTGCAAGCTTGGGCGCAGGGCTTTGCGCATCGATGCGCGGGTCTGGATGCGCCGGATAACCGTGTCGCATTCAAGAACAAGAAGACCGACCAAGGGAGAGACCTATGATCCATCGCACCTTCACGCTGGCCGCCGCTGCACTGGCCGTCGGATTGTCCGGCACCGCCGCGCTGGCCGAGGCCGAGCACACGCTGGTTATTTCAAGCTGGGCACCGCCGACCCATAATATCAACGCGAAGATGTGGCCCAAATTCGTCGAGATGGTCGAGGAGGCCACCGATGGCCGCGTGACCGCCGATCTGAAACTGGGCATCGCCCCGCCGCCCGCACAGATGGATCTGGTGCAGGACGGGGCGGCGGATCTGTCGATCATCTTTCACGGCTATCAGGCGGGCCGCTTCGTCACGACCAAGCTGATCGAGCTGCCCGGCTATACCGGCAATGCCGAGGCGGCATCGGTGGCCTATTGGGATGCCTATGAACGCTATCTGAAAAAGGCCAATGAGCATCGCGGCGTGAAGGTCGTCGCCCTGCATACCCATGGCCCCGCCCATGTGCACACGTCGCGTCCCCTTGACGGGATAGGCGCCATTTCGGGGCTGAAACTGCGCATTCCCGGCGGTGTGGGGGGCGATGTGGGCACGGCGCTTGGCGCGACGGGGATCAAGGTTCCCGCGCCCAAGGTCTATGAAACCCTCGCATCCAATGCCGCCGATGGCGTGGTGATGCCCGCCGAATCGCGCAAGGGCTTTAAGCTGGTCGAGGTTGCCCCGCATCTCTATGAAATGCCCGGCGGTCTCTATCGCGGCTCGTTCGCGTTCATCATGAACGAGGATGCCTTCGCCGACCTGCCCGCCGATCTGCAAAAGGTGCTCGAAGACGAGGTGTTCGGCGCGCCCCTCAGCCGCGAGATCGGCAAGATCTGGGATAGCGGCGATACCGATAGCCTCGCTCTGACCAAGGAGACCGAAGGCAATACCATCACCGTCGCCTCCGCCGAGGATCAGGCCGCCTTCGCCAAGATGGCCGATGAGATCATCGCCGCAGTCATCGCCGAAGTCGCCGAAACAGGCGTGGATGCGCAGGCCGCCTACGAATCGATCAAGGACGCCCTGTCGGAATAAGCGATGGTGGCTTTGCCGGTTCCGGCCGGGGCGGACCGGAGGATAAATCCTCCTTTGGGATGCCACGGCCGGGATGATCTGACCGATCGCACTTGGCCCCCGCGCCCCGCCATCGCCTGACCGGGCCGTGCTTTCCTCATCAAGAAGATGCCTTCATGCTTCGAATTCTTCAGACCATCCCGACCCTCGCCGCCTGTGCGGCGCTGTTTGCCTTGATGGTCATGACCTTTAGCGATGTGATCCTGCGATCGGCCTTCAATGCGCCGATCGAAGCCGCGACCGAGTTGACGCGCATTCTGATGGCGGTGATCGTGTTTTCGGTCATGCCGGTCATTTCGGCACGGGGCGCGCATATCTCCGTCGATCTGATGGATGGGCCGGTCGAGCGCGCGGGCCTGTCGCGGTGGCGCAATGCGGCGCTGTTTCTGGTGTGTGGCGCGATGCTGTTCTGGCCCCTGAAACGGGTCTGGATACTGGCGGAGCGGATGCGCGATTATGGGGATGTCACCGAATATCTGGCGATTCCGCAATTCTATATCGGCTGGTTCATTGCCGCATCGCTGGCCATCACGATGGTTTCGATGCTGGCTGTCGGCCTTTTGTGGTTGATCCGACCCGATGTCGTGGACGGATACGGGGACGGGGAGGTCGCGCCGTGACCGCCGCCCTGATCGGCTTTGGCCTTGTGCTGTTTCTGGTGCTGCTGCGGATGCCCATCGTCTTTGCGATGGGGTTTGTCGGCACTTTTGGCTATCTCTACGAGCGGGGCGGGTCTTTCGCCGATGCGCGCGGGTTCAAGGCGGCGATGTCGATGGTCGGGCGTCAGATCACCGATACGGCGCAGGATTACGGCCTGTCCGTCATCCCGCTTTTCATCCTGATGGGCCTGTTCGTCAATAAAGGGGGTCTCAGCCGCGAACTCTATGCCGTATCGAATGCCTTTCTGGGGCATTTCCGGGGGGGCTTGGCGATGGCGACCGTTGCGGCCTGCGGCGGGTTTTCGGCCATTTGCGGATCGTCGCTGGCCACCGCCGCCACGATGTCAAAGGTCGCGATGCCCGAAATGCGCCGCTACGGCTATGCGGATTCGCTGTCCACCGCGTCGATTGCCGCCGGGGGGACGCTCGGCATCCTGATACCGCCTTCTGTCATCCTCGTGATTTATGGCCTGCTGACCGAAACCTCGATCGGAAAGCTGTTCATGGCGGGGATCATTCCCGGCATCATCGGCATCGGATTCTATCTGGGGGCCGTGCGCTGGACCGTCTGGCGCAATCCCGGCGCGGGACCGGCGGGCGAGCGCACGGCATGGCCTGCACGCCTGCGGGCGCTGCGGGGGGTCTGGGCGGTGCTATTGTTGTTCTTTCTTGTCATCGGGGGGCTGTATGGGGTGTTCGATATTGCCCCGCTGAACCTGACTTTTTCGCCGACCGAAGCCGCCGGAATGGGGGCCATGGGGGCCTTTTTGATTGCGCTGCTGCGGGGGGGGCTGACGGTTTCGGATACCATCGACACCCTGCGCGAGACGGCCTTTACCTCTGCGGCGCTGTTTGCGGTTTTGATCGGGGCGCAGATTTTCTCGAATTTCATCAATCTTGCCGGATTGCCCGATGCGCTGATTGCGATGGTGACGGCCTATGACGTCTCGCCCTTTACGGTGATCGTGATGATCCTTGCCATCTACATCGTGCTGGGCTGCGTGTTCGAGAGCCTGTCGATGCTGTTGCTGACGGTGCCGATCTTTTTTCCGCTGGTCAGTTCGCTGGGCTATGATCCGGTGTGGTTCGGTATCGTGGTCGTCGTCGTGACCGAGATCAGCCTGATTACCCCGCCCGTGGGGCTGAATGTGTTTATCCTCAAGGGGGTGGTGGGCGATGTCTCCACGGCCACCGTGTTTCGCGGGGTGACGCCGTTCTGGATTGCTGATCTGCTGCGCCTCGCGCTGATTGTCGCGGTGCCGTGGCTGGTGCTGGTACTGCCTGCGTCGATGGGCGCGATGGGGCATTGATGCTGACGCTCGCGACTCTGCCGCCGGGGTTTCATGACGATCCGTATCCCGCCTATGCCGCCCTGCGAGAGCGCGCGCCGGTCTGCATACAGCCGGATGGATCGGTGATCCTGAGCCGGTATGACGACCTGATCCGGGTCTATCGCGATCCCCGGCGCTTTATCTCCGACAAGCGTGCGGTGTTCGGCCCCAAATACGGCGAGGGCGCGCCCCTCTATGCCCATCACACGACTTCGCTGGTTTTCAACGATCCGCCGCTTCATACGCGGGTGCGCAAGATCATGGTCGGCGCGTTGACCCCCCGTGCGCTCGCCCGCCTGCGCCCCGGATTGGAGGCGCTGGTCGAGGGCTTGCTCGACCGATTGGAGGATCGCGCGACCCCCGATCTGATCGCGGATTTCGCCAGTGCCATCCCGGTCGAGATCATCGGCAACCTGTTCGATATTCCCCATGGCGAGCGCGGCCCCTTGCGCGATTGGTCCCTCGCCATTCTCGGCGCGCTGGAGCCTGTGCTGACCCCGGATCAGCACGCGGCGGGCAATCGCGCGGTGGTGGAGTTTACCGCGTTGTTGCGCGCCCTCGCCGACCATCGCCGCCGCCATCCCGGTGATCCGGAAACGGATGTGCTGACCCGCCTGATTGCGGGGGATGGGGAAGGGCGGTTGACCGAGGCGGAACTCTACCAGAACTGCATTTTCATTCTCAATGCCGGGCATGAGACGACGACGAATCTGATTGGCAACAGCCTCGCGCTGCTGGATCGTCACCGGCAGGCCCGCGCGGCCCTGTGCGCGGACCCCGCCTTGATCGCGCCTGCGGTCGAGGAGGTGCTGCGCTTGGAAAGCTCGAACCAGTTCGGCAATCGCCTGACCGCCGAGGCGATAACCCTGCACGGGCGGGCGATCCCTGCTGGCACCGATCTGCATCTGTGCATCGGGGCGGCCAATCGCGATCCCCGCGCCTTTGACGACCCCGATACCTTTCGCCCCGAACGACAGCCCAACCGGCATCTGGCCTTTGGGGGCGGGGCGCATACCTGTGTCGGGCTGACGCTGGCGCGGATGGAGGGGCAGGTGGCGCTGGCGCGGTTTTTGGCGCGGTTTCCGGAATATGCGCTGGCGGATGGGGCGATCCGCTCGAACCGGGTTCGCTTTCGCGGCTATACTGCCTTGCCCGCCATCCTGCGCTGAAGGAGCCGACCCATGCACGCCGTCCATTCCTACGCCCTTGGCCGCTGGATCCCGCCCGGTGCAGACGCGCGCCCCATCGAGAGCGCGATTACCGGCGATATTATCGCCAAAGCCGGACATGACGCGCTCGATACCGCCGCAATGCTGGACCATGCCCGCATGGTCGGCGGCCCGGCCCTGCGCGCGCTGACATTCCATGACCGGGCGCGGATGGTCAAAGCGCTGGCCACGCATCTCAATGCCAATCGCGAGGCGCTCTATGCCCTGTCGCATGAGACCGGCGCGACGATGGCCGATAACCGCATCGATATCGATGGCGGCATCGGCACGATGTTCGTCTTCGCCTCCAAGGGCCGCCGCGAGATGCCCGATGGCCACGTCTATCTCGATGGCGATGTCGAGCAACTCAGCCGGGGGGGCACCTTTCTGGGCCAGCATATCTATACGCCGATGCTGGGCGCGGCGGTGCAGATCAATGCGTTTAACTTTCCGGTCTGGGGGATGCTGGAAAAGCTGGCGCCGGCCCTGATTGCGGGGGTGCCCTCCATCGTCAAGCCCGCCACCGCGACCTGTTATGTCGCCGAAGCCTGTCTGCGCCTGATGATCGAAAGCGCGATTATGCCGGAGGGCGCGGTGCAGATGATTGCCGGGGGGGTCGGCGATCTTCTGGACCGGCTCGATGCGCAGGACTCGGTCGCCTTTACCGGATCGGCGGCAACGGCGCGGACTTTGCGCTCGACGCCCACGATCCTCGCCCATTCGATCCGTTTCACGGCGGAGCAGGACAGTCTCAACGCCTCGTTGCTGGCCCCCGATGCCGGGCCGGGCACGCCGGAATTCGAGCTGTTCATCAAGGAAGCAGCCCGCGAGATAACCGCCAAGGCAGGCCAGAAATGCACCGCTATCCGCCGCATCCTCGCCCCCGAAGCACAGACCGGCGCGGTGATCGAAGCCTTGGGCGCGCGTCTGGCCCGCACCACCATCGGCGATCCCCGGCGCGCGGATGTGCGGATGGGGGCGCTGGTCTCGCGGGCACAGCGCCGGGATGTGCTGGCAAAGGTTGCGGCGCTTTCGGGCGAGGTGGAGCGGGTACAGGGCGATCCGGATGCCTTTGCTGCGCTGGGGGCCGATGCGGCGCGCGGGGCGTTTCTGCCGCCGATGCTGTTTCACTGTGCCGATCCCGATGCCGCGCATCGGGTGCATGATACGGAGGCGTTCGGCCCCGTCAGCACCGTGATGGGCTATCGCGATCTCGACCATGCCATCGCCTTGCTCAACCGGGGCAAAGGCTCGCTCGTCGCCTCGGTCATCACCCGCGATGGCGAGACGGCCCGCGCCCTGACGCTGGGCGTGGCGGCGTGGCATGGGCGCCTTTATTTCAACAACCGCGACAGCATGGCCGAAAGCACCGGCCATGGCGCCCCCCTGCCGCATATGACCCATGGCGGGCCGGGGCGCGCAGGGGGCGGCGAGGAGCTGGGCGGCGTCCGGGCGATGCTGCATTATATGCAGCGCACGGCGGTACAGGGCAGCCCCGATATCCTGACGGCCATCGGTGGCTCATGGGTGCCCGGCGCGGCGGAGATTTCGGCCCCCGCCCATCCCTTTACCCGCCCGTTCGAGGCCCTGCAAATCGGCGAGACGATCCATACCGCCTCGCGGGTGGTCACTTCCGAGGATGTGGCCCATTTCGCCGATTTCACAGGCGACCGCTTCTATGCGCATATGGATGATGCGGCGGCGGCGGCGAACCCGTTCTTTCCGGGCAGGGTGGCCCATGGCTATCTGTTGCTGTCCTTTGCCGCCGGATTATTCGTGCAGCCCGATCCCGGCCCCGTATTGGCGAATACGGGTCTCGATGCCCTGCGGTTTCTGAAACCGCTGGTGCCGGGCGAGCGGCTGACGGTGCGCCTGACCGTCAAGCGAAAGACGAAACGGACGGATGAATACGGCGAGGTCCGCTGGCATGTCACCTTGATCAATCAGGCGGATGAACGGGTCGCGGAATACGACCTTCTGACGATGAATGCCTTTTCGCAGCAAGGCGGGGCCTGACCGCTTCCGGGGGCTGGAAAGGGCGATCCGGTCAGCGACCGGCGCCGCTCCTCCCCCGCCGCATGATCCGCATCAGGCGCAGGGGAACATAGCCCCATTCCAGCGCTTCGGGCAGGTCCGCCATCATCAGGTCATCCACCCCCGGCGTCCAGTTCTGGCGCAGGATATCGGCCCCGGTCGCCTCGTCCCGTGCGGCGGCGCGCAGGCGCTGTATCAGAAAGACATTGCGGGCGATCATGCCCGGTTCGGGGTCTGTCAGCGCCCCGCCTGTCCGGGTCAGATAGCGCAGCATCGCCCCGGCTCTGCGCTCGGTCTGGCGGGGGGCGGTATCGATGTGGCGCAGGCCATCGGGCAGGGCGCCCCCATCCATCGCCTGCACCAGCCGCGCCGTGGCCATCACCACGCGGGTCATGCCCGTTTCCTGGGCCTTCTGGGCCACGCTGTCCCAATCCCCGGCAATCAGGCGGGGATCGTGGAAGATCCAGCGAAGATCGTTGAGCCATTTGAGCCGCAGCCAGTAATGGACCGCGCCATGGGCGCAGAGATAGACGACGGTGCGCGCCGGGGTCAGGGTCCGGATCGCCGTTCCGCCGATTTCGACTGGGGCGGTCGCAGGCGGGTCCGGGTTATCCATTCGCATCCCCGCCCGGCCCCGCGCGAGGGACCAGTGACATTCAAGGGCGATGCGCCGGTCGGGGCAGAAGAACTCCAGATCCTTGTGCAGCCGGGTCAGGCGCTCTCTCTGGCGGGGCGTGGCCAGCAGGAGCGTATGACCGCTATGATAGCCCAGTGAGGCAAGCACCTGCGCCGCATCGGGCAATCGTTCCGGTGGGATGAGAATATCGATATCCCCCGGATCGCGGCGGTCGATCCTGCCATGGATGGCCTGCGATAGCGGCACCCCCTTGAGCACGGTCATCGCAATCCCCGCCTGCTCGAAGGCCCGCGCGACGAGCACGGTTTCGCGGGCGAGGGCGAGGCTGCGGGTCACGGTCTTGCGGGCTGCGGCGTTCAGCTTCTCGCGGGCGGCCTGTGGCGGCTCCACCCCCTCTTTCGCGATTCCGTTGGACAGGAGCGCGAGCGCCTTGTGCCGCAGGGCGATATCGATCAGCCGGTCCCAGTCCAGCGGCCCGGTGGGTGCGCGGGGATGGGGACCGGTCAGGGAGACGAGGGCGGCCCATTCCGCCGCGCCGGGGGCGGGGCGATTACGGGGCATCCGATACCCTCTCCCCTCGCTGGACGGCCTGTCCATAGTCGATGAACACGGTCTGATCCGCATGGTCGAGCACGGATTGCCGATGGGTGATGAACAGCATCGTCGTATGGCGTCGCAGGCCCAGCAGGGCGGCGATCACCCGTGCTTCCGTCTCGGCATCCAGCGCCGATGTCACCTCGTCCAGCACCAGCAGGCGCGGGGCGGCGAGCACGGCTTGGGCGAGGGCGATCCGCTGGCGCTCGCCCCCGGACAGGCGCATTCCCCGGTCGCCGACCATGGTGTCGAGCCGGTCGGGCAACCCTTCGGCAAAATCCGCTGCCCCGGCAATGCTCAGGGCATCCCACAGCGCGTCCTCCGGCGCATCGGGGCGGGCAAGGCGCAGATTGGCGGCCAGCGTATCGTGGAACAGCGCCGGGTCCTGGGGGCTGAGTACGCTATCGCGGCGCAGGGTCAGGGCGCGGGGGGCGCGCAGCAGGGCACCGTCATGCCATACCCGCCCCCCCGATAGCGGCAACAGCCCCGCCACGGCCAACCCCAGCGTCGTCTTGCCCGCCCCCGATGGCCCGGTGATGGCGGTCAGGGTGCCCGGTTCCAATGTCAGGTCGAGATCGCGGATGATGGCCGGGCCATCCGGCCTGCGCGCGACCGATACCCCCTCTAAGCGCAGCGCCGCCGGGCCAGAAATCCGAGGGGCCGGGGCGGCGGGGGGCAGGGGTTCGCCGCGATCCTGTTCCTCGAACAGCGTCTGAATGCGGGTATAGGCCGGGGCCGATGTCAACGCAGAGCGCCATCCCTGATGCAAGGTTCCGACAAGGGGCAGCATCCGGGCCATGACCAGCACCAGAACGGCAATCGACTCCAGCGATGCCTCGCCGATGACCAAGGCGGCCCAGACCACCACCGTAACGCCGATGGCGCCGCCGCCCTGCGTAATCGCCCGCGCGGAGGCTTGCCCGGCCTGCAATCCATGCATGAGGTGATGGATATCGTCGGTCGCGGTGTCGAATTGGGCGATGCGGCGGCGTTCTGCCTTATGGGTCTTGATCAGGGTCAGATGGGCGACCGATTCATCCGCCCGCGCGAATAGGCCACTGCCATAGCGGCCCATTTCCTGCCCCGCTTGCCGGGCGCGGCGGTCGAAGGGGCGCGACAGCATCACGACGGCGGCCATGATCGCCCCCGCCCCCAGCGCCATGGCCGGAGAAATCGCCAGCGCCAGCGCCGTCAGGGCCGGAAGCTGCAACAACGCGGTGGCGACCATGAAGACGAATTGCACGCCCTGTCCCGTGCGGGCCACATCCGTCGTCAGCAAATAGGTCAGATCCGCGCGCCGCTGCGCGCTCATCCAGTCGGGCGGCTGGCTCAGGACGGCGCGATGCGTGCGCTTGCTCAGATCGGCGATAAAGTCGTGGCGCAGGGCCGAGAGCAGGGTACTGCGCCTCCATACCAGCGCCGCCGCCGCCGCGATGACAAGGGCATAGATCGCCAGAACGCCGCTCGTCAGCAGCGCCGGGGGCAGGGACAGCCCCAGCCGGGCCGCATGGACGGCGATCCCGTCCCCGTCGAGCACCGCGCCGAGGACTGGCAATAACAGCGCCAGCCCCACGCCTTCGGCCAGAGAGGCCAGCACCGTCAGGATCAGGGCATGGCGCACCCGCACCGGGTTGTAGCGATACACATCCATGACCATGGCCCGGACAGGATGCGACAGAAATCGGGACACGATACCCTCCGGAAACGGCTCTATCTTTTTGTTCTGTCGCAATTTCCGAGAAGGCGATCGTTGAGAGCGCTCTGGAGGCAAATCTGATGGATCATGTGTGGCGCGTACAAGGCCGAAATGCAAATCCCATCATCGGGGCCTTGATCCGGGGTCTGCCCGGACGAAAAAAAGCCCCGGATCAAATCCGGGGCGAGAGGATCGCGGCGCGACGGTGCCGCGCTTTTTATCGTGAGGGGTTTTTTCGGGTGTCCCCTCCCCGCGCGACGGTCTTATTCAGCTTTCAACTCGGTCGCGATCTCGATGCGGATCAGGTCCGAGGTCAGGGGGGCGGCATAGCCGACGCCGTATTCGCTGCGCAGCAACCGGCCACTCGCCTTCACGCCGAGCCATTCGCCTTTGTAGTAATCGATGAACTTGCCGACCGGATGCTCGCCCATATGCAGCAAGGTGACATCGAGGGTCAGCGGATGCGTTTTATCCTTGATCGTCAGGTCGCCGGTCACGGTCAGCGTGTTCTTGCCCGATTGGACGGCGCTCGTGCTTTCGAAGGTAATGGCCTCATAGGTCTCGACATCGAACATGTCAGCGCTTTTCATGTGCTTATCGAGGGCCTTGACGCCGGTGGTCACGCTGTCGGGGTCAATCGTCACCGAGATTTTCGTGGCCGTTACGTCTTCAGGATCGAAATCGACGGTTCCTTCGACCTTGCCCCATTCACCGGATTGTTCCGACACACCGGCATGATCCCAGAAAAAGCGGACTTCGGTATGACCGGGATCGAACGCATAGGTATCGGCCACGGCCATGGAGGGCAGCACAGCAAGGGATGCAGCTAAAATGAAGGAACGGAACATTCTTTGACCTCTATATTGGGTATACAGCCCCGTAAAAGGCACCGATGAGGGTCTTTCGATCAAGTCACTATTCGGTGACTATTTGTGAAAGGCTGTCGTTTTACATTAGCCTTCGCCGCCCTATGCCCGCCGGTGCCCCGGATGCGGCAGGGGGCGCTGAATGCCGGGGCTAGCGTGTGCCTGCCGCCGATCCCGTAAAGCGGCCTGAGGGCACCGGGTCGGCGCGGGAGGTATCCCATGTATAGAGATAGCATCCCGCCGTGACCGTTGTGCCGTCCTCCATGGCCACGTCGATATCGCGCAGCATGAATTCATAGGGTTCCGGCCATCCCGGCGCGCAGGCTTCGTAATCGTTGAAGGCCGCGAAAAGCGGCGCGGTCGGGCCAGTGATCTCATGGACCTCGCCATAGACCCGATCATCGGCAAATGCCGAGGGCACGGCGGCGGGATAGCTGTTTGGCCCCTGGGCATCGATCTCGTGCACGATATAGAGCCGCGCCTGTATCGATCCCCGCCCGATCAGCCGCGCCTGTTCCGCGAGCATCCGGCCCATGGGATGATCGGCGGCGGCAAGGAGGGTGCCGTAGATGAAAAGATGGGTGGCCATTGCATCCGCTTTTTATCGGCAAAAAAGGACCGATAAAACACTTTGCGCCGAATCTGAACCACAAAGCGCGCGGTGCAACCGCCCCTGTTCTACACGAAGCGATTGACGAGGTTTTCGAGGCGCTCCTGTTGGCCGGATCGGGGCTGGGGCGAGACGGCGTTGTCGATCACATGATCGTAGCATCCGTCCAGCCCCCCGGACAGCATCGTCTTGGCCTGCGCGGTATCCCATCCGGCATAGCGGGCCGTGCGCGCCGCCTCCAGCCCGCCGTCATTCAGCATGGCGGCGGCGGCCTTCAGGCCCCTCGCACAGACATCCATCGCCCCGATATGGGCGGCGACCAGATCGGCGGGGTCGAGGGATTGACGCCGGATCTTCGCATCGAAATTGGTGCCCCCCGTGTCGAATCCGCCCGCCTTGAGAATTTCGTAATAGGCGAGGGCGACTTCGGGCACGCTGTTCGGAAACTGATCCGTATCCCAGCCGGATTGATAATCGTTGCGGTTCATATCGATCGAGCCGAGTATGCCCAAGGACGAGGCCATCGCCAGCTCATGCTCAAAGCTATGCCCGGCGAGGATGGCGTGGCCCTGCTCGATATTCATCTTCACCTCGTTTTCGAGGCCGAATTCGCGCAGGAACCCGTAGACCGTTGCCACGTCGTAATCGTATTGGTGTTTTGACGGCTCCTGCGGTTTTGGCTCGACGAGGATGGCGCCCTTGAAGCCGATCTTGTGCTTGTACTCGACGACCATCTGCAAAAAGCGCCCGGCATTGTCGCGCTCGCGCTTCAGGTCGGTGTTGAGCAGGGTCTCATATCCCTCGCGCCCGCCCCATAGGACATAATTCTCGCCACCGAGTTTCAGCGTCGCATCCATGCAGGTTTTCACCGTTGCCGCCGAATAGGCAAAGACATCCGGGTCGGGATTCGTCGCCGCGCCGGACATAAAGCGCCGCTCGGTGAAAAGATTGGCGGTGCCCCATAGCAGCCTTGGCCCCCCGGCGGCCATCTTCTGACCGATATACTCGACGATTTCTTCGAGATTGCGGGTCGATTGGGCAAAGCTGTCGCCTTCGGGCCGGATATCGGCATCGTGAAAGCAGAAATAAGGCTGGCCGAGAAGGGCGAACAGCTCGAAGGCCACATCCGCCTTCATCCGCGCCAGCGCCATCGTGTCGCCGAACCACGGGCGCTCGAAGGTCTGACCGCCGAAAGGGTCGCCGCCGGGCCAGGCAAAGCTGTGCCACCAGGCCACCGAAAAGCGCAGATGATCCTCCATCCGCTTGCCCATCAGCATTTCATCGGGATTGTAATGACGAAAGGCAAAATCGGCGGTGCTGTCCGGTCCTTCAAAGCGGGCCTTCGGAATGTCCTGAAAGAAATCGGTCATGTCAGCTCCTTGAGCGCGTGATAGGCGCGGGTATAGCGGTCGTAACTCTCTGAAAACGCGCCGGTCAGGGCGCGATCCGGTTCGATGATGTGGCGGATGGTCGGCGCAGTGGCCAAATCGGCCCCCCCGTGCCCCGCCGCCATCATCCCAAGGCGGGCGGCCCCGAAGGCGGCTCCGAAATCTCCGTCTTCGGGCACGGCGACGGGCATATCGAGCGCTGTCGCGATGGCCTGTAGCCAATAGGTCGAGCGCGATCCCCCGCCGACGGCGGTGACCTGTGCGGGGGCCGTGCCGGTGCTTGCCATTGCCGCGAGACTGTCCCGGCAGGCAAAGGCGACCCCCTCCAGCACGGCGCGGGTGCCTGCGCTGCGATCGGTGGCGTGGTCCAGTCCGATAAACGCGCCGCGCACCGTCGCGTCGTTATGGGGTGTGCGCTCCCCGCCCAGATAGGGCAGGAACAGCGTTCGGCTTGGGGCCTGTAGCGCATCCCCCAATTCTCCGGTCAGGGTCGCGGGATCGCTGCCCACGAACCGTCCGTACCAGTCCAGCGCATCGGCGGCGGCGAGGATGACGCCCATCTGATGCCAGCGCTCCGGCAGGGCATGGCAAAACGTGTGCAGGGCGGTTTCGGGGCTGGGGGCATAGCCCTCATTCGCCGCGAACAGCACGCCCGATGTGCCGAGCGAGATAAACGCCTCCCCCGCCCGCACGACCCCGACCCCGATGGCCGAGGCCGCGTTATCCCCTGCGCCCCCCGCGACCGGCGTGCCGGTGGGTAGACCGACTTGCGCGGCAATCTCGGCGCGCAGACCCCCTGAGACCGCCGATCCTTCGACAAGGGCGGGCATATGCGCGCGGCCAAGGCCGGTCGCCTCCAGCAGCGCATCGGACCAGTCCCGCGCCCCGGTATCCAGCCATGCCGTACCCGCCGCATCGGACATCTCCGATACATACTCGCCGGTCAGCCAGTAGCGCAGGTAATCTTTCGGCAGCAGCACCTTTGCCACCGCATCGAAGACCGCCGGTTCATGCGCCTTGACCCAAGCCAGCTTTGGCGCGGTAAAGCCGGGAAAGACGATATTGCCGGTCAGGGCGCGAAAGCGCGGATCGGCATCCATCTGCGCCGCTTCGGCATGGGCGCGGGTGTCGTTCCACAGGATACAGGGGCGCAAAACCGCGCCCCGTGCATCCAACAGGGTCGCGCCATGCATCTGGCCAGATAGCCCGATGCCCCGCACCCCGGACAGGTCATGATCGGTGCCAAGCTGTCCAAGGGCCGCCATGGTCGCCGCAATCCAGTCGGCGGGCGCCTGCTCCGACCATCCATCCGCCGGGCGCGAGACGGTGAGGGGGGATTGGGCACTGCCCAAGATTGCCTGATCCTCGCCGATCAACAGCGCCTTTACCCCCGAAGTGCCGAGGTCCAACCCGATAAACATCAGTGATCCAGCGCAACCCAGGCGGCATTGCGCCCGGACGATTTCACACAGGCCGAAACGAACTGAACGCCCTTCAACCCGTCTTCGATGCCGGGATACATCACCCCGTCCGGCGGCGATGCGCCGGTGCGCGCGGCGAGGATGGCCTCCGCCGCTTCTGTGTAGAGATTGGCAAAACCTTCGAGATAGCCTTCGGGATGGCCGGGCGGAATGCGGCTGAGACGATTGGCGGCCGCCCCCGCCCCGGCGCCGTTGCGGGTAATCAGGCGCTTTGGCTCGCCGAAGGGGGTATGCCACAGGTAATTGGGGTCTTCCTGCGCCCATTCCACGCCGCCTTTTTCGCCATAGACGCGGATGCGCAGGGCGTTTTCATTGCCCGGAGCAACCTGTGACGACCACAGCATCCCCCGTGCCCCGCCCGCAAAGCGCAGCATGACATGGGCGTTGTCATCCACTTGCCGCCCCGGCACGAAGGCCTGAATATCCGCCGCGAGGCTTTCCACCTCCAGCCCCGTCACGAAACAGGCGAGGTTAAAGGCATGGGTGCCGATATCGCCGGTCGATCCCCCGGCACCGGAGCGCGCGGGGTCTGTGCGCCATTCGGCTTGCTTGAAATCCTGCTCGACCGACAGCCAGTCCTGCGGATATTCGACCTGAACCACGCGGATCGCGCCCAGATCTCCCGCTGCGATCATCTCGCGGGCATGGCGCACCATGGGATAGCCGGTGTAGTTATGGGTCAGGATGAACAGCGCGTCCGAATCCGCCGCCGCCTTCACCAGCTTTTTCGCATCGGCGAGCGTCGAGGTCAGCGGCTTGTCGCAGATCACATGGATGCCGCGTTTCAGGAACTCACGCGCTGCTGCATAGTGAACGTGGTTTGGTGTGACGATGGAGACGGCTTCGATCCCGTCTTTCCGGCGGGCTTCGCGCTGCGCCATGGTCTTGAAATCGTCGTAGATGCGCGGCAGCCCCAGCGCCTCGCCGCTCGCCCGCGCCTTTTCGGGGGTCGAGGACAAGGCCCCGGCCACCAGCTCGTAACGGTCATCGATGCGCGAGGCGATGCGGTGAACGCCCCCGATGAAGGCATCGTTCCCGCCGCCCACCATGCCGAGGCGGATGCGGCGTCCGTGACTCTCACTCTTTCCCTTAATAGCCATTCTCTATACTCCTCGTGGGCGACTAGGCCGCATTGTTCCATGTGGATTTCAGATGTTGCAGGGCGTCGCGGGCGAGTTGCTCATCGCTCTCAAATAATGGCCGCCAGACTTTCGTGGCCGCGGCGATATCCGGCAATGCCTGTCCGAACGATTCAACCGTGAGCCAACCATCCCATCCGGCGCGACGAAGAGTACTGAACATCGCGGCAAAATCGATATGACCATGCCCCGGCGTTCCACGGTCATTTTCGGAAACATGAACATGGCTCATTGAGTCCGCATGATCGCGCAGCGCAGTCCAAGGGTCTTTCTCTTCGATATTGGCGTGGAAGCTGTCAAACAGGTAACCGTAGTGGTCATGGCCGACAGCTTTCACCAGTCGCGCCGCCTGCTCCACCGTGTTCAGGGCATAGCATTCGAAACGATTGAGCGGCTCGACAGCGATGGTCAGGCCGCTGCCAACTGTGTGTTCGGCGAGGACGCGGCCTGCATCTACGAGACGTTCCCACTCCGTCTCAGTCGCTCCGGTTCCGCTGAACTGTGCAAGCGGCTGGGTCAGTGGTCCACACAGAACCTCGGCACCGAGCGCATTGGCGCAATCCGCTACAAATTTCAGGTGATCCAGACCTGTCTGTCGAAGGGATTCATCATCTGAAAGGGGGTCGCCATCAGAAACGATGGCGACCGCTGTTCGCTCAAGGCCCATATCATTGAGTTGGCGCCCGAGTGTGGCGTGGGACTCCGGCGTTCCTGCAAATATGGGAACCTCGACC
>CALLLP010000025.1 GCA_938008165.1 uncultured Neomegalonema sp. | reverse complement strand
CAACGAGTCCAAGGGTTGCGCCAAGCGGTACGGGTTTAACCGCGGGTAATCAGGCAAATGACGCACGTCGGATTCAACCGCTAGTTGGTGCAAGGTTTCGGTCAAATCCTCTATTGAAGAATCTTTTGGGTCTTGATCTAGCCAGCGGATGGCCGCGTATTTCGCTTTGACGAGATATTTTCCAATTTGCTGCTTAATGTCCAATTCCTTAAGCGCTGTGTCGTCAATTTCAGCCAAAACATTTCGCAGAAAAACCTTTATGCTGGACCTTTCCAAGTCTTCTAAGATGAACTGGGTGGAAATTTTTGAATCTATTGAAGAAATTAGAACGCGATCCAGATCTTCAAACGACCGTATTATTTCCGACGCCATGCCGAACACACGCGATGCGCCCATCTGGTCATCATACTTAATATCAATGACGATATCGCTATCTTGTGGCGGCATTGGGTGGTCTCCAATCGAAACCTGAATCGGACCCATACCTAACCCCACATTCTTTATACTGTAAATTGCATATCGAGCATTTTAAAACTTTAAGTTTTCAACTTACCACATTGCATTGGTGCGCTTGCTCCGCAATGCCGGTTTTTCACCCTAGAATCCGACGGCATCCCCGCCCTTCAACGCCAGACGCTCGCGCGCCTCCGCCGGGGTGGCGACCGTCAGGCCCAGATTCTCGACGATCTGGCGAATGCGCGTCACCTGCTGCGCATTCGACGTGGCCAGCTCGCCCTTACCGATATAAAGGCTGTCCTCAAGCCCGACGCGCAGATTGCCCCCCAGCATCGCGCTCTGGGTTGCGAAGGGCATCTGATGCCGCCCCGCCGCCAGCACCGACCATTCATAGTTTTCGGCCCCGAACAGGCGATCCGCCGTGCGGTGCAGATGAACCAGATGATCCAGCTCCGCGCCCATCCCGCCAAGGATACCGAACACCATCTGGATAAAGAATGGCGGCTTGATCAGCCCTTTATCGACGAACCATTTCAGATTGTAGAGATGGCCCAGATCATAGCATTCGAATTCGAATTTCGTGCCGTGGGTCTCGCCAAGATTCTTCAGCGCATATTCGATGGTCGCAAAGGTGTTCGGAAAGATGAAATCGCGGGTCATTCCGAGGAATTCCGGCTCCCAGTCATGCTGCCAGTCGGAATATTTCTCCAGCAGCGGGAAGATGCCGAAATTCATGCTGCCCATGTTCAGCGATGCCATTTCCGGCGAGGCCCCGGTCGCCGCCGCGAGGCGCTCGTCCATCGTCATCCCAAGGCCCGCCCCCGTCGAGACATTGATGACGGCATCGGTGCTTTGCTTAATCCGGGGCAGGAACTGCATGAAGGTTTCAGGTTTCGGATCGGGCTTGCCGGTCTGCGGGTCGCGGGCATGCAGGTGAATGATCGACGCGCCCGCCTCCGCCGCCTCGATGCTGGCGGTTGCGATTTCATCCGGCGTGACCGGCAAATGCGGCGACATGGTGGGCGTGTGGATACCGCCCGTGGTCGCGCAGGTGATAATGACTGATTTCGGCATGATGCGCCCTCCTCCCGATAGATTCGGGTTCCAGCGCCCCCGATCACTGACCAGAACGTATAGACCACTCGATCTCCGAGGACGACCCGTGATCTCGCCGATCAGCGCACACGCTTGACCCAGCGGCCCGGTCGCACGGCTTCGCCCGCGTCCCACCCGTTCAGCAGGCGCAGGCCCTCTTCGTCTTGCCCTCCGAATGCCGAAGCCTCCGCCAGCGCCGTGACGCTGTCGCCCGGTGCAATGCGCCGCGCTTCGTAATGGCGCCGGGGCGGCATGGAGGCGGGTTCCACCCTCGCGATACTGGCGACGAGGGCATCATAGAGGCGCGCAAGTCTTGGCGCGTCCCCCGGACTGCTCGTCATGGAGAGGATCGCGAGGGCGCCGTCCAGATCGATATAGACGATCCGGGTCTGCAACTCGGTGCCTTCACTGCGATCCGATGCGGACCCGGACAAGGCCGCAAAGCCATTGACCGTGAGCCGCCGTAAATTGCGAAAGCCGTCCTCGCGCTCCTGCACGGATTTGGCAATCGTATCGAGCGAGATTTCCGGGTCGCTCGCAAAACGCACCTGAAGTCCGCCATGGGGCGACAGGAGAACCAGATATCCGTCATGGGTGGGTAACAGACCGCGCGGAATGTCGAGGGAAATCCCTAGGGCCGGATGCCAGTAAGTGCCGCCCCGAATATATCCACCCTGATAGAGATCGTCGAAGGGCAAGCCATCGATGAGAGACATCAGGCGATCCTGCGCGCCCGGCATCCTTGCCAGCGCATCGGTGTCGAAGGCGGCAAGGCGGATAGCCGGATCGGGATAGCCCGACGGTCCCCGCTTTGCGGACAAGGCACCGCGATCGATGCCGAATGTGCGGTCGGAGAGCCTTTGCCACGCGTTGAACCGCCCCAGCAGGGCGGCAAGCCCCGCCGGATCGTATCCCGCCGATGTCAGGATTCCCGCCGCGATCCGGTCGGCCTCAAGCTCTTGGCCCTGTGACAAGGCGGCCAACTCGTCCAGCCGGGCATTGACCCCGGCTTCGAGCACGGCAATCCGGCGCGTGCGCGACCCGCCGACCGTCAGATCACTTCTCGCCTTTCGGGCGATATTGGTGACGAATTGTTCCAAGGCCGCACGGCGCTTGGCGACATGGCGGGCCGAGATATGGGCGATTTCATGGGCGATGGCCCCGGCCAGCTCATCCTCGTCATTGGCCAGCGCCACCATGCCCCGCGACAGATAAATCGCGCCCCCCGGCAGGGTATAGGCGTTCGGAACGGCGGTATCGAGAAGCCCCACCGATACCGGGGCATACCCCTCCGGAATCGTCGTGGATGTCAGCAAAACCGTCGCAATATCATTGAGATAGCGCTCCAAGGCCGCATCCGAATACGAACCGCCATTCGATTGCAGGAAAACGGGATTTGTCCGTTCCCCAGCGGCCCGTTCAACATCCACGCTGGCCACGACCCCCAGCGGCGTCGTGGAACAAGCGGACAGGCCGGTCAGAATCGCGCCCGTGATGCAGGCTCGCAGGAAATGCTTCATTCCGACACAGATAGGGGCGGGATGTGGCGATATCGTGTTGGACCGCGCCGGGTTACGACGGGTCAGGCGGCGGGTATTGCATCCGGTGGAGAACATCATCCCAAGAAACCGTGTTGCGCACGAATTCCTGACTGGCATCGCGGGGCGGTTGATAATCCCACGAGGTCAGGATACCGGCCTCCATCGCCGCATGGATTGCGCGGCGCTGCTTTTGCGTTGCCAGCACATCCGCCCGGACCGCCGCCGAATCCCACCGCTGCGACACCTCGACCGCGAAGGCCCCCGCAATATCCGCATGGGCAGGGTCATCGGCCAGATTGGTCAGTTCCATCGGATCGGCGTCGATGTTGTAAAGCTGGGGCGGGTCCATGTCGCAATGCACGTATTTCCATGGCCCTCGCCGGATCATGAAGACCGGATGCGCGGGGGCCATCTCGGCGCAGTATTCCCCGATGGCCGACGCATCCTCCGGGGCCGCCTCGCCCCGCGCTTCGGGCAGCAGGGACCGGCCATCGAGAGGCATTCCCGGCTCAGGGGCCTCGCCCCCACATGCGGCAATGTCCAGAAAGGTCGGCAGAATATCGACAAGCGAACAGGGCGCATCGGCAACCCCGGTCTTGATCCCCGGCCCGGCCATGATCAGCGGCACCCGCGCCGAATGCTCGAACCATGTCATCTTGTACCACAGGCCCCGCTCGCCCAGCATGTCCCCATGATCCGAGGCGACGACGACGACTGTGTTATCGAGTTGATCGCTTTCTTCCAATGCCTGCAACACCTTGCCGACATTGGAATCGAAATACGAGGTATTGGCGTAATAGGCATGACGCGCCTTGCGGATTTCGGCCTCCGATATATCGGTCGTGCTCGCCTCGATCCCGGCCATGACGCGCTGGGAATGGGGGTCCGTCGCCTCTGGCGAGGTGGGCATGTCGATGGCGTCATGGTCGTAGAGATTCCACCATTCAGGCCGCGCGACATAGGGGTCGTGGGGGTGGATAAAGCTGACGACCATGCAAAACGGCTCGACCGCATTCATCTTGTAGTCGAAGATCTTGCGCCGCGCGAAAAACGCTGTTTCCTCGTCATATTCGATCTGGAAGGTCGTCGCGGCCTGCCCCGCCATCCTGACCGCATCCATATTGTGATAGAAGTGATCGATCCGCTCGTCCGGCATCTCCCAATCAGGGGTCCATGCGTGGTCGGCGGGATAGATATCGGTTGTCAGGCGCTCCTCGAATCCGTGGAGTTGATCCGGCCCGACGAAATGCATCTTGCCGGACAGACATGTGCGATACCCCATCATCCGCAGGTAATGGGCAAAGGTCGGCACGGTCGCGGGAAACTCGCTGGCATTATCATAGGCGGCGATGCGCGTGACATGCTGCCCCGACATAAAGCTGAACCGCGAAGGAGCGCAAAGCGGCGCATTGCAATAGGCGGCGTCGAAGCGCGTGCCCCGCGCCGCCAAAGCGTCGATATGGGGGGTCTTTACAAGGGGATGCCCATAGGCGCCGGTGAAATGCGGGGCGAGCTGATCGGCCATGATGAAAACGATATTGGGGCGCTTGGTCATTGGGTCTGTGTCCTGAAAATCGGGAAGAATGCGCAGTCAGGAGCCGGGGGGTGGTTGAAAGGCCATCGACTTGACGAATCCGATGGCCGTTATCGTCACGGCTAGCGCGGAAAATGAGTCGATTTTTTTCACTTTGCACATGGCGGCACCTTTGCGGCTTTCCCCCGCCATCGCAAGAGCGTGATTGCCCCCACATCCCTTGCGAAACCGCGCGCATCCCGCTAACAGGATCGCGATTTCTGTAGCGGGAGGCGGGCGCTGGCCCGGATCGGCTTCATGGCCATTTTGGTGATGAAATTCGGCGGCACGTCCGTCGCTGACCTTGAGCGCATCCGCAATGCTGCGCAAAAGGTCAAGCGCGAGGTGGATGCAGGCTGGAAAGTCGCTGTCGTCGTCTCGGCCATGTCGGGCGAGACGAACCGGCTCGTGGGTCTCGTGCGCGAGGTATCCCCACTCTACGATGCGCGCGAATACGACGCGGTTGTGGCATCGGGCGAACAGGTGACATCCGGTCTCATGGCGCTGACGCTGCAAGCGCTGGGCGTGAATGCGCGCTCGTGGCAGGGATGGCAGATTCCGCTCCGCACCGACAGCGCCCATGGGGCCGCGCGGATCGAGGAGATCGACACCACCGCGATGATGGCGAAATTCGACGATGATTTCGACGTCGCCGTCTGCGCGGGTTTTCAGGGCGTCGCCCCCGGCAATCGCATCGCCACGCTGGGCCGGGGCGGCTCCGATACCAGCGCCGTCGCCCTCGCTGCCGCGCTGAAAGCCGCGCGCTGCGATATCTATACCGATGTGGACGGGGTCTACACCACCGATCCCCGCCTTGAGCCGAGCGCCCGCAAGATCGACCGCATCGCCTTCGAGGAGATGCTGGAGCTTGCATCCCAAGGGGCCAAGGTCCTGCAAACCCGGTCCGTTGAACTGGCCATGCGTTACAAGGTGCCGCTTCAGGTGCGCTCCAGCTTTTCGGATGCGCCCGGAACCATCGTCTGCGACGAGGAGGAAATCGTGGAAAGCAATGTCGTTACGGGGGTCGCCTTTTCGCGCGACGAGGCCAAGATCACGCTCCAGCATGTCGCCGACCGCCCCGGCGTCGCCGCCGCGATCTTCGGGCCGCTGGCCGCCGCGAATGTCAATGTCGATATGATCGTGCAGAATATCTCGGATGATGGCCGCACGGATATGACCTTCACGGTCCATTCCGACGATTTCGACCGCGCAAAGGCGACAATCGAGACCGCACAGGCCGAGATCGGCTTCGAGGGATTGGTCGCCGACCGCGATGTTGCAAAGGTCTCGGTGGTCGGTATCGGAATGCGCAGTCATACGGGCGTCGCCCAGCGCATGTTCGCGGCCCTTGCCGCCGATGGGGTGAATATTCAGGTCATCACGACATCCGAGATCAAGGTCAGTGTGCTGGTCCAGCGAAAATACATGGAACTCGCCGTGCAGGCCCTTCACGCGGCGTTCGATCTGGCCGAAGCGTGACCGCGCCATGAGCGATCCCTCCGCCAGCGGTTGGGGTTCGACCCGAAAGACGGGACCGGGTGCCGCCGCATCGCCCAAGCTTCTGCTGCGCCGTCTGCGTCAGGCCCTCGCTGCGCCGGGGGACGGACAGGAGCGCCTGAACCAGATCGTGACGCTGATCGCGCAATCCATGGCCGCCGAGGTGTGCTCCGTCTACCTGATGCGCGGGCAGGATACCCTGCAACTGAGCGCGACCGAGGGCCTCAAGAGCGAAGCGGTGCATGAGGCACGGTTGAAGATCGGCGAGGGTCTGGTCGGCGTGATCGCGCGCGACGGTCGCCCCGTCGTCACCGCAAAGGCCCGCGAACATCCCGAATTCCGCTATCTGCCGGAGACAGGCGAGGAGCGCTATTCGTCCTTCCTGGGCGTGCCGATTCAAAAGCTGGGGCGCACGCTTGGGGTTCTGGTCGTGCAAAACGAACGCCCGATGAGCTATACCGAGGAGGAAAGCGAGGCCCTCGCCCTCGTCGCCATGGTCATCGCCGAGATGGCCGAGGCCGGAACCCTGATCCCCCGCGCATCCGATGATGACAGTAGCGAAGACCGCGAGCCGGTGCATATTCAGGGTCAGGGCGCGGCGGATGGGGTCGCCATCGGCCCGGCTTATCTGCACGAGCCAAAGCTGTTGTTGCCCAATCCCATCGCCGAGGATCCGCTGCACGAACGTACCCGGCTGCGCGAGGCGCTGACGCGTCTGCAAACGGATATCGACGCGATGCTCGATGACGACCAGATGGATGCGACGAGCGAACATCGCGAGGTGCTCGAAACCTATCGCCTGTTTGCCAATGATCGCGGATGGGTCCGCAAGCTGGAAGAATTCATCGTTTCGGGCCTGACGGCGGAGGCCGCAGTGGATGCCGCCCGGACCGAGGCGCGGCTAAAACTGCGCACCGCCACCGACCCCTATCTGCGCCAGCGCTTCGATGACATGGACGATATCGCCCAGCGCCTGATGCGGCGGTTGATCCTGCCCAATGACGATGACCGCGCGATGCCTCAGGATGGCGCGATCCTCGTCGCCCGTGCGCTTGGCCCCGGCGAGATGATGGATTACCCGCGCGGCACGCTTTCGGGCGTCGTGCTGGAGGATGGGGCCATCGGCTCCCATGCCGCCATCGTGGCGCGGGCGATGGAAATTCCGCTCATCGTTCAGGCCAAGGGCGCGTTGCGCGGGGTGGAAACGGGCGATTCGATGATCGTCAACGGCGATCAGGGCCATGTGCATATCCGCCCGCGCGAGGACGTCATTTCCGCCTATGAGGAAAAGATTTCGCTGCGGGCACAGGAAAAAGCCAGCTTCGCGGCCCTACGCGCCCTGCCCTGCCGCTCGCTCGATGCCTGCGAGGTCAAGCTCTACATCAACGGGGGCCTCGCCGCAGATTTGCCCAGCCTCGATGAAAGCGGGGCCGAGGGTGTCGGCCTGCTGCGTACCGAGCTGCATTTCATGCTCAACAAGACGATGCCGACCCGTGAAGATCAATCGCGGTTCTACAGCCATATTCTCGACAAGGCGGGCGATCGCATCGTCAATTTTCGCACCCTCGACATCGGGTCGGACAAGGTGCTGCCCTATATGAAGCAGCCCCGCGAGAACAATCCGGCCCTTGGCTGGCGCGCGATCCGGGTTGGGCTGGATCGCCCCGTGGTGTTGCGGATGCAGCTACAGGCGCTGTTGCGGGCGGCGAGCGGGCGCCCCCTGCGCATCATGTTTCCCATGGTTGCCGCCCTCGCAGAATTCGAAAAGGCGCGCGGGATGTTGCTGGAGGAAGTCGAGCGCCTCGATATGGCCGCCCCGCCGACCGACCTGAAAATCGGGGCCATGCTGGAGACGCCCTCGCTCGCCTTCGCCCAGAAACGGTTCTTCGAGTTGGCGGATTTCATCTCGATCGGCGGAAACGATCTGGCGCAGTTCTTCTTTGCCGCGGATCGCACGAACGAGCGCACGGCGGGCCGCTACGAGGTCACGCATCCGGCATTTCTGAGCCTGATCCGCATGATTGTGGAACGCTGTGACGAGGCGGGAACCGAGCTGAGCTTTTGCGGCGAGGCGGCGGGGCGGCCCCTCGATGCCCTCGCGCTGGCGGCGATGGGTATCCGCGCCTTCTCGATGCGCCCGGCCTCCGTCGGCCCGGTCAAACGCGCCCTGCTCGCCGCCGACCTGACCGCGATGCGAATCGTCGCAGAGGAGGCGGAGGAGGCCCGCAAACGGGTGCGCGACGCCCTGATTGAGCATTGCATGGAATCGCTGATCCCGATTTGATTGCGCCAGTTGATTGCACCAGTTGATTGCACCAGCACTGTAACGGGGAGGGCCGAGATGGATTCGCGAGACGACATGCTGGCCGCTCTCGCGTGGCAGATGGAGCTGGGGGCAGACGAAGCCATCGGCGACGCCTTCATCGATCGGACCGTCGCGCCGGTCGTCCCTGCGCCTAAACCCGCCTCCTCCGCGACTCCCTTGGCGCTGCAACCGACCCAAGGCGCAACCGACGCCATCGCCGCGACCTGCACCGATCTCGACGCGCTGCGCGAGGCCATCGCCGCCCATGGGCACCCGCTGAAAAGCGGGGCGCGGCACTGTGTATTCGCCGATGGCAACCCCGCCGCCCGTGTGATGATCGTCGGCGAGGCGCCGGGCCGGAACGAGGATATCGAGGGCAAGCCCTTTGTCGGCAAGGGCGGGCAATTGCTCGACCGGATGCTCGCCGCGATCGGTCTCGCCCGCCATGCCGAAGACCCCGCCAAAGCCGTCTACATCACCAATATCATTCCCTGGCGACCCGCCCAGAACCGAACCCCAAGCGCCGAGGAATCCAGCGTTTTTTTGCCCTTTGTCCGGCGGCATATCGACCTGATCGATCCCGCCCTCATCGTCCTTATGGGCAATACCCCGACCAAGGCGCTGTTGGACACGACGACCGGCATCATGCGGATGCGCGGCATGTGGGCCGAGGTAACGACGCCGGGGGGAACGCGCCCCTGCCTGCCCATGCTTCACCCCGCCTATCTGCTGCGGCAGCCGATGGACAAGCATAAGGCTTGGGCCGATCTGTTGACCCTGAAATCCCGTATCGAGGACATCCGATGAGTGCCAGTCGCATCGACGAAACCCGCGATTTCATCCCCGTCGGGATCGCCATTCTCACGGTATCGGACACGCGCAGCCCCGCCGATGACCGCTCCGGTGATGTGCTGGAAGGGCGCGTCCGCGATTCGGGCCACCGGCTCGCGGACCGGCGCATTATCCCCGATGAACGGGCGGAAATCGCGCAGACCCTGCGCGGCTGGATCGCGGATGACACGGTCGATGTCGTCATTTCGACCGGAGGCACGGGCCTGACAGGCCGCGATGTGACGGTCGAGGCGCATTTCGATGTTTATGACAAGGAAATCGAAGGCTTCGCCGCCCTTTTTCACATGATTTCCTTTGGCAAGATCGGCACATCGACCATGCAATCGCGCGCTTGCGGGGGCGTGGCCGGGGGGACGTATCTGTTTGCCCTGCCCGGTTCGCCCGGTGCCTGCAAGGACGGATGGGACGATATCCTGCGCCTGCAACTGGATTATCGCCATCGGCCCTGCAATCTGATCGAGATCATGCCCCGTCTCGATGAACATTTGCGGCGAAAGTAGCCTCACAAGATGGTAAAGCCGCTTGCGAGCCACGGCATTGGGCCGTATTGTCATCCTACTGAATGAATAAGGGCATCTTGATGAGCACCGATTACGACCCCGATACCCATGTTCGCGGAGAGATGGATATTTCCGCCCAGCACGATGCCTTCAACGGCTTCATCAAATGGTCGATGTATATCGCGCTGGTATCCATTTTGGTCTGCCTGTTTTTGCTGATCTTCCGCACCTGATGCCTCCATGAGCGCGGCGAAACCCATTGTGCGGGTCGCCTGCGTCCAGCTTCCGATGCGCAATATCATGCGTCGGGAGGACTTTTACGCGCCCGTCGAACAATATACCGGCATCGCCGCCGCCTATGGCTGCGATTTTGTCGTGTTTCCCGAGATGATGACCTTTCCGCTCGTGACAGCGGCTGGGTATGATCCCGTTGAAACCGTCGAGGCGTTGACGGAAGAAACCCCTGATTTCTGTCGCCGGATGAATACCTTGGCTGTTCGGCACGACATCAATATCGTTGCCGGATCGCATCTGACCGTCGGGCGTGACGGTATCGTGCGCAATGTCAGCTATCTGTGCCTGCGCGATGGTTCGGTGCACCCTCAGGAAAAGCTGCACCCGACCCCCGACGAACACGATGTGTGGAATGTCGATGGCGCGAGGCGACTATCGGTCGTCGATACCGATTGCGGGCCGGTGGCAACGCTGATCTGTTATGACAGCGAATTCCCCGAACTCGCGCGCAAGCTGGTCGATGATGGCGCGCGGCTGATCTTCGTGCCCTTCATGACCGATACACGGGCCGGAACAATGCGCGTGCGCCTGTGCTCGCAAGCACGGGCCATCGAGAATCAGTGCTACATGGCGCTGGCGGGCAGCTGCGGCACCCTGCACGGAGTGGTGAATATCGATATCAACTACGCCCAGAGCGCAATTTTCACCCCCTGCGACCTGCCTTTTGCACGCGATGGGATCGCCGCCGAGGCCGAACCGAATGTCGAACAGATCATCTTCGCCGATCTCGACATGGCGCGGTTGGATTGGGCAAGGGCTAAGGGAGCCGTGCGCAATCTGCATGACCGCCGCCCCGATCTTTACGAGAGCATCTGGAAAGGGGAGTGATCCCTATGGCGGTTTCCCTTCACTTTTCAAAGGCCCAAGCGCGGGTGGAAACACCCGGCACACCGCTTGTGATGGTCCACGGTCTGCTGGGACAGGGACGCAATTTCGGCACCCTCGCCCGCGACTTTTCGGCGGCGCGCGATGTCTATACCGTCGATATGCGCAACCATGGGGACAGCCCCTGGGATGCGGTGATGCACTACCCCGCGATGGCAGAGGATCTCACGGCCTTTATCGCCGAACAGATTGGCGGGCGGGCCTTGGTGTTCGGGCATTCCATGGGCGGCAAGGCGGCGATGCGCTTGGCGCTCGATGCGCCCGAACACGTCGCCGCGCTCATCGTCGCCGATATTGCGCCGGTCGTTTACACCCACAGCCATCTCGACCAGATCAACGCCCTGCGCGGGCTGGACCTGACCGCGATTTCAAGGCGCAGCGATGCCGATGCCGCGCTCAAGATGCAGGTCACAGACGCCACCATGCGCGCGTTCCTGCTCCAGAATCTGCGGATTTCTTCGGAAGGCGTCGAGCGCCGCTCTAATCTGGATGTGCTGGCCGGGGCGATGGAAACACTGGTCGGCTGGGATGATCCGGGCGGGCGCATCTATGACGGCCCGACCCTGTTCATCGCCGGGGGCGAATCGCCCTATGTGCTCCCGGAACACCACCCCGCGATTCACGCCCTGTTTCCGACCGCAAGGATCGCGGTGGTACCGGGGGCAGGCCATTGGATTCACGCGCAAAAACCAAAAGATGTTATTGCGCTGTCTCAGGATTTCTTTGGCCACGTATCGCTCAGGCGATAGCCCTGTGGCCATGGGTCATCCGGGTCGAGCATGTGTTGATGGATGCCGGTGATCCATGCCCGCCCGCTGATTTCGGGGATGATGGCCGGGCGGTTTCCAACCGTGGTTGTCCCTGCGATTCGGCCCTGAAACTCCGACCCGATGATCGACCGCGCGGTGAAGGTATCGCCGACCTGCATCTCCCCCGCCGCATGCAGCAGGGCCATCCGCGCGCTGGCGGCGGTGCCCGTGGGCGAGCGGTCGATCTTGCCCGGCTGAATCGCGACCGCGGCCCCCGCGCTCAGATGTGTCCCCTCGCGCAGCAAGGGTCCGGCAAACAGGCAAAACGAAAAATGTGCCCAATCCGGATTTTCGGGATGATGAAACCGCCTTTGCGTATTCGCCGCATTGGTGATCCGCACGCCCAGTTCCGCCAAGGCGCGGGCCTCCTCCGCCACCAACGAAAAGCCCAGCGCCTGCGCCTCCACGACGACAAAACTATCCCCGCCATAGGCCGTATCGACGGTTAACGCCCCCAGACCCGGCACATCGAGCGTCACACCCCGCTCGCCCGCAAAGGATGGCAGATTCTGAACCGTGATGCGCCGCGCCTTTCCGCCCTCGCATTCCGCCCTGATGCGCACAAGACCACCGGGAGCCTCCAGCGCCATCTCCGTGACCGGCTCCGTCATCGGCACGATCCCGCTATCGAGCAGGACCGTCGCGACACAGATGGAATTAGAGCCGGACATCGGCGGCGTATCCTCCGGCTCCATGATGATAAAACCCATCGCCGCCGCGGGATTCTTGGGCGGCACGAGCAGATTGACATGGCGAAAGACGCCCCCGCGAGGCTCGTTCAGCACGAAATTACGCAACGCGCCATCCCGCGCGATCCAGTTGCGCTGATCCCATAATGTGTCGCCGGGCGGCGGGGCCACGCCTCCGACGATCACATCGCCCACCTCGCCCTCGGCATGGCAGGAAACGACATGGATTGTCTTGCTGGTCCGCATATCAGCCTGTTTCCTTGAGGGATGTCGCGCAGGGCTTTTCAGCATGCGTGCAGTTAATCGTTGCGACAATATGGATCGCTGTTAACGTAAGGAAAATTGATCAACCGGAGGACTGGCGAGAATGCATCCGATTGCGAGCATGGCGCTCAAGCGACTGGGGCTGGGGCTACTGACACTGCTCGTCGTCTCCGTCATCATTTTCTCTGCCGTAGAAATGTTGCCCGGCGATCTGGCGCAGGAAATCCTCGGACAGGCCGCAACACCCGAAACCGTCGCAGCATTCCGCAAGGAACTGGGTCTCGATAAACCCCCGGTAGAGCGATATTTCGAATGGCTCGGCGGCGCGGTTCAGGGGGATTTTGGCAAGTCGCTGGCATCAAAGCGCGAAATCGCTGATCTGATGTCATCACGCCTCGGTAACACGCTGTTTCTCGCCAGCTTTGCCGCCGTTCTGGCTGTACCAATCTCCATCGTTCTGGGTCTGTTGGCCGCGCTTTATCGCAACACCTGGTTCGACCGCATGATCAACGTGCTGACCCTCAGCTCGATCTCGTTTCCGGAATTCTTCGTGGCCTATATCCTGATCCTGATGCTGGCCGTGGGCTACCCCTTCGGATTGCTCTGGGTGCTTGGCTTGATCGGCCTGTGGTTCCTGATGGAAGGGATCGGATCGTTCCGGGCCGGACAGAAGATCGGCAAGATTCTGCCCCTCCTCCCCGCGCTGTTTGCCGTGATTGGGGCGGCGCTCGTCGTCAACCTCATCTTCGGCTGGTGGAAGCCGCAAATGGGTGGCGTCACCGCCTTTCCCTCGATCTCCAATATCGCACCGGGAACGCCGTTCTGGGAGCGAGTGGAGCGCAGCTTCCTGCCTGCCCTCACGCTGACCCTCGTGGTTACGGCGCATATGATGCGCATGACCCGCGCGGCGATCATCAACCTGCTCGCCTCGCCCTATATCGAAATGGCACGGCTCAAGGGCATGAATCCATGGCGCGTGATCGTCACCCATGCCCTGCCAAACGCCCTCGCACCGATTATCAATGTGGTCGCGATCAACCTCGCCTATCTCATCACCGGGGTCGTCGTGGTCGAAGTGGTGTTCGTCTATCCCGGCCTTGGACAATTGATGGTCGACAGTGTGACCAAGCGCGATATCACGGTGGTACAGGCGTGCTGCCTTGTCTTTGCCGCGACGTATATCCTCTTGAATCTGATCGCGGATATTCTCGCCATCTCGACAAACCCGCGCCTGCTACACCCCAAATGAGCGCCGATACCGTCACCAGAAGGGTGCAGGAATGACCGATACGACCAACGATCCCACAACCGTCATCGACCCGATCGCCGATCCATCCGCCATGAGCGCGGATGCCGCCGCGCCCCGCGTCGCACAAGAATCGGCATGGATTCGCATCTCCCGCGCCTTTCGCAATGCGCCGCTGACGGCATGGTTCGGGATGATTACCATCGCGATCTATATCTTCGTGGCCGTGTTCGCGCCGATTCTCGCGCCTTTTGGCGAGCGTGAGATCGTCGGCGCGCAATTCGAGGAACCGAACGCGCAATACCTGCTCGGCACCGATAACCTTGGGCGCGATATGCTGTCTCGGTTGATCTATGCGGCGCGCAATACCGTCGGGATCGCCCTCCTCACGACCATCATCTCCTTCCTGCTCGGCGGATTCCTCGGCATGCTGGCCGCAACCCTCAGCGGATGGGTGGATCAGATCCTGTCGCGAATCGTTGATGTTCTGATGTCGATTCCATCGCTGATTTTCGCCCTGCTGGCGCTAACGGTTGCGAATACGTGGATCGGGCGGATGGATAACCCGTCGCCATGGCTCTACACGGCGGCCTTGATCATCATCATGGCGGTCCTCGATTCCACCCGCGTCTTCCGGCTGACCCGCGCCGTGGCGATGAACATCGTCGTGATGGATTACGTGGAGGCAGCCCGGCTGCGCGGCGAGGGGCTTTTATATATCGTCCGCAAGGAAATCTTGCCCAATGCCACCGCGCCCCTGATTGCGGAATTCGGATTGCGATTCTGCTTCGTATTCCTGCTGATTTCGGCGCTGTCATTCCTCGGTCTGGGGGTTCAGCCGCCCACGGCGGATTGGGGATCGATGGTTCGCGACAACGCGACTCTCATCAGCTTTGGCGTGGCCGTCCCGCTCTATCCTGCCGGGGCCATCGCCCTCTTGACCGTCGCTGTCAACTTCGTGGTCGATTGGATGCTTCACCGTTCCAGCGGCCTGAAGGATTGAGCGAATGGCGGAAAAACCTTCGATCATCGCGCAGAAGACCGATGACATCGCCGATCCCACCCTTCTGGCCCTGCGACGACGCATCGAGCGGATGCGTCAAAGGGTCGGCGGCAATATGGTCGTGCTGAGAGAACTTTCCGATCGGGTCACGGATCAGCAGCGACACTCCGACATATCCGACACAGAGACGAGGCGCGAAGCATGAGCGACGACATTCTGCTAAAAATGCGCGGCGTAAAGATCGACGGCAAGACCGGGGATGACTGGTTGCCGATCATCAAAGGCATCGATCTGGACCTGCGCCGGGGCGAGGTGCTGGGTCTGATCGGCGAGTCGGGTGCGGGAAAATCCACCATGGGCCTCGCCGCCATGGGCTATGTTCGTGGCGGGTGCCGCATTTCCGGCGGCTCTGTCGAATTCGATGGGATAGACCTCGCAAAAGCGAGCGAGAGCAAACGGCGCGCCCTGCGCGGCAAGCGCATCGCCTATGTCGCACAATCGGCAGCGGCGAGCTTCAACCCCGCCCATCGCCTGATCGACCAATATTCCGAAGCGCCCGTGCAACATTCGGTCATGGACAAGAACGCCGCGCAGGAAGATGCCGTCGACCTCTACCGTCGCCTGCAACTGCCTAATCCCGATGAAATCGGGTTCCGCTATCCGCATCAGGTATCGGGCGGTCAGCTACAACGCGCGATGACCGCGATGGCGATGTCCTGCCGCCCCGATCTCATCATCTTCGACGAGCCGACCACGGCCCTCGACGTGACGACCCAGATTGAAGTGCTGGCCGCGATCCGCTCGGCGGTGGAACAGTTCGGGACGGCGGCGATCTACATCACCCATGACCTTGCCGTCGTGGCGCAGATGGCCGACCGCATCATGGTCCTGCGCTATGGCGATCTGGTGGAGGAAGCCGAAACACGCACGATGCTGAGCGCACCGACCGAGGATTACACAAAATCCCTCTGGGCCGTGCGCAGCTTCAAGGCATCCGCCAAACCGCTCCCCGCCGCCGATGCGGTGCCGGTGGTCAGCCTGCGCAATATCGATGCGGCCTATGGGCCTGTGCCGGTGCTGCATGGTGTCAGCTTCGATATCTACAAGGGCCGCACCGTTGCCGTAGTGGGCGAATCCGGCTCAGGTAAATCCACGGCTGCGCGGGTGATTACGGGCTTGTTGCCGCCGAGCGCAGGTGAGGTCTTGTTCAATGGCAAGGCTTTGCCACCCAATTTCAAGCGCCGTTCAAAGGATCAATTGCGACAGGCGCAGATGATCTATCAGATGGCCGATACCGCGCTGAACCCGAAACAGCGCATCCGCGACATCATCGGACGCCCCGTCGAATTCTATCTCGGTCTCAAGGGACGGGCGCGGGAGGAGCGGGTGCGCGAATTGCTAGCCCTGATCGAGATGGAGCCGGATACCTTCGCCCATCGCTTCCCCGGTGAATTATCCGGGGGTCAGAAACAGCGCATCGGCATCGCCCGCGCGCTGGCGGCGGACCCGGAATTCATTATCTGCGACGAGGTGACGAGCGCGCTGGACCAATTGGTTGCAGAAGGGATTTTGCGCCTGCTGGATCGGCTACAGGGTGAACTGGGCCTCGCCTATATGTTCATTACCCATGATCTGGCGACCGTGCGCGCCATCGCCGATGAAGTGGTGGTAATGCAGCATGGCAAGGTTGTGGAACAGGGACCGAAAGTCGAGATGTTCCAGCCACCGCACCATGACTACACGGATCTGCTGCTCTCCTCCGTGCCGGAGATGGACCCGGATTGGCTGACCAATTTGCTCGACGAACGCGCGCGCGAGGGTAAACCGCTTTCGACCGAAGGTGTGTAGGACTGGCCCATGATTTCGCCTATGTCCCGGATTTGACCAGGCCGCGCCAAGCACGAAAAAAGGGCAGTCCCGAAGGACTGCCCTTGAAGTTTGGAGACACGTAAACACAGGATTAAGAACTGCATCCCTCGTGCCATGCTTTCCAGATTATGAAGCGTGCAGATTCTGATCCAAGGTTTTGCGAAGTTTATCAACGATTTCATCGATATGGCTATGCTCGGCAATGAATTGCGGAGCGACAATCGCGTTATCGCCGGTAAATTTGATGTGGCAACCGTTCCAGAACAGGTCTTTCTGAAGCTGCGTCCCGCGTCGTCCTGGCACACCGTCATGGTGAACATCGACCGCCGCCATGAATCCGATCCCGCGCAGATCCTTGACCAGCTCATGATCCTTCAGCGACCAGATCGCATCGAGGAAATACTGCTCATTTTCCGCCACACGCTCGAATAACCCTTCATCGTCATAGATTTTCTGGGTTGCGAGGCCCGCAGCACAGGCCGCTGGATGGCCGGAATACGTGTAGCCATGGAAAAACTCGATGGCGTTTTCTGGCGAGGTGCCGGTCACGGTTTCGTAGATTTCATCCGTCGCCGCAACGCCGCCCATCGGGATCGCGCCATTGGTAAGCGCTTTTGCCATCGTGATAATATCCGGCACCACATCAAATTTCTGGGTCGCGAAAGGCATACCAAGACGGCCAAAGCCGGTGATGACTTCATCGAAGACCAGCAAAATGCCATGCTCATCGCAAATCTCGCGCAGGCGTTCGAGATAGCCCTTCGGCGGCACCAGCGTGCCGGTCGACCCGGCAACCGGCTCGACAAAGACAGCGGCGATGGTCGAGCCGCCATAGGTTTCGCAATGGCGGGCCAGATCCTCGGCCAGTTCACGGCCATGCTCAGGCTGACCCTGTACGAACATATCATCGCCGGTCCATGTGTGGCGCATGGTCACGACATTCGGCATCACATGGGGAAAGGTCTCGCGGTTCTTGACCATTCCGGCCAGTGATACACCGCCGATATTGACCCCGTGATAGGCCCGCTCGCGGCTGACATAGCGGACGCGATGGCTTTCGCCCTTCGCCCGGTGATAGGCCATGACCATCTTCAACGCCGTATCGATCGCCTCCGAACCGGAATTGACAAAAAAGACGTGGTTGAAGGTTTCGGGCAAGCGGCGCGCGACGACTTCGGCAAGGGCGAAGGAGGTCGGCTGGCCGGTCTGGAATGGCGAGCAGTAATCGTTCTGCATCATCTGCGCATGGACGGCATCGGCAATCTCGCGACGGCCATGACCGGCGGGCACACAGAACAGGCCCGATGATCCGTCAATGATCTGGCCCCCCTTATGATCGGTCAGATAGACCCCTTCGCTCTGAACGACGAGGCGGGGCGCGGCCTTGAAATCACGGTTGCCAGAAAAAGGCATCCACTGGGCTTCGAGAGAATTTGCTTCATACTGGAGCTGGGCGCCGTCCATTGCAGTGATCCTTCCGGTTGAGGCCCCTTGCTGGGCCGGTGTCATTTTCATTGACGTTTATACTTGATTTACCGACTGTCCGTTAGGGCCAATCCGGCCTCTCGATGGAGCCAGTTTCCACAGGATACGTGAATGAAGGACGCATTATTCCACTTGGACCCGATAGAGGGCGTCGGGTTACAGGCGCAGGTGCGGGAAATGCTGGTCTCGGCGATCCTGTCGCGTCGATTGCAGCCCGGCGAAGTCGTCCCCTCGTCCCGCGCGATGGCGGATCAACTATCGGTGTCGCGCAACACCGTGACGCTCGCCTATCAGGCGCTCGTCGCCGATGGATATCTCGAAAGCCGCAATCGCAGCGGGTATTACGTGGGAATGGATGCGCCCGTATCCAGCGCGGTCGGCGGGATGCATCTTGAGACGCCCGCCGATGCAAGCGATACCGCAACGTGGAACCGCCGCTTCCGGCGTTCGTTCTCCGATCTGGACCGCATTGCCAAGCCGCTGAACTGGCGCGAATTTGCATATCCGTTCGTCTATGGCCAAGCTGATCCGACCCTGTTCAATCATTCCGACTGGCGCGATTGCGCACGCCAAGCCCTTGGCTTGCGCAATTTTGAGGCGATGGCGGGGGATAAAGGCGAAGCGGACGACCCCTTGCTGGTCGATTACATCCGCGCCCGTACGCTTCCCCGGCGGGGCGTGATGGTCACGACCGAGCAGATTCTTGTGACAATGGGGGCGCAGAATGCCTTGTTTTTACTCGCTGAACTGTTTTGTGCGCAGGGGGTCCGGGTAGCAATCGAAGACCCGTGCTACCCCGATTTCCGCAATACCCTGACCATGCTGGGGGCCGATATTGTTCTGATCCCGGTGGACGATCATGGCATGGTGATCGATGATCGTTTGCGCAATGTGGATGTCGTCTTCGTCACGCCAAGCCATCAGGCGCCGACCACGGCAACCATGCCTTTGGCCCGCCGACGTGATCTATTGGCGGCGGCGGAACGGTACAATTTCATCATCATTGAGGATGATTACGATTTTGAGCTGGGGTTTTTGCAAAAACCCGCACCTGCCTTGAAATCCTTGGATAAATCTGATCGAGTGATCTATGTCGGCAGCTTTTCGAAATCCCTGTTTCCGGGATTGCGCCTTGGTTATGTTGCCGCGCCGGAGCCAGTGATTGCCCAAGCCCGCGCCCTGCGCTTTCTCATGCTGCGGCACCCTCCGGGATATGCCCAGCGTACAGCGGCCTATTTTCTCGCTTTGGGGCACCATGATGCATTGATCAATCGCCTGCGCAATGCCTTGGCGCAACGCCGCGAAGTGATGGAGCGCGCACTCGATCTTGTGGGCCTGACGGATGCCCGCGCACCTCAATTCGGCGGTGCCAGCTTCTGGATCGAAGCGCCTTCATCCATCGATACCGCCGTTCTGGCCGAGCGGTTGCGCGATCGGGGTGTCCTGATCGAAGCGGGTGCGCCATTCTTCGCGCAGAAGCGATCATCGCGCCACATGCGCTTGGGGTATTCTTCTATTAAAAGCGAGAAGATAGCGGCAGGTATTGATATCATTTGTGAAGAAATTAAAGGGTTTTGCTAGATTCGATTCATATTTTAATGTACACTGTCTCAAGATGCTACATATCGTGATAAAGATTTTGAGGAATGGACGATGCCCAGTTTTCCGATCCTGAGACATTCTCAACGTGCAATTCTCCTCGGCGGCGTAAGCTTGTTTGCCTTGCAGGGCCTATCCGCTTGCGCCCAGAAGGGTGTCGCTGAAGCCCCTGTGGATACGCCGCGTGTCAGCGTACCGACGGCGCCGGTCTATACGGATGTAGACCAAGAGGTGAGCAATGGCACGGCAACCACCCTCGCGCTCGGCGAAGAAGACGGCAATGTGTACGATACCTACACACCCCCCGACGTCACAACCCTGGCCGTAGGCGAGGAGGATGGCTCCGGCGCTCTTCCGGTCGAGCCGGATGGCGGCATCGACGATGGCGCGGGGTCACCCCCCATGGTGACGACCCTCGCCATTGCCGAAGAAGAAGGCTCTGGCCCGTTTCCGGTCGAGCCGGATGGCGGGATTGGCGACGGCGCGGGGCCGCCCCCCTTCGTGACGACCGAGGCGGTCGGTGAGGAAGACGGCAGCATCTATGCCCCCGATACCGGCACGGTGACGACCCTTGCCTTGGGCGAGGAGGACGGCTCCGGTCCCATCCCCGTCGAGCCGGATGGCGGCATCGGCGATGGCGCAGGACCGCCCCCCATCGCAACGACCCTCGCGCTGGGCGAGGAGGACGGCAACAGCTACACCTCTCCGACCGATCCGGGAATCGCGACCACATTGGCCATCGGCGAAGAAGACGGCAACACCTACACCCCCACCGATCCGGGCACCGTCACCACCCTTGCCATCGGCGAGGAAGATGGCAACACCTATGCTCCGACCGATCCGGGCACGGTCACGACTCTGGCCATCGGCGAAGAAGGCTAACTCTTCTTCAAATATTTGAGCGCGATTTCTGCCATCCGTTCCGATCCGAGAATGGGTGGCAAAAGCGTCAGGAACTGACCCGCATCATCCAGCAGATAGACAAAACTGCCATGGGAAAAGATCGGGCCTTGAATATCTTCCCCGATTTTCTCGCGCTCGACGCGATAGGCCCTGCGCGCCGCTGACAGGGCCGCCTCGCTACCCGTCAGAGCGAGGAGGCGCGGATGGATCCCCGGCGCGGCATCTTTGAGCGAGGCGGGCGTATCGCGCGCCGGATCGATGGTGACGAGGACAGGGCGGACCTTCAGCCCCGCCTCATCCAGCAGATCGACCGTCTCGGCCATGCGTGGCAGGGCAACGGTGCAAATCGACTGGCATTGCGCATAGCCGAAGAACAGCAGGGAGGGCGTGCCGACCAAGGCGGCCTCCGTGCGCTCCTCGCCGCCCTGATCGACCAGCGTGAACGGGCCTCCGATATCAAAGGGCAACGGGGATTCGGCCCCCACTGGCGAGGCCACAAGTGCCACAACCAGCGCGGCGACCGCCGGGCGCATCAGTACCAATCCTTGATAAACGCCTTGTCGGCGGCCAGCCCTAGGCCGAGATAGCCATCCTTCTCAATCTCTTTGGTGATGCGCGGATCGCGGCGGAACCACGGCCCCTTGCCCTTTGCATCCGGATTTTTCTTCGCCCAGTCTTTCGTCCATTTATTCGCTTTGGTCCATTCACCGCCCGCTTCGCGAATGCGTTGAATTTGAAAGAGTTTTGCCGATCCGGCGCGGATCTCGTCGCCCCCGGTCAGCAATCCGTCAACGTCGACCGTCTTGCCGCAATAGGGCAACAGATCGGTGGCCGCGCCGGTAAAGAGCGGCTGGCCGTTCTTCGCCGGAAAGACCAGCGCATCATCCGCCACGCGTATCAGGCCCAGCTGGCGCTTTCCAGCCCCGCATTGGGCGGGGCAATCCCCCGTCAATTCACACAGGACATCGACGACTTTCGCGCTGAACAGCGCTTTTTCCTGCCCTGTGAGGTTCCAGCTTTTTGCCTTGGAGCCTTCGGAAAAAGCCCCTTCCTCCGCATGAGCCGGAACGGCCAGAAGGCAGGTTATCGCTATGATTTTTCTAAGCATCATCCGTCCTCCAAAACCTTGTCGACCACGGAATCGGGAATCGTGTTGCCCGGAGTGACGCCAAAATCCTCATGGGTGTGGTTCGGAATCCCCTCATTCGCGATCACCTCCGAAACGACGAGGTAATTGATGCCATCGCGGGCATAATGCATCCCCTCGGCCACGATCGTATCGTTGTTCATGGTCAGAAAGGTATCGCCGCCATTCGATTCGTCATCGCCTGCCAGCTTGAGAACCATATAGACCTCGCCATCCTCGGCGAGCAGACCGACGGGAATACCCCCCGCCGCGCACCACATGGCGCAGGTATGATGCGCCGTGCCGACCACCGATTCCGGTCCCCCCATGACGCCGGAGAAATAGCACCATGTATCGATCAGCTCTCCCTTGATCTCGATCCGCTTGCCTTCCGCCGCATGGGCAGGCATCGCGGCGCACAGCGCCAGGGTCGCCACCGCCAATAGTCTCATCATCCGACATCCTCCTGTGATCCGGTCAATCGTGCCGTGACCGGGGCAGATTGTCACATCACATTTTCAGTGATCCGCGATTGTGGAGACCCGCGATCATCCCTAGGCAGGGCCACATGGAGCAAAAATACGATGTTGTCGTGATCGGGGCCGGGGCCGCCGGGATGATGTGTGCCGCGATTGCGGGACAGCGCGGACGGCGCGTGCTGTTGATCGACCATGCGGACAAGCCCGGCAAGAAAATCCTGATTTCAGGAGGCGGACGCTGCAATTTTACGAATCTGCATTGTGCGCCGGAAAACTTCCTGAGCCAAAACAACCATTTCTGCAAATCAGCTCTCGCGCAATATACGCAGGACGATTTCATCGATCTGATCGCAAAGCACCGCATTCCATGGCATGAAAAGACGTTGGGACAATTGTTCTGCGATGGCTCGGCGCGCGAGGTGGTGGCGATGCTGCTGGCGGAATGCGCCGCTGGCGGGGTCGATCTTTGGCTGGGGTGCCCGGTCTCGGATATCACGCGGCCCGACCACTTTTCGGTGATGACCGACCGGGGCGCAGTCACCGCGTCTTCGCTGGTGCTGGCCACGGGCAGCCTGTCGATTCCGAAAATGGGGGCGAGCGGGTTTTCCCACGATATCGCCAAGCGCTTTGGGCTGGCCCTGACGGAAATCCGCCCTGCCCTCGTGCCGCTGACCTTCGGGGCCAAAGCCCTGGAGATGATGCGTCCCCTGAGCGGCGTGTCGCTGGAATGCCGTGCCTCCTGCGGTGCGGTGACGTTTCGCGAGGCGATGCTGTTGACCCATCGCGGTCTTTCCGGCCCGGCGGTCTTGCAAATTTCCTCCTATTGGCGCGAGGGCGAATCCATCACGCTCGATGTCGTGCCGGAGCATGACGCAGCGGCGCGTCTGGTCGCCGCCAAGCATGAACGGGGACGCGGAGAGCCGAAAACCGCCCTTGCGGAAATCCTGCCCTCTCGCCTCGCCGGGGCCTTTGCCGCGAGCCTGCCCGGTAAACGCATGGCCGATCTTCCCGACAAGGCACTGCGCACACTGGGGGCACAGCTCAATGGCTGGCGGCTGCACCCCTCCGGCACCGAAGGCTATGCCAAGGCCGAGGTCACGTTGGGCGGGATCGACACGGATGGCCTGAACGCCAAGACGATGCAGGCAAAGGCGGTGCCCGGCCTTTATGCGATTGGTGAGGCTGTGGACGTAACGGGTTGGCTTGGCGGGTATAATTTCCAATGGGCATGGTCCAGCGGATGGGTAGCGGGGATGAATGCATGACGATCCTTTATATCGACGCTGATGCCTGTCCGGTGAAGGCGGAATGTCTGCGCGTCGCCGAGCGTCACGGGGCGGAGGTCTTCGTCGTTTCGAATGGCGGCATTCGCCCGAACCCGCATCCGCTGGTCCATACCATCGTCGTGGCCGAAGGGCCGGACGCGGCGGATATGTGGATCGCGGAGCGGATCGGGGCGGGGGATGTCTGCGTGACGGGCGATATACCGCTGGCCGCCAAATGCCTTGAGGCGGGAGGGCGCGTGCTGCGCCATGATGGAGATGCCTTCACGCTGGCGAATATCGGCGCGCAGCTTGCCACGCGCGACCTGATGGCCGATCTACGTGCGGCCAATCCGCTGTCACAGGGCGGCGGGGGCGGCAAACCCTTCAGCAAAGCGGATCGTTCGCGGTTTCTCGACCGGCTGGAGACGACGATGCGCGAGGCAAAGCGCGACGCGGATCAGCAGCGGGTATAGGGATCGGTCATGCGCCGGTGCTCGTCAAGCGCGTAGCGATCCGTCATTCCGGCGATGTAATCGGCCACCAGCCGCGCCTTGCCCGTCCGGTCAAGATCTGCCGCCTCGGCCGCCCAATCCTCCGGCAAAAGGTTGGGCATGCCCAGCAATAGCGGAAACATCTCCGCAATGACGGCATGGGCCTTTACCGTCATGCGGTTGACGCGGAAATGGCGGTACATCCGCGCCTTCAGAAACGCGCGGATGCCGTTCATTCCTTCGATCATCGATCCCGAAAACGCGGCCAGCGGAGCCGGATGGCGACGAACGGCGATGGCGCTGTCCGGTGCCGCACGCTCGATTCGCGACACCGTTTCGCGCATCAAATCCTCGACCATCACCGAGAATAGGCGCCGTAGTGCCTCATGCTTGCGCCGCCGGGGGGCCGTGCCCGGATACAGCGCATCGACATCGGCCAGAATCGGCCCGATCAGCGGCAGGTCGTGCAACTCATCGAGCGTGAAGAAACTCGCCTGCAATCCATCATCGAGATCGTGAACGTTATAGGCAATGTCATCGGCCAACGCCGCAATCTGCGCCTCAAGGCTGGCATGGGTATCGAGTTCGAGATCGAATCCCGCCCCCAGATCGCGGATCGCAAAAGGCAGGTCGGCGCGCGTTATTCCGGGCGACAGCAATGGCCCGTTATGCTTGACCAGCCCTTCGAGGGTTTCCCATGTCAGGTTCAGCCCGTCAAAATCGGCATAGCGGCGTTCAAGATGCGTGACGATCCGCAGGGCTTGGGCATTATGGTCAAAGCCGCCATAGGCGCTCATGGCGGCATCCAGCGCATCCTCTCCCGCATGGCCGAAGGGCGTATGCCCCAGATCATGCGCCAGAGCCACCGCCTCCGCGAGATCCTCGTTCAGACCGAGAGAACGCGCAGCGGAGCGCGCAATCTGGGCGACTTCGAGGGAATGGGTCAGACGCGTGCGGTAATAATCGCCCTCATGGGCCACAAAAACCTGTGTCTTGTGCATCAGTTTGCGAAAGGCGGCAGAATGCAGGATGCGGTCGCGGTCGCGTTGATGGGGCGAGCGGTGGCGGCTCTCTTCTTCGCAGACGATCCGCCCGCGCGTGCGTGACGGATGAACGGCATAGGGACGCAAACGGTCGCTCTCGATCATGTCTATCCTTGTACTCTCACCCCACCTTCATAGATGATGGGTGTGACAGATTTTGCGCGGGAGCGAAACATGGACGGTTCATTGGTGATGGTGGATGGCGCGCAAAGCGGGGGAATCGGTGTCACGGATGCCGCGTTTACGCAACTCGCAGCGATCCTTGGCGGCGATCCGGGCGAAAAGCTGTTGCGAGTCGCCGTTCTGGGCGGGGGGTGTTCCGGCTTTCAATATACTTTCGAGTTGGACGAAACAGTTGCCGAAGATGATATCGTGATTGAAAAGGATGGCATCCGCGTCGCTGTTGATTCTGTCTCTCAACCTTTTCTCGATGGTGCCGTCATCGACTACAAGAACGAGTTGATCGGCGCGCATTTCGCGGTCGAAAATCCCAATGCCACAAGCTCATGCGGCTGCGGAACGAGCTTTTCGATCTAACTCTCAAAACCATGACGATAACGTAGACTTGATGTCTCGTGTGGAATGCGCCTACTCTTTTTAGGCGATTCCTATAGTGATGGTTAGTTGCATGTTTATACGGAGTTACGGCGTTTTTGCTATGGTTGCAGGAGCGCTTTTCCCCGCCTTGACACACGCTACAGACGATGTGCCCGGCATGATCGACAGCGTTGTCATCGGCGCGTTTGCCCATACTCTTCAGGAGGATCAAGAGGACGGAGTCGATGCCAATCTTGAGCTTCGCTTTCGGCCCGTCTTCGGCGCAGATTGGGCCATCGAGTTCCTGCCCACGATCGGCGGAACCCTCAATACCAGCGGCGATACCAATACCGCCTATCTCGGCGCAACGGCCCGCTATCACCTGACAGAATCCCTGTTTCTGGAGGGTTTTTTCGGCTTCGCACTCCACGACGCCGATACACCCCGCGACGCGGACGGCCTCGATCTCGGTTGCAATCTCTTGTTTCGGGAGGGGGCGGGGCTGGGCTACCGCAAAGAGAAGCACGCCATCAGCCTGTACATTTCCCACGTCTCCCATGGCGATATTCTGTGCGATGAAGAGGCGAATGACGGGATGACGAGCATCGGCATGCGCTACGCCTATCATTTTTGAGAGACGGGCGGTTCGTCTCATTTTCCACGCCCCTCACACTCCCGATTGCTTGCAATTTGTTAAAGGAATGCGCTTACTGCATCGAATTATCGCAGTTTGAGCAAACGGGAGTGCCGATAGATGGGCAAGCGGGATGATCTGATCGAGAAATACGCCGATGATCTCAAGCAGAAATGCAAGATCGACGCGGATATGGCGCTGTTGACAAAAGTGACCATCGCTTGCGGCCCCTCCATCTACAACCGCGATTCCTCGACGGTTTCGGGCAGCAGCACAACCGAGCTTGAAACCGTTCGCAATAACTTCGTCATGAAGAAGCTGGGCGTCACCGATGCGGACAAGGCCATGGCCGGTGTCAATGCCGCCATCGAAACCTATGGCAAGTCAAACCGCACGAAATACCGTGCGGTGATCTATTACCTGCTCACCAAGCATTTCGGCAAAGAGAGCGTCTTCAAGTAAAGCCTCTCAATCGCCCGCCAGATGCCGCTCGCCCCGGTGAGCGGCAAGGTCGACCTGACGCTGACGCTCCCGAAACCGGGCGCGATCCTCCGGGGTGAAATCATCGATACAGGCGGGGCAGGAAACGCCCCGCTCGTAGGATGGCGCATGAATCGCCTCCGGCGCGACCGGGCGGCGGCAGGCATGGCAGATGTCGTAAGACCCCTGCGCCAGCCCATGCCCGACGGCGACGCGCTGATCGAAGACAAAGCATTCGCCCCGCCATCGGCTTTCCTGCTGCGGGATTTCTTCGAGATATTTCAGAATGCCGCCCTTGAGATGGACGACATTCTCCACCCCCTTACCGACAAGCCAACTGGTCGCCTTTTCACATCGGATGCCGCCCGTGCAGAACATCGCGACCGTCTTATTCGCAAAATCCGGCTCATTCGCCGCCCACCATTCGGGAAACTCGCGAAAACTCTCGGTGTCCGGATCGATGGCTCCGTCAAAGCTGCCGATATCGACTTCATAGCGATTGCGGGTATCGATCAGAACGACATCCTCGCGGCCGATCAGATCGTTCCAGTCCGCTGGCTCGACATAGCGCCCCACCTGCCCTGCGGGGTCCACATCCGGGCATCCCATCGTTACGATCTCGCGCTTGATCCTGACTTTGAGCCGGTTGAAGGGCATCGTCTCCGCATGGCTTTCTTTCCATCCAAGACCCGCGAATCCCTCCATCGCGCGCACCGCGTCGAGCACGGCCAAGACCGCCCTCCTCTCCCCCGCGATGGTGCCATTAACCCCCTCCGGAGCCAGCAGGATCGTGCCGCGCACGCGGCCTTGTCGTCCGATCTCGATAAGAGACGCGCGCGTTTCTTCCAGCGCATCGAGCGGCGCAAAATGGTAGAAGGCGGCAACGCAGAAATGCTGTGTCATGCCCCGTCCTTATCCGAATAAACCGACATGCTTCAATCCGTCTCGATTCATGCGCGGCAATGACGCGCGGACAAATGTTGGACGTCCTCCCCCGCCATGATATGCCCCGTTCAACCTTGGGGGGCCAGACATGACAGCGATGATGGAAGAATGCGACTATTACGGTGATGACGTCTCGACCTTGGGCGAGCGGATCAGCGTCGCCCGCGACCGTTCGGGATTGTCCGAGAGCGAGCTTGCCGCGCGCCTTGCCGTGCAGCGCCAGACGATCGATGCTTGGGAAGGCGACGGTGCCGAGCCGCGCGCGAACAAGCTGTCCATGCTGGCCGGTATTCTGGGCGTCACCCCGGCATGGCTTCTGACCGGGGCCGGAGACGGGGTATCCGCCCCCGATTTGGCTGAAGAAGCCCTCGACGGTCGCGCGATCCGGCTGCGCCTGGCGGGTGAACTGCGCGAGGCCGTGGAGATTCAGGCTCGATTGCAAAAGCGCATCTCCCGAATCGCCGACGCCCTCGCCGCAATCGACTGAGCACCATGATCGAGAACAATATTGCCACGGATCGCGATACCCGCCTCAAACGCCTTCGGATGAGGGCGTGGCGGCGCGGTATGAAGGAAATGGACATCATCCTCGGCACCTTCGTCGATACCGAAGGGCCATCCCTGACAGATGCGGAGCTGTCCTCGCTGGAAACATTGATGACTCGTCAGGATCAGCAGCTGTTTCTTTGGGTATCGGGCGCGTCTGCCCCCCCGGTCGATGCCAGACAAGACGAAGAGGCAATCCTGAAGCGTATCGTTAATTCGTTGCCGTGAATTAACTCCAATAAGTCTATCAAATTTAAGCGCACTTTTACATTACACGTCCATCATGCAGCATGTAATCAATGTGTTCATGAGGATTTGGGTATGGCCCACCAAGCCGCACCGGCCGACCGTCAAACGCTCGAAGACGGTGACGAAGCGCCGAGCGTTTTCAATCAGTATATCGATACATTGTCGTATATCGAGCGCCTGCACCGCCTCATCCTCGATGTGGTGAAAGATGAGTTTGAGCGGCTGAACATCATCGATGTGAACAGCGTTCAGGCACTGCTGCTCTATAATATCGGCGATAACGAGGTCACGGCGGGTGAGCTGAAATCGCGCGGGTATTATCAGGGGTCGAATGTCTCCTATAATCTCAAGAAGCTGGTCGAAGCCGGATATATCAGCCACGAACGCTGCTCCGTCGACCGGCGCGCCGTCCGCATCAGCCTGACCGAGAAAGGGCGCGATATGCGCACGATCGTCTCGGAACTATGGGCGCGACATATTGACAGCATCACCCAGAACAAATTGCTGGATGACGATGATCTGGTAGCGCTCGGCGATCACCTCAAACGCCTTGAGCGATTTTGGAGCGATCAAATTCGATACATATATTGAGACTCATTCCACATCTGTCGTGCCGATTCGACGCCTAAGCGCCGAAATATCTTGCAATGAACGGTTCGTCATGGAACTTGCATGGAGGATACAAACTTACATCGAAGGAGCATTCTGGCTCCTCATGGTGATTGATCGAACGAAGAGTTTGGGCCGCACAGAATAACGCGTGCAGAACTCGAATTGGGGCGTTGAACCGATGAATGTTGTGGCGTACAGTATTCCGAAAGCGCCCGCCCTAAAGCGGCATCCCCGTCGCGAGCAGATAATGACGGCCCATAAAGACGTATCAGCCTTGAAGTTTGAAGAAACCCGAGCGTCCCTCGGCGATGAACTGCGCGCGGCGCGAGCCGCACGGGGCCTTTCTGTCGCCGATGTCGAAGCCGATCTTCGAATCAAAGCGTATTACATTGAGGCGATCGAGGCCGGTGATCGCTCCGCTTTGCCTGATAAGGTGTATGTCGATGGCTTCGTGCGCAACTATGCCGCGTATTTACAGCTAAATCCTGAAGAAACTCTTACTCGCTTCGATCAGGAAAGCGGCGTCCCCAATGCCCCTCGCAAGGGCTTTAACCGCACCAAGGCCGCGACCATAACCGCCGCCTCAACCGCACAAAACCCCCTCGCGGGCTACACGCCTCCCCGGCGCACCGAATCCGGTGCGGGGGGCGTAGGGCGCAGTCTGATTTCCCTGTGGCCTTTGGTGGTGCTGGCCGGTCTGGGCTATGCCATCTGGTACGGCGTGATTGCGGCGCGCGAGGCGGGCATTATCCCCGATAATCTGAGCGTGATCGGCGCTACGGATGCGGAACCGCCGGTCTTCACGGCCAATATCTCGGATAATTCAATCAGTGGTGGAACGGGCGACGAGACCATCGAGCGCCCCGCAGACCTGAGCTACGCCAAGCTTGGAACGCCCCCTTATTGGACACTGCCCGACACCGAGCACGCGGCGGACGGCCCTGTATCGGACATCGATATTTCAACCGCCGGTCTGTTTTCGGCACATAAGGGCATGATGGCGGTCAATAGCCTCGTTCGTCAGGCGACACCGATTGACCTGACCCCTGCGCCGCCCGTCTTCGTCGCTGAAATCGCCGCCGAAACCCGTGCAGCATTGCTGACGCAACCTGAGACCACCGCAACCGATGCATCGGCATCGACAGCAGTGTCCGGCGGACGGGATTTTGCTCTCGTGGCCCTTGAGGAAACCTGGATCGAAGTGAAAGCCCCATCGGGTCGCGTTACTTTTTCGGGTATTCTTGCCCCGGAAGAAACCTTTGATATTCCGGCGGATAAGGCTCTGGTCCTGAAGGTCGGGAATGCAGGCGGCCTCGTGGTCGAGCTGGACGGCGAGCGCCATGGCCCATTCGGAAAGCGCGGCGCCGTGATGCGCGGTATCGCCATCGATCGGGCCGCCCTGTCCGACCGCTTTGCATCCACTGTGACCGGCGCCGCATCGGAATAGAACGAAAACCCGATCTTATGCGGGAATTTCTTGTGTGCCGACCTCTGCCGCGCGATACTCGACCAAATGCATGAAGTCGAAAGGATCGAGCGATGAGCGTTCGCCCGTGGCGCGATATCGATCGCCGTCAAAGCCGTCAGATCATGGTCGGGGATGTTCCGGTCGGGGGCGATGCGCCCATCGCCGTCCAGACGATGACCAATACCCTGACATCAGATGCCGCGGCGACCATCGACCAAATCAACGAATGCACCGAGGCGGGAGCCGACATCGTGCGGGTCTCCTGCCCGGATGAAGCCTCGACCGCCGCGCTGCACGATATTGTCCGCGAGACCACGGTGCCGATCGTGGCGGATATCCATTTCCATTCCAAACGCGCCATTGAGGCCGCCGAAGCGGGTGCCGCCTGCCTGCGGATCAACCCCGGCAATATCGGTTCGCCCGACCGTGTGCGCGAGGTTGTCAAAGCGGCTCGCGATCATGGGTGCTCAATGCGGATCGGGGTCAATGGCGGCTCGCTTGAACGGCATTTGCTGGAAAAATACGGTGAGCCTTGCCCCGATGCGATGGTCGAAAGCGCGCTGGAACATGCCCGCATCCTCGAAGACAATGATTTCCGCGAATTCAAGATCAGCGTGAAGGCATCCGATGTCTTCATGACCAGCGCGGCCTATATGGCGCTGGCCGATGCCTGCGACTATCCCCTGCATCTGGGAGTGACCGAGGCGGGGGGCGCGGTTTCCGGCTCCGTCAAATCCGCCATCGGGATGGGGGGACTGCTCTGGGCAGGAATCGGCGATACGATCCGAGTCTCGCTGTCCGCCGATCCAGTGGAGGAAGTGAAGATCGGTTTCGAAATCCTCAAATCCCTCAACCTGCGCCATAGGGGCGTGACAATCATCTCCTGCCCCTCCTGCGCGCGACAGGGTTTTGACGTTATCAAGACGGTGTCTTTGCTTGAGGAACGGCTCGCTCATATCAATACCCCCATGACCCTTTCGATCATCGGCTGTGTCGTAAACGGCCCCGGCGAAGCGCGCGAAACCGATATCGGCTTCACGGGCGGGGGCGCGGGTTCGGGGATGGTGTATCTGTCCGGGCTTCAGGATCATAAGATCGAAAACACGAAGATGGTGGATCATATCGTCAGCCTTGTTGAACAAAAAGCCGAGGAAATCGCCCGCGAGCGCGACGCCGCCGAGGCGGCATAGGTGAGCGTCACCATTCGCCCTGCCAACCGCGAGGATGCCCCCGCTCTCGCGGCCATCGAGCTGTTCACTGCACCGGAATTCGCGACCTTCCTGCTGGATGGATTATTCGAAGGCCGGTCCGTGGGGGCAACGCTGGCCTCGATCTATGCCCGCGAGGGAACGGATTCCTGGCAATGGTCGTGGATCGCGGAAGATGGCGATGTGGTCGGCGCGGCGGGGGCCTATCCCACCACGCTCGTTCAACCATCGACCGATACCGGCGAAGCGGCCGCAAGACTGGCCTATTTCGCACCGATTCAGGCGGCGATGCCAAAAGATAGCTTTCATATTTCCCGCCTCGGAGTTCTCGAACCCTATCGTCGCCAAGGTGTCGCACGATCGCTGGTTCAGGCCATGACCGAGGCGGCGGGCGAGCATGGCGAGACGCGGGTTACCTTGTTCGTCTGGGAGGATAACGCGGCGGCGCGCGCCTTCTACGAAACGCTGGGCTTTGCCGAGGCCGCGCGCGTATCCCTGCCCCCCCATCCCCGCGCGATGCGCCATGGCACGACCGTGCTGCTGGAAAAGCCGCTGTGACGAAATGGCTGCTGATCGGCGGTATTGGCCTGTTGGCCATGGCCCTCATCCTGCCCCGGATTGCGACGGACGACCCCACGCGATGGCATGTCGACCCGACCACAGCCAAACCGTCAGAGCGCCCGAACAGCTATCGGGTCGCCGATCACGATGCGGTCTTCATGCCGCTATCGCCGGAGGATGCCTTGAGCCGGTTTGACCGCATCGCCCGGAGCGATCCGCGCGTGACGATGATCGCAGGCGAGGTGGCGCAAGCCCATGCAACCTATGTTCAGCGCAGTGCCGTTTTCGGGTTTCCCGATTACATATCGGTGCTGGCAACCCCGGCCAAGGATGGCAGCAGGCTTTCGGTCTATAGCCGCTCGCGGTTCGGCTACAGCGACCTTGGAGCAAATAAAGCACGCATCGAGCGGTGGCTGGGTCAGATGGAAACCGTTGCCACCCGGACGGAATGATGGCAGTAGCCCGCCATTATTTAAGCGCGTTTCACTCTAATCTTCCTTGAAGGCCGGTTCAAAGTTATCGAGAATCGGTTTGATCATATAATTCAGCGGGCTGCGCCCTTCGGTCTGAATATAGATTTCGGCGGGCATACCCGGCACCAATTCATTTTCCTCCCCCAGCCTTGCGCGCTCGTCATCCGTCAGCAGGATTTCGACCCCGTAATAGGGAAATCCGTTGACCTCATCGATTTTCCGGTCTGCCGAGATCGAGACGACCTCGCCGTTCAGTTCGGGGGTCGTGCGCTGGTTAAAGGCGCGAAAGCGAACGCGGGTGGGTTGGCTGAGGAAAATCTTGTCACGCTTGTCAGTCGAGACCCGCGCTTCGAGAATCAGGCGGTCTGAAATCGGCACGATGGTCATGATCGGCTCGCCCGGCGCGACGATGGCACCGGGGGCGAAGACGGCCAGGTCTTCGACCACACCATCGACCGGAGCGCGCAATTCGATCCGGCGCAGGGCTTCGCTGGCGACGATTTTTCGCTGGCGCAGTTCGGCAATGCGGGCCTCCACATCGCGCAATTCGTCAAGCGCACCCTCCCGGCGTGCCTCGCGCAGACGGGTGATCTCGATGCGGGTTTCCTGAATCTGGCGCAGGAGCCGGGCTTCTTCCGCATCCAGCGCCCCGACTTCGCCCTCCATACGAGCTTTTTCGCGCAGCAATTCCTGAAGGCGCGGGCGTGTGCTCAGGCCCCGGTCGAGCAATCCCTGTTGGGTCTGAATATCCTCGTCGAGCGAGGAAAGGCGTGTATCGAAACCCTGTTTGCGCGATTGCGATGCCCGGATCTCATTTTCGAGTTGTGCGATGCGCTCGGCGAATTGTGCCCGCTGCTGCCGGTATCCGGACAGGCGCGCGGAGAACAGATTTTGCTGTCCACGCACCACGTCGCTGAGTTCGGCATCGCGCCGCGCTTCGCCCAGCACAACCTCAGGAAAGGTAATGCTGGTCCGCTCGTCTCGAACCGCGAGAAGGCGCGCCCGGCGGGCGAGGAATTCGAGAAGTTGGTTATCGACGATGGCAAGGCTGGCCTGCTGCGTCGTCTGGTCAAGGCGGATCAGCGGTTGGCGGGCTTTGACCACATCGCCGTTTTTCACGAAGATCGCGCCGACGATTCCGCCTTCCTGATGCTGGACGGGCTTGGATTTCGTCTCCACGCGCAATACGCCCTCCGCAATCACGGCACCCTCAAGTTCGGAATTCACGCTCCAATAGGACATGCCGCCAAACAAACCGATGACGACCACAGCCCCCGCAAACACATACCGACGCGCGCGCCAGCGGGTCGGATCATGGGCATAGACAGGTTTCGAACGGCTCATCCTACACTCCCGATAATGGGCCGGGCGCTTTGTTGGACCGCGCCGCTGTTGCGTGTCGTCTGTTTGAGAATCTCGTCCCGTGGCCCAAAGGCGACCGGCGAGCCATCGCGCATCACCAGCAATCGGTCACAGATGGCGATGGCACTGGGGCGATGCGCCATGACGATGACGGCGCGGCCCCGCTCCTTGGCCTGACGGATGGCGTGGATCAGGGATTGTTCGCCATCGGCATCGAGATTGGCATTCGGCTCATCAAAGACCAGAAGCGGCGGATCGCCGAACAGGGCGCGGGCAAGGCCGATCCGTTGCCGCTGGCCGCCCGAAAGCTGTGCGCCGCCCTCGCCGATTTCGGTATCGTAGCCATCCGGGAGTTTCACGATCATCTCATGCGCCCCGGCGCGCTCCGCCGCCAGAACGATGTCGCGCTCGTCGATATCCTCGCGCAGCCGGGCGATATTACGCACGATCGAGCCGTTGAACAGGCCCACATCCTGCGGCAGATAGCCGATCAACTTGCCCAGATCCGCCTCTGACCACTGGTCCAGCGTCGCCCCGTCGAGGCGCACCTCTCCGGCCATGACGGGCCAGATCCCCACAAGGGCGCGGGCAAGGGTCGATTTGCCCGAGGCGCTTGGCCCGATTACGCCCACCGCCTCGCCGGGCTGAACATCGAAGGATACACCCCGAACGAAGGGCTGCCGCGATCCGGGAGGGGCAACGGCGAGACCGGAGACCGTCAGGCGTGCCGATGGGTCGGGCAGGGTCGTTTTCGGCTCGGAAACCGGCACGGTCGCGAAGAACTGGTGCAGGGATGTGGAAGCCTGCCGCGCACGAATGAACATGCGCCACTGGCCGATGGCCTGATCGATGGGGGCAAGGGCACGGCCCATCAGGATAGACCCGGCGATCATCGCACCGGGGGAAATCTCGGTTTTTACCGCCAACCATGCACCAACCGCGAGAATCGCCGATTGCAGGAACAGGCGCAGGGATTTCGACATCGCCTGAAAAAAGCCCGCCCGTCCACTATGGAGCATCTGCGCTTCGAGGGCCTCGCCGCGCTTCATGCCCCATTGCGCCGTCGTCGTGCCGATCATGCCCAATGCACGCACCGTTTCGGCCTCGCGCCGCACCGATTCGGCGTATTTCTCGGCCAGAGCCGTCGCCTTGCGCGATTCGGTTTCAGGCTTGAGTGTCGTGATCTGATTCAACAGCGCCACAATGAACAAAAGGATCGCCGCGCCCACCGCGAACCAGCCCATGATCGGATGCAGGGCAAAAATTACCGCGATATAGATCGGCGTCCACGGCGCATCGAAGAAGGCATAAGGGGCGGGACCGGACAGGAATTGCTGGATCGATTCCAGATCGCGCAGGGCCATGGCGGGGCGGGCGCGCTCTTCGGGGATCAAGGCGACGCGCATCGTCCCCTCAAAGACGCGACCATCGAGCAGTGCCTGAAACCGCGCACCCGCATGGGCGAGGATGCGCCCCCGCAGAAAATCGAGCAATGCCATCACGATAAACAAACCTGCGACCAGCAGGATCAGGGCCTGCAATGTCGGCAAACTGCCGCTGGCCAATACCCGGTCATAGACCTGAAGCATGAAAAGCGGGCCGGTCAGCATCAGCAGGTTCACGAAAAAACTCATCACCGCCGCGACGACGAAAAGCCCCCGTGCCGACCAAAACGCCGACCGGAATTCTTCTCGTCCACGCCGGAGTGCGGGATTATTCATAACGATTGCACCTGACTTCATGCCCGCGGAATACGGACCTTAAATATTTCATATATCGTTACACGATGTATCGCAGACAGCCATTGGCAACCCTCTGGATCAGGCTTGTCACTCTCTGCCCCCCTTGGCCATACACGAGATTCAAACCGCTGCTGTGATGCAGGTCATCGATATACCGAAAGGCGCATCTTTTGGTGTAGGAAACGATAATTTGAAGACCGTTGACCGCATTGTTAGCAGGGTCTCAACCCTGCTTTCCGCTTCGACGTTTACCGACCAGCGCGCGGAATGTGCCCCATAGGATACCGACATCCGCGCCCGTCAACGGCGCCCGGTGATAGAGATTGCGCAGGGCGGCCTTCATCGTTGGGGCTTTTTCCGACGGCCAGAAAAAGCCTGTATCTTCCAGCTCACCCTCGACGAAATCGAGCAATGCCTCGACCTGTTCGCGCTCCGCCGCGCCGCCCTTGCCAGGGTCATAGGTGACCGGCGGGGTCTCATCCGCCGCCAACATCCATTCATAGGCGACCAGAAGCACGCATTGAGCGAGGTTCAGCGAGGCGAAAGCGGGATTGACCGGGGAGGTGATGATCGTGTTGGAGAGGACGATATCCTCGGTCCCAAGCCCCGATCGCTCGCGCCCGAACAGCACGGCAACGCGCTCGCCCTGCGCGGCGCGCTGCTGCATCTCGGCGGCGGCCTGCCTCGGCGTGACGACGCGCTTGGTCATGCCACGCGGACGGGCAGTAGTGGCATAGACATGGGTGCAATCGGCGACGGCTTCGCGGGTCGTGGCGCATAGATGGGCATTCTCCAGCACATGCGTCGCCCCGGCGGCCATGGCGATGGCGGGGTCGCTGGGCCAGCCATCACGGGGGGCGACGACGGCCATATCCTCCAGCCCGAAATTCCACATGCCGCGCGCCGCTGCGCCGATATTCTCGCCCATCTGCGGCTCTACAAGGACGATGCGAGGGAATGTCGTATTCATGGGACCGCGTTTTTCACCATCCAGAGGCTCGTGTCGAGGCCCTGTGGATGACGCGGCAGGCCCCTGACCGCCGAATGCGACAGCGCGGCCATCCGCGTCACGGCATATCGGCTCGCGAAAAGCGGCGTAAAGGCCCCGCCCAGCAGCCAGCCGCCCAAGCCATTTTGCTCGGTATAGCCCCGCCATGCCCAATCCTCCGGATAGGGATCAGGCAAGAAAATATCATGGATATGCACCCGCACACCGGGGGCGAGGCGTGGCAGGATGCGATTGACGATCAAATCCACATCCAGACCGGGCCATAACAGATGGCTGGAATCGAAAAAGGCCACATCCCCCGCATCCAGCCCATCGAATAAAGGCAAATGCGCCTCCGATAGCAGCGCCCGTTCCCAGCGTACCGGCAACCCGTCCAATGCCGCGCGGGGGGCCGGATCGATGCAGGTGACAACCCCCTCGCCCGCCATGCGCGCCAGAAAACGGGTGGAATGGCCAGAGCCAACCTCGATAATCCGCGCCGGACGCGCTTCATCGACAATCGCGCAGGCGATGGCGGCATCGACGGTCGGGAACCAGCTTTGATCCCAGCGCGGAGCGGGGGGTGGTCCCATGAATCCCTCAAAGACCGGGCGCAGGGCAGCCGCATGATCCAGAATGGCGGCAAAGCCCTCTCGCGCCCCCTCAAACCGCGCCTCGATCTCCGGATAGCCGGTGGCGGGCCGGGCCGATGCCGCGTAGCGATACGGCATGAAGAAACCGCGCGAGCCAAGGCCCAGCGCGGTTTGCATCATCATTCTCATGCGCCGCAATCGCTTTTGAATGGCCACGTCCCGCTCCCACCGTCATTCCCGCGTTGCATGGCAGGAAAATCCCGGCGGGGAAAGCGGTATCAGAGCGGCATACTCGCCCCAATTCGAAAGCGATGATCGCTGACATCGCCCAGAATGCCGTCATAACCAAAGGTCGTCAGGACGCCACCATAGCCCAGCACGACCTCCGCACCGAATTCCAGCGGCGCATCCTCGACCCCGCGTACCTGCGTCGAGAAACTGCCCACCGAATTCGCGCCCAGCGGTGTCACGCTAGCGGTTTCGGTATCGTCGCCGAACTCATGGCCATAGAGCGCCTTGACCCGAAAGACCGATCCCTGACCGTCCATCATGCTGCCCGCTTCCATAAAGACGCCAAGCCCGGCGCGGGTCGAAGTGGATTCCAGATCGCCGGTGCTGACCGCCGTGGCCTCCCAGCCATTCTCGGCATAGCCATCCACCTCAGACCGCCAATGCGAGAAATTGGCGAGCGGGCCAAAACGCAGGATATCGTATTCGACAAGCCGCAAGCCCGCCTCCGCCGTCACCCCGCGCACGGTGCCCTGCGTATCGCCCGTATTGCGAATCTGCGCCGCGCCGATATTGGATACGCGGCTGACATCGCCGTAATCCACTGTGCCGAAAGTCGCCGTCAGATTGCCGAAGACCGGGCCGCTATTGATCCCGGCAAAGGCCGTTCCGAACATTGCATCGCCATCATATTCGATCGCGGAATTATCGCCGGGGGCGGTGACTTTCTGATATCCAATCGCAACCCCGAAGGCGAGGCCGTTGGGCAGGACGTATTTCATGCCCCCCACGCCCGAGTAAAAACCCGCATCATGCTGCGGAAACCCACCCGATTGATTGAGCTGCACGCGGGATGCAACGCCAGCGATAAAGGGCGAGATGCCCTCTTTCCATGTCTGCTCACGCGAGACCTGATCGCGCGCAACATCCGAAATCCCCCGACCCGCCGAAATACCGATGGTCGGAATACCCGATAGGGCCGCCGGGGCCGTAACCAGCGCGGTGATCTGATCGGCGGCCAGTCGATGCCCGGTTTCCGTCAACAAGAGACCATCGACAAACAACAGATCTTCAACCGATCCGCCCACATCGTTACAGGGATACAAAACGCTCGACGACACGCAATCATTCGCCTGTTCGAATTCGGCGCTCAATCCAAAGCGGGCGGGATCGGCGATGACCGCATCGAACAGCGCGCGCTGATCGATGAGCAATACGTTTCCATCCACACCGCGCAGGGCCTGAACCAGATCCGCGTTATAGGCATCGGTGGCGGCGGTGCGCGTCGATCCGATCAAGTCGGGATCGGCAATCGCGGCATCGAGTTGAGGCCGCAGCGCAATCTCGAACGGCGACAGAGCGAGGCGATCCGCCTCCGCGCGGGCCTCCTGCGCCGTGACGGCCAGAGCGTCGGATTGCGCATTGGCGCTCACCACATTCGTTTCCGCGACATCCAGTTGTTGTGTCAGCGTCGCGATCAAAGCCGGGTCAGACCCATCATTGACGGCGGTTTGAAGCTGTACCGCAATCGTATCGCGCTGCACCTCCGCCGCGAGGGCCGTGGCCTGCGCCGCGACCGAAATCGTCTCGGCGTTCTGGGCGGCGGCCTCGGAATTGGCGGCCTCGGTTTCGCGGATTACCAAAATGGCATCCGCTTCGGGCAGAAGATCGTTATCGCCCCCGACCTCGGGAATCATCCCGACATCATAGGCATTTGATACGACCACCAACCCCGCTCCGGCATCCGTCAGCGCCCTCACACCCGTAACGATGTTGCCAGACGCATTGGTCGCGATGAAATCGCGCTCCGTCGGGGTCAGGACGATCCGGCTGCTGTAGATATCCACCGTGCCATCGAGATTGCGGTCGATATCCGCCGTGCTGCGCAAGTCGCGTTGAGCACTGCCGACCAGAACCAGCGCCCCCCAAGCGTCATCGCGCCGATCCGGGTCATTCAGCAATCCGGGGCGCGTCCGGCCCGCTACCGAGACGGTGGCGCCATCGGCATCGCGAAAATTGATGGTTCCGGTCCGCGCCGTGCCGGTGATCGACTCGAGAATATCGTCGCTGGAATAAAAGATGGAAGCATAATTCCAGCCATCCGCAGGCGTGGGCAGGTCGCCAAAGCTTTGAGGCTGCGATGGATTTGACGCGCCAAACCCCAACGCATCCGAGACACGCTGCGAGATAACACGCTCCCGCCCACCGCCAGCGGCCAGATTGGTCGAGCGATTTCGACCATCGCCAATCTCGGCATCATCATCCGCGAACACTGCTTCGGCACTGACATATTGACCGGAATCGTAATCCCGACCCCCGAAGACGATCAAGCTGTTCCATCCTTCGGCCACCGCAGCCGTGGATAATGAGGCTATCGCGGCCCCTGTCATCAGACTACGCAGTACAGAGCGAGAGGCCATTCGGGATTCTCCATCGGGCAAACAAGCGATCAATCTCAACGGGCATCAAAGCGCAAAAGGCTTTAAATCCGGTTTGTCACGACGATCATTCCATCCCTACGCGCCCCTTGCCGCATGCAAACCTTCTGCCTATTGTGCGCCGCGAAAGATTCCCCCTATCACGCGCTCGATTGCGCAACCCTGACACAGAGGACTCCATGAGCAAGATCAAGGTCGAGAATCCGGTCGTCGAACTCGATGGCGACGAGATGACCCGCATTATCTGGGATTTCATCAAGCAGAAGCTGATCCTGCCCTATCTCGACATCGATCTGAAATACTATGATCTGGGTATCGAGGCACGCGACGAGACGGATGACCAGATCACCGTCGATGCGGCAGAGGCAATCAAGAAATACGGTGTCGGCGTCAAATGCGCGACCATCACCCCCGATGAGCAGCGCGTCGAGGAATTCGGCCTCAAGCGCATGTATCGCTCGCCGAACGGCACGATCCGCAACATTCTGGGCGGCGTTATCTTCCGCGAGCCGATCATCTGCTCCAATGTGCCGCGTCTCGTGCCCGGCTGGACACAGCCCATCGTCGTTGGCCGCCATGCCTTCGGCGACCAGTACCGCGCCACCGATTTCCTGTTCCCCGGCAAGGGCAAGCTGTCGATCAAATTCGTCGGAGAAAACGGCGAAACCATCGAGCATGAGATGTTTGACGCCCCCTCCTCCGGGATCGCAATGGGCATGTACAACCTCGACCAGTCGATCCTCGACTTTGCCCGCGCATCGATGAATTACGGTCTCAATCGCGGCTGGCCCGTCTATCTCTCGACCAAGAACACGATTCTCAAAGCCTATGACGGGCGCTTCAAGGATCTGTTCCAGAAGGTGTATGAAGAGGAATTCGAAGCCGATTTCAAAAAGGCTGGCATCACCTACGAACATCGCCTGATCGACGACATGGTCGCCTGCGCGATGAAATGGTCGGGCGGCTATGTCTGGGCATGCAAAAACTACGATGGCGATGTGCAGTCCGATACGGTCGCGCAGGGCTTTGGCTCTCTCGGCCTGATGACCTCGCAATTGATGACCCCGGATGGCAAGATCGTCGAAGCCGAAGCCGCCCACGGCACCGTCACCCGCCATTATCGCCAGCATCAGGACGGCAAGGAGACCTCGACGAACTCCATCGCCTCGATCTTCGCGTGGACCGGCGGCCTCAAGCATCGCGCCAAGCTAGACGGCAACGAGGCGCTCGCGACCTTCGCCGCCACGCTGGAAAAAACCTGCGTCGAGACGGTCGAAAGCGGCGATATGACCAAGGATCTCGCCCTCCTCGTCGGGCCGGATCAGAAATGGCTGACCACGATGGGCTTCCTCGACAAGGTCGATGAAAACCTCAACAAGGCCCTCGGCTAAGATGACCGAGACCCCTGCGCATCGCATCGGCTTTATCGGGGCCGGTCGCGTAGCGCGGGGGCTGGGCACGGCCTTGACCGGGGCAGGCTACGGCATCGCGGCGATCGCCAATCGCACGCCCCGCGCCGCCGCCGATCTGGCCGCTTCCCTGCCCGAATGCGAGGCGATGTCGGCCCAAGCGCTCGCCGATACTTGCTCTCTCATCTTTCTCACCGTCCCCGATGACGCCATTGCGCCCGTGGCCCAATCCCTCGACTGGCGCGCGGATCAGGCGCTCGTGCATTGCTCCGGTGCAACCGAGATCGACGCCCTCGCCCCCGCCGCCGAAGCGGGCGCGATGACAGGCGGCTTTCATCCCCTTCAGGGCTTTTCCGGCACAGGCGAAACACCGCTGACCGGATGCACGATCACGGTCGAAGCCAAGCCACCGCTATCGGATACATTGGAGAGGATGGTCGATGCCCTCGGCTGCCGCCTTAACCGCTTGCCCCCCGGAAAGCGCGCGCTCTATCACGCCAGCGCAGGATACGGGGCGGGGTTCATCCATGGCATGCTGGCCGAAATCGCCGCGATCTGGAGCCTCTGGGGCGCGAGCGAGCGCGATGTTCTGGCCGCAATCCTGCCAATGACCCGCACGACCCTCGAAACGATCGACCGTGGCGGCATCGCCGAAACGATGCCGGGGCCGATCTCGCGCGGGGATACCGGCTCGATCCGGGCACATCTGGCCGCGCTATCCCACAATCCCGAAGCCGATGCCTTCTACCGCACCCACGCCCTGCGCAGCGTCGATCTGGCGGCAAAGACGGGGCGCATCGACACGTCAACCGCTGAAACGCTGCGTGCCCTGCTCAGGCCGCCACCGTCACCGGATGCGCAATAATCGCATTGAACAGCAGCGTGCCGGGGTTGAACGGGCAAGTAACGGGCTGCGTCTCGCCCGCCTCATCGGTGGCGCGGGTCATGAGGCTATGCTCTCCGGGAGTGGCGGTCCACGCAAAGGCAAACCGCACCCAGCCATATGGCTCGTTCGGCGAAATGATATCCGCCGACTGCCAACTCTGCCCCCCATTCGCGCTCCACTCCACGCTGCGCATGGGGCGATCGGGCGACCGCGCATAGCCGTGAATCCGCTTCGGCCCCGGCCCCATCGTGGCCGGAAACGGCAGTGCCAGAGACGATTTCACATTCTGGCGCGTGACGGTCACCCCATCGATGACATAGTATTCATCCGTGCGGTAATTGCGAATTTCCTGCGCCGAAGCCGTGATCCGACCGACCCATTTCACCGAATACGTCCCGATCCATCCCGGCACGATGGCGCGCACCGGAAATCCATGATCGGCAGGCAGAGGCGCCCCGTTCATCGTCAGGGCGAGGATCGTATCCTCGTGCAGCGCTTTCTCGACCGGCATCGGGATTTCGATGGGGCATTCGGGATTATCGATATCAAGACCCAACGGCGCGACCCAGCGCATCGTCTCGCACGGCCCGGCCAAGGCCAGCACATCGCGCAGGCGTGGCCCCGACCATTCCGCCATGCCAACCCCGCCCAGAACCCATGGTACATCCTCGCCACCCTCGGTCCGCTCGACATACTGGCCTTGCAAGGCACCGAACAGCTTGCGCTGGTTGCCCGCACATTCCAGATAACTGCGCACGGTATGGCGCGGCATGGCCGCCAAGTGTTCAAGGGTCAGCGTAACAGGCTCGGCCACCGCATCACCGTGGATTTCCAACCGATAAGTCGCCGGGTCGATCCGCTGGGTTTCGGTGACATTACACACGAAGAACCTGTCCGCCGGGGTGAGATAACCATCCAGCGACTCAAGCGGCGTTTCCAGCGATGTCTGACCACGCCGGTGGAGCGCATCGGGCGATTTGGCCCAGATGGTATCAGACACCGTCGACAACCATCAAATCGCGCACCGATGCGCCCTCGGCATGGGACCGGGCCTCGCTGTATTCCGGCGAATGATAGCATTCCACCGCCGCCTCGACCGAGGCAAACTCGACCACAACATTTCGTGCCCGATCATTGCCCTCAAATTGCACATAGCGCCCCGCCCGCGCGAGGAATTTGCCCCCGTATTTATGAATGGCAGGCCCGGCAAGCTCGGCGTATTTTCCATAGGCGTCCGGGTCCGTAACCTCGACATGGGCGATCCAATAGGCGGGCATCAGCCAATCTCCTTCTGTGCAATAATGGTTTCCGCAGCGGCAATGGCATCGGCGGCTTTTGACGCATCGGGGCCACCGGCCTGCGCCATATCGGGGCGGCCGCCTCCGCCCTTGCCCCCCATCGCCTGCGCCGCCGCCGTGACGAGATCGACGGCACTGATACGATCCGTCAGGTCATCGGTCACCCCCGCCGCAACGGCGGCCTTGCCCCCCGTATCCGCGACGAGCACGACCACGCCCGACCCCAGCCGGTCCTTATGCGCATCGATCAACCCGCGCAAATCCTTGCCCGATACCCCCTGCAGGCTTTGGCCGAGAAACGCGATGCCTCCGACCGTCTTGCCCGCATCGCCGCCATCGCTTTGGGCCGGTCCGGCGAGGGCGAGTTGTTTTTTCAACTCACTGACTTCGTTTTGCAAGGCGCGGCGCTCATCCATCAGCGCGCGCGTTCGCTCGACCACCTCGTCCGGGCGCGCTTTCAGAAGGGCGGCCGTTTGCGCGACCGTATGGTCCTGCCGCGACAGATAGTCGAACGCCGCCTCCCCCGTCAGCGCCTCGACCCGGCGCACACCCGAAGAGGACGCGCCTTCGCCCGTCACGACGAGAACCCCGATTTCGCCGGTGCTCTCCACATGGGTACCACCGCACAGCTCCAGCGAATAGATGCTGCCCGTCTGAGACATCTCGCCATCGGGGCGGCGGCCCATCGACACCACGCGCACCTCATCGCCGTATTTTTCGCCAAACAGCGCCCGCGCGCCCATCTCCACCGCTTCATCGGGAGTCATCAGGCGCGTCGACACGGTATCATTCTGGCGGATATAGGCATTCACATCGCGCTCGATGGCCTTGATCTCATCGACGCTGACAGCCTTTTGGTGCGCGAAATCAAAGCGCAAACGATCCGGTGATACGAGTGAGCCGCGCTGCGCGACATGATCGCCCAGATGGGTGCGCAGTGCCTCATGCAACAAATGCGTCGCCGAGTGATTGCCCCGAATCGCGCTTCGACGCGCAATATTGACGCTTAAACGCGCGGCATCGCCCACCCGCAGGACCCCCTTCGTCACCTCGACACGATGCACGAACAGATCGCCGAATTTCTTGCGCGTATCGATGACGCGCGCCGAGGCGGCATCGGTGGCAATCGTGCCCGTATCACCCACCTGCCCGCCACTCTCGGCATAAAAAGGGGTCTGGTTAACGAGCAAATCGATGGTATCGCCTGCCTTCGCCTCGGCAGTACCGTGACCGTCAAGAACGATCGCCCGAATCTCACCCTCCGCTTCCGTGGCAGTATATCCGAGAAATTCCGTCGCCCCGTATGTGTCGCGCAAATCGAACCAGACCGATTCGTCCGCCGCATCGCCCGTGCCGGACCACGCCGCACGGGCCAGCGCTTTCTGCGCTTCCATCGAAGCATCGAATCCAGCCGTATCGACGCTCAGGCCACGCTCGCGCAGGGCATCTTGTGTGAGGTCGAGCGGAAATCCGTAGGTATCGTAGAGTTTGAACGCCGTTTCCCCCGGCAAGGCCGCATTCGCAGGCAAGGCCGTGACCGCCTCATCAAGCAGGCTCAAACCCCGATCAAGGGTTTTACGGAACCGGGCCTCCTCGGTTTCGAGAGTCTCCTCGATCAGCGGCTGTGCGCGGGTCAATTCAGGGAATGCCTGCCCCATCTGCGCGACCAATGCCGGAACCAAGCGATACATTACGGGATCGTTGGCGCCGAGCAAATGAGCATGACGCATCGCACGGCGCATGATGCGGCGCAGCACATATCCACGCCCCTCATTAGAGGGCATCACGCCATCGGCAATCAGGAACGAGGTCGAGCGCAGGTGATCGGCAATGACGCGGTGATGCACGGAACCAGGGCCATCGGGGTCGCTCGATGTGGCATGAGCGCTCGCCTCGATCAGCGAGCGCATGAGATCCGTATCATAGTTATCGTGCTTGCCCTGTAACAGCGCCCCGACGCGCTCAAGACCCATGCCCGTATCGATCGAAGGACGGGGAAGCGCCTCGCGGCGTTCGGCATCGATCTGCTCGAATTGCATGAAGACGAGATTCCAGATTTCGATAAACCGGTCGCCATCTTCATCGGGGCTACCCGGAGGGCCACCGGGTATATGCTCGCCATGATCATAAAAAATCTCGGAGCATGGACCACAGGGTCCGGTCGGACCCATGGTCCAGAAATTGTCGGATGTCGAGATTCGGATGATCCGGTCATCCGGCAATCCGGCGATTTTTTTCCAAAGCGCCGCCGCTTCATCATCCTCGTTATAGACCGTGACCAGCAGACGCTCGGCAGGAATGCCGAACTCTCGGGTCACGAGAGTCCAGGCATGCTCTATCGCGGTTTCTTTGAAATAGTCGCCAAAGGAAAAATTGCCGAGCATTTCGAAGAAAGTATGATGCCGCGCCGTATATCCGACATTATCCAGATCATTGTGCTTGCCCCCGGCCCGCACGCATTTCTGGGACGTTGCGGCGCGAGAATAAGGACGCTTCTCGACGCCGGTAAAAACATTCTTGAACTGCACCATTCCAGAATTGACGAACAATAAGGTCGGATCGTTCTGGGGAACGAGCGGACTCGAAGAAACATGTTCGTGACCATTACGGACGAAATAATCGACGAACAAGGACCGGATTTCGTTGAGTGTCGCCATGGACTTGCCTCCCTCAGATGGAGGGGCTTTCTAATGTGATTTCCCGGATCGTTGAACCGGGAAATCATCGATCAGCAATATTTCCGCTCAAAGGTCTTCATCGCCCTCGATCTCCGCTTCGAGATCAAGGCCGTGTGATGCCCGGATTTGATGCTCGATTTCGGCCATCACCTCCGGGTTATCCCTTAGAAATGTCTTTGCATTCTCGCGGCCTTGCCCGATGCGTTGGTCGCCATAGGAGAACCAAGACCCCGACTTGTCCACGACTCCGGCCTTGACCCCAAGATCGATCAATTCGCCGGTTTTCGAAATGCCCTGTCCGTACATGATGTCGAATTCGACCTGACGGAAAGGTGGGGCGACCTTGTTTTTGATGACTTTGACACGGGTTTGATTGCCGACAACCTCGTCCCGATCCTTGATTGCGCCGATGCGGCGAATATCGAGGCGCACCGAAGCATAGAATTTGAGCGCATTGCCGCCGGAGGTGGTCTCGGGGCTGCCAAACATCACGCCGATCTTCATCCGGATTTGGTTGATGAAAATCACCATACATTTCGAACGGCTGATCGACCCGGTCAGCTTTCGCATCGCCTGACTCATCAAGCGCGCCTGAGAGCCAACCTGACTGTCCCCCATATCGCCCTCAAGCTCGGCTTTGGGGGTCAGAGCCGCGACAGAATCGACGACCACGACCGAAATAGCCCCGGATCGAACCAATGTATCGGTGATTTCCAAGGCCTGCTCACCGGCATCGGGCTGGGAAATCAGCAATTCGTCAAGATCGACACCCAGCTTGCGGGCATAGCCCGGATCGAGGGCATGTTCCGCATCGACAAAGGCGCAGACACCGCCCATCTTCTGGGCTTCGGCAACCACATGAAGAGCAAGGGTTGTCTTGCCCGAGCTTTCCGGCCCGTAGATCTCGATGATTCGCCCCTTAGGCAAACCGCCGATTCCAAGGCCGATATCCAGACCGATCGATCCGGTGGAAACCGCTTCGATATCCAACGCCGCATCGCGTTGGCCGAGTCGCATGATCGACCCCTTCCCGAAAGCACGTTCAATCTGTGACAACGCGGATTCGAGGGCTTTTTCTTTGTCCATTTCGTCTTTCTCGACAAGGCGCAGGGCTGCTTCGCTCATAACGGCGACCTCCTTATTCCATGCGCAACGCATGGGAGCAACAATTCATCGACTTACCCCTTGCGTATTTTATTTGTTCTCATTAAACAAGAACAAATCGTAACAATAAAGGAAATAAACTATCGAATGGCCTGCTCAAGAATTGCGCGATCACGCAGATACCGCTCCTGATAGAGATGCTGGGCCGCTGTACAGACATCATCGAGAAAGGACATGGAAGCGGCGGCACCGATTGCGGCGCCAACGACCGGAATGGCCTGTGCTGCCTTGCGCCCGACGAGGTTTTTGGCGACCGCTGCCGCGATGCTTCGGGTTGCGAAGATCGCGCTTTCTTTGCCGACCGCCCCTCGGGTAGCTGCAACATTCGATGGCAGCGGGTCCGCCTCGTTTTCTAGCACAGCGATGGCATGCTCTTTTTCGCGCGCGGAATTCGCAGCGGCCACCGCGAGAACCCCCATGGCGAAATCGCTCTCCTGCGCATCTCGAAAGCCGTAATCCGCGCCGATACGGCGAATAGCGCGCAGGGCCATCGTGACGGTGAACGGAATATCGACGACCAGCCCCGCCAATCCAGCGGCTCCGGCCCCCGCGCCCCCCGCCGCCGCATAACCGATCGCCCATTTACGCGTCGCGAGAGCGGCCTCATCGGCGGTTTTGAGATCGGCGGGAGCGTTATCTGTACGATCGGCAAGGGTTTTTCCCGCGATCCGGTTCGCTTCGGCCAAGGCATTCTCGACCGTTTCTTCGGTCAACGCCGAGCGGATCGCTTTGTCGATCGGACCGGCAAGGGTGCCCAGCCATCGCGCGACCTGCCCCGGTTCGGAGCCTTTCCATTCTGCGATTTCACGGATCCGATCACGCTCGTAATCGGAAGCGTTTCGAGTATCGACGATAATAACCTTGGGCTCGCGGCGCATGCTGATCCCTTTCATGATGCTGAGGAGCATATGGGATCGGCGGGCGCCAATCGCAAAGAATTCTCAGAGCGAACGCGTCCAACCGCTGCGCGCGAAGGTAATGTTGGCATCCTCGGTCTGAGCTTCGCGCTCCATTGCCGTCAGTTCCCCATCGACACGCTGGGGATCGTGATGTGTCATGAGCATATGCCCGGCATTGGCCGAATGACCGAGGTCCAGCCCCTGTCGCCAAGTGGAATGACCCCACCCCTCGCGACTGGCGATTTCATCATCCGTATACATGGCATCGAAAACGAAAAGATCGGTATCGCGTGCCATATCGACGATGCCCCGATCGATCCGGGTATCTCCGGCTTCGTGATCGGCGGCGACGGTCACGGATTTTCCACCGCAATCGATTCGCCAGCCAAACGCCCCGTCGGGATGATTCAATGCGAAGGGCGTCGCCTCGCCCCCCATGGCCAGAGGAATACTGATTCCCGCGTGCGTCGTACACAGACGAACACTGTCCCAATGCCTGAATTGTGGAAAGATCGGCGGCGACATGACCCGCGCGAGGGTATCGCGAAAGGCTTCGTCGCGGTCAAAAGCCGCGCTCCATATCCTCAGGACGGTCTGGTCGCTGAAAATCGGCTCGAAAAACGGCAAGCCGCAAATATGATCGAAATGCAGATGCGTGAGAAGCAAATCGATTTCGGTCACAGAACGCATATCGCCCAAAGCCATCGCCTCGCCCATTGCGCGCAAGCCTGACCCGGCATCGATGATCGTCAGCCCGGACCCTGCGGAAACGCTGAAACAAGTCGTATCGCCACCAAATCCGATCTTTTGCGGTCCACCCGAAAAGATGGAGCCACGGGCACCCCATACCTTGAATACAATGTCAGTTGGCTCTGTCATTAACCCGCTACAATCTTGTACACATGCTTAAGCGTGATCGGCGATTACGCTAGAATACGTTGCGCAAAATGCGTCTTCATCCATTAAATTCGTCATCCACGGTTTGCGATAGGAATGCCCCCGAATCGGAATGGGGGCAGTATGGGGGGGATGAGCGATCGTTCGGTTATGTGCGCTGAACCGGCAAATCGTCGAACGCGCCCCATTCGGTCCAAGAACCATCGTACAGCCCCCAATCGCGATGCCCGATCCGATGCAGCGCCAACCCCAGGACAGCCGCCGTGATCCCCGATCCGCATGTCGTGATGATCGGGCGCGAGAAATCGACCCCGGCCTTGTCGAAAATCGCGCGCAGCTCTGCCTCGGAGCGCAAGATTCCGCCGTCCAGCAAATCCTTGTAGGGAACATTGATCGATCCGGGAATATGCCCCGATCTCAGCCCCGCGCGCGGTTCCGGCTCGGCCCCGGCAAAGCGGCCAGCGGCTCTGGCATCGACGATCTGCTGATCCCCGATCTTGGAAGCCCGCGCAACATCCGTCACGTCGCGCACCAGCGTCGAATCCCTCCTTGGGGTAAAATGACGCTCGCGGGGCACGATGGGCAGGTCGTCGAGGGGGCGCCCTTCCGCCTTCCATTTTGCCAGCCCGCCATCAAGCACGGCCACATCCTGATGTCCAAACAGGCGGAACATCCACCACACCCGCGCCGCACTCCATAGGTCGGAATGATCGTAGATGACGATCCGGTTGCCATCCCCCAGACCCAGCTTGCGCACCCGCGCCGCGAATTTCTCAGGCGGCGGGGCCATATGCGGCAGATCCGACGCGCTATCCGAAATATCGTCAATCTCGAAGAACACGGCCCCCGGAATATGCATCTCCTCAAACTCGGCCCGCGCATTGCGTCCCGCATTGCCGAGGTGATGACTGCCATCGACAATGCGCACATCGGGTGCATCGAGATGGCGGGCGAGCCAGTCGGTCGAGACAAGGCATGAAGGATCGGATTGCGGCATAGACGGCCCCATTGTTCAGGTCAGGCTCAGGGTAGAGCATTCACAGCGCGAACTAAATTGGAATCCGCGTTTTTGTAACAGGAATTACGCGCCCGCTACATCCTGAAGACACCAAAGCGGGTATCCTCGATCGGTGCGTTCAAGGTGGCGGCGAGGGACAAGCCCAGCACATCGCGCGTGTCGCGGGGGTCGATGATACCATCATCCCAAAGACGGGCACTGGCATAAAGCGGATGCGACTGCTCGGCGAATTTGTCGAGAATCGGTCGCTTGAAGGCGGCCTCCTCCTGTGCATCCTTGAAGCCACCGCGCTTGACCTGCGCCAGCACACCCGCCGCCTGCTCGCCGCCCATGACGGAGATTCGGCTGTTCGGCCATGTCCACAGGAAGCGCGGTTGATAGGCGCGCCCGCACATGCCGTAATTGCCCGCGCCAAAGCTGCCCCCCACGATCACGGTGATCTTCGGCACGGCAGATGTCGCAACCGCCGTAACGAGCTTCGCCCCGTCTTTGGCGATGCCCCCCGCCTCGTATTTCTGGCCCACCATGAAGCCGGTGATGTTTTGCAAGAAGACGAGCGGCAGTTTGCGCTGGCTGCACAGCTCGACGAAATGTGCGCCTTTCTCGGCGGATTCCGAAAACAGAACGCCGTTATTGGCGATGATCCCACAGGGCAGACCGTGAATATGAGCAAAGCCGCAGACGAGTGTTGTCCCGTAACGCGCCTTGAACGCGTCAAATCGCGAGCCGTCCACAATACGCGCGATAACCTCGTGAATGTCATAGGGCCTGCGCAAATCGGCGGGAACGACACCCAGCATCTGCGCCGGATCATGGACCGGGTCTTCGGGAACCGCACGGGTGACTTGCGCCCGGCTCGGCGCGCCCAGATTGCCGACGATCCGGCGCGCGAGGGCAAGGGCATGGGTATCGTCCTCGGCCAGATGATCGGCAACGCCCGAAAGCCGCGTATGAACATCGCCCCCGCCCAGATCCTCCGCCGTCACTTCCTCGCCCGTGGCCATCTTGACCAGAGGGGGACCGGCGAGAAAGATCGTGCCTTGCTCGCGCACAATGATCGTCTCGTCCGACATGGCGGGCACATAGGCGCCCCCTGCCGTACAGCTCCCCATCACCACGGCGATTTGCGCGATGCCCTTCGCGGACATGCGCGCCTGATTATAGAAGATGCGTCCAAAATGATCGCGGTCGGGAAACACGTCATCCTGATGCGGCAAATTCGCGCCACCGCTATCGACGAGGTAAAGGCAGGGTAGCCGGTTTTCCTCCGCGATTTCCTGCGCGCGCAGGTGTTTTTTGACCGTCAGGGGAAAATATGCGCCGCCCTTCACCGTCGCATCATTTGCAACGATCATGCATTCGCGCCCCATGATCCGCCCGACCCCCGCAATCGCCCCGGCGGCGGGAGCCTCGGTATCGTAGACGCCATGGGCCGCAAACAGCCCGATCTCCAGAAAAGGCGAACCGGGATCGATCAATTGCGCGATCCGCTCGCGGGGCAGGATTTTGCCGCGCTCCTTATGCCGCTGGCGGTTTTTCTCGCCCCCACCCGCAAGCGCGGCCCGCGCGGCGGCATCCACCGCATCAAGCTGCGCGCGCTGGGCGGTCTCATTGGCGCGGTATTCATCGGAACGGGGGGATGCGGTAGAGGTGAGTTGCACGGGATGAGCCTGTTGCTGTGAGCCGGACCTGTCAAACCCACGCTAACCGTTAGCACAGACGACGTCACCCTCCCAAATCGATCCCCAGCCTGCTCCACATCGCATCGACCTTGGCGATCGTTTCGGCATCCATCTCCAGCTTGCGGCCCCATTCGCGGTCGGTCTCGCCGGGCATCTTGTCGGTCGCATCCAAGCCGATCTTTGACCCCAATCCCGAGACGGGCGATGCGAAATCGAGATAGTCTATGGGGGTATGCTCGATGATCGTACAATCGCGCGCCGGATCCATGCGGGTTGTGACCGCCCACCAAACGTCGTCCCAGGACCGGGCGTCGATATCGTCATCCACGACGATGATCCATTTCGTGTACATAAACTGGCGCAGGTAAGACCACGCCCCCATCATCACCCGCTTGGCATGGCCGGGATAGGCTTTCTTCATCGAGATAACGGCGATGCGATAGCTGCACCCCTCCGGTGGAAGCCAGAAATCGACGATTTCGGGGAATTGACCCTGCAATAGCGGGATAAAGACCTCGTTCAACGCCTCGCCCAGAATCGCCGGTTCATCCGGTGGGCGGCCCGTATAGGTACTCAGATAGATCGGCTTTTCCCGCATCGTGATCGCGGTGACGGTAAAGACGGGGAATGGCTCGACCGAGTTGTAATAGCCGGTATGGTCGCCATACGGGCCTTCATCGGCGTAATCGCTGAGCGAGACCTCGCCTTCGAGGATGATCTCGGCGGTGGCGGGCACCTTGATCGGCTGGGTCTTGCAATCGACCAACTCGACCTGTTTACCGCGCAGAAGACCCGCGAAATGATATTCGCTGAGGGTATCGGGCACCGGCGTCACCGCGCCGAGGATCGTGCCGGGATCGGCGCCCAGAACCGCCGCAGCGGGCAATGGCTCAGGCTTTTCGGTTTTCCAGCGCTGATGATGCTGCGCCCCGCCGCGATGCTTGAGCCAGCGCATGATCAGCTTGTTCTTACCCAGCTTTTGCATCCGATAGATGCCGAGATTGTAGTCGTCCTCCCGCTTGCCGCTCGGACCGCGCGTCACGATCAGGGGCCATGTCACCAGCGGTCCGGCCTCATCGGGCCAGCAGGTCTGGATTGGCAGGCGGTCGAGATCGATGTCGTCGCCCGTCAGCACGATTTCCTGACAGGGCGCCTTGCGCCCCATCAAGCCGCCCCAGCCCTTGGGCTTCATCGTCAGCACGGTTTTCGCCAGCGGGATCAGATCGAATGCCTCGCGCAGACCTCGGGGCGGTTCGGGTTGTTTGAGATAGGCGAGCAGTTCCCCGACCTCGCGCAGATCATGGCCCGTTCGCCGCTCCTTGCCGCCCAGCGTCACCCCGCGCGCGACCCGCTCGACGGTGCCGAACAGGTTGACGAGGACCGGCATCTCAGCCGACCGCCCGTCCTCATGGGTGACATTCTCGAATAACAGCGCCGGGCCGCCCGCATGGAGCACGCGCTTGTGGATTTCGGTAATTTCCCGGTCCATCGAAACCGGCTCGGTGATCCGCACCAGATCGCCGTCCTTTTCCAGCCGGTCGATAAAGTCACGCAAGCTCGAATAGGCGGCCATGGTCGTCTCCCCTCATCAGAAGGGCATAGATATAGCGCGCCTTGCCCGAGTCGATGCCCCAAAAGTCGCAGGCGACTAAAGGGGCTTGCCAAACCCCGATCCCTGCGTCATCGTTTTGGCATGTTCAACAAACGAAAGGAGGTGATCCGATGATCAGTAGGATTTCGGTCGACAGGGCCGCAGCAGGGTTTTCGGGTGTCATCTCTAACAGGATGACCACCGCCTGACGGTACGGTCTTTGAGACCATTCCTGCGAAGGGCCACGCCATCGGTGTGGCCCTTTTCTATGGTGGCAATCACTCTTTCCGACGCTTTTTTCTCAACTCACTCCAATAATCGAGCCGCTTGCGCAAATCGCGCTCGAATCCCCGCTCCACGGGATCATAGAACCGGGTGCGCCCCATCGCTTCGGGAAAGTAATCGCGGCCAGAGAACCCGTCCGGCGCGTCATGGTCATAGGCATAGTCCTTGCCATATCCCATATTCTTCATCATCGTTGTCGGCGCATTCAGGATATGCATGGGCGGATCGAGCGATCCGGTCTCCCCGGCCGCCCTCATCGCGGCCTTGTAGGCGGCATAGGCCGCGTTGGATTTCGGCGCGGTCGCGATATAGACAACTGCCTGTGCAATCGCGAGTTCCCCTTCCGGCGAGCCAAGAAAGTCGTAGGTTTCCTTTGCCGCCAGTGCCTGCGTCATCGCTTGCGGGTCCGCCAGCCCAACATCCTCGATGGCCATTCGCACGACCCGGCGGGCGATATAGAGCGGATCTTCGCCGCCCTTGAGCATCCGCGCCAGCCAGTAGAGCGCCGCATCCGGGTCAGACCCTCGGACCGATTTATGCAATGCCGAAATCAGGTTGTAATGCCCCTCGCGTCCCTTGTCATAAATCGGTGCGCGCCGGGCCAGCGCCGCCGTCAGGGCCTGCGCATCGAGCGGATCGGCCTCACGCAGCACCAACAATTCTTCGGCAAGATTGAGCAAGAACCGGCCATCCCCATCCGCCATCGCGATCAGGGTTTCGCGGGCTTCCGGCGTCAATGGCAGGGGGCGATGGGCCTGCTCGGCCCGTGTCAGCAGGGTTTCCAATGCCGTCTCGTCAAGGCGGCGCAGGACGAGCACCTGCGCGCGGCTCAGGATTGCCGCGTTCAGCTCAAAGGACGGATTCTCGGTCGTCGCCCCGATCAGAATGATCGAGCCATCTTCCATATGCGGCAAAAAGCTGTCCTGCTGTGCCCGGTTAAAGCGATGGATTTCATCGACAAACAGGAGTGTGCCCTGCCCTGTCGCCCGCCGCCCTTTGGCCGCATCGAAGACCTTTCGCAAATCGGCAACGCCGGTAAAGATCGCGCTGACCTGCTCGAAATGCAGATCGCTTGCATCGGCCAGCAACCGGGCGATGGTTGTCTTGCCCACCCCCGGTGGTCCCCAGAGAATCGCGGAGCCGAGCCTGCGCGCCGCCACCATCCGCCCCAACGGCGCCTCATCGGCGAGCAGATGATCCTGTCCGATCACCTCGGACAGAACGGTCGGGCGCAGGCGATCCGCCAAGGGGCGCGGGGCGTCCTTTTCCAGCCCCGCCGCGCCGAACAGATCGCTCATCCGCGTGTATCGAGGCGGAGCAATCGCCCGTTCCGCTCAATGGCGATTTGCCAATATCCATCCGAACGCGCCATGGCCGTCTCCACATCATCGACTTGCCGGATCGGCACCCCGTTAATCTCGCGCAACACATCGCCGCCTCGCAGACCGTATCGGGCGGCATAGCTGCGCCCCGTCTCCAGCACGATCACGCCTTCAAGCACCGGATCGATCCCCCGCTCCTGCGCCAGCGCCGGATTGACATTCGCGATCATGATGCCGGACAGGGGTGTGCGCCCGCCGATCTCCGACAGATTACGCGGCGGCGTCTCTGGCGCCGTCATCAGGCGCACGGCCACCTCCCGCCGCACCCCCCCGCGCAGATACCCAACCGGCAGGCTCGCGCCGAGTTTGCCGGTTCCGAGACGATAATCGAGCGATGCGAGATCGGTGACGGGCAACCCCTCCACATCCAGCACCACATCCCCCGCGCGCAAGCCCGCCTCCCGCAGCGAACTGCGCGGATGCAGCCGCGAGAGAATCACGCCCTTGGGTAATTCGAGGCCAAGGGATTCCGCAATTTCCTGCGTCACCGGCTGTCCATCGATCCCAAGCCATGCCCGCGCGATGGTCGCGCTGCCCTTCGACGCCGATTCCACCGCTTGCCGCGCGAGATCAGCGGGGATGGCAAAACCGATACCGTTCGACCCGCCGGAGGGGCTGAGGATCATCGTATTGATCCCGATCAGGCGCCCGGTCATGTCGATCAGCGCCCCTCCCGAATTGCCCGGATTGATGGCCGCATCCGTCTGAATGAAGACACGCCCGTCTTCCGCACTGCGCGCCTGCGCCGAAATAATGCCGCTTGTCACCGTCTGACCGACGCCAAACGGATTGCCGATGGCGAGGACAAGATCGCCGACTTCCATCGTATCCGAATCGCGAAACTCCAAAACCGGCAACCGGCTCGCATCGATCTGCAAAACCGCCAGATCGGTACGCGAATCCACCAGCAACACGCGCGCCAAAAACTCGCGCCGGTCATTCAAGGCGACGGTGATTTCATCGGCCCCCTCGATCACATGGGCATTCGTCAGCAAAATCCCGCCCGGATCGACGATCACACCAGAGCCAAGCGATGTCTGTGGCTGTGCCTGCGCGCCAAAGGTCTGCCCGAAAAACATCTCAAACATCGGATCGGCAAAGCGGCGACGCATGGCAGTACGGGTGTAGATGCTCACGACAGCCGGGGCCGCATTACGCACGACCGGGGCAAAGGACAGGCTCATCTGCTGCGCCGATTGCGGCACAATCTCCACCGAGTCGGAGGCACGATAGCGCGAGGTCGGCACAGTATAGACATCAAGAGGGGCGGGTTCAGATATCCGTGCAGTCTGAATCGCGCCATCCTGACGCGGAACGCCCTGCCCGATGCCAAATGCAATCAGCATCGCGGCCCCGATACAGGCCACCGCAATACCGAGAGATCGACTACCAACCCACCGCATACCATCCTCCCCGCCGATGTTCCTGTTCTATACCTAATACCTTCACCGGCGACATCAAACCCCATGGGCAGGATTGAGAAAGCACCAAACAAAAGAAAAGCGCCCCCGGATGGAGGCGCTTTGGGATAACGGTCGGAATGAAGCCTGAAATCAGGTCGCAGCCGCCATTTCGGCTTCATCTTCAAGGGCAAGGCGTTCGCGGTCGCCATAGCCTTTGGCCTCCGGATCGCGATCGACCATTTCAATCACCGCCATCGGGGCCGCATCACCATAGCGGAACCCCGCCTTCATGATGCGCGTATAGCCACCGGCGCGGTCGGCATAACGAGCCGCAATCACGTCGAACAAGCGCGTAACCGCTTCATCGGTCTTGAGTTTGCTGCGCGCCACGCGGCGGGAATGCACGTCACCGCGCTTACCCAGTGTAATCAGTTTCTCCACATAGGGGCGAAGTTCTTTAGCCTTGGGCAAAGTTGTTTTGATCTGCTCATGCTCGATCAGGGACGCGGCCATGTTGGCCAGCAATGCCTGTCGGTGAGAATGGGTGCGGTTGAGTTTCCGCCGTCCGTTTCCGTGTCGCATCGGGTTTTACCTCTGTGCTTTGTCAGATCGCCTTGATGATCTTTTTGATTTTAGACGATCGCTTTATGGAATGACGCGGCCAGAAGGCCGCGCCGGTTGTTCTCAGAACTGGTCTTCGAATTTCTTCGACAACTCGTCGATATTTTCGGGGGGCCACTCGGTCACATCCATCCCAAGATGCAGACCCATGCCATTAAGCACTTCCTTGATCTCATTTAGGGATTTGCGCCCGAAGTTTGGCGTCCGGAGCATTTCGGCCTCGGTTTTCTGAATCAGATCACCGATATAGACGATGTTATCGTTCTTCAGGCAGTTTGCCGAACGAACCGACAATTCAAGCTCATCCACCTTCTTGAGCAAGAGCGGGTTGAATTCCAGCTCCGGCTCTTCGGTCTGGCGGACCTGCTCTTCCGGCTCTTCGAAGTTGACGAAAGTGCGCAGTTGATCCTGAAGAATGCGCGCGGCGAAGGCCAGCACGTCTTCCGGCGTAATCGAGCCATCCGTTTCGATGGTCATGGTCAGCTTGTCGTAATCGAGAACCTGTCCCTCACGGGTCGGCTCGACCTTATAGCTGACCCGGCGCACCGGGCTGTAAAGCGCATCGACCGGAATCACACCGATAGGCGCATCCTCGGCGCGGTTGTTATCCGCCGGAACATAGCCCTTACCGACCTCGACGGTCAGCTCCATGTGGATCTCTGCCCCGTCATCGAGGTGACAGATCACATGGTCGGGATTCATGATCTCGACATCAGAGGTTTCGGTAATTGCCGATGCCTTGACCGGGCCGGGGCCTTTTGCGTGAAGCGACAGGCGTTTCGGCCCCTCGGCATGCATGGCCAGCGCCAGGGATTTGATGTTCAGCACGATATCGGTAACGTCCTCGCGAACGCCCGCAACCGAGCTGAATTCATGCAGCACGCCATCGATCTGGATCGACGTTACTGCCGCACCCTGAATCGAGGAGAGCAAGACGCGACGCAACGCGTTACCCATGGTCAGGCCAAAGCCCCGCTCCATCGGTTCGGCGATGATCGTCGCTTTTTTCTTCGGGTCGACACCCGGTTGAATATCAAGCGAATTGGGCTTGATTAGATCGGTCCAGTTCTTCTGGATCAATGGAGCCTCCATTCTCGTATGGACGATGAACCGTCGCCCATATCTCCCGAGGGATTCCGTATCCGTGGTTCAAACGACGAACCCGCCCCGGCGAAACCGGAACGGGGATATCCACGCGCATCAATAAAGAGCGCGTGAATTCAGACGCGGCGGCGCTTTGGTGGGCGACAGCCGTTATGGGGGATCGGGGTCACATCGCGGATCGCCGTAATGGTAAAACCGACAGCCTGAAGGGCGCGCAAAGCAGATTCACGGCCCGATCCCGGACCCTGAACCATCACTTCGAGCGTGCGCATACCGTGCTCCTGCGCCTTCTTACCGGCGTCCTCGGCCGCCATCTGTGCGGCATAGGGGGTCGATTTACGCGATCCCTTAAAACCCATGGTGCCAGAAGAAGACCACGAAATCGCGTTCCCCTGCACATCGGTAATCGAGATCAACGTATTGTTGAAGCTCGCATTAACATGGGCGACACCCGATGCAATGTTCTTGCGTTCTTTGCGCTTGGCGCGCTGCCGTTCACGGGCCATCGATCGGCCTCCTTATTTCTTCTTGCCAGCGATGGCCTTCGCGGGGCCTTTGCGGGTGCGTGCATTGGTATGGGTGCGCTGGCCACGGACAGGCAGGCCCCGGCGATGGCGAAGACCGCGATAGCAACCGAGATCCATCAGTCGTTTGATGTTCATCATGCGCTCACGGCGCAGGTCACCCTCGACCATGTAATCGGCATCGATCGTTTCACGGATCTGAAGGACTTCGGCATCCGTCAGTTCATTGACACGGCGTGTATTATCAAGCCCGACTTTCTCGCAAATCTCGCTTGCGACACTCGGGCCGATGCCATGGATATAGGTCAACGCGATAACGACGCGCTTATTGGTCGGGATGTTCACGCCAGCAATACGGGCCACGATTTTCTCTCCATCGAGTCGGGAGCGGCGGGAGTATCCCGAACCGCCCGTCTTTTCAAGTCCTCACACGCTTTTTCAACGCATAAGAAAATTCAAGTGAGGCAAGCGGCAATCTGTGCCGTCACCACATCAATATCCGCCGTACCATCCACCGCCTTGAGTGCGCCTTTGGCATGGTAGTAGCCAATCAACGGGGATGTTTCCTTGTAGTAGACAAGAAGACGGTTACGCATTGCGTCTTCATTATCGTCAGGCCGATGTTTGAAGTCATGCGACCCGCATTTATCGCAAACACCCTCTTTCTGAGGGGTCTTGAATGTCGAGTGATACCCTTCCCCGCAAACTGCGCAGGTGAAACGACCGACGACACGCTCGATCAGCGCCTCATCGTCACACCGCATTTCGACGACCGCATCAAGGGCCATGCCCTTATGGGCCAGCAATTCGGACAGTGCATCCGCTTGGGCAAGAGTTCTCGGAAAGCCATCAAAGATCGCGCCACCACTGACATCCGGTTGATCGAGACGGTCCGAAATGATGCCGATAACGATCTCGTCGGTCACCAGATCCCCGGCATCCATGACCGCCTTGGCCTGTTTGCCGATCTCGGTTCCGGCGGCCACGGCTTCGCGCAGCATGTCGCCGGTGGAGAGTTGAACCATCCCTTTATGGTCAACCAGAATACGCGCCTGAGTTCCTTTTCCGGCTCCGGGAGGGCCGAGCAAAATGATGTTCACCGCTTGCGCCCTCTCAGTTTCGACCGCTGGATCAAACCTTCATATTGATGCGCCAACAGATGACTCTGGATTTGCGATACAGTGTCCATCGTCACGCTGACAATAATCAGCAAGGATGTTCCGCCAAAGTAGAACGGCACAGACATACGCGAGGTCAGGATTTCAGGCAACAGACAGACCAGCGAGAGATAGATCGCGCCAACGACAGTCAGTCGCGTCAGAACATAATCGAGATATTTCGACGTATTCTTACCGGGCCGGATACCGGGAACAAAACCGCCATGGCGCTTGAGATTCTCGGACACTTCCTCAGGATTGAACACAACAGCCGTGTAGAAAAAGGCGAAAAACACGATCAAAGCCACGTAGAGGCCGAGATAAAGCGGCTGCCCACGCCCCAGAAGACTGGTCACGGTCGTCAGCCAATCCGGACCGCCCTGACCGAAGAAACCAACCGCCGTCAAGGGCAGGATCAGCAACGACGAGGCAAAGATGGGCGGAATGACACCGGCCGTATTGACCTTGAGCGGCAAATGCGAGTTCTCACCACCGACCATCTTGCCCTGATTGACCTGTCGCTTGGGGTATTGGATCAGAATACGACGCTGCGCCCGCTCCATGAAGACCACAAACGCGATGACCACGATGGCCATGATGATGATGCCGATGATGATTGCAGGCGACAAGATACCCTGCTGACCCAGAGACAGGGTCTGTGCAATCGCGCCGGGAAGCTCCGCAACGATACCGCAAAAGATGATCAGCGAAATACCATTGCCGACGCCGCGCGCAGTGATCTGCTCGCCCAGCCACATCAGAAACATGGTGCCGCCCACCAATGTCGTGGCGGCGACGATGCGGAAGAACATGCCCGGATCGCTGGAAATACCGTTGGAATCCAGCCCCGAAGCCATACCCCAAGCCTGAACCGTGGCCAGCGCCAGAGTACCGTAGCGGGTATACTGGTTGATCTTTTTACGGCCCTGCTCGCCCTCTTTCTTCAATTTCTCAAGCGAGGGGACCATCGAGGTCATCAGCTGCATGATAATCGAAGCGGAGATATACGGCATGATACCGAGCGCAAAGATCGACATGCGACCGATGGCACCACCCGTAAAGGTATTGAGGATATCGCCAATACCCCCCTGAGCGCGCTCGACAAGAGCGGCAAGCTGTTCAGGGTCGACGCCCGGTAAGGGAATGTAAGTACCAAGCCGATATACGATCAACAGCCCGAGTGTGAACAACAGGCGGTTTTGAAGGTCCTTGGCTTTGCCAAAGGCCTTCCAGCTCATATTCGCGGCGAGTTGTTCTGCAGCCGAAGCCATCATGCACTCCGATTCGGAGAATAGCGCGAGCCTTCGCTCACGCGTCCTGTTCCGCCGCTTTCGCTTCTGCGGCTTGCGGGGCGACAGCTTCGATCGTGATCGAACCGCCAGCCTTGGAAACGATCTCATTGGCCCCGGCGGAAGCGCCAGCAGCCGTAATCGTCAGGGAAGCATTCAGCTCCCCTTTTCCGAGAATACGCAGCCCATGCTTGCGAGCACGACGCACGACACCGCCGTCGATCAGCGATGCCATCGTAACGGGCTGGGATGCATCGATCGCACCCCGGTCGATAGCTGCCTGAAGCTGGCCCGTATTCACAACCGCGAATTCCTTGCGATTGATGCTGTTGAATCCGCGCTTGGGCAGGCGGCGATGGATGGGCATCTGCCCACCTTCGAACCCCTTGATCGCAACACCGGAACGCGAGGTCTGGCCCTTGATGCCCCGACCACCCATTTTACCGAGGCCAGAACCGGGGCCGCGTCCACGGCGTTTCTTTGCCTTGGTCGCACCGGCGTTATCGCGCAGTTCATTCAACTTGATCATGACGCTCTCCTTGACCGGAAGCACGGGTGTGCGTCAACAGGCACCCGGAACACGGTATCGTTATTCAGGGCCTTAGCCCCGTTCTTCAATCACCTGAACAAGATGGGGAATCTTGCGGATCATGCCCCGAACGGAAGGAGTGTCCTCCAGCTCGCGGGTTTTATGCATCTTGTTCAGACCCAGACCGATCAGCGTATCACGCTGCTCCTTGGGGCGGCGGATCGGGCTACCGACCTGCTTGACGACGAGTGTCTTAGCCAACTTGAACATCCTCCGAAACCACTTCTTCGGTCTTCTCAGCACGCGGGGCATCCCCACGACGAGACACAAGCTGCGCGACTTTCAGGCCCCGGCGAGAAGCAACCCGGCGGGGACTGTCTTCGGCCTTGAGACCTTCGATGGTCGCGCGAACCATGTTATAGGGGTTCTGCGAACCGTTCGATTTCGCCACGATATCACGGATACCCAGCGTTTCGAACACGGCACGCATCGGACCCCCGGCAATGATGCCAGTTCCCTCAGGCGCAGTCCGCATGACAACCTTGCCAGCGCCCCAGCGCCCTTCGATGTCATGATGCAAGGTCCGACCCTCACGCAAAGGAACGCGGATCATATTGGTCTTTGCCTGCTCAGTCGCCTTGCGGATGGCCTCCGGCACTTCACGGGCCTTGCCCTTGCCAAAACCGACACGGCCTTTCTGATCTCCGACCACCACAAGAGCGGCAAAACCAAAACGGCGGCCCCCCTTGACGACTTTGGCCACACGGTTGATGTGGACAAGGCGATCAACGAATTCAGACTGTTCTTCTTCTCTGTCTCTACGTGCCATGAGCGCGCTCTCCTAGAAATTGAGGCCGGCTTCGCGGGCAGAATCCGCGAGCGCCTTCACACGGCCATGGAACAGATAGCCACCCCGATCGAAGTAGACATCCTCGACCCCGGCGGCCTTCGCGCGCTCGGCAACAAGTTTACCTACCTGCGATGCCGCATCGACATCGGCCTTGCCGCGCAGCGACAAATCCTTGTCGAGCGTCGAAGCCGAGGCAACGGTCACACCCTTGGTGTCATCGATAACCTGCGCGTAGATATTGCGGCCCGAACGGAAAACGCTCAGGCGAAGCCGACCACGCATAACGCGTTTCAGCTTGCTGCGAACCCGCATCCGGCGACGGGCGAGTGGAGACATGGATTTTGCCATTGTCGCGGCCCTTACTTCTTTTTGCCTTCCTTACGGAAGATATATTCGTCGGCATAGCGGATACCCTTGCCCTTGTAAGGCTCAGGCTTGCGCCACTCACGGATGTTTGCGGCGACCTGACCAACCTGCTGCTGGTCGATGCCGCTCACTTCGATCTCGGTCGGCTTCGGGGTCTTGACCTCGATACCATCAGGGATCGCAAAATCGATATCGTGGGAATACCCAAGCGATAGCTTGAGCGTCTTGCCCTGCGCCTGAGCGCGATACCCGACGCCCTGCACTTCCAGCTTGCGGATGAAGCCGTCCTTGACGCCAATCACGCAGTTCTCGATCTGCGTGCGAGACATGCCCCACATCTGACGCGCGCGCTGCGTGTCATTAGCAGGCTTGACCGTCACTGCGCCCTCTTCCATCGCGATTGCAACTTCATCGGGTGCGTGGAACACACGCACACCTTTAGGGCCTTTGACGTTGACGGTGTTACCGTCCAGCTTGATCTCCACACCCTGAGGCACTTCGACGGGTCGTTTACCAATTCGGGACATGATTTTCCCTCAATCCTTCCGGGCCAATGCGCCCGCCTTGTCAATCATCAGAAGACGGTGCACAGAACCTCGCCACCGACATTCGCGTCCCGTGCGCTCGCATCGGACATCACACCCTTCGGCGTGGAGACGATGGAAACACCGAGACCGTTACGAACACGGGGCATTTCTTTTACATTGCTATAGACCCGTCGACCGGGCTTCGAAACCCGCGAAAGCTCGCGGATAACCGGCTGGCCTTCGAAGTATTTCAACGAGATCGTGAATTGCGGCATGTTCCGCTCATCCACCGTGTTCTCATAGGCGCGGATATAGCCCTCTTCCTTGAGAACATCGAGAACCCAGCCACGCAGCTTGGAAGCAGGGGTCACAACGGTTGACTTACCGCGCATCTGAGCATTGCGGATGCGGGTCAGCATATCCCCTAGAGGATCGGAAACGTTCATCAGTAACCCTCCATCACCAGCTGGATTTGGTCATGCCGGGGATCATTCCCTGGCTGGCCAATTCACGAAGCGCGATACGCGACATCTTGAGCTTGCGGTAATACCCGCGCGGACGACCCGTCATCGAACAGCGATTGCGAAGTCGGTTCGGTGCGCTGTTGCGCGGCAGTTCAGCCAAATCGAGGCGTGCCTTGAACCGCTCCTCAGGCGACTTGTCCTGATCGTTTGCGATTGCCTTGAGGGCTTCGCGCTTCGCTGCGAATTTCTTCACGAGGCGCTCGCGTTTCAAATTGGTCTGGATTGTACCGTCTTTTGCCATTGTACTCGTCCCTCTCCCTACTGTCCCGGCTGCGTAAACGGCATGTTGAAATGTTTCAGAAGCGCGCGCGCCTCATCGTCATTTTTCGCCGTCGTGCAAATGATGACATCCATACCGCGGACTTGATCGACCTTGTCATAATCGATCTCGGGGAAGATGATGTGTTCCTTGAGGCCAAGCGCATAGTTGCCCCGCCCATCGAAGCTGTTGACCTTCACGCCGCGAAAGTCACGAATGCGCGGCATGGCAACCGTAATCAGGCGGTCAAGAAAATCATACATGCGCGCACGGCGCAGAGTAACTTTGGTGCCAAGCGGCATTCCTTCGCGTACCTTAAAGCCCGCGATGGAATTCTTGGCGCGGGTGATAACCGGCTGTTGTCCGGCAATCAGGGCCAGCTCCTCAGCGGCTTTCTTGACGCGCTTAGTATCCTGAACGGCATCGCCGACACCGATATTCAGCACGATCTTTTCGAGCTGAGGCACCTGCATCGAGTTCTTGTATTTGAACTCTTCCTGCATTTTGGCACGAATTTCGGTATCATAGAGCGTCTTCAGACGCGGGATGTAGTGTGAGCCATCAGCCATCGATCACATCTCCCGACTTCTTGGCAAATCGTACTTTCTTGCCGTCTTCCATGCGGAAGCCGACACGCGTGGGGCCACCATCCTTGGGGTCGATCATCGCAAGATTCGACAAGTCGATCGGCATCGCCTTGGGGATACGACCGCCCTGGGATGCCTGACTCTGCTTTGTGTGACGGATGACAGTATTGACGCCGGTGACAACCGCGCGGCCTTCAGAAGGCATCACGCGCTCGATCTCGCCTTCGACGCCCTTGTCACGACCCGCGATGACGACGACCTTATCGCCTTTTTTAAGTTTCGCAGCCATCAAAGCACCTCCGGCGCGAGCGAAATGATTTTCATGTAGTTTTTGCCGCGCAGCTCACGGGGGACAGGCCCGAAGATGCGGGTGCCAACCGGCTCGTTGTTATTGTTTAGAATAACAGCGGCATTGCCATCGAAGCGGATGACCGTACCGTCTTCGCGGCGGATCGCCTTGGCGGTGCGAACGACGACAGCCTTACGGACCTCGCCCTTCTTCACTCGACCACGGGGAATGGCTTCCTTGACGGAGACCACGATCACATCGCCTACATGGGCATAACGGCGCTTGGCGCCGCCCAGAACCTTGATGCACTGAACACGTCGCGCACCGGAATTGTCAGCAACGTCCAAATTGGACTGCATCTGTATCATAGTCGATCTCCCGACCTTGTGGCATCACCGAAACACGTCGGATCGCCGCCGGTTTCGTAGATCTGGGTTTTCTATCCTTGTTCGGAAAGAAGCTCCCAGCGTTTCAGTTTCGAAATTGGCGAGCATTCGATAATACGAACCAAATCACCGACCTTTGCAGAATTCTGCGGATCATGTGCATGGTATTTTTTCGTTTTACGAAGCGTTTTCTTCAAAACAGGATGACGAAAACGACGCTCAACATTGACCACAATGGTCTGATGATTGGTGTCGCTGACGACCTGTCCCTGCAATATGCGTTTAGGCATCTTGTTTCTCGTTTCTCGCTCAGGCGGCGCTGGCCGCGTCGCGGGCCTTTTCATTAAGGACGGTCAGCACGCGTGCGACATCCCGACGGACAACCCGGACACGTGATGTGTTCTCAAGCGTATTGCCAGCCGCCTGAAAACGCAGGTTGAACTGCTCTTTCTTAAGCGTCAGCAACTCCTCGCGAAGCTCCTCGACCGTTTTTCCGCGCATTTCTTCCACCGTCATAGTGGAGACCTCCAAAACTCGACCGTTACACCCCTTGTGGATGCAGGCCGTACTACCAATCTTCGCGAGCGACAATCCGACATTTAACCGGCAATTTCATCGCCGCGAGTCGGAGCGCTTCTTTTGCAACAGGTTCACCCACGCCGTCAATCTCGAACATGATGCGACCGGGTTTTACTTTTGCAGCCCAGAATTCAACGGAGCCTTTACCCTTACCCATACGAACTTCGGTCGGTTTCTTGGTGACCGGAGTATCGGGAAAGATGCGGATCCAGATGCGGCCCTGACGCTTCATGTGACGCGTAATCGCGCGACGGGCGGATTCAATCTGACGCGATGTGATGCGATCAGGCTCCAGAGCCTTCAGCCCATAGGAGCCAAAATTCAGATCCGCACCGCCCTTGGCCTGACCTTTAATCCGGCCCTTGAACATCTTGCGGAATTTGGTGCGCTTGGGTTGTAGCATATCCTATTCTCCCTCAGCGATCACGGTCGCGGCGAGGACGACGATCGCCACCGGGGCGACCTCCTTCCTGCATTTCCTGAACCCGACGGTCACGAGCGGTCGGATCATGCTCAAGGACTTCGCCCTTGAAAATCCACACTTTGACGCCGCAGATGCCGTAAGGCGTCTTGGACTCAGAGGTTGCATAATCGATATCGGCGCGCAGCGTGTGCAGCGGCACCCGGCCTTCGCGATACCATTCCGTCCGCGCAATCTCCGCGCCACCAAGGCGACCGGCGATATTCACACGGATCCCAAGCGCGCCCATGCGCATGGAGGTCTGAACCGCACGCTTCAGAGCACGACGGAAAGACACGCGGCGCTCAAGCTGCTGCGCGATGTTCTCGGCGACCAACTGAGCATCCAGCTCCGGCTTGCGCACTTCGACGATATTGAGGTGCAGCTCGCTATCGGTAAAGCGCGTCAGCTTCTGGCGCAGCTTTTCGATATCCGCACCTTTCTTGCCGATGATGATACCCGGACGACCGGCATAGATCGTGACGCGGCATTTCTTGTGCGGGCGCTCAATGACGACACGGCTGATGCTCGCTTGTTTACATTCCTTGTGAATGAACTCGCGAATATTCATGTCTTCTTTGAGAAGATCCCCATATTCATGGGCATTGGCATACCAGCGGGATTCCCATGTCCGGTTAATCCCGAGGCGCAGGCCAATCGGATTGACTTTCTGACCCATTACGCGGCCTCCTCGACTTCACGGACCTTGATGGTCAGCTGGCTGAACGGCTTGAGAATCTTGCCAAACCGACCACGGGCGCGCGGGCGACCACGTTTCAGGGTGATGTTCTTGCCGACCCATGCTTCGGCGACGATGAGTGTATCGACGTCGAGATTATGGTTGTTTTCGGCATTCGCGACGGCAGATTGCAGCGCCTTTTTCACATCGATCGCGATCCGCTTCTTCGAAAAGGTCAGATCGGCGAGAGCCGTGGCAACGGGCTTGCCGCGAATTTGTTCAGCCACGAGATTGAGCTTCTGGGGGCTGACGCGCAGCATACGCGCAACGGCCATCGCCTCATTATCGGCGCAGCGGCGGGGGTTTTTCTCTTTTGCCATCGGTCTACTTCCGCTTCGCTTTCTTGTCCGCCGCGTGCCCGTAATAGGTGCGCGTCGGTGCGTATTCGCCGAGTTTCTGGCCGATCATATCTTCGGATACCAGCACTGGAATGTGCTTGCGTCCGTTATGGACACCAAAGGTAAGACCGACGAATTGCGGCAGGATGGTCGAGCGACGCGACCAGGTCTTGATGACTTCCTTGCGACCGGATTCACGCGATTTCTCTGCTTTTTTCAGCAGATAGCCGTCGACGAACGGGCCTTTCCATACGGAACGGGGCATACTGGTGTTCCCTATTTCTTCTTGCGCGCGTGGCGGCTGCGGATGATGTATTTATCGGTCGTCTTGTTCGACCGCGTGCGGCGACCCTTGGTGTCCTTACCCCAGGGCGTAACGGGCGTACGGCCCCCTGAAGTACGGCCCTCACCACCACCATGCGGGTGATCGATCGGGTTCATCGCAACACCGCGAACCGAAGGGCGCTTGCCCTTCCAGCGAGTGCGGCCCGCTTTACCAAGATTTTGGTTCGAATGATCGGGGTTCGAAACAGCACCGACCGTCGCCATGCATTCCTGACGAACCCGACGCAATTCACCCGATCCAAGGCGAACCTGTGCGTATCCACCGTCACGACCGACAAACTGCACATAAGAACCAGCCGAACGCGCGATCTGGCCCCCCTTACCGGGTTTCATCTCGACGTTATGGACAATGGTGCCGACCGGCATGCCGGAAATGGGCATCGCGTTGCCGGGCTTCACATCGACTTTCTCGCCCGCGACAATGGTGTCGCCAACCGAAAGACGCTGAGGCGCGATGATGTAGTTTCGCTCACCATCCTCGTATTGGACCAGCGCGATAAATGCGGTCCGGTTGGGATCGTATTCAATCCGCTCAACGGTTGCGGGCATATCCCACTTCCGTCGTTTGAAATCGATTACCCGGTAAAGCTTTTTCGCTCCGCCACCGATCCGACGCGCCGTAATGCGTCCTGTATTGTTCCGACCGCCCTTTTTCGTCAGACCCTGTGTAAGGGTCTTTTCGGGGCGGCCCGACCAAAGATCGGAGCGGTCGATCAGCACCAGCGCGCGCTGGCCCGGCGTAGTCGGCTTGTATTTCTTTAACGCCATGCTTCCTGTCTCCCGCGTCGGGGGCCATGCCCCCGCAAACACTTATCAGGGCCTGATTACAGGCCCGTCATTACATCAATCATGTGCCCGTCTTCGAGGCGCACAACCGCTTTTTTCATATCGCTTCGCCGTCCGCGACGACCGCGAAAAACTTTGGTCTTACCCTTTTGAATAAGGGTGTTGACGCTGCGCACTTTGACATCGAACAGCGCTTCGATCGCTTCACGGATCGCAGGTTTGGTCGCGTCGATCGCCACTTCGAAAACGACCGCGTTGGCTTCGGAAGCCATGGTCGACTTTTCCGTAATCAGCGGGCGACGGATCACGTCATAATGTTCGGGTTTCGCGCTCATGCTGCGTCATCCTTCTTATCGGAGGAAAGCCGAGCCGTCAGCGCATCGATACCGGCACGCGTCACGACCAGAGTGTCCTTGAGCATGATGTCATAGACATTGGCTCCGGCACTCGGCAGTACATCCACGCCGTCAAGATTGCGAGCGGCACGGGCAAAACCTGCATCCACATCGCCGCCATCGATGAACAGAGCCTTGCGCACCCCAAGCTTTTCGAGATGAGCCTTGAGAGACTTGGTCTTGCCATCCTCAAGCGTCGCTGAATCGATGACGATGAGACGGTCGCTCGACGCCTTGTCCGACAGGGCCATTTTCAGCCCAAGCGCACGGACTTTCTTCGGCAGTTCATGGGCGTGGCTACGCGGGGTGGGGCCTTTATAGACACCACCATGACGGAAGATCGGAGCACCGCGGGAGCCGTGGCGTGCGCCGCCGGTGCCCTTCTGGCGATAGATCTTCTTGGTCGAGTACGAGACTTCGGACCGGCCTTTGACCTTATGCGTACCGGCCTGACGCTTGGCGAGTTGCCAACGTACCACCCGGTGAAGGATGTCGGCACGGGGCGCAACACCAAAAACCGATTCATCGAGATCGATGTCACCGGAAGCACCGGCATCGAGGGTCAGGACATCGTGTTTCATGCCTTGTCCCCTTCTGGCGTATCGGATGCACTGTCACCCGAACCCGCATCGCTGGATTCGGCAGCTTCCATTGCGGCCTGCTCGGCTTCGGCAGCGGCCTGACGGGCGGCTTCTTCTTCGGCAGCAGCGGCAGCGGCGGCTTCTTCAGCGGCTTTCTCGGCAGCAGCGGCGGCGGAGCGCAATGCGCCGGGATAGAGAACCGCGTCGCTTTGGTCTTTCTTCACCGCATCGCGAATGATGACCCAGCCCCCTTTGGCACCGGGCACAGACCCACGCACCATGACAAGACCACGATCCACATCAGTGCGCTCAACGCGAAGATTCTGGGTCGTCACACGGGCAGCACCCATATGACCGGCCATTTTCTTGCCCTTGAACACCTTGCCGGGAAACTGACACTGTCCGGTCGAACCATGCGAACGGTGACTGATCGAGACACCGTGTGTCGCGCGCAAACCACCGAAGTTATGGCGTTTCATCGCACCCGCGAAGCCCTTACCGATCGAGGTGCCGACCACATCGACCAGTTGACCCTCAAAGAAATGGCTGGCGATGATTTCTTCACCCACGTCAATGAGGTTGTCTTCGGTGACGCGGAATTCCGCCATCTTCCGTTTCGGCTCGACTTTGGCGACCGTGAAATGGCCCCGCATCGGCTTGCTGACATTTTTCGGCTTGGCATTGCCTGCACCGAGTTGGACGGCAGTATATCCGTCACGCTCAGATGTCCGCTGGGCCACGACCTGAACGTTATCCATCGAAAGAACGGTAACCGGCACTTGCCGACCGTCTTCCATGAACAACCGGGTCATTCCCAGTTTCCGAGCGATTACGCCTGTACGCATCTCGCCCACTCCTTACAGCTTAATCTCGACGTCAACACCGGCCGCAAGGTCGAGCTTCATCAGCGCATCGACGGTTTGCGGGGTCGGGTCAACGATGTCGAGGAGACGCTTATGCGTCCTGATCTCGAACTGCTCACGGCTTTTCTTGTCGATATGGGGCGACCGAAGAACCGTAAAACGCTCAATCCGCGTCGGCAAGGGGATGGGACCTCTAACCTGGGCGCCTGTGCGTTTGGCCGTGTTGACGATCTCGCGCGCTGAACTGTCAAGCGTGCGGTGATCGAAAGCTTTCAGCCTAATGCGAATATTCTGTCCCTGCATGGGAACGCCTCTTGCCTAGAGTGACATGCGACCGGATTGAGCAGGCTAACGGCACTGAAGAAGCGCATTATTGCTGCACGGAAGACCGAATCTGATCGCAGTTCACGGATGCGGAGAAAAGAAAAGAGCCGGGGAACATTCCCCCCGACTCTCCGGGTCTGTCTCGATTACTCGAGGATCTTTGCGACGACGCCTGCACCAACGGTACGGCCACCTTCACGGATAGCGAAGCGAAGCTTCTCTTCCATCGCGATCGGGTTGATCAACGTGACCGTCATTTTCACGTTATCGCCGGGCATAACCATTTCCGTGCCTTCGGGCAAATCGACCGAACCCGTGATGTCGGTCGTGCGGAAGTAGAACTGTGGGCGATAGTTGGTGAAGAACGGCGTGTGGCGTCCGCCTTCGTCCTTGTTCAAGATGTAGGCTTCCGCTTCGAATTTCGTGTGCGGCGTTACGGAACCGGGCTTGCAGAGGATCTGCCCGCGCTCGATGCCTTCACGATCCACACCACGCAGCAATGCGCCGATATTGTCGCCTGCGCGGCCCTCGTCGAGGATCTTGCGGAACATCTCGACACCCGTGCAGGTGGTCTTTTTCGTGTCGCGGATACCGACGATTTCGATTTCCTCGCCCGTCTTGATGATCCCGCGCTCGACGCGACCCGTGGCAACCGTACCACGACCGGAGATCGAGAACACGCCTTCGACGGGCATCAGGAACGGCTGGTCGATGGGGCGCTCAGGGGTCGGAATGTAGCTGTCGACCGCTTCCATCAGCTCGGCAATTTTTTCTTTACCGATGTTATCGTCGCGATCTTCGAGGGCGGCGAGAGCCGAACCTGCAATGATCGGAATATCGTCGCCGGGGAATTCGTACGAGGAAAGCAGCTCGCGCACTTCCATCTCGACAAGCTCCAGAAGCTCCTCGTCATCGACCTGATCGACTTTGTTCAGGAAAACGACCAGAGCAGGCACGCCGACCTGACGGGCAAGCAGGATGTGCTCGCGGGTCTGGGGCATGGGGCCATCCGCCGCGTTCACGACGAGAATGGCGCCGTCCATCTGCGCGGCACCCGTGATCATGTTTTTCACGTAGTCCGCGTGGCCGGGGCAATCGACATGCGCATAGTGGCGGTTATCGGTCTCGTATTCCACATGCGCGGTCGAGATGGTGATCCCGCGCGCCTTTTCTTCAGGCGCCGCATCGATCTGGTCGTAAGCCTTGAACTCACCGAACTGCTTTGTAATCGCAGCGGTCAGAGTCGTTTTACCGTGGTCGACGTGGCCAATGGTGCCAACGTTGACATGCGGTTTATTGCGTTCGAACTTTTCCTTAGCCATCTCTGGTCTCCGTAGTTTGCGGCCAATGCCCGCGCTCGAAAGTCATTCTCATGAAGCTGCGCGAACGAGCCGCGCAGCGGGGGCGTCAGCCCTGATATTTCGTCTGGATTTCCTCGGCGAGCGCCTGCGGAACCGGTTCGTAATGGTCGAATTGCATGCTGAAGTTCGCACGACCCTGAGACATGGAGCGCAGGGTGTTGATATAGCCGAACATATTCGCAAGCGGGACGAAAGCATCGATCACGATGGCGTTGCCGCGCGTATCCTGGCCCTGAACCTGCCCACGGCGGGAGGTCAGGTCACCGATAATACCGCCCGTATATTCTTCGGGCGTCACGACTTCGACCTTCATCATCGGCTCAAGCAGTTTCGGGTTTGCCGCGCGAATGCCTTCGCGCATCCCAAGGCGAGACGCGATTTCAAAGGCCAGAACCGACGAGTCAACATCGTGGAAAGCGCCGTCGATCAGCTGCACCTTGAAGTCGATCACGGGAAAGCCTGCAAGCGGACCGGAATCCATGACCGACAAGATGCCCTTTTCGACACCGGGGATGTATTCCTTCGGAACCGCACCACCGACGATCTTGCTTTCGAAGCTGTAGCCTTCGCCCGGCTCGGTCGGCTCGATGACGAGTTTCACACGCGCAAACTGGCCGGTACCACCGGATTGTTTCTTATGCGTGTAATCCAGCTCGTGAGTCTTAGTGATCGTTTCACGATAGGCGACCTGTGGCGCGCCGATATTCGCTTCGACCTTGAATTCGCGCTTGAGGCGGTCGACGAGAATATCGAGATGCAGTTCGCCCATTCCCTTCATGATCGTCTGACCCGATTCAAGATCGGTTTCAACGCGGAAGGAGGGATCTTCAGCGGCCAAGCGTGCCAGGCCAGCGGACATTTTCTCTTGGTCGGCCTTGGTTTTTGGCTCGACGGCGATCTCGATGACCGGATCGGGGAAGGTCATCGTTTCAAGAACAACCGGGTTCTGGTTGTCGCAAAGCGTATCGCCGGTCGTCGTATCCTTGAGACCTGCAAGCGCGATGATGTCACCGGCAAAGGCTTCCTGAATCTCGTCCTGCTTGTTGGAGTGCATCATGACCATGCGGCCAACACGCTCTTTTTTACCTTTGGTCGAGTTCAGCAGCGAATCGCCCTTGTTGATCTTGCCCGAATAGATGCGGGTAAAGGTCAGGGTGCCCATGAACGGGTCGTTCATGATCTTGAAGGCAAGACCGGAAAACGGCTCATTGTCATCGGCCCGACGCGGTTGATCGCGGGTTTCCGTCTCGTCACCCGGCTTGAAGCCCATATAGGCAGGCACATCCAAAGGACCGGGAAGGAAATCGACCACGGCGTTGAGCATGGGCTGCACGCCCTTGTTCTTAAACGCGGAACCGCAAATCACAGGGACGAAGGAAAGCGACAGCGTACCCTTGCGGAGCAGCTCACGGAGCTTTTCTTCGGAAGGTTCTTCACCTTCGAGGAATTTCTCCATCGCCTCGTCATCCATGTCGACGGCGTTCTCGATCATCGTCGCGCGCCACTCTTCGGCGGATTCCTTAAGCTCATCGCGAATTTCACGCAGATCCCAGGATGCTCCGAGATCTTCGCCCTGCCAGACCCATTCTTTCATGGTGATCAGGTCGACCATGCCTTCGAGTTCGGTCTCGGACCCGATGGGAATCTGAATGGGAACAGGGGTCGCGCCGGTACGGTCCTTGATCATCTTCACGCAGTTGAAGAAATCCGCGCCGGTCTTATCCATCTTGTTAACGAAGACAATGCGCGGAACCTTGTAGCGGTCGGCCTGACGCCAGACAGTTTCGGTCTGAGGCTCAACACCGGCATTGGCATCCAGAACACAGACCGCGCCATCGAGAACCGCGAGCGAGCGCTCGACTTCAATGGTGAAGTCGACGTGGCCGGGCGTGTCGATGATGTTGAAACGGAATTTCGGCGACTGAGCGGTCGAGCCGTCTTCCGTGCGCTCCCAGAACGTCGTGGTGGCGGCGGACGTAATCGTAATGCCGCGCTCCTGCTCCTGTTCCATCCAGTCCATCGTCGCAGCGCCATCATGCACTTCGCCGATCTTGTGGGACTTTCCGGTGTAGAACAGAACGCGCTCGGTCGTCGTGGTCTTCCCAGCGTCGATATGCGCCATGATTCCGAAATTTCGGTAGCGCTCAAGCGGATAGTCGCGAGCCATGTCAGATCACCTTGATCTAGCGTGAATTAAAGCGCCGGGTTACCAGCGGAAGTGAGAGAAGGCCTTGTTTGCATCGGCCATCTTGTGCGTGTCTTCGCGCTTTTTGACCGCAGCGCCACGGTTGTTGATGGCATCCACCAACTCTCCGGAGAGACGGTCCACCATCGTGTTTTCGGAGCGGGCGCGTGCCGCCTTGATCAACCAGCGGATCGCCAGCGCCTCGCGGCGCTCCGGGCGAACATCGACCGGCACCTGATACGTAGCACCACCCACACGACGCGAGCGGACCTCGACGGCAGGCTTGATATTGTCAAGCGCCTCGCGGAATACTTCGATCGGATCGCGGCGGGTCTTCTGCTCGACGATATCGAGCGCACCATAGACAATACCCTCGGCGGAGGACTTCTTTCCATCATACATGAGGTTATTCATGAACTTGGTCAGAATCGTATCGCCGAACTTGGGGTCGGGCAGGACTTCGCGTTTCTCGGCGCGGTGACGACGGGACATATCTGCTCTTCCTTACTTCGGACGCTTCGCGCCGTATTTCGAACGGCGTTGCTTACGGTCTTTGACACCCTGTGTATCGAGCACGCCGCGCAGGACGTGATAACGAACACCCGGAAGGTCTTTTACACGGCCCCCACGGATCAGGACAACGGAGTGCTCCTGAAGGTTGTGCCCTTCGCCCGGAATATACGAGATCACCTCATATCCGTTCGTCAGGCGCACCTTCGCAACACGGCGCAGCGCCGAGTTCGGCTTTTTGGGTGTGGTCGTATACACACGGGTACAAACGCCACGCTTTTGCGGGCATTCTTCGAGGTGGACCGATTTGCTGCGCTTAATCTTGGGTTTGCGCGGCTTGCGGATCAGCTGTTGTATCGTCGGCATTCAGGCAGCCCTGTTCAGCAGTGGACGAATCGTCAGTTTCAGCGCGACACAAGCATCGCTCCGGATCAGCGAAACCGCTTTTCCGAAGCTTTTACAGAGGACCGAGGCCATAAGGCCGGGTCGTGTTTACCCGCATCTGGATATTTCGTATCGGGTCAGTCTCATGACCCTGAGTTCGCGGAACCTACTTATACGCCCCTTACACGTCAAGCCCGGAAAACAGGCTTTTTCAAATCTTATATTGCGACGCAACATTTCATAGTTAACAAAGACGCTAACTATTTATTATTCCTAATTTTTAGATCTTTGAGTCAAACAGCGCCCCAGACGCGTCATGCAGTTTCACACGGCCTTAACGGCCAGCCTTTAGGCTTTTATGCCATAGCGTACGCAGCTTGCGTGCGCCCTCCAGCGTATCAAAGGGCGACTTTAAGATGTCCTATACCGAATCTTCCGCCCTGGGCACCCCCCCCTCCCGTCGCGCGCGCTCGCTCGCCATACGCGGGACGTTTATCGCGGTGATCTGCACCAGCGCCTTTCTCTTGTTCCTGATCCAACCGATGTTCAGCAAGATGGCGGTGCCGCTCGTGGGTGGGTCGCCCGGTGTCTGGACAACGGCAATGCTGTTCTTCCAATCGATTCTACTTGGAGGATATGCCTATGCGCATTGGCTGGCATCCTCTTTTCCGGTATCGAAACAACGGCAAATCCATCTGGTCGTAACAGCTCTGGCGATCATGACGCTGCCATTGGCCCTGCCGATGGGGTGGAGCCTGCCGCAGGACGGCACGGTTACGCTGTGGCTGCTCGCGCTGTTTACGGTCAGCATCGGTGCGCCGTTCTTCGCCCTGTCGGCGAATTCGCCACTGTTGCAAGAATGGTATGCGGCTTCGGGCGAACCGGATGGGGCGGACCCTTACTTTCTCTATGCAGCGAGTAATATCGGCTCCTTCGGGGCACTGGTCGCCTATCCCCTGTTGATCGAGCCATCGATTGGCCTGTCGGATCAAGGGATGTTCTGGAGCGCCGGTTATGTGGTGCTGATGCTGGGCATCCTCGTCGCCGGATTTATGGCCCATGATGCCCCCGCGCCGACCTTGAAGAAGACGGCCGATGCCGATGCCGCGCCCCTGTCGCGTAAACAGGTCGCCTTCTGGATGTTGCTCTCCTTCGTGCCCTCCTCCGTAATGTTGAGCGTCACGGCGAAGATCGCAACGGATATCGGCTCGTTCCCGTTAATCTGGGTCACGACCTTGGGTCTCTACCTGCTCACCTATGTTTTTGCCTTCTCGGCACGCTTTCGGGCGGTTTCAGGCGGGTTGCCGCGCCTTTATGGCCTGCTGGCCGTGGGGATGTTTCTGTTCGTCTGCTTCGATCGGAACGAAACGCAGCGCAGCGTCGAGATCATCGTCCTGCTCGGCTTTTTGTTCGCGACGGCGTTGTGTTTCCATACAAAACTGGCCGAAAACCGCCCGGACAAGCGGCACCTGACCGCATTCTTTCTGGCGATGTCCGCCGGGGGTGCATTGGGCGGATTGTTCAATTCGATCCTTGCACCGATGGTGTTCAACAATGTGCATGAATTCACCATCGCCGTCGCGCTCGCCTTTGCCGCGACCCCTTGTCTGCGCCTTGCATGGCGGCGCGATCTGGGTATAGCGGCGGCGATCGGGGCAGGCTTTATCGCCCTCGTCGCGCTGGTTTGGTCCGGCGGTACGGATGCCATTCTGCCCCGCGCCAACGGCTTGATGCTCGTGAGCACGATCATTGCCGCCACGACGGCCATCATTCTGCTGCGCATGATGGGCAATCCCCTGCGGCAGGTGGCCATTGCAGGCGTCGCCCTAGCCGCCGTCAGCACCGCCACGAGCGACCCCTCGCTCCTGATGCGCGAACGCAGCTTCTTCGGCGTCTATGAGGTCCATGAGATCGAGGACGGTAAGATCCGTTATCTCAAGCATGGCACGACCATTCATGGCCTCGTCCAGATGGGAGACGGCATCCCCCGCGCCGCCGCCTATTACGCCCAATCCGGGCCGTTCGGGCAGTTTTTCGATCTGCTTGGCGAAGGGGACAGCGTTGGCATCGTCGGCCTTGGCATGGGGGGGCTGTCTTGTCACCGGGCGGGTGAGGTGGATAAGGTGTTCTACGAGATCGATCCGCTGGTCGACCGCATCGCCCGCGATCCGCACTATTTCGGGATGATGGATGCTTGCGGGATCACCACGCCGACCATCCTCGGCGATGCCCGGATCGAGATGGAAAAGGCCCCCGACAATGCCCATGACCATATCATCCTTGATGCGTTCAGTTCGGATGCGATCCCCGTCCATCTGCTCACGCGGGAGGCTTTTGAAACCTATGACCGGGTTCTGCCCGAAAGCGGTGGCCTGTTCGTTCACATCTCGAACCGGCATTTCGATCTGGTCGGGCCGGTCGCACGCGTAGCAGAATCGCTGGGGTTCAGTGTGCATGTGCAGCACTACATCCCCGATGAAGAAGCCGAAAGAATGGAGCGCGCCACCCCGGTAAGCGCCCTGATCGCGACCAAAGACCCGGCCTTGGCTGCACGCCTCGCCGCAGATGACCGATGGGCAGAGGCGCAAGGCTGGGACAAGCCTCTCTGGACCGACGATTACGCGAATACGCTGTCGGCGCTGCGGTAATCGCAACAGAAAAAGCCCCGGATGTGATGTCCGGGGCTTTTTTGTAGTCTGCGGGAAGCGTCACTCAGAGCGCGGCGTCGAGCTTTGGCACCGCGTCGAACAGGTCGGCGACGAGGCCGTAATCGGCGACTTGGAAAATCGGGGCTTCCTCGTCCTTGTTGATCGCGACGATGACTTTCGAATCCTTCATCCCCGCGAGATGCTGGATCGCGCCCGAAATCCCCACGGCGATATAGAGTTCGGGGGCAACGACCTTGCCCGTCTGACCGACCTGATAATCGTTCGGCGCATAGCCCGAATCGACCGCAGCGCGGGACGCGCCCACGGCGGCGCCGATTTTATCGGCGACCTTTTCGATGATCTCGAAGTTTTCCTTCGATCCCATGCCACGCCCGCCGGAGATGATGCGCTTGGCGGAGGTGAGTTCGGGACGGTCGCTCTCGACGACCTTGTCCTCGACCCATTCGGAGAGGCCGGGATTGGCGACAGCGCCGATTTCCTCGACCGCCGCCGAACCACCCTCGCCCGCTGCGTCGAAGCTGGCGCCGCGCACGGTGATACATTTCTTCGGATCGGCGGATTTGACGGTTGCCATCGCGTTGCCCGCATAGATCGGGCGCTCGAAAGTATCCGGCCCATGCACGGCGGAAATATCCGAAATAACCATGCAATCGAGCAGAGCCGCGACGCGGGGTATCACGTTCTTGCCATTGGTGGTGGCCGGGGCGACGATGTGATCGTAATCGCCTGCAAGGCTGATGATCAGATCGGCCAGCGGCTCCGCGAGGTCATGCCCATAGGCGGCATCCTTGGCGCAGAGCACCTTGGCCACGCCATCAAGTTTCGCGGCCTGTGCGGCCACGGCTCCGCAATCGGACCCGGCACACAGGATATGAATATCGCCGCCCATCGCCTGCGCCGCCGTGACGGTTTTGGCGGTCGCATCGTTGAGCGTCTCGTTATCGTGTTCGGCGAGAAGAAGAACGGCCATATCAGAGGACTCCCGCTTCGGTTTTCAGTTTTTCGACCAATTCCTCGACCGAGCCAACGATGACACCGGCCTTGCGGGCGGGTGGTTCCTCGACCTTTTCGATGGTCAGGCGATGAGCCACATCGACGCCGTAATCGGCGGGAGTCTTCGTCTCCATCGGCTTTTTCTTGGCCTTCATGATATTCGGCAGCGACGCGTAGCGCGGCTCGTTGAGGCGTAGGTCAACGGTCATCACACAGGGCGTCTTGACCGAGATCACCTGAAGCCCGCCATCGACCTCGCGGGTCACCTTGGCGCTATCGCCTTCCATCTCGATCTTGGAGGCGAAGGTCGCTTGAGGCCAGCCCATCAGGGCAGAGAGCATCTGCCCGGTCGCATTCATGTCGTTATCGATCGCCTGCTTGCCCATCAGGACAAGGCCGGGCTGTTCTTCATCGACGATGGCCTTCAGGATTTTCGCGACGGCGAGCGGCTCGATGTCGTTTTCGACATTATCCGTGGCCTCGACGAGAATCGCGCGGTCGGCGCCCATGGCCAGCGCGTTGCGCAGGGTTTCTTGGGATTTCGTCACGCCGACGGAAACGACGATGATTTCCTCGACCTGACCGGCTTCCTTGAGACGGATCGCCTGCTCAACCGCGATTTCGTCGAAGGGGTTCATCGACATCTTCACATTGGCCAGATCAACACCGGACTGGTCCGCCTTCACGCGCACCTTCACGTTATAGTCGATCACCCGCTTCACGGGTACAAGTACCTTCATCACCATACCTCCAAAGCCCGCCAAGGCGGGTTCGCTGAATCCATGCTCCCGCTTAGCGCCCCCCGCCACCGATTGCCACCGGCAAAAGCGACGCGGCCTGTCGCGGGAGCGTCATTGGGGCCGTGAGCCGATGCCGATCACCGCACCCATGCGGCAAAGGCACCGCGATTCAGGTAAGCATACTTTCCGCGAAGACAAATACCGCATAGAGGCTCGCCAAAAACCAGAATGCCAGAAAAGACATGGGCAAAGTTTTTGTCCAACCTCTCGCGAAACCATCAAGTGTCGAGCTGTTTTTTTCGCCCTTCACGGCGCTGAAATACGTCTTGTAAACCTCGTCACCGATCTCGCTGTGCAGCAGGTAATTTTCCTTTAGTTTCCTGATACCGCGCGACAATTGAGCGGCAAGAAATTTCATCAATATAGTCAGGGAAATCGCCAGAATAGAAACGGCAACCAGCATGAATTGCAGGTCCAGCCTCTCCAAAAACGCGCTTGATGTCAGTATCTGAGCGTAGCCAACGATGAGAAAAGCCTGCGCGATCAGGAATGACTGGATACGATCATTCAAAAGCTTGTCGGCCGCATCGTGATATTGCCAAGCGCGCTCGACTTCTTCGGTACTCATCGGCATTCCTGCGAATTGACTCAGAGCGCGCCGATCATCGATTGGCCCCCGGCACCCATAGGACATCCGCCTTGCCATCGTCATTCGCGATACGGGAGGCGACGAAAAACCAGTCGGACAGGCGATTCATGTAGCGCACCGCATCGGGATTCACATCCTCGGCAGTCGATAACTCAACAATGCCCCGTTCGGCCCGGCGCGAGACCGTGCGGCACAGATGCAAGGCAGCCGATAGCGCCGACCCGCCCGGCAGAACGAAGGAGCGCAGCGGCTCCAGTTTTTCGTTCATCATGTCGATTTCCGCTTCCAGCCGGTCAGTCTGGGCGGCGGTCATCCGCAGGGGCGGATATTCGGCCTCGGCGTCCTTTTCCCGGTCGGGGCGGCATAAATCGGCCCCAAGATCGAACAGGTCGTTCTGGATGCGAGACAGCGCCGCATCCATCTCGCCAGTCGCATGCTGACGGGCGAGGCCAACAGTCGCGTTCGTCTCGTCGGACCCGCCATAGGCATCGACCCGCATCGAGAATTTCGGCACCCGCTGACCATTGCCCAGAGCCGTTTCGCCCTTATCGCCGGTTTTCGTGTAAATCTTGTTGAGAACGACCATGGGAACACTCCGGTCAGGCAGGGGTGGCGAGCCACGTCACGAGAACGATCAGCGCGACCGCGAGGAATTGAAGCCCCACGCGCCAGCGCATCATACGGTTCGAGAGACGCGAATTCTCGATGTCGGATTTGCCGATGGTGCCCATCCCCCGCGCGAGGACGACGACGACACCGGCCATCACGAGGATCGCGAGGGCAAGGATTATCTTTGTCATGACTGCCTATCTAGACCACCCGCGCCAAAGCGCAAATCCTCATGAACAATGGGTCGGTTTGATCGGTTTGAAAGACGATGGGCGCAGGCGGGTCATTCGAGAAAAGACGCCGCCATCTCTCCGATCATCAAAGCGGCTGCATTCGTGTTGGCCGCTGGCATTGTCGGCATGATCGACGCATCCGCAACGCGCAGATTTTGCAAACCGTGTACTTTCAGGCGGTGGTCTACGACAGTATTCGAATGTGAACGCAGGCCCATTCGACACGTACCGATCATGTGAAAGGTGGTCGTGCCCCGGTCAATCGCGGTCCCCAATAATTCGTCATCGGATTGAATGGCTTCACCAGGATACATCTCGCCGCCGAAATAGGGCTGCATTGGCTCGGTCCGCATGAGTTTTCGGGCGAGTTTCAAGCCTGCGAGCAGAATACGCCGATCTTCCGGGGCGCTCAGGTAATTCGGGCGGATCGCCGGTTTGTCGAACGCGCTTGAGGTTCTCGCCAACACCGTGCCGACGCTTTCCGGCCTTTGTTGCCATGCGGCAAGGGTCATGCCCGGTTCATGATCCAACTGGCTTTGATTGCCCTCCTTATAGCTCGCGGGCATGAACGTGATTTGCAGATCGCTTTCTTCAAGACCGGGATCCGATTTGGCAAAAGCATAGCAGACCGTCGATGGAAGGCTCAGAACCGAGGGGCGACCGGCGAGCCATTTGACCATCTCACCGGCAAAGGCGAGACCGCGCGTGCGCTCATTGAATGTTTGGGTGCCGGTCACGCGTGCCGTAAACCGGGGCGTATAATGATCGCGCAGGTTTTGGCCCACACCGGGCAGCGCCTGTCGAACCTCGACACCAATGGACCTGAGATGATCGGGATCGCCGATACCCGAAAGCTGCAAAAGCTGCGGCGTGTTAATGACACCGCCGGACAGGATGACCTCTCGTCGGGCCTGTATCCGCTGCGATTGACCGCCGCGCATCAGAGTCACCCCCGTCGCGGTTTTTCCGTCAAGAATGACCCCGGTGACATGCGCATTAGTCAGGACTTGCACGTTTGGATTTTTCAACTGCGGCCGCAAAAACGCAGTTGCCGCGCTTTGTCGCCGCCCTGAAGCAATGGTGCGTTGGGCATAGGCCGCGCCGAATTGCACGCCTGCATTATAGTCCGGATTACGCGGAATGCCGAGCGTTTCTGCACCGGCCAGAAAAGCGTCGCATAGCGGGTGGGACCAATCGCTTGGCGTGACTTTTAGCGGGCCTCCTGTCCCACGGCGGGCGGTGTCTTGCGGTCCCAGCCAATCCTCTAACCGGCGAAAATGCGGCAGGACGCTGTCATAATCCCATCCCAGATTGCCAAGCTGTGCCCAATGGTCGAAATCTGACGCTGCGCCCCGGTTGAAGACATTGCCATTGATGGACGATGAGCCGCCAAGCGTCTTTCCGCGCGGAACGGGGATGGCACGACCGCCGGTCCATTCGGAAGGATCGGCTTCGTACATCCAGTTAAAGCGCGCGTTCCGCATCAGTTTCATCCAGCCGACGGGAACATGGATCATCGGATGCCAATCGCGCGGTCCCGCCTCTAAAACACAAATGCTGTAGCGGTTTTTTTCGGCCAGCCTCGCGGCCAAGACGCATCCGGCAGAGCCAGCGCCAACGATGATGTAATCAAACACATCCATGGTGCTCAGCTCATTCGTTGTCTCTCGGCGAGTCAACGAAATTCAGGCACCGCGACAGGATCATGAACTGCGCCGCATCAGAATGTCGAACAGGCGGGTCGGTAGCATACGCTTCATGATACCCGCAAAATAGGTCGGGGTGGTGACGTAGTAGCGCGGCTGCGGGCGCGGGGATTCGATGGCATGGATCAGCTTGTGGAAGACGGCTTCCGGCCCAAGCTCGTAGCGATCCTTGCCCTTCTCGCCATATAACCGCTCGCGCAGGGTGGTGGCGTAGAAATCCTCCCAAGGGGAATGCTCGGCGATCGGCTCGATCCATTTTTCGTATTGGCCCCGTGCATTCTCGCGGATTTTGGTCGTGATCGGGCCAGGCTCGATCAGGGCGATATGGATGCCGGTTCCGTGCAACTCGACCCGCATCGTGTCGGACAATCCCTCCAGCGCGAATTTCGTGGCATTATAGGCCCCCCGCGTGCGCAGGGCCGCAAATCCGAGGACGGAGGAGCATTGCACGATCCGCCCGGCTCCAGCCTCGCGCATCACCGGAATCGCGCGGCAGGTCAGGGTATGCCACCCAAAGAAATTCGCCTCGAAAATCTGGCGCAGGGCATCGGTGGGCAGGTCTTCGGTCATGGCGGGGATGCCATAGGCCCCGTTGTTGAACAGCGCATCCAACCCCCCGCCAGTCAGCGCCAGCGCCTCCTCGAACCCCGCGTGAATGCTGGGTTCATCCTCGTAATCAATGAGCACGCAATCCAGCCCTTCGCTGCGCAACCGCTCAACATCGGCGCGGCGGCGGCAGGAGGCGACAACCTGCCATCCACGCACTTTCAGGCCATGGGCGCAGGTATAGCCGATGCCTGAGGAACAGCCGGTAATCAGAATGGATTTACGCTCCAACATCGCCCTAGCGCCCCGCATTCGGAAAGAATAATTGCTGCCCATCCCGGCGATAATCGGCAATGGCGGCCTGTCCCGCATCCGACAAGAGCCAGTCGATAAAGCCTTGGGCGAGATCGGCGCGGACAGTGGGGCATTTTTCGGGGCTGATCGCAATGACGCCGTATTGATTGAACAGGGCCTCGTCCCCCTCGCTCAGAATGCGGTGACCGCCCTTATTGCCAAAGGCGATCCATGTCGCGCGGTCGGTCAGGGTATAGGCGCCCATGCCAATGGCGATATTGAGCGTTGCGCCCATGCCCGATCCGGTCTCGCGATACCACGTGCCGCTATCCCCCTCCGGCGCGACCCCGGCATGCGCCCAGAGCGCGCGCTCCTTCTTGTGGGTTCCGCTATCATCCCCGCGCGACGCGAAGGCGGCCTTCGATCCGGCAATGGCGGCGAGGGCGGCATCGATATCGTCGGTCGCGCCGACCTGCGCGGGGTCTTCCGCCGGGCCGACAAGGACGAAATCGTTATACATCAGATCGGCGCGGCTGATCCCATAGCCCTCGGCGACGAATTGCTCCTCGGCGGCTTTTGCATGGACCAACAGGACGTCGCCATCGCAATTGCGCGCATTGCGGATCGCTTGTCCGGTGCCCACGGCGACCACACGCACCTCTATGCCCGCCCCCGCCGTGAAGGCCGGAACGATCGCGTCGTAGAGACCCGAATTCTGGGTCGAGGTCGTGGATTGTACGACGATGAAATCGCCTTGCGCACCAGCAGGGATGGCGATCGCGAGAGCCGCGACAAAGGGAAGACAGAATCGGCGCATCGGGTTTTCCGTGTGCAATCTCAAAGGAGTAGTTTGCCCGCAAGATAAGCCTGCGCTTCGGGCGATTTCTGGGCGAGCAGGAATTGGGCGGCGGGGGCGGCCTCGGTCAGCGCACCCTTATGCACAAAGCGGATATGATCGGCGAGGCGACCGGCCTGTCCTTGATCATGGGTGACGATCACGACCGCCGTTCCGGAGGCGGCGGTATTCAGGATCAAGGTTTCGATGGCGGCGGTCGCCTGCGGATCGAGGCTGGCGGTCGGCTCATCGAGCAGCAACAGCTTGGGGCATGCGGCCAGTGCGCGCACCATGGCCACCCGCTGTTGCTCGCCCCCCGACAGCGCCCGCGCAGGAGCATCGGCAATCGCGGCCAGCCGCCCGAAATCGAGCAATTCGCCCAGTCGCTCGCGGCGTTTGCGGCGGGGAACGCCATAGACGGCAAGGGCATGGCGCAGATTGGCGCGCACGGATCGGCGCAGCAAAACCGGCTTTTGGAAGACCAGCGCGATCTCCTGTCGCCCGCGCACCGCTTCGGAGGGCAGGACCGATCCCGAGTCAGGCTCGATCAACCCCGCCATGACGCGCAGGGACAGGCTCTTGCCCGCCCCGTTCGGTCCCATGATCGCGGTGATGCCGGTCGCGGGAATGGCGAGATGCAGGCCGTCGAGCACCATGCGCCCTCCCCGGCGCAGGCTCACCCCCTCCAGCCGGATCGCGGCATCCGGGCCGGGGCCTGTGGCGACCAGCCTAAGCATGGGCCATCCGCGCGGCACCGACCCGCGCGCCCATCGCCAGAGAATTGAGCGCCAGCGACAGGATCATCAGCACGATCCCAAGGCCCAGCGCCAGCGCCAGCTCTCCGCGTGAGGTTTCGAGCGCGATAGCAGTGGTCATGACGCGGGTAACATGGTCGATATTGCCCCCGACGATCATCACCGCCCCCACCTCCGCCAATGCCCGCCCCATCCCGGCCAGCGCCGCCGTCGTCAGGGCGAAACGGCCATCCCAGAGCAGGGTACGCATCCGCATGCCCGCCCCCGCGCCCATCGAGCGCAAGGTCTCGTGGTATTCGGCATCGAGATCGGCGACGATCTGGCGGGTCAACGCGGCGATGATGGGAGTGACAAGGATCGTCTGTGCGACGATCATGGCAGTGGGCGTATAGAGCAGCCCCAATGTCCCCAGCGGCCCCGCCCGCGAGAGCATCAAATAGACGACCAGGCCGACCACGACCGGCGGCAATCCCATCAACGCATTTACCAGCACCGTCAGCGCCCCGCGCAATGGAAAGCGCCCGACCGCGAGCAAGGCCCCAAGGGGGAAGCCGATCAGGCAGGCGAAAAGCGTTGCGCTGAGCGTTACACGCAGCGACAGGCCCACGATCTCGACCAGATCGGTGTCGAACCGTGCAATCAGGGCAAAGGCTGCGCCAAACGCATCGCCAAAGCCCTGCATCAGATGAAACTCCGCATCATGCCGTCAGGCTTAACACCCGAGCCGACCGGCGTTCAACACCCGGTCGCATGTCGATGCTGAACAGACACCGCCGCCAGACAGGATAAAACCGGCTGCGGCCTCGCCGGTTCAGCTCGCCAACCGCTTTTCCACCCGGCAACGCTGTCCCCGCGTTTTGCGGGTGACCATTTCCACGAAGCCTGCGAAAATTCTGCGGATTTGCGGGGCTTTGTAGGGAAATATCTGGGGCGAATCCATGTCATGGACGATCAGGGCATTATCGGCCTCGAACAGAACGAGATTGCCCGCGCGATCCTCGGCGCAATCGATGCCGAAATAATCGAGGTTGAACGCCTGCGCCATGCCCGACAGGGCCGCCGCGTGACGCCGTTGGAACCCCGAATAGAACCGGGTCATAAAGCGTTCTTCTTCCAGTCGTTTTTCTTCGGAATTCGCCATTTCCGAATTCATGTACCAGACCTTCCATTGGTCCGCGATGGCCATATGGCAGGGGAAGGGGCGTCCATCGACAAAGACGATCCTGTATTTGCGAAATGCGCCATCCTCGCTGCGATAATCGATGAAATCCGACAGGAAGAATTCGGGGTCGCGACAGGCGCGCAGATAAGGGGCGATATCGCTGGCGGATTCCAGTTTTTCGAGATTGCGCCCCGCATGGGCACCGACGGGCCGGGCAATGATCGGAAAACAGGCATCCGGCAGGACATCGCGGATATCCAGATCGCCCCGCCCCATCGCGATCAACATATCGCGATCACAGCGCACCGTCCCCGGAACGGCCAGACCGGGAATGCCAGACAGGACGTCGCCGGTTCGGTCACGCTCCAGCCGCATGATATTATCCGGGGCATTGAGCACCGGACGGGGCCAGAAGCGCAGGTGGCGGTTTATCTCGGCCAGAAACCGTCGGCTGTCATCCGAATCTCCGGGGGCGACGACAAAAGCCAGATCATGCTCAGGCAGCGGGTTCGGCAGCGGCAGGCCCGGCGCGATATACAGGGTTTCGAGGCTGATATGCGACTGCTCGATCAGGAAATCGATGGGAGTATTGCCGCCCATGTGAATCGGCGCGGCAAGGGCCAGAAGCTTGATCGTTTTCGGCGCAATCTCCGACGCGTCAGTGGTGGAAAGGGTCTTGAAGACCTGCGCGTGTTCGAGGGCGGTTTCCTGAAGGGTCAGGCCCCCTTCGAGATTGCCTTTGAGTTGCTCTATGACCGACAGATCCATCAAGGCCGATGCATTGACCGGGTCCTCCACCAACGTTGCGTGCAGGACATCCGAAACCGGCCCCAGATCCGCACCGGAGAAGGCAGCGCGCGTGAGGGCGGCGACTCCGAGGCGGTCTATTGCGGTTTCGGGGCTTGAAAGATCGATGGTTTTTATCATCGCGGTCACAACGCCTTTCCAATCTTCGGGTTCCCCACGAGTGAATGGTCAAGCTTAAAAACAGGTGAAGCCGCAGAGCATGCGCTTACGTTTCAGATACCACGCTCACGCTCCGAGATGGCAGGCGACCCCTTCGGCGATGTAATCCGGATTATCCTCGTATTTAAAATACGTTATGAACTGCGCATCCTTGCCCAGCAGATAGATATAGCTGGAATGATCCATCGAATATCCGTCGGGGAAATCCTTGTCGGGGCGCTCGGCATAGTACACGCGATAGGCTTTCGCCGCCGCGGCCACTTCGTCTTCGGTGCCGGTAAGGCCGACCATCGCCTCGCTGAAATAGGGGACATACTCGCCAAGCGCCTCGACCGTATCGCGCTTTGGATCGACGGTGATGAAGACTGAATTCACGGCCATATCGGTCTTTTCCGACACGATCTCCGCCGCCGCCGCAACATCCGCCAATTCGGTCGGGCAGACATCGGGGCAAGTCGCATAGCCGAAATAGACGAGCGAGGGATTGCCCGCGAAATCCCGGTCGGTCATGCGTTCGCCATTCTGGTTCGTCAGCGAGAACGGCCCGCCGATATCGGCGCCGGTCAACCCGCCGGGACAATTACGCGCACCGGGGGCCTGCCCACCCATCGCGAAAAAACTGGCCGTGCCGACCACCGCGACGGCAATGGATGCCCCGATAGCAAGAAGCGCACGCGTTGCAAGGGCCATGACGATCTCCGGATTGCGAATGTCGAGTGGGGTATCGGCTATCCCAGAGACCGCTATCGTGGCAATCGGACATCTCGTCACTTTCGCGAGACGGCCCATCTTGTGACATCTGCCCCATCGGCGAGGAGAGTCCGAATGCCCTACAGACCCCAAAGCGCCGAAGACGCCGCCCTCGGCGCGCATTTTGCGCTCGGGCTGCGCCAGCGGCATTGGCTGCGGGCGCGAACCCTTCGAAATCTGCGCTGGATTGCCATCACCGGACAATTGATGACCATCATGGTCACGCATTACGGGCTGGGCTTCGATCTGCCGATGCCCCTGTGTCTGGGCGTGATTTTGGCCTCGGTCTGGTTCAACGTCCTGACGATGCTGACGATGGCCCCCAATGCGCGGCTATCCGAACGCACGGCGCTGCTGTGGATGCTGTTCGATCTTGGGCAATTGGGGGTTTTGCTGGCGCTGACCGGGGGATTGAGCAATCCCTTCGCCCTTTTGTTCATCGCTCCGGCAACGGTGGCAGCGGCGGCGCTGAACCGATCGAATGCACGGCTGGTGGTCGGAATCGCCATCCTGTCGATCTTCTTGCTCGAACTCGCCTATCTGCCCCTGACCCATCCCCATACCGGGTCTCTGATCCTGCCCGATACCTATCTTCTGGGGATCGGCTGTGCCCTGATCATCGGTGTCGGCTTTATCGCGATCTATGTACGGCAGGTGGCGGATGAAGCCTTTGGGATGTCTCAAGCCCTCGCGGCGACACAGCTTGCCCTCGCGCGGGAGCAGCGCTTATCCGCGCTGGGCACCATGGCCGCCGCCGCCGCGCATGAGCTGGGCAGTCCGCTGGCGACAATCGCCCTGACCGCGCGGGAAATGGAGCGCGACTTCGAGCGCAATACGCTCGATCCCGGCGATCTGTCGCTGATCCGCGAGCAAACGACCCGGTGCCGCGACATCCTCGGACAACTGGCGCGCATCCGGCAGGAGGACATGGAACATATCCGCACGGCCCCCCTGCTCTCGATTCTGGAAGAAGCCGCCGGGCCGCATGAGGGCAGTGGCAAGCGGATCGAATATTTCATCAATGGCGAAATCGTCGAGGGCAAGGATGTGCCCTCCCCCACCTTCCCACGACGCCCCGAAATCATCCATGCCTTGCGTAATATCGTCCAGAACGCCGTCGATTTCGCGCGCACGACGGTCTGGATCGAAATCGAGGAAACCTCTGAGCGCTTGGCGATCCGCATTCAGGATGACGGTTCCGGATACTCGCCGGATGTCATGGGTCGACTCGGAGACCCATACCTGACCACCCGGCGCGCAAAACGCGAGCAGAGCGGCGGATACGAAGGCATGGGGCTGGGTCTGTTCATCGCAAAGACCCTGCTGGAAAGACGCGGGGCCATCATCACTTTTGCCAACGGAAGGCCGGGTCAGGACAGTCTGTCCGGGGCCATGGTCGAAATCCGCTGGGACGCCGAAGCGCTGATTCCCCCGGCCGAACCCGCAGCAGGCATCACCGCCCCCACTGGCTTGGGCAATTTTGACTGGTAAAAACCGCCGCCAGCGATTATCCAGACACTGAACGGTTTTGACCCGGTCAATTGCGGTGACGCGATTAACTAACTCTTTACGAACACTCTTGTTTCGCGCCTTCGGTTTCAGGTGCGTCCGTTGCAAATGGTGCAAAGGAAACGGTACCGATGACGATCACGTGGACACCACTTCTGGTTGCGTTGATCGCTGGAGCATGCGGGATCGGCCTTTATGGCTGGCGATCCCTGCGGCGTGCGGATCGTATGGAAACCAAGGCAAATCACGCCGAAGAGGCGCGGTTAAGCTCCGAAGAAGCGCTCAGCGCCCTGTTGCTGGACCGCGCGGATGGCGCGGCAATCTGGTCGGGCCTGTCCCTTCAGGTCACAGCCGGGTATGCGCGCGTTCTCGATACTCTGGAAAACCCAAGTGATTTCAAAAGTGTCGCCTATGCACTCGTGCATGATCATGACGTCGACAAACTGACCGTCAAACTGCGCGAACTGATCGAGGACGGCAAGCCGTTCGAGAATAATTTTCAGGGTATGAACGACCGGCAGAGGCTGATTTCGGGCGTCACGCTGGGCGCACGCGCACTTGTCACCCTGATCGATGCCAAGGGGCCGAACGAGCTTCTACCCCGTCTCAGCGACCGGCTGGTCGCCGCCGAGGCGGAAGCGCGCACCCTGAACGAAGGCTTTGCCAATGCGCCGATCTATGCGTGGCGGCGCGATGCCTCCGGCCGGATCGACTGGGTCAATAAGCGATATATCGAAGGGGTGGAGGCACCGGGCCTTGACACCGTACTCGGATGCCAGATCGAATTGCTTAGCGGCGACGGAGCCAATGTGATCCGCGATATGGCCGGGCAGGCCATGGAAAGCGGCAAGGAAATCAGCGGGCGACACGCGACGATCCTTGGCGGCACACGCACGACACTGCAAATCATCGAAGCGCCCTATAATGGCGGCACCTTCGGCTATGCCGTCGATATCAGCGCCCAAGTCAGCGCCTCCGAAGCTCTGGTCCGGCAGATGCGCGCGAACGAGGAAACGCTCGACCGGCTTCACCGGGGGGTCGCGGTTTTCAACCCTGACATGCGCCTCGGCTATGCGAACGAAACCTTCGTTCAGACATGGGCCCTTGACGCGGCGTGGCTGGAAACCCATCCGACGATGCACGAAATCCTCAACCTGCTGCGCGAAAAGAATCGCCTGCCCCATGCGCGGGACTTCAAATCTTGGCGCGACGATTTTATCGCCGATTGCAAGACCGTCACCGACCCGATGGAGCGCCAATGGCACTTGCCCGATGGTCGGTCGCTGCATGTCATTGCCCAACCCCATCCGATGGGCGGCATCATGGTTCTGTTTGAGGATGTCACCGATCATTACGCAATGCGCCGCGATGCCGCCACGGTCTCGGCGGTTTATCACGCAACCTTTTCGCGATTGGGCGAAGGCGTGGTCGTCTTTGGTCTCGACGGGCGCTGCCGCCTCGCGAACCGCGCTTTCCGCGAGCTTTGGGAGCTGAACCAAGCCGATCTTAAAGCGATGCACATCACCGAGCTGGGGCGGCGATGCGCGCATCTGTTCAATAACCGTGCCCTCTGGAGCAAGGCCATCGCCCATGTTTCGGCGGCGGATGGCGAGCGGGAAGTCTGGACCGAAACGCTGAAACGAACGGATGGAACGGTCATCCGGCTATCCTCCGCGCCCCTGCCCGATGGCGCGACGATGTTCGCATTTCAGGACGTCACCGATTCTTTCCACAAGGAAAAGCTGCTGACCGGGCAGAACGAAAAGCTCAACGAGATTTCGGATCTGAAAGGCCAGTTCCTCGAAAGCATCCACGGGGCCTCGCACGAGCTGAAAATTCCGCTGAACACGATCATCGGCTTTTCCGATCTGCTGCGTCAGGAAGTGCGCGGACGGCTCAACGATCGCCAACATGAATTCGTCGATAATATCGCCCAAGCCTCCAACGAATTGCGCCAGTTGATCGGCGGGATCATTGATCTGGCCATGCTGGAATCCGATTACTTCGAATTCTGTATCGAGGCGATCGACATCAAGCCGATGCTGAACTCCGTTGCAGAATTCATCCGCCGCAATTCGGGCAAGGGAGCGGACATCCTGCTCGACTGTCCGGATGACGTCGGCACCGTTCCCGGCGATGCCCCGCGCTTCCGCGAGGTGATCCATACCTTGACCAATGCCCTGCGCAACGAGGCGGATGCAGAGGATGTGATCGAGATCGGCGCGCGGCGGCAAGGCGAATACATGACCGTCTGGATCGGATGCCGGAATTCGATCATCCCGCTCTCGATCCGCGATATCTTTGGCCGCAACGACCTGAGCAATTCGATCCCGCAACTGCGCCGCGTCGAAATGGGGATCACGCTGGTCCGGCAATTCGTCGAGCGTCAGGGAGGGCGCATCGCCATCGAAACCGGCGAAGGCGAGACCCGCGAGGCCATCGTCTGCCGCTTTCTCTACGATGCCGATGCCGTGCGCGCGGCCATCAATCAAGAGCGCGAACCGAATCAGGCGCGTGTTGCCGAGTAGCATGCCGACCGGATCGATTTCCCTGCCCGATCCACGGGCAAGCATGGCCTTGGGAATGCGCCTGTCCTCGCTGTTGCAACCGGGCGATACCGTGTTGTTGCAGGGCGATCTGGGGGCCGGAAAATCGACGCTGGCGCGGGCGGTCATCCAAGCGGCGCTCGGTTCGGACGAGCCAGTGCCCAGCCCCACTTTCACCATCACGGCAGAGTATGACGCGCCCGGTGCACAGATCGTCCATGCCGATCTCTACCGCCTGTCCGGTCCCGACGAGCTGGAAGAAACCGGCTTGATCGACGCCTTTGGCACGGCGATCACCCTTGTCGAATGGCCTGACCGAATGGCGCATCTGATGCCGGGAGACGCATTGCATATTGCGCTGGTTCAGGATGGCGAGGGACGCAAAGCGGCGCTGTCGGCCACGGATGCGCGCGGAGCGGCCCTGATCGCCGCCTTGACGGCATCGCGGGAAACGCAGTTGAGCGACTTTCTCCACGATACAGGCTTTCCCGACGCCACGCCCGTTCCCGGCGATGCCTCGAATCGGCGCTACTTTCACGCGGGTCCGCATATCGCGATGGATGCGCCCTATGCCCAAGGCGAGGATGTGCGCCCTTTCATGGCCGTGACGGCCCTGTTACGCGCCCGCGACCTGAGCGCCCCTGCCATTCTCGCAGCAGATCAGGCAAACGGGTTCTTGCTTCTGGAAAACCTTGGCGACGCTCTCTTTGCGCGGCTCTGCAATGGCGATGCGGATCGCGAGGACATGCTCTATGCGGCGGCGGTGGACCTGCTGCATGCCCTCGGCGCACAGGAAACCGACGCGGTGCCGCCCTATGACATGGCGGTGCTGGAGCGTGAAGCGATGCTTTTGACGGATTGGTGGTGCCCGGCGGCGGGGGTCGGCGTTTCCGACGATATGCGCGCGGATTGGGCGGGGTGCCTGCGCGAAGAACTGGCGGGGGTCGCGGCGGATCGCTCGGCGCTGGTGCTGCGCGATTATCATGCCGAAAACCTGCTGTGGTTGCCGGAGCGCGGCGGCGATGCGCGGGTCGGATTGCTGGATTATCAGGACGCGTTGATTGGGCATCCGGCCTATGATCTGGTATCTTTGCTGGAGGATGCGCGGCGCGATGTGAGCGGCGACACGGCGGAGCGGATGATCGCGCGGTTTCTGGACCGGCGCCCCGATCTCGATGACGGGGCCTTCCGGCACGATTATGACCTGCTCGGAGCACAGCGAAACGCCAAGATCGTCGGCATTTTTGCCCGCCTATGTGTGCGCGATGGCAAGCCACGTTACCTGTCGCTCATCCCGCGGGTATGGGCGCATCTGATGCGCGATCTGGGCGGGGAACATACGCGGCGCATGCGCGATTTCATCGAGCGCCACGTGCCCGCCCCCACCGAGGCCGTTCTGGCCCGGATCGCGGCGGAGTATCGCCAATGAAGGCGATGGTCCTCGCGGCGGGAATGGGCACGCGGATGCGTCATCTGACGGCGGATCGCCCAAAACCGATGGTGCCCGTTCTGGGGCGCACCCTGATCGACCGCACGCTCGACCGGGTGCAGGAAACCGGCATCGGGGAGGCGGTCGTCAATTTACATTACCGGCCCGAAATACTGCGCGACCATCTGGCCATGCGCCCCGCACCGCGCATCGCATTCTCAGATGAAACGGGTCTGCTGCTGGAGACCGGCGGTGGCGTGGCCAAGGCCCTGCCAATGCTGGGCGATGGGCCGTTCATGGTGGTGAACAGCGATAATATCTGGATCGGCGAGCGGGCCTTTGCGCCACTGACCGAGGCGTGGGACGCGGCGGCGATGGAGGCACTGTTGCTGCTGGTGCCCATCGAGCGGGCGGTCGGCTATGGCCGGGCAGGGGATTTTTCGCTCGACGCCGAAGCGCGGTTGATCCGGCGCGGCGCGGCACCGCGCGCTCCCTTCGTCTTTACCGGCGCACAGATCCTGTCGCCTGCCCTGTTCCGCGATGTGCCGGAGGGACCGTTCTCGCTGAACCTCGTCTGGGACCGTGCCATCGCGGCGGGGCGGGCCTGTGGCATCATCCATCCGGGGATGTGGTGCGATGTCGGCACGCCCGAAGGGGTCACCGAGGCCGAGGAGGCGCTGGCATGATATTTGAGCCGCAGGACGGGCCGCGCGTCTTCAATATTCCGATGGGCACGGCATTCGGGGCCGCCTTTGCGCAAGGGCTTATCGCGCGGCTGGACCCTGCCGATCCGCTCGCATTGGCCCGAACGACGATCTATGCGCCGACCCGGCGCGGGGCGCGCACGATCGCCGAGGCGCTGGTCGCGGCTGCCGGAGGGAAGCCGATCCTTGCCCCGCGCGTGCTGACGTTGGGCGATATCGATTCGCCGGAGGGGGCCGGAGCGGGCCTGCCCCCGGCGATTCACCCAACCGAACGCCTGCTGACTCTGACGCGGCTGGTGCGCGGCATGGCGCAGACCGCCCCACATCTGGCACAGGAGGCCACGGCGGTCGCGCTGGCGGGCGATCTGGCGCAATTGCTGGACCAGATTCACGAGGAGCGGCTATCGCTGGACGCATTGGAGCACCTGACCCCGGAAGACCATGCGGAGCATTGGTCGAAAACATTGGCGTTTCTCGATATCCTGCGCGTGGCATGGCCTGCCCATCTGGCAGAAAAAGGGGAAATGGACCCCGTGGCCCGGCGGGTGGCAGTGATCGAACGACAGGTCACACTTTGGGCCGAAAATCCGCCCAGCGACCCGGTTATCGTCGCCGGATCGACGGGCAGCAAGGGCATCAGCGCCGAGTTGATGGTCGCAGTCGCAAACCTGCCCCAAGGGGCCGTGATCCTGCCCGGCGTCGACCGGCATCAGGATTTCAAGACCTTCCGCGACCTGCGCGACGGCATCGAGACCAAAGGCGAGCCGGATCACCCGCAAGCGGGCCTGTCGCGCCTGATCCAGCGGTTGGGGGGCAGCGAGGGGGCGATGGCCCGCGATGACATTCCCGACTGGGCGGGCGAGGCGGGGCGCCGGGCGCGGTTTCTCAGCGTTGCCATGCGCCCCGCCCCGGTCACGGATACATGGCGGCAGGAGCGCGAGCGCATCGCACAGGAGGCCCCCGCCGCCCTTGACGGCGTGGCCCTGATCGAGACGGAAACGGCACAGGAGGAGGCGCTTGCCATCGCCGTCGCCATCCGCGAGACGCTCGCCACGCCGGACCGGACCGTCGCCCTCGTCACCACCGATCGAAATCTGGGGCGGCGGGTTTCCGCCACCTTGCAACGCTGGGGCATTCGGGCGGATGATTCGGGCGGGGTGCCGCTTGGCCTGACCCCGCCGGGGCTGTTCTTGTCGCTGCTCGCCGATGAGGTGTTCTGCGGCGAACAGGGGATGGCGGGCGACCCGGTGCGGTTCTTGGCGCTGCTCAAGAACCCGCTTTGCAAGCTGGGCCATGGCGCGGCGGAACACCTGCGCCATGTGCGGCGGATCGAGATGCTCGCCCTGCGCGCCGATGGGCGCGATCATCAGCCGACCGGGGCCGATCTCGACGCCATCGAAGCGGTGATGACCGCCCATGAGGCGCAGGACACCCTCGATTGGCTGGCCCGGTTGCGCATGGTGCTCCAGCCCTTCCATGCCCTGCGTGGCCAGCAGATCGACTTTGCGGCGGCCATCGCGATGCTGCGCGAGGCCGCCGAAGCGATGGCGCAAACGAAGGATGGGACCGAAGCCCTCTGGGCACAAGCCAATGGCGAGGCGGCGCTCGCCTTTATGGAGGATCTCGCCGCCCATGCCGATGCGCTGGGGCCGGTGGATTCGGGGGCGGTGCCGATGCTGTTCGGCGGGTTGATGGCGGCAAAAAGCGCCCGCGCTCCCTATGGCCAGCACCCCCGCGTTGCGATCTATGGCACCTTGGAGGCGCGGACCCAACGGGCGGATCGGATGATCCTCGGTGGGCTGAACGAAGATAGCTGGCCCCGCCTGCCCGATCCCGACCCCTGGATGAGCCGCGCGATGCGCCAATCCTTTGGTTTGCCCTCACTGGAGCGGCGGCTGGGCCTCGCAGCGCATGACTTTCAGCAGGCGTTCTCGGCGGATGACGTGATCCTGACCCGAGCGCGCAAAGCCGATGGCGCGCCCACGGTGCCATCACGCTGGTTGCAACGGATCGTAACCTTGCTGGGGACCGCACCGGGCAAGGGATACGCGCCGGATGTGCTGGCGAGGATGAAAGCGGCAGGAACGCGCTATTACCAGATGGCGCTGGGCCTTGGACAGCCGGAGGGGCAGGCCCGCCCCTGCGACCGCCCCCGCGCCGCGCCCCCCGTCACCGCGCGGCCCCGGCGCCTGTCGGTTACGGAGATCGAAACCCTGATCCGCGACCCCTACGCCATCTATGCCCGCCATGTGCTGCGCCTGTATCCGGTGGAATCGCTGGTGCCCGAACCCGATGCGCGCACGCGCGGCGAAATCATGCACGGCATTGTCGAGCGCTTTGTGCGCGAAACGAAGCATGTATGGCCGGTGGGCGATCCTCTCGCACTGTTCGAGGCAATCACCGGCGACGAGCTGGATCGCATTGCGGGCTGGCCGAGTTACTGTGCCTTCTACCGCGCCCGCGCCGACCGGGTCGGGCCTTGGTTCGTAGAGCGCGAGACGGCACGGCGCGAGGGGCTGCAAACCCCGGTTCTGCTGGAGGCGAAAGGGACCATCACCTTCGACGTGCCGGGATTCGGCCCCTTTGAATTGCGCGCCCGAGTCGACAGGATCGACCTGACGGCGGATGCGACCTACACCGTCTACGATTACAAGGGCGCAAGCGGGCCAAGCAACGATCAGGTACAGGTCGGCTATGCCCAGCAATTGCCCCTACAGGGCGCCATGGTTGCCGCCGGAGCCTTTGACGTGCCCGGACGGGCCGTGGGCGGGCTGGAATATATCAAGCTGCTCGGCGGGTCGAAGGCGGGCGAGGAGGTATCGATCGAGGAGCCGGAAACGCTGGTGGAAAAGGCCCTGCCCCGCCTGACGCATCTGCTCGCCGCCTATGGCATGGAAGAACAGAAATACGTGTCCCAAGCCATGCCCCAAACCGTGATCTGGGAGGGGGATTACGATCATCTTGCCCGCGTCGGCGAATGGGAGGAACAGCGATGAGCCTCGAAGCCGATACCGATCCGGGTATCCCGCAGGCCAAAGCCTCCGACCCGAAAGCCTCCGCTTGGGTGACGGCCAATGCCGGATCGGGAAAGACAAAGGTGCTCATCGACCGGGTGGCACGGCTGTTACTGGGCCATGACGGGGCCGCGCCCGACCCCTCGCGCATCCTGTGCCTGACCTTCACGAAGGCGGCGGCGGCAAATATGCAGAACAAGCTGTTCGATCAGCTTGGCGAATGGGCCTTGATGGAAGATGACGCCCTGCGCGGCAAACTCGTCGCCCTGGGCGCGGATGGCGCGGATAACACGACCGACCTGAACGCCGCGCGCAGGCTGTTCGCGCAGGCATTGGAGACGCCGGGCGGCCTGAAAATTCAGACCATCCACGCATTTTGCGAAAGCCTGTTGCGCCGGTTCCCGCTGGAGGCGGGCCTGTCCCCGCATTTCTCGCAAATCGACGATGCCGAGGCCGCCGATTTGCATGGCGAAGCGCTCGACAAGGTACTGGAGCGCGGTTCGGACGATCCGGCGCTGGCCGAAGCCATCGACCGGGTCATCCATGAGGGACAGGAATTCGGCATTCGCCAACTCGTCCCCGAAATCGTCAGAAAGCGCACGGCCTTCGCGGCGGATACGCCCGAATTGATCGCCGGAATGCAGGCCGCGCTGGGCATCGAGCCGGGCGACAGCGAAGGAGGCGCATTGGCGGAGTTCTTCTCCGAAACGCCCGTAGGCGATGTAAAAGCGCTGGCGGCCGCGTTTCGGCAGGGCGGCACGAACGAGCAGGGTCTGGCGACGAAGATGCAACCCCTGCTGCAAAGCGATATGATGCGCGACTGGAAACAGGCGCTCGCGATTGCCGTTCTCAAGAAGGATTCCGATGAACCGCGCAAGATCGGGCGTGGATACCCCACGAAAGGCGCACTGGAAGCGACCCCCGGTCTCGACGACACCATCGCCCGGTTTCAGGATCGCCTGACCGTTCTGCAAGCGCGCCTCTTGTCCATCGCCGCCGCCGATCATTCGGCGCATATGATCGTCTTCGCCAAAGCGATCCTTGAGGAAGTGGATATCCTGAAAAGGGCGACGGAAGGACTGGATTTCGACGACCTGATCCGGCGGGCCGGAGCGCTGCTCAATGACCGCGATGCAAGCGCTTGGGTGCGCTACAAGCTCGATGGCGGGGTCGATCATATCCTCGTCGACGAGGCGCAGGACACCTCGCCGGAGCAATGGGAGGTGATTTCCGCCATCGCCGAGGAATTCTTCGCCGGGAGCGGGGCGCGAGACGTGCAGCGCACGCTGTTCGTCGTGGGCGATGAAAAGCAATCGATCTTCAGTTTTCAGGGCGCGCAACCCGCTGAACTCGATCGGGTGCGCGAACGGTTTCGCGAATTGGTGGCCGGAACAGGGAAAACGCTGCGCGAGCCACAACTCCTGCATTCCTTCCGCTCCGCCCCCGCGATTCTGGAGACGGTGGATAAGGTCTTCGCACAGCCCCACGCCGCTCAGGGCCTCAATGCGCTGAACACATCCCCTGAGCATCTGCCTTTCCGCAAGACCGCACCGGGGCGCGTCGAATTCTGGCCCCCGATCGGGCGGCGGGAACAGGAAGCGCCACCGGATTGGTGGAAGCCGGTCGATACGCCCTCGCAAGAAGCCCCCGAACTGCGCCTCGCCCGCGGGATGGTGGACCGGATGGCCGAATGGCTTGACCCAAAGAGCGACGCACGCATCCGGGGGCGGCGCATCCGGGCAGGCGATATCCTCGTTCTGGTCCGCACCCGCAGCAGCTTTGCCGAAGCCTTGATCCGCCTGCTCAAAGCGCGTGGCCTGCCGGTGGCGGGCAAGGACCGGATGATGCTCAACACCCAGCTTGCGGTGCGCGACCTGCTGGCGATCACGCGGTTCGTCTTGTTACCCGATGACGACCTGACGCTGGCCACGATCCTGCGCTCCCCCTTGGGCGGATTGTCAGAGGAGGCACTGTTCACGCTGGCCCATGGGCGCAAGGGGCGGTTGTGGCGCGCCTTGCATGAGCGCCGGGACGATCCGATCTATGCGGCGGCCTATGCCATGCTCGACGATATGCAGGATCGCGCGGATTTCCTACGTCCCTATGATTTTCTCGAACGGGTGCTGACCCATCACGGCGGGCGCGGACGCTTGCTCGACCGGCTGGGCGCACAGGCCGCCGATCCCATCGACGAATTGCTGGCGCAGGCACTCGATTTCGAAACACGCGGCATCCCGACCCTTCAGGGCTTTGTCGCGCGGATCGAGGAATCCACCGTCGAAATCAAGCGCGAGATGGAGCAGGGGCGCGACGAAATCCGCGTGATGACGGTGCATGGCTCGAAGGGATTGGAAGCCAATATCGTCTTCATGCCCGATATCTGCGGCCTGCCACGCACGGGCACTGACGAGCGGGTCTATGCCATCAAGGGCGCACCCGTCTGGGCACCGAACAGCTCCAACACGCCCAAGCAGGTCAAACAGATTCGCGAGGCCAAGCGGGCGCGCGATCTGGAGGAATACCGGCGGCTATTGTATGTGGGGATGACGCGGGCGCGCGATCACCTGATCCTCTGCGGCTGGCATGGGGCCAAGCCCGAAAAGGAACACGATCTCAAGCCTGAAAGCTGGGCCGCGCTGGTCCGCGATGCCTTTGGCGAGGGCGCGCAAGCCGGGCCGACCCCGCTGACCGATGCGCAGGAACAGCCGGTTATCGCCCAAATCTACCAGACCGGCGGTGACGAAAAACCCGAAGATGACGGGCCGGGCGAGGATATGCTCTCTCCCCTGCCTTTGGATGCGGCGTTTCTGCACCCTCTGCCCGTCGAGGAAAGCGCCCCGGTGCCCCTCGCTCCCTCGCGGGTGGGGGATGGGGCGGCGGAGCCATTCGCACCGATGCCCCAGCCCAGCGACAGCGAGGATTCGGAGCCACCCCTCTCCTCCGCCGAGCGCGGAACGGTGCTGCATCTACTGCTGGAGCGATTGGCCGAAGCGCCACCGCAGGAGCGCGATGCTCTGGCACGGACGATGATCGCGGCGCAGGACCCCGCCCTCATCGCCCCGGCACTGGCCATACTGGACAATCCCGATCTTGCTTGGATGTTCGGTCCCGGCTCGATGGCCGAAGTGCCGATACAGGGGCCGGTATCGGCGCTGGAGGGCCGCCCGATTCTCGGCACGATCGACCGGCTGGTGATCGGGACGGAAAAGGTGCATGTGATCGATTTCAAGAGCGGCAGGCCCGCGCAACCCGTCCCCCTGCCCTATCGACGGCAACTCGCGCTCTACCGCGCTGCCCTCACGGATATATTTCCGGATCGAGAAGTCACCGCCCATCTGGTCTGGATCGACGCAAACCGGGCCGAGACACTGGATGCAAAGGCATTGGACGAGGCGCTGGCGGGGATGATGGCGGATGGCTCGCTCGATCTGCCGTCTGTGCGTGGTTGATTTTCTGCGGCCCTGTCCCTAGCTTCGCGTTTCATGGCCACTACCGGCCCCAGCATGGAGAACACTGATGGCCCTCAAAGAGGTATCAGACGCGAGTTTCGAGGCCGATGTCCTCAAATCCGACAAACCCGTCGTTGTGGATTTCTGGGCCGAATGGTGCGGCCCCTGCAAGCAAATCGCCCCGGCGCTTGAGGAAATCGACAGCGAAATGGGCGAGCGCGTGACCATTGCGAAAGTCAATATCGACGACAGCCCCAACACGCCCTCGCAATACGGTGTTCGCGGGATTCCGACCCTCATGATGTTCAAGAATGGCGAACTGATCGATTCGCGCACGGGCGCCCTGCCCAAAGGCCGCATCGTTGAATGGATCAACGAAAACTCATAGGCCGATGACAAGGCCCCGCACGGGTTGCGGGGTCTTTCCCCGCTCCCGCAGCGCACGAATCAAGTCCGGTGTGGAAGCGAGGGTGCGCATGTCACATGCCGTCCGGGCCACGGCTGATCGCGGCGACGCCGGTTCGTGAGACATCGACCAAGCCGAGCGGGCGCATGAGATCGACGAAGGCATCGATTTTTTCGGGCGATCCGGTCACTTCGAAGACAAAACTTTCCAGCGACGCATCCACAACGCTGGCCCGGAACGCATCCTTCACCCGCAGCGATTCGACCCGGTGATCGCCGGTATTGGCGACCTTCACGAGCGCCAATTCGCGCTCGACGCTTGGCCCTTCGCTGGTCAGATCGCGCACGCGATGCACGGGAACCATGCGGTCGAGCTGCGCCTTTATCTGCTCCAGCACCATCGGCGTTCCCGTGGTCACGACCGTAATGCGCGAGCGGTGGCCGGTATGATCGGTTTCGGCGACCGTCAGGCTTTCGATGTTATAGCCGCGCCCAGAAAACAGGCCGATCACGCGGGCAAGAACCCCGGATTCGTTATCCACCAGCACCGAGAGCGTCCGCCGCTCCTCGCCTTCCTTGAGGGCCGGGCGCAAGTGATAGGCGCTGCGGCTGGAGCTTCCGCGTTTGAGATCCATGGCCAATTACTCCTGCTCGAAAAGGGATGCATCCGCACAGGCGGGCATCCCGGCCAGCGGAAAGAAAACGGCGACATTCTCGCCGCAAACGCCGGAGGCCTGCACATGCGGCGGGGCCACACGGCCCGTCAAACCGCCCAGCGTATCGGGCACGGTCTCGACCAGCGGTACGAGGGACGCGGCGGGGGCGCTGATGGGAATGGCCGGGGTGATCTTGATCGACATAAGGGCGGAAACGAAGAACGCCTCCTCCTCCCATACGCCATTGGGATCGATCAGGTTCGGCAACAGTTTGCCGCTTTCGGGCTGATACGACACCGGCACCGGAATCTCGCCCTCGCAGGCATAAGCGCCCTCAAACAAGCCGTCGAGCGTGGCCGGGGCCAACCCGCCCTCGCAACGCATGGCCTCCAGACCGTTCGCGCCGATGCGGGTACGCACGCCGAGAATGGCGTATCCGTCTTCCGATTTCTGCAAAAATCCAAAATCGGTCGCGGTCTCAATCGTCTCGCCGCCGACAAGGGATTCGAAGGCGGTCAGATCGCGGGCCAGACCCGGCTCACCCGCGCGCACGAGCAGGAGCGTCGCTTGATCCGCGTTTTGCGCGACGCCCTGCCCCGTATTGGCGAGGCAGAGCACAAGCGCTGTGACAAGCGCCCTCATACGAGCACCGCGCCATCGCTTTCGATGGCCTGCGAAATGTCACCCGCGCCCGCACGGCTGCCCAGCAACATCTCGTTATGGGCCTTACCACTTGGAATCATCGGGAAGCAGTTTTCGTGTTTCTCGACCAGACAATCGAAGATGACAGGGCCGTCATAGGCGATCATTTCGGCGATGGCATCGTCCAGCGTGTCGGGCTTTTCACATTTGATGCCCTTGCAGCCGAATGCCTCCGCCATCTTCACAAAATCGGGCAAAGCTTCGGAATAGCTGCTGGAATAGCGTTCGCCATGCAGCAATTGCTGCCACTGGCGCACCATGCCGAGGCGTTCGTTATTGAGGATGAAGATCTTGATCGGCAGTTTGTACTGAACGGCGGTGCTCATCTCCTGCATTGTCATCATGAAGCTGGCCTCGCCCGCGACATCGACGACAAGGCTGTCGCGATGGGCAATCTGCACGCCGACCGCCGCCGGAACGCCATAGCCCATCGTGCCGAGGCCGCCGGAGGTCATCCAACGGTTCGGAGAGTCGAAGGGGATATATTGCGCCGCCCACATCTGATGCTGGCCGACTTCGGTGGTGACGTAGTAATCGCCATGCTTCTTCATCGCTTCGGCCAGACGCTCGACTGCGAATTGCGGCTTGATGAGCGTATCGGAGCCTTCATAGTCGAAGCATTTGACCGCCCGCCATTCGTCGATCTTCTCCCACCATTTCGCGACACCGGCCTTGTTGGTCTTGGCCCCGCGCGAGCGGAAGATGCGGGTCATGTCTTCGAGCACATGGCCGACATCGCCGACGATGGGAACATCGGCGCGAACGTTCTTGTTGATCGACGACGGGTCGATATCGATATGAATCTTCTTTGATTTCGGCGCAAAGGCGTCGAGCCGTCCGGTGATACGGTCGTCAAAACGCGCGCCGACGCAGATCATGACATCACAATCATGCATCGCCCAGTTCGCCTCATACGACCCGTGCATCCCCAGCATACCGAGCCATTTGTCACCCGATGCCGGATAAGACCCCAGACCCATCAGCGTGGAGGTGATCGGAAAACCCGTCGCCTCAACCAGATCGCGCAGCAATTGCGAGGCATGGGGACCGGAATTGATGACGCCGCCGCCCGTGTAGAACAACGGGCGCTTGGCCCCTTCCATCAACTCGACCGCCGCCTGAATCGCCGCCGTATCGCCCTTGAGCTTGGGCTGATAGGCGCTCGGCTTGATATTGCGCGGGCCGATATAAGTACCCGATGCGAATTGAACGTCTTTCGGAATATCGATCAGAACTGGGCCGGGGCGGCCAGATGTGGCGACGTAAAACGCCTGATGCATCGTTTCAGCCAGATCGTCGGTGTCCTTCACCAGCCAGTTATGCTTGGTGCAGGGACGGGTGATGCCGATGGTATCGGCTTCCTGAAACGCGTCATTGCCGATCATGAAGGTCGGAACCTGCCCGGTCAGGCAGATGAGCGGGATCGAATCCATCAGCGCATCCTGCAATCCCGTAACCGCATTGGTCGCGCCGGGGCCGGAGGTGACGAGAACGACACCGGGCTTGCCGGTCGAGCGGGCATAGCCTTCGGCGGCATGGGCCGCGCCCTGCTCGTGGCGAACGAGGACATGCTCGATCTTGTTCTGCTTGAACAATTCGTCATAGATCGGAAGGACCGCTCCGCCCGGATAGCCGAATACCACTTCTACGCCCTGATCGATCAACGATTTGATGACGATCTCTGCGCCGGTCATGGTGCTGGATTTCGGGTTGCTGGGCATCGGTCTGTTCCTCTTATTGGTCTTGACGGATTGTCGGGGCAGGTTTCGGACATAAAAAAAGGCCCCGCTGGGCCTCTGACACGCGCATCGTCGGCGGAGCGGTTATACCGTCCCGATCACGATGCGCAGCGATACCACAAGAATCGTCATGTCTTTACCTTTTCAAGTCTGCTTGATTTGCTAGCGAGTGGCCGGGGGGCGGTCAAGCGCGAAATGGCATGGGAAGCGCTTGCGCCCCTCTGTCGCGGCCATCATGTACCCGAAACCACCGTAACGCGCCGGAGAGACGCCCGCCCCCGCAACACCCGTTTGCGCGCCTCGATCCATTGCGCTATGGCCTAGCGGGTTCAGGGGAAAGGCGGCGATCATGGCGGATGGGCAGGTGTCAACAGGACGGATCGTACTAGCGGCGATTCTCGATTTTATTACGGCCTTCTTCGGGATCGGCTATGCCGTCGCGGCGCTGAGCGGCGGGTTGACCGAAGGCGGGTTTCAACTGGCCGGATTTCCGGCCTTGCTGGCGATTGTCCTGATCGTCTTGTATTTCTGGGGCTTTCCCAAGCTGTTCGGCGCGCGGATTTGGCAAGGCATCCTAAAGGCAAAACCATGAGCGCGACCCGCTTTACCCACGCCATCCTGCGCGCGCCCGCCGCCAGCGTGACGCAGGGCCTGCGCGCCGTCGATACCGGCACCCCGGATGCCGCACAGTTCAGGGCGGATCACGCGGCATATATGCAGGCGCTGCGGGCGGCAGGGGCCAGCATCGTCGCCCTGCCCGCGCTGGAGGATTTTCCGGATTCCGTGTTTGTCGAGGATGCCGCGCTATGCCTGCCCGAAGGGGCCGTCATCCTGCGCCCCGGTGCGCCCTCGCGCCTAGGCGAAGCGGCGGCAATGGCCCCGACCCTGGACGCGCTTTATGGCCGGGTCGCGCGCATCGCGGAGGGCTTTATCGAAGGCGGCGATATTCTTGTGACGGATCGCGACATCCTCGTCGGCCTGTCCGCCCGCACCGATGCCGCCGGGGTCGCGGCCCTGCGCGCGGTTGTCGAGCCATGGGGGCATTCGGTGCGCGTACTCGTCACACCGCCGGATGTGCTGCATTTCAAGACCGATTGCGGGTTACTCGATGGCGAGACGGTGCTGGCCACCGCGCGCCTGACCGCATCGGGGTGCTTCGAAGGCTATCGCGTGATCGAAGTTGTGGCAGGAGAGGAAGCCTGCGCCAATTGCGTCCGCTTTAACGATGTCGTGCTGTTCCCGGCGGGGTATCCGAAAACGGCGACCCGGTTGCGCGAAGCAGGCTACGATCTCGTGGAATTGCCGAATGATCAAGCGGCGCTGATCGATGGCGGCATGTCCTGTCTATCGCTACGGTTTACGCCGTCCTGATAACAGGTTATGGCCCTTTTCTAATACCCTTATGAGGAGATGGCCATGCTGCCCCCCATTGCCAACGACGCCCCGCTGACCCTGATCGCCGGTCCCTGTCAGATGGAGACGCGCGATCATGCGATGATGATGGCGTCCAGCCTCAAGGATATCTGTACCGATCTCGGCATCCCTTTGATCTTCAAGGCGAGTTACGACAAAGCGAACCGTACCTCCATCACCGGAAAACGCGGGATCGGGCTGGAAGGGGCACTGCCCGTCTTCGCCGAAATCCGGGAGACGCTGGGCCTGCCTTGCCTGACCGATGTGCATGAAATCGAGCATTGCGCGCCGGTGGCGGAGGTGGTGGATGTGCTGCAAATCCCCGCCTTTCTCTGCCGCCAGACCGACCTGCTCGTCGCCGCCGCCAAGACGGGCAAGGTGGTCAATGTCAAAAAAGGCCAGTTCCTCGCCCCGTGGGACATGAAAAACGTCGTGACCAAGGTGCGCGAAGCGGGCAATCCGAATGTTTGGGCGACCGAGCGGGGGGTCAGCTTTGGCTATAATACGCTGGTCGCAGATATGCGCTCGATTCCAACGATGAAGGAGCAATGCGCCTGCCCCGTCGTCTTCGATGCGACTCATTCGGTGCAACAGCCGGGCGGCCTCGGCGGCGCATCGGGCGGGGACCGACGCATGGCCCCGCTGCTGGCGCGCTGTGCCGTATCGCTGGGAATCGCGGCGGTGTTCATCGAGGCGCATCAAGACCCGGACAATGCTCCATCCGATGGCCCTAACATGATCCCTCTCAACGAGATGCGCGATGTTCTTGAGACATTGATGCGCTTTGATGCCTTGGCAAAATCATCCCCCGCATCCCTCTAGAATGACCACGGAGCGTGATGGCCGTCTTCGGCAATGATCCCGCTACTCTTGAAATCGCTCTAGAATTTCAGCGCCTCGCCTCCACGCAACACCCCTTCGGCACGCTCGGAAAACGGATCGCCGCTGTCCCCGTGGTGCCCGACACCATGCATCACGAACGGCGTATGCAGTGTCAGGGGGGCGGCGGCCCCTTTGCGGGCGCGCAGGATGATGCGGTCGGCGACACTTCCGGCACGGGCGGCAAGGGGCAACACGGCGATGGCCCCCGCGCGCCCTTCCAGAGCGGCGAGGAGGGCGGGCAGTCGCTCGGTCCGGTGCACCATGGTCAGCCAACCACCGGGCTTTAGCCGCCGCAGCGCCGTATCGACCCACGGCCCGACCGGCGCATCCGCGCGAAAGGCCCGATCCTTGCCGGAATCATCCGGGGCCGTGCTCGCGCCTGTCTCGAAATAGGGGGGATTCGCGATGACCTGATCGACACTGATCGTCCGCAGCGATGCCGGAACCGCCGCCACATCGCCGTCATGTACCGTCATCGCCATCCCCAGAGCCGACGCATTGCGGCGCGCAAGATCGGCATAGGCGGGCTGAATATCGATTCCGTGCAGCGTCAGCCTTTCCACACGCGCGGCGAGACAGAATGCCGCGACCCCGGCCCCGCAACCCAGATCGAGCACGCTCTGTCCGGGTTTTGCCGGACAAGCCGCCGCCAGCAGCACCGTATCGGCCCCGGATCGATACCCTTTGCGCGGCTGCATAACCGACAATCGACCGCCAAGGAACTCATGTGAATCAAGGCTTTCAATCGAGAATGTGAGATTTTGTATCACTCCTCCTCGACGGTTTCGATCTCCAGAAGGGCCATCAAGTCGCGCGCCCTGCGTGCATCTTCTTCGCGCACCATCAGGCGTCGGGGAAAAATGCCGATGCTTCCTTCCAAAACGCTCATATGGACGTCGAAAACGAACGCCTCTATACCTTCGGCCTTGAGATATGCCGTGGCGGCGCTGACGGTTGTGGGGTCAGTTGTTTTCAGCAGTTCGTGCATGATCGCCTCTGGCGCTGGTTACAGCCAGCACTGTCGACTGCCTTACCGGGCTTGTCAAAGGGGCTTCACTGAGAGGGGCGGCAATAGTGGACGTTATGGTGCCGGAAAGGCCGAAGACGAAGCCGCTCGACCGGATTATGGATCTCGTGCGCCCGGAGATGGGCGCGGTCGATTCGATCCTGACCGAACAGCTGAATTCATCCACCGATTTGATCCCCAAGGTTGCGGCCCATCTGATCGCAGCGGGCGGAAAGCGGGTGCGCCCGTTACTGACGCTCGCGAGCGCCCGGCTCTGCGATTACGAGGGCGAGGATGCCGTGCGTCTCGCGGCGGCGGTCGAGTTCATTCACACGGCGACCCTGTTGCATGACGATGTGGTCGATGGCAGTGCGACGCGCCGGGGGCGCGCGGCGGCAAATCGGCTATGGGGCAACAAGCCAACGATTCTCGTGGGCGATTTTCTGTTCAGCCGCGCGTTTCAGTTGATGGTCGAAACCGGGTCGGTCGAGGTGTTGCGCATTCTCTCCACCGCTTCCGCCATCATCGCGGAGGGCGAGGTGATGCAGCTTGCCACCGCCAACAATCTTGCCACCACCGAAGACGATCACCTTGCCGTTATTCGGGCCAAGACCGCCGCCCTGTTCGCCGCCGCGACCGAGGTTAGCGGAGCGCTGGCCGGGGTCTCGCCGGATCGGGTCGAAGGTCTGCGCATCTATGGCGATTGTCTTGGAATCGCGTTTCAGCTTGCCGACGATGCCCTCGATTACGCGGGCGAGGCCGGAGCGACCGGCAAGGATGCGGGCGACGATTTCCGCGAGGGCAAGGTTACGGCCCCGGTTCTCAACGCCTTTGCCTCCGCACGGGATGACGAGGAGCGAGCATTCTGGCGGCGGGTCATCGAATCGAACAATCAGCAGGAAGGCGATCTCGACCATGCCATCGCGCTGATGCGCCGCGACCGCGCGGTCGAGCGCACGCTCGACGATGCACGCCGGTATGGGGCGCAGGCAAAGAGTGCGCTGGACGTGTTCCCTGAATCGGCCCTTCGGAATGATCTGTGCGGATTGGTCGATTACGTCGTCGAGCGGGATCGATAGCGAGGCGAGGCCCTTGGACCTCCTGCGTGACCGCAATATCCTTTTAAATCATATAGTTATAGAGACAAACACCCCGCGAAAACTTGCATATTTCAAAGGTGCCATTGGCAACAAACGCATATTCCGTATTTTCGGGTACTGTGCGTTGAGGGTCATTCTGTTGACAGAGAATGTGTTGGTGCCAGCCCGAAAATTCGCCAAGAAGTTCGGTGAATATCGAGATATTGAGACATCCGGGAAAACAGTTTGGACGCCGAGTTAGAGTGACAACGGCGCTTTGGCATCCATCGGTTCCCCCTCACCGCCATTTATAATCGCCCATGATCGTATCTGCGCCGGTGCCTTTTTGAAGGCGTCGCCACGGCGCGAAAATCTTCAGCGGCGCATCGGGAATACGCCGGAGCGGATCGGAAAAATCGAAGACGACCGCCAGAAACCGGATGATCCCCTGTTCATCCGTCGCGGGGAGAACGAGTTGCGAGAAGGCCAGCTCCTCCTCATCGATGGAATGCGCCATAAAATGTCGGCGATTGGGCCGTCCTGTCAGTTGAACCGTCAGATAAAAAGATCGCAGCCGCGCAAGATAATCCGCCGCATAGAGGGTGCTGAAGCGCTCTTTCCCGGAATTTCCGAACCAGCGAATCACTTCCCGCCCTTCGATCAGATGGCGGTAATCGGTGCCGTCATCCAAGACTTCGACAAGCGCAACGAATTGCAGGGTGCGCCCAAACATCGCGGGCCGCATATCCTGACGGGATACCCCCCCTTGCCCGGCCGTCTCGATCCATTTTTCCAATGCCCCCTTTTGCCGTTCAGGCAGGGAGGATTGAACGAGCTTTCGCGCGAAATCGAGACGGTCGCTGATGGCCTTGGGGGAGGGGTCGAGCGCGGTGAGCATTTAGTAACCCTAATTATTTACACTTTTTGGTAACCACATTCTTTCACGGTGACACAACGTTTCACTGTCACTCATACGCAAGCGCTACCGAATACTCCTGTACGTCTCTTACCAGAGGGTTAGCCGATGACTGCTTCGACTGCCGACAAAACTGTCGTTCCACTCAATGAAAACCGTGCCGATGACGAAGACGCCGTGAAAAACAGCGCCGATCTCAGTCAGCGGATGGCAAGCGTTCAGGAGTTGCTGTTCGGCGATGCCCAGCGCGAAATGATCGACCGCCTCGATCATGTCGATGATCGCCATCGCGATTTTGCCAGCACCACCAACGCTCAAATCCAGATGATGACGGAGATGTTCGAAAAGAAAATCGAAGTCCTGCGCGAAGAAATCCGCTCGATCGACCGCGCCCAGACCGCCAAGCGGCGCAAGATGATCGGTGACCTTGGCGACACAATCAAGTCACTGGCTTACGATGCCTGAAAGCCCTCGAAGACGCCCATCGGGACAATTGCTGCGTAATGCGCAGTCGAGTACCGAGCGTCTGGGAAACGAGGATGCGGATGCTTTTGCAGCGGTCCGCGCGTTGCTGGTCGGCGAGGAACAATCGACCCTCGACGAACTGCGCGAGCGGATCGCGGAGATCGAACGCACGACTGCCGACCTCGATAAACGCCGTGACGACGTGGCCGAAGTGCTCGGCGATGCCCTCAGACAGGCATCGCTGAGTGACGCGGATAAGATCGAAGACGTCCTGAACCCCGCCATCGGCGAGGGCATTCGTCATCAGCTCAAAACCGAGCGCCCTGCCATGGTCGCCGCTCTGGTCCCCATGGTGGGCACGCTCGTTGCCGGGGCGGTGGCCGAATCGATCGGCAAGCTTTCGACGAGCATCAACGAACGATTCGAAAAACTGTTCTCTTTCGATGGACTGAAACTCGCGATGCGCGCGAAGATTTCCGGTGTGTCCGTCAATGAAATGCTGCTCGCCGAATTGCGCAACAGCGAGGTCGAGCGGCTGTATCTGTTCGAGCGTCAGACCGAAAAACTGGTCTTCTGCTGGCCTAAGCCCGATGAAGGCGATGCGCTGACGGATACCATCGCAGAAGAAGTCCTGCGGGCCGTCCTGTCCTTTTCGGGCGGTATTCTCGAAGCGGGCGACCATGGCCTGAGAAGCATCGCGATACGGGATCGCCACCTCGTGCTTCAGGCGAACGATACGCATATCATCGTGATCGAGGTGAGCGGTTCGCTTCCCGATCATCGCCGCGCAGACCTCAACGACGCGTGTTTCGAGATCCTGAATTTCTCCGCCGATCTGACGGGCAACCTGATCGATGTTGATATCGATCAAGAAGCGATGGGCCTGTTTGCCGCGCGCGTGGTCAAGAACGGATCGAGCCAAAAATCGAAAAAACGCCGGATGAATCCGGCAATATGCCTTGCCGCCATCCTTGCCTTGGCGCTGATTGGATATATCGGATGGCAATCCTATGACGAATACCGGATCAATGCCCGCGCCGAAGCGGTAAAGGCGCAGATTGCAGCGAGTTTCCCTTCGGACAGCCTGATGTTGTCGGTCAAGGCGGAGCGCGATACGGGCACCATCGCCGTGATGGGCGTGGCCCTCTCCGACGGGGATCGTGCAGCCATCCGGGAACAGGCCGCGACGCTGGCGCAGCCCTATACCCTCGCATTCAACCTCGTGAATGACGACCCGGATCAAGCCACCCCGCGTCTGGGCGAGATCGAGGCGAGCATCGACCAGCTTCGCCGATATGCGGAGCAGACAAACGGCACCCTGCAAGCCATCAATGCCAAAGCGATCAAGGCTCAGGCTCAGGCGGATGCGCTCTGGAATGCCCAACGGCAATTGGGAGAATGGGTATCCTCGCACGCGATCTTCTTCTCGGAGGGGACATCGTATAAAACCGATGAGCAGGTCAGCCGCCATCTGGGCACGCTCGTGGCGCTTCTGCAACGCGTGCCCGACCGTCCCCTGCGGATCATCGGCTACAGCGATGCCATCGGCTCGTACAGCAACAATCGCAGGCTGGCTCTCGACCGGGCCGAACGGGTCGCGGCGGAACTGACCGCACAGGGTATCCGGCCCGAACGCCTGATTCTTTTGGGTAAAACAAGTCAAGATAAGCTGATTAGCGCGATAAACGGGCCGAACTCGCCGAACAGACGCGTCGAATTCGAATTGGGATTTGTGGGAGAGTGAGCGTCGAAGGCTCGCCTGTCACAAATCGCTATGTCGATCCTTCAGCGGCGAGATCCCGAAGCGTTCCCGGTAGACCTTGGTGAAATGCGAATGGGAACCAAAGCCGGTTGCCGCCGCCACATCGATAATTTTGGCGGGGGTGCCATGCAGCAGGGCGCGGGCGTGCCGTAGCCTCATGTCGCGATAAAAATCGGTCGGGGTCTCGCCGGTATACTGCCGAAACAGGCGGTGAAGCTGACGCCGGGTCAGGCCGATGGTCTTTGACAATTCAATCATCGAAACGGGTTGATCGAGATTTTCTTCCATCGTCGTGATCGCCTTGGCCAGCGGGGCTGAACGGGCCTTGGCCTTGTAGAGCGACGCGCTCGCCTGCCGGTCGACGGTGGAGCGAATGCGCTCGACCTGCATCATCTCGGCGGTTTTGGACGCGATGCGCCCCCCCAGATCGTCATCGATGATCCGCAGCATCATATCAATCGTCGCCGCCCCGCCGGAACAGGTCAGCCGGTCACGATCGATGCAGAATAACTGATCCGTCACCTCTATTTCGGGAAAGGTCTCTCGAAAGACCCCCGCATCATACCAATGCAGCGCGCATTGATACCCGTCGAGCAATCCCGCCTTGGCAAGAATATGACTGCCCGCCGAAATACCCCCCAGCGGCACGCCCCGGCTAGCCAGACGGCGCAGCCAACTTTGAATCTTCGGGTGATGCGCTTCCTGGGGTGGAAATTCGCTGCCCGCGCAGACGAACAGCATCGCGGGGTCACCATCGGCAATATCTGCCCCCGCCTGAATATCGAGCCGGTTCGACGCCTTCACGATGCCGCCCCCCAAAGAATAGGTACGATAGCGATAGCGATCCGTCCCCGCATAGCCGTTCGCATGGCGCAGGGCGTCGAGCGCCGAACTGAGACAGACCAGCGGAAACCCCGGTACCAGCAGGAATCCGATCTCGATCTCACCGTCCTGTTCCAGCATCAACGACCCCTTTCGCATCCGAGCCTCATCCTGTGCGGTCGCTGAATAGGCCGCAAGCACTATCTCGACAGATTATGACGAAGATTTGGGGTAACAGAAAACCACATTCGTATAGTTATGTTCTGGAACGCTTTTTCGGCACAAAAGCGCTTGACTCTCTGCGCGGAAGGCGCGATTAGCCCGCATCACTTAAGAGAACCCCCAAATACGGGACTGGCATGAAGACCTTTACAGCAACGCCGTCAACCATCGAGAAAGAATGGATCATCATCGATGCATCCGACATCGTTCTCGGACGACTGGCTTCGGTGGTTGCGGCGCGCCTGCGCGGCAAGCACAAGACGACCTTCACCCCTCATATGGATTGTGGCGACAATATCGTCGTCATCAATGCGGAAAAAGTAAAGCTGACCGGCAATAAGCGCTCCGACAAGCGCTATTACTGGCATACCGGGCATCCCGGCGGCATCAAGCATCGCACCGCCGAACAGCTTTTGGATGGTCGCCATCCGGAGCGTGTGATCGAAGCCGCCGTTCGCCGCATGATGCCAGGTGGTCCGCTGACCCGCAAGCAGCTCAAGAACCTGCGCATCTACGCGGGCGAGGCCCATGAGCAGGAAGCGCAGAACCCGCGCGTGCTCGACCTCGCCGCAGCCAATGACAAGAATGCACGGAGCGCCTGAATCCGATGGCCGATGAAATCAAATCCCTCAGTGACCTGAAATCCGCAGTCGGCACCGCCGACGTCGATTCCGGGGATGGCGAAACCGCTGTTCTGGAGCGCCCCTCCGAGGCCGCACCCGTCTACGAGCAAAAGCGCGACGAGCATGGCCGCTCCTATGCGACCGGCAAGCGTAAAGACGCGATCGCCCGCGTCTGGGTCAAGCCCGGCAAAGGCACGATCACGGTCAATGGACGCGATCAGGACGTCTATTTCGCCCGTCCCGTGCTGCGCATGGTCATCAGCCAGCCGTTCAAGGTTGCCAATGTCGTTGGTCAGTTCGACGTCGTTTGCACCGTCAAGGGTGGCGGTCTTTCCGGTCAGGCCGGAGCGGTTCGCCATGGTATCTCCAAGGCACTGTCGCTCTACGATCCTGAAGTCCGGGCCGCGCTGAAGAAAGCCGGTTTCCTGACCCGCGACTCCCGTGTCGTCGAGCGCAAGAAATACGGCAAGGCAAAGGCGCGCAAGAGCTTCCAGTTCTCGAAGCGCTAACCCGCCCTCTCTGCCGATCGATTGTCAAAGGCCCTGCGCAAGCGGGGCCTTTTTCTTCGTGTGGGGGCCTTTTCCCGCCCCGATTACCGGCGGCCCAGCATCTGCCGCAACAACCCCGAACGATGCAGATAGTAGATCAGCGTCATGATCGATGCGATGGCGGAGGCCAGATAGGTCAGGAAAGCCGCATTCAGAACCTTGCCCGCCGCGCTCGCCTCCTGCTGATTCACGATCCCCGCATGGACCATCGCCGTCTTGGCCCGCGCGCTTGCATCCCATTCCACAGGCAGGGTGATAACCGAGAAGATCACCGCCGCCGAAAACAGCGCAACGCCCACCAAAACAACCCATTGCCCCAGCACAGGCGCCATCGATAACAGCATCATCCCGACCATCAGAACCGGCATCGACATCTTGCTGGCGAGCGCCGTCACAGGCACCATGGCCGAGCGCATCTGCAACCATTTATAGCCCTGCGCATGTTGCAGCGCATGGCCCGCCTCATGGCATGCAACGCCAATCGCAGAGATCGACCGCGCGTTGTAGACGGGTTCGGACAAGCGCAAGGTTCTGTCCCGTGGGTCGTAATGATCGCTCAGGCGGCCGGGCAGCGGCTCGATGGTGCAATTCGTGACCCCCGCGCGTTCGAGCATGACGCGCGCCGCTTCGGCCCCGGTCATATTGCTCTGCGTTCCGACGCTCTCGTATTTTTTGAAGGTGTTCTTCACCATCATGGAGGCAAAACCGGACAAAACCATGCCCGGAAGCACGACCAGAAGCATATAGGTCATATCGAAATACATCGGAAAAAGCCTCGCGTAAGGGTGCAGGGGTCGTCGATCGATGATAGAAAATTGGGCAATGCGCGACGCTGTTTCAACCCATTGAAGGGATGCTATGCAGTTTATTCCCGTTAAAACAGATATTTATGCGCATAGCACAACCTGCACCCTGCCAGATTACGCCCTCTCCAGATCCATCCCGGCCGCGCCATGGCCCCGCAAGACAGTGATGAAATTCACGCTCGAAAAGTAACGATCCCGACAACTTCCCTCGCATGTCTCGCATCGCCCGGTGGCACGCCTTAACTTTCGGGTCAAAGTTTATCACGGGAGATCCGCTGCCATGCTCTCACGCCTCGCTCTTGCCACCCTTCTTGTCGCGACCGTGCCAGCCTATGCCGACCCACTGCCCGGCGCGGCACCGGCGGCTGAACTTCAAAGCCTCGCGGGCCTGCCCGCCGTGTCGCCTCCTCGCACGAAATATATCGGGGCGGGGGGCGCGCCGACCTACCGCAACCGCCTGCTGCTGGAACGATCGCCCTATCTGCGCCAGCATGCCCATAACCCGGTGAACTGGTTCCCCTGGGGCGATGCGGCGCTGGCCGAGGCAAAACGCCGGGATGTGCCGATCTTTCTCTCCGTCGGCTATGCCACCTGTCACTGGTGCCATGTGATGGAGGAAGAAAGCTTCGATAACGCCGATGTCGCGGATGTGATGAACCGCAACTACGTCGCCGTAAAGGTCGACCGCGAGACCCTGCCCCATATCGACGCGCAGTATATGCTCGCGACCCAGATCCTCGACCAACGGGGCGGATGGCCCAATAACGTCTTCCTGATGCCCAATGGCGAACCGATCATCGCCATGGGCTATGCCCCGCCGGAGACCTTCCGTCAGGCGCTGCTTAGTCTGTCGCAGGACTGGCGCAGTAGCGAAGGCCGCGCCGCCATGGGCGAACAGGCCGCTTCGGTCGCGGAACTTGTGCGCCTGATCTCGCTGCGCCGGACGGCAGCGGCGGAAGTGGACGAAACCGTCTTCACGCAAGCCACCGCCGAGACCCTCGCCTCGCATGACGATTTCGAGGGCGGATTCGGCAAGGCACCGAAATTCCCGAACGAAACGACGATCCTGTTCCTGCTCGACCGCTATGAACGCACCGGCGACCGCGCCGCGCTCGACGCTGCGACCACCTCGCTGCGCCATATGGTTGCGGGCGGCATCCACGATCATGTGGGGGGCGGATTTCACCGCTACTCGACCGATTCCCAATGGCTGACCCCGCATTTCGAGAAGATGCTCTATAATCAGGCATTGGTGGGACAGGCGCTGGTGCAGGCCACGCAACTGACCAATGATCGCTCCTTCGAGCGCGCCGCCCGCCGGACTTTCGACTATGTGATCCGCGACATGACCGCGCCTGAGGGCGGATTCTACGCCGCACAGGATGCCGATAGCCGCGTCGCTCCGGGGGGCGAGATGGAGGAAGGTGCGTTCTACACATGGAACCCCGACCAGATTGCCGCCGCGTTGGGCGCACAGGAACAGACGGGCACGGCCATTCTCGGTCTCAGCCGTCCGCCGACCGTGCCGACCGGCTCCATCGCCCATCTCGATCCGGCAGGGGGCGTCGATTATGCGCTTCTCGACCCGATGCTGGAGCGGATGCGCCTCACGCGGGAGGGCCGTCCCCATCCTCTGACCGATACCAAGGTCATCGCCGGATGGAATGGGCTGATGATCCGCACGCTGGCCGATGCGAGCGTTGCTTTCAACGAGCCACGCTACATTGCCGCCGCCCGGCGCGCCCATGACTTCGTGACGTCACGGATGCTCAGCACAGGTGGCGATCTTGCCCGCGCCTATGCGGATGGCCCGCTTGAGATGGGAGGGCTGCGCGATTACGCATGGATGGGCCTTGGCTCGCTCGCGCTCTACGATGCGACGGGCGAGCGGCGCTATCTCGATACCGCCGCGCAGATGGCCGATCAGATCACCGCGCGTTTCTCGGATGGTCCGGGCGCAGCATTGCGGATGTCGCAAAACCCCGGCCCACTGGGCGGCAGCTACGATGTGATCGAAGGGGCAACGCCCACCGGCAACGCCTCAGCCCTCGCCCTCTATGCCCGCTTGTCAAAACGGATCGCCGATGACGCCCATGCCGTGGCCTTCCGCGATCAGGCGGATGGACTGCTCGGCGCATTGGCTGTGTCGCTTCAGGAGGCGCCCGGCGCACAGATGTCGGCCATCGATGCCGCCGCAACGCATCTAAACGGCGAAACCGGCCCCGCGCGCCCCCTCGGCAACGGTGTCGCCAGCGCTCATCTGGAAGTGAACGGCGATGCCCTGCGCGTCGCGCTCGATTTTAAACCGGGATGGCATGCAAATTCGGACCGGCCCCTCAACGAAGACCTCATCCCCACCAGCTTGACCGGCCCCGGCATTCTCGATGTGCAATACCCACCCGCACAAATGGTCACGCTCGGCTTCCAGAGCGAACCCCTCGCCGTCATCGAGGAGCAAACCGCCATTACCGCGCGCCGGGCACCGGGAGGAGGATCCGCCGATCTGACAATCCAGATCTGCAACGACGCCCTGTGCCTGCCCCCCGAACGGGTCACATTCCGCTTGCCGGAATGAAAAATCGCCCAAATCCACAGTATCGACGGCGTTTTGGTCGTTAAAATTTGAGATAAAGCCCCGGCATTGTGGATGTCGGGGCTTTTTTATGTGGTTTTTGGGGGGTGTTGGGGTGTGATAGTGGGGTGGTGACTGTGTGGTTTTTGGGGTTTGGCGGTGTTTGTTGTCGATATTGAGTAAAATACTCTGCTTTATACACTGTCTCTTTACAGCGATTAACCCCATTACACAGCGTTATCTTTACCGCCAACGGGC
>CALLLP010000024.1 GCA_938008165.1 uncultured Neomegalonema sp. | reverse complement strand
CGGAGCGGCCCCATCCGGGGATGCGCCCTCAAGGACGATCATTGCTACCGTCTAGAGCACACTGAATTTCATACGAATCACCATTCACACCAAGACGTGTGTGAATGGTGATACTCCTGATTCAGATAGAATTCAGAGTGCTCTATATCATCCTGTGACGGCGCAAACCCGCTCACAGGCTGACGGATATGTCTTTATAGCTGTACGGGTGCAGCGCCGCGCAGCGCGCCGCACCCGCAATATCGGGAAGGACGGGGCCGTTACTGCCCGCGCACATCCTCTATGGTGATGATGCCATCACCGTCCGTGTCGAACCGCGCGAAGCGTTTCAGGATACGTTCTTCCATCATCGCCTGTGTGACAGGGCCGCGTTTGCCGCCCTGCATGGTGGTGTCAGCCCGCCTGCCATGGCGCGGCCCCTGCCTTTCGGCGGCCTCGGCGACGGTGACAACACCGTCACCATTCCGGTCGAGACGCGCGAAGCGGCGCGCGGCGCGATCCTGGGCAACGGCCATCATCTCGGCCTGCGAGATCAGGCCATTCCCGTCGGCATCCATGCGGGCCACACGCTCGCCGCGCCGGGCCTGACGGCTGGCACGGCGCTCATCTCCCGTGACCTGCCCGTCGGCATTGGTATCCAGACGGGCGAAGCGCGCGGCGGCGAAGGCACGGGCGTCCTCGCGGCTGACGCGGCCATCACCATCGGTATCCATCCGCTCGAACATCCGTTCGGCACGGGGGCCTTTGCCGCCTCCGTGATTATGGGCGAAAGCGGCGGTCGCGATACCGGCAGCGGCGGTCGCGGCGAGAAGGATTTTCATTGTTCCGGTCATTATGCTTGTTCCTTGGTCTGCTCGACAGATCGCAGCGGTCGGGAGTGCCACTGCACATCACCGGAGCGGGGGGCAGGTTCCAGAACCCTTGCCCTCTTCGGTGCCTGTTCCACGCAAGGAGACATTCATTCCGTCGCGATTTTTGCCCATGGCGGGCATGGTCAGGCGCGACGGGAGCCTTTGATCCGGGGATTGAGGATCTTCGCCAGTTCGGCCATCTCGATGGGCTTGGCCAGAAAGGCGTTCATGCCCGCCTCGATACAATCGCGCTGGGTCGCGCCGTCATCATCGGCGGTCAGGGCGACGATCTTCACGTCGCGCGTGGGCGCGGCCCCCGCCCGGATCTGGCGCGTCGCTTCGAGACCGTCCATCTCAGGCATATTCACATCCATGAGGATGAGATCGAAATACTCCACGCGGCTGATTGCGACGGCCTTGCCACCATCGGTCACGACCGTGACCTCGTGACCATCCCGTTCCAGCATCGCCACGATCAGGCGCGCATTCACGGCATTGTCTTCGGCAACAAGAATTTTCGACGGCGACTGCGACATACCGATTCATAATCCCGAGTTTGCGACCTTGCCAGCAATAGCAATCCGCACTTAACAAATGACGCACGAGTCGCCCACGCAGATATTCTAGCGATAATCTTGATACTGAACAAGGGCAATCCGCATTTAATCCAGACACTTAAACATCTGTATACGTCTAAAATTGTCCGTTTTTTTGCAACCATGTTTTGCAACCATGGAATGTTAGCGCAGGATCGGAGCACGACGGTACGACGTGGCCTCGGCGATCTGCGTGTCGCCGATTTCCCCGCACCCGTCGAGATCGGCAATGGTTCGCGCAAGACGCAGGACACGGTGATAGCCCCGCGCACTCAACCGCAGGGATTCGGCGGCCTTCATGAGCAGGGCGCGCGCCGACGCACTCATCTGCGCCACCCCGTCGAGCACATCGCCATCGGCATGGGCGTTCAGGCGCACATTCTTCACGTCCAGTGCGCGGTAACGGTCGGCCTGCAAGCGGCGGGCGGCGGCAATCCGCGCCCCGACCTCCGCCGACCCTTCGGACGCGGGGGGCAGGGAGAGATCGGCGGCGGAGACGGCAGGCAGTTCGATCTGCACGTCGATCCTGTCCAGCATCGGCCCGGAGATACGCGCCTGATAATCCAGACCGCAATTGGGCGCACGGGAGCAGGCCATGGCCGGATCGCCGAGGTGGCCGCATTTGCACGGGTTCATCGCCGCGACGAGCTGGACCCGGCTGGGATAGCGCGCATGGGCATTGGCACGGGCCACGACCGTCTCGCCCGATTCAATGGGCTGTCGCAGGGCTTCGAGTACCTGCCGCGTGAATTCGGGCAGTTCGTCGAGAAAGAGAACGCCGTTATGGGCAAGGCTGACCTCGCCGGGAGCCGCATTCTTACCGCCCCCCACCATGGCGGGCATCGAGGCGGAATGATGGGGCGCGCGATAGGGGCGCACCATCGAGACGCGCCCGTCCTCCAGCAATCCGGCCAGCGAGTGGATCAGGCTCGTCTCCAGCGCCTCCTCCGCCGTCAGGGGGGGCAGGATACCGGGCAAACGGGCCGCGAGCATCGATTTGCCCGCGCCGGGCGGACCGATCATCAGCATGTTATGCCCCCCGGCAGCGGCAACCTCCAGCGCCCGGCGGGCCGTCTCCTGCCCTTTCACATCGCGCAGATCGGGCAGGGTCTCGCCCCGCCCCACTTCACCGGGAGTGGGCGGCTCCAGAACCTCGCGCCCGTTGATATGATTGATGAGCGCCAGAAGCGTTTGCGGGGCCAGAACATCGACCGACCCGACCCATGCCGCCTCCGCCCCGCATTGTGCCGGACAGATAAGCCCCCGATCCGCTTCAGCGGCCATCAGCGCGGCAGGCATCGCGCCAAGCACCGGATTAAGCGTACCGTCAAGGGACAACTCCCCAAGCGAGACATAATGCGCAGGTTCATCCGCCGGGATCACCTCCATCGCCCCCAGCAGCGCAAGGGCAATCGGCAGATCATAATGGGAGCCGACTTTCGGCAGATCGGCCGGAGCGAGATTGACCGTAATGCGCTTGGCAGGCAGGGCCAACCCGATCGAATTGAGCGCCGCACGCACCCGCTCCTTCGCCTCCGACACCGCCTTATCGGGCAGACCCACAAGGTTGAAGGCGGGCAGACCCGACGACAACTGACACTGCACATCCACCTCCCGCGCCTCTATCCCGATGAACGCAGCGGTATAGGCATGGGTGGTCAGCATAGGGTGGCTCGATTACGCAATTTTCAGGTTGTCGACGAGCCTAATGCACTTCCTATCCCAGAACCAACGGAATGATGCACAGAATAGACCAACACGCGGTCAGGATCAGTCGCACCATGCCGCGACTAAATACCTAGAGGGCCTTGAGTCTGACGATCAAATCCGAGACGGATTCACGCAAAGGCTCGGCAGCCGTCGAAATCGTCTTCGACGGGATGGAGGCGCTGTAAAGGATGGGGTAGATAAAATCGTCGTTGGGAACCTTTACAGAATGCCATCCCGTGCCTTCTTCCAACAACCCATTGGGGATGGGAATCTGATTGTAATCTTCATCTTCAAACGAAACCGACAAGCTGATGGTATTGTGCGGGTCGAATTCGACATAAAAAATCACATGCGCGCATGCACCGATGGGCCTTGAAAGCCCCACATATCTGTAGATCTCCCAGTGTTCCCATATCGTATGGGGATCATTTGGTTCGCTGTCATCCGGCTCACCCAGATCGAGCGCGCCCGCCTCGCCCCAGGTCGCATCCCACAGATCGTGCATCAGCAGGACGTAATCACTCCGCGCCATAGCCGCCATACTCAACGCCTTGGCGTAATCGCGGCTTTGCGCCCAATTATCGGCCACCATCTTCTTGCCGTTGAGTTTCGCCACCAGTTGGACGACGCCATCATGCAGTGTCTCATCGGCAATAATAGCATTGATACTGTCAGGAATATTCATCCATTTCGTCCTTGTTGCAAACCGCCACATCGCTGCCAGATCATGCGGCGTAAAAGGCGAAAATCGTCGTCATCGGCTTCGGCAGGCAGAGCGCGCTCCATTCGCATCAGTAACGCCGCCCAAGACAGGATACGCCACTGCCTCGATTGCGGCCCTCGGAATCGGACTTTTTCATCGGGATCGACGAGCAGGACGATCTTTTCGGGCTTCGAAAGCTTGTACGCCCGTCTTACATACGCTCCGTACTTGCTCAATTGGCCTTGAGTGACCTTATGGCCGAATTTGGCCTCAACAATCGCCGCTTTCTGACGCCCTTGCCATAAAATCAGCAAATCCACGCGCTTTTCTTCTGCTACTACTACGCTATCGTCGAGGTCTTCCGCCTTTGCTACGATTCCCAAACCGGCCAGCAAGGCACCGATCCGAGCCTCGCGATGACGCGCCATGATGCAATGGGCCAACGCGCGGGTGGCTTGAGGTTCGGTCAGATGGATATCCCAATCCAGCGCATGACGATGCAGAAAATGGTTGTCGCTAAGACCGAAATACCGGGAGAGACTATCACGCTCAAAAAGCAAGGCAGGCCATTTCATCAAAGGCTCGATGCTGGAGACCTGCGCCCCGACAACCCGCTTATGGACAGCGTGAATAGGCTCGGATGACCATGAAGCCACCCAATCCCGCGTTGCCACATGCTCGAAATCCATAGTCACACCCAAAGCACTCGATATGTCGTACGTCGTATGGTGAAAATCGTGTATTATTGCAAACTACAATCGATCTTTCAGCCCGTACCACAGCATCGCAAGGGTCAGCAGTGGGGAGCGAAGGGCTATGCCACCCGGAAAGCGGGGACGGGGGATGCTTGCCAGCAGGTCAAAACGTTCCGCCTGCCCCGCGATAGCCTCTGCGGCCAGCTTGCCCGCAAGGGTCGCCATTCCGACCCCATGGCCCGAATAGCCCGAAATCGACAGGATGCCCGGTGCAGGGCGCGCGAAATGGGGCATCCGATCCATGGTGATGGCCAATGTGCCGCCCCATGCGTAATCGATCCGCGTGTCCGCCAATTGCGGAAATATCCGCAGCAGGGGCTTGCGCACCGTCGCGGCGATATCGGCGGGAAAGCGATAGCTGTAATTCTCGCCCCCGCCGAACAGCAACCGCCCATCGCGGGACAGGCGGAAGTAATTGACCACAAACCGCGAATCGCACAGGGCGACATCGTCCCGGATCAGGGCGGCGGGGTCGGGCAGTGGTTCGGTCGCGACGATGAAATTATTGATCGGCATCACCCTCGCGGCCACCGATCCCTCCAGCCCGCACAGATACCCATTGCAGGCGAGCAGGATATGCGGGGCCGTCACGCTCCCTTCCATCGTCTCGACCCGCCCCCCAGAGACCGGCCCCCCAGAGATCCGCATGACACGGCTGTGCTCATGCAGGCGCACGCCCGCCGCCGCCGCCGCGCGGGCGAGGCCAAGCGCATAATTGAGGGGGTGCAGATGAGCGGCATCGGTATCGAGAGCGCCGCCGTGAAAATCCTCGCTCGCCACCATCGCGCGGATTTCCTCGCGCCCGACAAAGCGAATATGGGGATAGGCATAGCGCTCGGTGAGCAGGGCCACATCCTCGCGGGTCTCCGCCTCGAAGCGGGGGCGGTGTATGGCGTCGAGGATGCCGGGGCGCAGGTCGCAATCGATCGCATGGCGGGCGATGAGGGATTTCGCGAGGGCTTTAGACTCTTCGGCCAGATCCCAAAGCGCGCGGGCCACCCCCTGCCCCAGCCGCGCCTCCAATTCGCCCTGCCCGATCCGCTGGCCAGAGCCAAGCTGCCCACCATTGCGCCCGGAGGCCCCCCAGCCGACACGATGCGCCTCGACCAAGGCCACATCGTACCCCCGCTCGCGCAGATGCAATGCCGCCGACAGGCCCGAATAACCGCCCCCGACAATGCACACATCCGCCCGCGTTTCACCCTTGAGCGACGGATGATCCGGCATCGACTGTGCCGTAACAGCATACCACGACGGAGCATGCTGGCCGGGGCGGTCATTGATGGTCAGGAGGTCGGATGATGAATTAAAATATGTCATTGATTAAAAATGCAAAATGAAATGAAATCAGAAAATCCCATCTCAAGACAATCACACATTCAGCAACAGATGTTCCCGCTCCCACGGGCTGATGACTTGTAGGAATTCCTCCACCTCCTGCCGCTTGATGGCCAGATAGACGGTGCAGAATTCATCGCCCAGCACATCGACCACCGCCGGGTTATTCTTCAGCAGATCCAGCGCTTCGTGCAAGGATCGGGGGAGTGCGCGCGGGAGCGCATAGGCTTCGCCCTTGATTTCGGGCCGGGGCGTTGCGCCCGCTTTCATGCCGATATACCCGGCGGCGAGGCTGGCGGCGAAAGCAAGGTAGCAGTTGCAATCCATCCCCGCGATCCGGTTCTCGACCCGGAGCGCCGAGGGCGTGGAGAGGGGCACGCGCAGGCCCGTCGAGCGGTTATCACAACCCCATTCAAGGTTGATCGGCGCGGCATCCTCGGTCGTATAGCGCCGATAGCTGTTCACATACGGGGCGAGCAGCGAAATAAGCGATGGCAGGTTATCCTGCTGTCCCGCCAGAAAGCCGAAGAAATGCGGCGTCGGTTTGCCCGCCTCATCAGCAAAGACGGTGCGGCCCGTGCGGGCGTCGAGCACGCTTTGATGAATATGCATCGCGCTGCCCGGCTCATCCTGCATCGGCTTGGCCATGAAGGTTGCGAAACAGCCGTTATGCAGGGCCGCCTCGCGGATCGACCGTTTGAAGAAAAACACCTGATCGGCCAGTGTCAACGGGTCGCCATGGCCCACATTGATCTCCAATTGGCCTGCCCCGCCCTCCTGAATGATCGTCTCGATCTCAAAGCCCTGCGCCTCGGCATAGTCATAGATCGTTTCGATAACCGGGCCGTATTCGTCCACGGCACTCATCGAATAGGCTTGCCGTCCGATCCCGCGCCGCCCTGTGCGGCCCACGGGCGGCTCGATCACCTCGTCGGGATCGGTGTTGATCTTGGTGAGATAGAATTCCAGTTCGGGGGCCACGACCGGTTTCCACCCTGCCTGTGCATAGAGCGACATGACCCGGCGCAGCACATTGCGCGGGGCCACAGGGATCGGGTCGCCCTCATAGGTGTTCATGTCGTGGATGACCTGAATGGTCACGTCATTCGACCAGGGCGCAGCGGTCGCGGTGCTCATATCGGGGGTGAGCAGCATATCCCGCTCGGTCCATTGATCGCTCAGACCTTCCAGATCGGCATAATCGCCCGTAATCGTCTGATAAAAAATCGAAATAGGCAGAAAGCTGCGGCGACTTTCCACGAATTTGCGCCACGGCATCGCCTTGCCGCGCGAGATGCCGACCATATCGGCGATGATGCATTCCACCTCCTCGATCTTGCGGTTATCGACCCAGTCGCGGCAGGTCTGGGGCAAGCTGGCGAAGATATCGCAGGATGACATGGGAATTTCCGTGACGGATACAGGGGGCGGATTGCAAGCCTGTGCAATCGGATCAAAACCTAGCCGCGTTCACACGACAGGCCAAGCCCACACTTTCTTTGCACGGCGTGTGCGCAGGACATCGCAACCGCGAAAAACATTTCGTTCAGTCTTGATTGAACAAAATGCGCGCTACATACTTCGCCATGATCAAACATGCTGAAACCGATTTCATCGAAGGGATGGGTCTCATCCTGCAAAGCGACGGGATGCCCCGCATTGCCGGGCGTCTGATGGGCCTGTTCGTGCTGCACGGGGGACCGTTCAGCTTTACCGATCTTGCCGAGCGGCTGGCGATCAGCCGGGGCAGTGTCAGCACGAATACCCGCTTGCTCGAAGACCTTGGCGTCATCGAACGGGTTGCGATCCGGGGCGAGCGGCAGGATTATTTCCGGCTGGCCCAAGACCCCTATATACAGATTGTGGAGCGCAAGCGCGCACGGTCGATCCGCGCCCGTGAGACGATTCTGCGCAATGCGGATTCCTTCAGCAATATGGCTCCGGAGGGGGTGGAACGGGTTGGCGAGTTGGCGAATTTCTTCGACGTGCTGGCCAATGCCACCCACCGCGCCCTCGACGACCTGCATGCCCGCGACGGAAACAACGATGCGCAGCGTGGAAGTCGTGTGAGACCTACCATGGCGGCGGAGTAACCAGATATGCTGAACGGAGTGTTCAAACTGCTCGTCGCCGCCGGGATCGCGCTCGGCATCGTCACCTATGTAACCGGGGGCGACTATGCGCAGGTCAGCGAAGCGGCCACGAAAGCCATGGATCAAGCCATGGCGCGCAAGCGGGAACGGCAGGAAACCGCCGCCCAAGGCGAAAGCACCGCTCCGGCGGAACCGAAAACCATGGCGATCGAGGTCGTCACGACGCGCAGCCGCGCAGAATCTCTCGCCTCCAATCTGAAACTGACCGGCGCTACCGAAGCGAGTCGCCGGGTCCAAGTGCGCGCGGAAACATCCGGCGTCGTCGCCATCGCCCCGCGCAAGGGCGCACGGGTGCGTCAGGGCGACCTGCTTTGCCGTCAGCAGATTGGAGCGCGCAAGGCCCGGCGCGAAGGGTCGGTCGCACGACTGCAACAGGCCCTGATCGAAGCCCGTGCCCAGCAAACGCTCAGCGAAAAAGGCCTCGCCGCCGCCAATAATACCAGCGCAAGAAAGGCCGATGCCGAAGTTCTGCGCTCGGAAATCATGCAGATCGACGTGGAAATCGGCCAGCTTGAGATTCGCGCTCCCTTCGACGGGGTGATCGAAGGTGAGAGCGCCGAGATCGGCTCGCTGCTGCAACCCGGCGGTGTCTGCGCAACCGTGGTCGATCCGAACCCGTTGAAAGTCTCCGGCTTCGTGCCGGAATTCCAGATCGGCAAGCTGCGCCTCGGCGATCCCGCCAGTGCCAGTCTCATCACCGGCGAAAGCGTGCGCGGGACCATCACCTATATCGCTCAGACCGCCGATACGGCCACGCGGACCTTTGAAATCGAGATCGACGTGCCGAACCCCGATTATCGCCTGCGCGATGCCGTCACCGCACAGATCGAAATTCCGCTCGACTCGCGCCCCGCCCATCGACTGCCTCAATCGGCCCTGACACTGAACGAGGCGGGGGATATCGGCGTCATGATTTCCGTTGGCGGCAAAGCGGCTTTCCGGGCCGTCGAGATCCTGCGCGACGATGATAATGGGGTCTGGCTCTCCGGTCTCGGCAACGAGGCGACCGTGATCGTGGTGGGACAGGAATATGTCAGCGAAGGCAGCCGCCTGAAGGAAACGCCGCAAACCGGCAATATTCTCGGATCGCCATCATGAACCGTCTCGTCGATGTCGCGATCAATCGCGCCCGGATGATCGTCGCGTTCATCGTCCTCAGCCTTGTGGCGGGGTGGATGTCCTACACGGGCCTGCCGAAAGAGGGCAGCCCGAATATCGATATTCCGACGCTCTATGTCTCGGTCAACTATCCGGGTGTCAGCGCGCTGGATGCCGAACGACTGCTCGTCAAACCGCTGGAGACACAGCTCAAGACCCTCGAAGGCTTGAAGGAGATGACCGGCGTAGCGACCGAAGGCCATGCCTCGGTCGCGCTGGAATTCGATTTCGGCTTTGACAAGGATGCGATCATCGCGGAGGTGCGCGCGGAGGTGGATAAGGCGCAGGCCGAATTCCCCGAAGATGCAAACGAACCACGCATCATCGAGATCAATACATCCGAATTCCCGATCCTCAATGTCACCCTGTCGGGCGAAGCGCCAGAGCGCACGCTGGTGCGGGTCGCGAATGATTTGCAGAATGCCATCGAGGGCATTTCCTCGGTTCTGGAAGCGGAAATCAACGGCAAGCGCGACGAATTGGTCGAGATCGTGATCGACCCGTCCCGGCTGGAAAGCTATGGCATCACAGCCGCCGAACTGCTTCAGACCGTCAGCAACAACAATCAGGTGATCGCAGCGGGCGCGGTGCAGACTGAACAGGGGTCGTTCTCGATCAAACTGCCCGGCGCGATCGAGTCGCTCGAAGATATTTACAGATTGCCGATCAAGGTATTGGGCGAGCGGGTCGTGACCATGCGCGACATTTCGGAGGTTCGCCGCACCTTCGAGGATCGCACCTCCATCGCGCGCTTCAATGGCGAGCCGACAATCTCGCTATCGGTCAAGAAACGCACGGGCGAAAACATCATCCGCACCGTCGAGCAGGTGCGCGCGGTCGTGGGCGCGGTCATGGAGACATGGCCCGATGGCCTGCGCGATTCCGTCCGCGTCGACTTTTCACTCGATGAAGCCAGTCGCGTGCAGGATATGGTCAGCCAGCTCGAATCGAGCGTCATCACGGCCATCGCGCTCGTGATGATCGTGGTTGTCGCCGCGTTGGGCATCCGCTCGGCAATCTTGGTGGCCTTTGCGATTCCGACTTCGTTCCTCTTGGCTTTTGCGCTGATGGCATCGTTGGGGATGACGGTCAACAACATGGTGATGTTCGGCCTGATCCTCGCGGTGGGGATGCTGGTCGACGGGGCCATCGTCGTCACCGAATATGCCGATACGCGGCGCGCGCAAGGGGCGCGGCCCTCGGTTGCCTATGGCGAGGCGGCACGGCGGATGTTCTGGCCCATCGTCGCCTCGACCGCGACGACGCTCTGCGCGTTTTTGCCGATGCTGTTCTGGCCGGGGATGCCGGGGCAATTCATGCGGTATCTGCCGATCACACTGATTTTCGTACTGACCGCCTCCTTGCTGGTCGCGCTGATCTATCTGCCGATTACCGGCATCATCGTCGCGCGGATCACCCGCGCGGTGGGCCGCGTGCCGACCGCCATACGGTCAAAGCTGGGCTGGGTCGGATCGATGGTCTTGGGCGGCCTGCTGGTTGTCGGGGCGCTGGCGCTGATCGATCTGGGGCAAGCGATGACGCTCGCCAGCCCACCGCCCCTCTCCGATGGCGTGACGGGGGATGTCGATTCCGGCCCGAACCGCAGCGTACAGGCGATCTATGCCCTCGCGGCCCTGACCGCCCTGTTCGCCGCCATGGCCTTTGCCGCCGGATTTCAGGGCCGCACAGTGCCCATCGCACCCTATGAGCGCGAAGCGGGCCGCCTTGGCATCTTTGGCACTTTCCTGAAATTCATCGTCGGCAATCCGATCATGCCGCTGGTCGTTGTCGGGCTGACCGCCGGAGCGTTGGTCGGCATCTTCAAGCTGTATCAGGAGAACAGCTACGGGGTGGAATTCTTCGTCGAGACCGACCCCGAAATCGCCAATCTCTATGTTTCGGCGCGCGGCAACCTGTCCATCGAGGAAAAGGACGCCATCATGCGCGTCGTCGAAAGCCGGGTTCTGGGCACCGAGGATGTCTCGGCGGCCTTGGCCATCGTCGGTGGAGGCGGCGGAGGCGGGGCCGATACGGGCAGCGCACCCAAGGATTCCATTGGCCGCATCCAATTCGAATTCGATAACTGGCGCGTGCGCAAGAAAGGCGCGGTCATTCTCGAAGACCTGCGCGGGGCCGTCGCAGGATTGCCCGGCGTCAAGATCGAGCTGGCCGAACAGGCGGATGGACCGCAGCAGGGCAAGCCCGTGCAAGTGCGCGTCGCGGCGGTGGATTTCGACACGCTGCAAGCGGCCACCAAAACGCTCATGACGCATATGAACGGGGTCGAGGGGCTGAAGGACGTTTCCTCCACCCTGCCCCTGCCCGGCATCGAATGGGAACTGGTCATCGACCGCACGGAGGCAGGCAAATACGGCGCGAATGTCGCCTCCATCGGATCGATGGTACAGCTTGTGACGCGGGGCGTGACGGTCGGCACCTATCGCCCGGACGATTCAGACGACGAGATCGATATTCGCGGCCGTTTTCCGGTGGAGAGCCGCGATATCGAAATCCTCGACCGCTTGCGCGTACAGACGAATGTGGGCCTTGTCCCGCTGGCCAATTTCGTCGAGCGCCGGGCAGTGCCGAAGGTCTCAGAGATTACCCGCGTGGATGGCGTGCGCGTCTTCACCGTCGCAGCGGATGTGGAGGACGGCGCGAATGCCAACGAAAAGATCGCGGAAATCGGCGAATGGCTGAAAACCGCCGATCTGGGCAAGGGGGTCAAGACAACCTTTGTCGGCGATTTCGAAGAACAGCAGGAGAGCCAAGCCTTTCTGATGGCCGCCTTTGCCGGAGCGCTGGGCCTGATGTTCATCATCCTGCTGGCACAGTTCGACAGTATCTATAACTCGATCCTCGTGCTGTTGGCCGTGATCCTGTCGGTCGGCTGGGTGCTGGTCGGCATGATGGTGATGGGGCAATCCTTCTCGATCATCATGACCGGGATCGGAATCGTGGCCTTGGCGGGGATCGTGGTGAACAACAACATCGTGTTGATCGACACCTATCAGGAGTTTCGCCGGACCCTGCCGCCGATCGATGCGATCGTTCAGACCGGCGTGCAGCGGCTGCGCCCTGTTCTGCTGACCACCATTACGACCATGGCGGGCCTGCTGCCGATGATGTTCGCCGTCTCCATCGATTTCAAGGCGGGGGGGATCACCGTCGGTGCGCCGACAGCCCTGTGGTGGACGCAACTGGCCACCGCAATCATCTTCGGCCTTGGCTTTGCAACCGTATTGACGCTGGTAGTCACGCCGTCCCTATTGGCCCTGCGCATCTGGTGGTTTGGCAAGCTGCCCCGGATGGGCTGGCGTGGAATAATGACGCTGGCCATGGCGGGGGCAGGCCAGAAATCCCAGTACAACCGTGACCGCCGCCTTCTGCGCTCGGTCAAGCACGGCTTTCGCGCGGGGCATACGGTGCGCTGGGACGACACTTATGCATTCGGGGAGACGCCTGTTCGCCTGAGCATGCCTCCCCTTCCCGTCATTCCGGAGCGCGGCGCCGCCGCATCTTATGCCTTTCCATCGCCCTCCGATTCCGCGCCTGCACTTGGCGGCGTGCGCGAGGGCGACATCCCCGCTGTGGCGACCATCAAGCCCGATACACGCCCCGTGCTGGTCTGGGCCGAAGGGATGCCCTTGCCGCCCCGGTCGGATGCAGGGGATGATGATCCGCCCTTCCCACAAGCGGCGGAATAGACACCAGCCATGGCCCGTTCTTGGGCCATCGCTTGCGACACAGGCCATGGTATGCGAGGACGAACCCTCGTTTGATGGGGGACCGATACGATGATCAGAACTCTTCTTTCCCCGCGTGCGATCGTCTTTTTGACGTTGCTGCTGGCCTTTCTCGTGCGCTTCACGGGATATGATGCGATGTTCGGCGCGTATATCAGCTTTCTTCAGGTTCTCGTCGTCATCCTTGTTCTGGGCAGCATATCGCTGGCCGTAACGGCGTTCAGCAGTTTCGATATCGAGTCGAAAACGGATTTCGTGATGGATATCACGATTGATCTCATCTTTTTCGGGGCCTGCGTGACGACGATGGCCTATCTCTCGACGCTCAGCATCTATGGCGTGAATGTCTCGTTTCAGGCGTTCTACCTGACGGCGGTTGCACTGGGCCTGACGACGATGGATTTTCTCATCTCGCTGAATGCCGGAGCGGGCAAGTTGCTGGAGATGGACCGCGAACATCTGTCACAGGGTAGGCGCCTCTAGCGCCCCTGATGCATCCTGAGCGACTCCCTCGCTCTATCGCGGGATCGCTCCATGATAGAAAAAGAGGCCAAGCCCCAGCGTGAACACCAGACCGCCCGCAATCCAATGCATGATGAAGACCAGCGGAAACGATCGGCTGCGCTGATACGCCCACGCGAATAACAGGCCCCCGGCAAAGGTCATGACCGGCGCGATCCAATTCTGGAAAAACAGATGCGCGGCCGAAAAAACCACCGCATTCACGAGAATGCGCACGCGGTCGGAAGAAAACAGATGTCCATAGCGGTAGAAGAACAAAGGGCGGAAAATCACTTCCTGCCCCAGCACGGAAAACCACGGATAAAGCGCAAGAATCGCGAGCCATAATTCCGGGCGCTCGCGCGGCAGGATCAAGAACCTGTCAGGCACAAGCCACACCGTCATCACCGCCAGAACGAGCGCCGTCAACGCGCTGGTCCAGAGGATCGTGCCCCCCGTCCCGCGCAAACTGCGCCAATCCCACAAATGCCGCCAAGTGAAACCATCGGTAAAATGCAGCAGCACCAGCCCGATCACCATGGTCCCGGCAATGGCCGCATACAGATCCACATAAGGGAGCAGGACATAGAGCGCAGCAGGGGCAAGGACGTAGAACGCCGTGAATTCGAGCCACAACCGCATAATCCCCGCCCGCCCCTCAGCCAAGGAGGCGATCCACCGTCTCAAGCGTCACGATGCGGTTATTGATGAGGTAATAGGCGATCCCCGTGATGATCGCCGAGATGATTGTCGCGCCGATCATCTTGATCCCAAGATTGGGGTTTGACGGCGCCCCTGTCATCGACCCTTCCGGCACAATATCGCCCGCTTCCTCCTGACTGCGGATACGCACCGGCAACAGGCAATAAAGCGCGAGAAACCACGTCACGGCAAAAACCACAAAGGCGGAGACGATACCCATCAGGATTGTTCCAGTTCAATCAAAGTGCCGCCAAAATCCTTGGGATGCAGGAACAGGACAGGCTTGCCATGTGCGCCGATCTTCGGCTCCCCACTGCCCAAAACCCGCGCACCGGATTCGGTCAGGCGATCCCGCGCGGCGAGAATGTCTTCCACCTCATAGCAGATGTGGTGAATCCCCCCGGCAGGGTTTTTTTCCAAAAATCCGGCGATGGGAGAATTCTCGCCCAGAGGATAGAGAAATTCGATCTTGGTATTCGGCAAATCGACGAAAACCACGGTTACGCCGTGATCGGGTTCATCCTGCGGCGCGCCGACACTGGCCCCAAGGGCATCGCGATACTGCGCACAGGCGGCATCGAGGTCGGGCACGGCGATGGCCACATGGTTCAGACGTCCGATCATTCGCGAGGCTCCTCACATCCCTGGCATCATGGTGCAGCATCTATGCCCTTCGAGCGCGCTTCTCAAGCGGGTGCGTCGAGACGGCATCGAAACGGTCAAAGAAGCATACCGACCTCCTGCAACCATGGCAAAAAGGCGTCTTTGTTGTAGATAACATGAAGTACGGACCATAGAGTCCTATAGAGTCGACATTTTTTTGCATTGCTGACTCAAAAAAGTGTTGCGCGATTCACCCTGATTCGCCTATCGTTGAATTGCATGTTGCGGGGCATTGCCTCCGGAACGCCAAGATGCGCCCATAACAAGACCCAAAAACCTGTCGAGCAATACGGGCGTGAAATTTATGATAGAGGATCAGGTCATGTCTCTGCCAGCATCGAACCGCAAAGCACCTTCCCGTGCCGCGATCGCCGCCACCCTTTCCGCCTTTGCCGTCTTCAGCGCATCCGCTGTCGTCGCCTCGGACGTAGCGCCTCAGGGCTACGGCCAGCCAGCCTTCGGCTACGGTTTTCAGGGTCAGCTTCCCGCCGGATACGGCTACGGCCAGCAGGCAGGTCATGCCGCTGTGCCCGGTTATGGCGCGCAGCCCGCGTCGACCTTCAACGCACCGCAGGGCTATGGCGCCGTCGCAGCGCCTACCGCGACGGCCCCCGTCGGATACGGTCAGCCACAGCCCTTCCCCGGCTATGGCATCCCCGGCGGATATCCGGTTCCCGGTGCAGCAGCAGGCTTCCCTGTCCCCGGCTTCGACCCCTATGGCGGCATTCCCGGCTATGGCCTGTCGTCGCAGTGGAGCAATTTTGCCCCCTCCGAGCCAAACTACGCCCCGGCTGAACGCGCAGGCGCAACGGCCCCGGCCGAAATCGCCACGGCCCCCGCTCCGGCCCCGGTCCCCGCGCCCCAGACCGTTCCTGTAGAAACCGCAAAGGTCGCGACCACGACGCCCGATTACAGCTATGAAGTCGCCCCGGCGAGCAGCGCAACCTATGTCGACACCACCGCGCAATATTCGACCGGCGCCGACCCCTATCAGGCGATCACCCAGCAAGCCGCTGCCCCCGCTCAGCAGCCGCAGACGTCCTATCAGGTCGTGGAGCCGAACTACACGCAGGCATATGAAGCGGCCGCCGCCGCACCAGCCCCCGCTGTGCAGGAAACGGTGCCTGTGAATGTTGGCGGCTATGAGTATCAGCCCGCTCAGCAACAGCAGCTTGCCGCCGATTACTACGATCTCAGCGCCCAGACCGCCGCTGCGGCGGTTGCAGCCATCGCACCGGCGGCCCCCCAGCTCGCTCCTGCACCGGCGGCCTATGAAACGACCAACTTCGAAACGACCAACTTCGAAACGACCAGCTTCGCACCATCGGGCACGCATTTCGTACAGGTCGGCGCGTTTCTCGACCCTGCACGGGCGAACAACCTGATTAACAAGCTCGGTTCCGCTGGCGTTCAGGCGTTCAGTGTTCCGGCTCAGGTCCGTGGCAAGCTCTACCACCGGGTCCGCATCGGGGCGGCCAGCAAGCGTGACGCTCAGCTGGTTCTCGATCAGGTCCGTGGTCTGAACTACTACGAAGCCCGCATCGTTCGCGGATGATACAATCGTCGCCCTGAGGGCGCGAATCGTCTAGACTTGAATGCCGTGCCCCACCGGGCGCGGCATTTTTCGTTTTCGGGAGACCGTTATGATGCGTTGGTCCGTTATCGCTTGTGCTTTCGTTCTTGGTTTTCTGCTCGCCGCGCCCCCCGCACGCGCCGAACAATTCGCGACGGAAGCGCGTAATGCGATCCTCATCGACATCACCTCCGGGGCGGTTTTGATGGAAAAAGGCGCGGATCAGCCGGTCCCCCCCGCCTCCATGTCGAAACTGATGACCGTCGTGATGATCTTCGAGGCCCTCGCCTCAGGCCGCCTGTCGATGGCAGACGAATTCGTCGTCAGCGAAAAAGCCTGGAAAAAGGGCGGCTCGAAAATGTTCGTGAAGGTCGGCGACCGGATCAAGATCAGCGATCTCCTGCGCGGCATCATCGTGCAATCGGGCAATGATGCCAGCATCGTGGTTGCCGAGGGCCTCGCCGGATCGGAAGAAGAATTCGCCCGCCGCATGACGATCCGCGCGAAGGAGCTGGGCCTTGAGAATTCCCGCTTTCGCGATGCAACCGGCTGGTCCGACGAAGGCCATGAGATGAGCGTGCGCGACCTTGCGAAACTGGCCGAACACATCATTCGCAAATATCCGCAATATTACACGATCTATTCCGAGGAAAGCTTCGAGTGGGAGGGGATCAACCAACGAAACCGCAACCCCCTGCTCGGCCTTGGCCTTGGGGCAGATGGTCTCAAGACCGGCCATACGGAGGCGGCGGGCTATGGGCTGGTCGGGTCGGCCATGCGCGGCGACCGGCGGTTGATCCTCGTCATCGCCGGACTGCCCAGCGCCTCGAAACGCTCCATCGAAGCCGAACGCTTGATCCGCTGGGGCTTTCGTGAATTCGAGACAAAGGAGCTGTTGCCCGCCGGAGCCAAAGTCGGCACCGCCGCCGTCTGGATCGGTTCTGCGCCGCGTGTGCCGCTCGTGGTCAGGGAGCCGGTGGTCATGACCACGCCCTATGGCGGATTGCGCAAGGTAACGGGCGAGATCGCCTATTCCGGCCCGGTCGAAGCCCCGATCACCGAAGGTCAGCAGGTCGCCACCCTTCAACTCTCGGCCCCCGGCATCAAGGGAGTCGAAGTGCCGCTCTATGCCGGAATGGCCGTCGAGCGCGGAGGAATGCAGGAAAAACTGAAGGCCGGAGCGCTTTATCTCGTGGAAACCGCGCTGTCCGCCCTGCGCCCCGCCCCCTCCGCCGAAACCGAAGCGCAGCCAGCGGAATGAAACGGCGCGGTCGCTTCATCACGATCGAGGGCGGCGAAGGCACCGGCAAATCAACGCTGGTCGACGGGTTACGCCACTCCGATACTTTCTCGGATGCGGTCTTTACCCGCGAGCCGGGCGGGTCGCCGGGGGCGGAGGAAATCCGCGCGTTATTCGTCTCGGGCGATACGGATCGCTGGGATGCGCTCACGGAATTGCTGCTCATCAATGCCGCCCGGCGCGATCATGTGATGCGCACCATCGAACCGGCCCTCGCCGCCGGGCAAGACGTCATCTGCGATCGCTATCTCGACAGCACCCGCGCCTATCAGGGTGTGCGCGGCGTAGACCGCGCGCTGATCGACAACATGCATCGACAGACCGTCGGCCTGTCACCCACCGCGACACTCCTGCTCGACGCCCCCCCCGAAACCGGATTGGCGCGGGCAAAGGTACGGGCCGGGCCGGACAGGTTCGAGCGGATGGAAGGCGGCTTCCATGCCGCCCTGCGCACCGCCTTTCTGACCATTGCACAGGCAGAACCGAAGCGCGTGACCGTACTCGATGCGACCCGCTCGCCTGCGCAGACACTGGCCGATGCGCTGGATGCCCTGATATGATCAACGGGCAGGACGAGGCCGTCGCCGCCTTTGACGCGGCATTGAAGTCGGAACGGATGCATCACGGCTGGTTGCTTTGCGGGCCGCGCGGCATCGGCAAAGCAACCTTTGCACGCTTGGCCAGTCATGCCCTGCTATCGGAGCGCGACCGGATCGCGATGACGGGCGAGGATACCGCCCGTCGCCGCATCGAGGACGGAAACGAACCGCGCCTGACCCTCATCGCCCGGCGGATCAACGAGAAAACCGGCAAGCTGCGTGTGCAGATCGATGTGGAACAAATCCGCGATCTTCGATCCTCGCTCATGCTCTCAGCGGGGCGTGGGGAATGGCGCTGTGTCATCGTGGATGCCGCCGAGGAAATGAACCCCAGCGCAGCGAATGCATTGCTGAAACTGCTGGAAGAACCGCCCGCGCGGGTCGTGTTTTTCCTCGTCTCCCATGCGCCCGGCCGCCTGCTACCGACGATCCGATCCCGGTGTCGGGTGCTGGATTTCAGACCGCTGGATGACGGCGCCCTTGCCGACAGCCTCGCCGCGCTTGATGTATCGCTACCCCCTGCCCTGCGATCGGTGGCGCGGGGGTCTCCGGGCGAGGCGCTGCGGCTTGCATCGGAGGATGGGGCAACGATCATGGCAGGGATCGATGCTGTCCTCGCCCCCCTGCCCCAGCGAATCGACCGCGCCGCCCTGCACCGTCTGGGCGATGCGGTGGCCCCCGCTGACAAGGACGAGGGCTTTGCCATCGCCATTCGGATCGCGACCGACATCGCCGCGCGCCACGCCTGCGACACCGCGTCCGCCACCGCCGCCGACCGGTCAAGCGGCGCCTATTGGGCCGAAACCGCAATGGCAATTCAGGCCGATGCCGCCCGGACCCGTGCGCTGAACCTTGACCGACGGCAGGCATTGCTGGATACCTTCGCGCGCATCGAGGAGGCGGCCAGACGCGCCGCATCCTGACCGCTCAGGAAAGCACCATTATGCTTGTCGATAGCCATTGCCATCTCGACTTTCCCGATTTCGACGATGATCGCGACGATCTGATCGTGCGCGCACGGGCTGCGGGCGTCACGCAGATGGTCACGATCTGCACCCGCGCAAGCGCCGAACCCACCGTGCGTGCCATCGCGGAGACCTATGAGGGCGTCTATTACGCCGTGGGCGCGCATCCGCTGAATGTCGGCGAAGCGCCACTGATGAGTGTCGAGGATCTCGTCGGCTATGCCGACCATCCCAAGATGGTAGGGATCGGCGAGACGGGGCTGGATTATCATTACGACAAATGGCCCCCCGATTTGCAGAAAGAAAGCTTTCGCCGCCATATCGTCGCCGCGCGCGAGACGGGCCTGCCGCTTATCATCCATGCCCGCGATGCCGATGACGACATGGCCGCAATCCTGCGCGAAGGATATGAGGATGGTCCCTATACCTGTGTGATGCATTGCTTCTCGTCGGGCCGTGCGCTGGCCGAGGCGGCGCTTGAACTGGGGTTCTACCTGTCGATGTCGGGGGTCGCGACCTTCAAGAATGCCGACAGCCTGCGTGCGATCTTTGCCGATGCACCGCTGGACCGGATTCTCGTGGAGACCGACGCCCCCTATCTCGCCCCCGTGCCCAAAAGGGGCAAACGCAACGAACCGGCCTATGTCGCCCATACCGCCACCATCGGCGCGCAGGTCCTTGGCGTGACCACGCAAGAATTTGCCGCCGCCACGACCGCCAATTTCCATCGTCTCTTTACCAAGGTGCCCGTGCCATGAGTATCGATACCCTGCGCGCGACGATACTGGGCTGCGGCTCATCGGGTGGCGTTCCCCGCCTTGGGGGGGAGGACGGAAGCGGAGCATGGGGTCAATGCGACCCCGCCAACCCCAAGAACCGGCGCCGCCGCTGTGCCCTGCTGGTCGAGCGGGTCAGCGCGGCGGGGGTCACGCGGGTTCTGGTCGATGCCGGGGCGGATGTTCGCGAACAGCTTTTATCGGCCAGGGTCGGCACTCTGGATGCGGCGATCATCACCCATGAGCACGCGGATCACGTTCACGGGATCGACGACCTGCGCCCCATCGTCCTCAACCGGCGCGAGCGGCTCGATGTCTGGGCGGATCGTGACACTGGCGCGATGCTCTCGCACCGCTTCGCCTATGTCTTCGAGCAGCCAGAGGGCAGCGCGTATCCACCGATCTACACCCTGCGTCTGCATGACGGAACCGTCCGGGTCGATGGGGCGGGCGGCACGGTCGAGGCGCTGGCGCATGTCGTGGAGCACGGCCCGAATTTCGCCGCGCGGGGCTTTCGCTTTGGCGGGCTGGCCTATACGCCCGATGTCAGCGCACTCCGGGACGATACGGCGGAGAAACTGGCCGATCTCGATATATGGATCGTCGATGCCCTTCGCTGGACGCCGCATCCGACCCATGCCCATGTTGACATGACATTGGAGTGGATCGACGCGATCAAACCGAAACGGGCGATCCTGACCAACCTGCACAACGATCTCGATTACGAGATACTGGCCGCGTATCTGCCCAAGACCGTCGAGCCTGCTTTCGACGGCATGACGATCGAGTTGCCAATCCACAGTGCCACGCTGGCATAACAGCAAAACGCCGCCCGGTGGGGGCGGCGTTCGGGTCGAATGCTGGCATTTGGATTACTGAAGCGGCGGGGCATCCGTGCGAGCCGGGCCGTTTATACCCTGCGTGGGCGCGGTCGTGGTGCCACCCAGAAGGCTCTCGACGGCCCCCGCCAGACCCAGAGCCGGGCCGAGGCTTTGCCCCAGTCCTTCAACGGATTGAGACAGATCGCTCCCCAGCTGGTTGCCCGATGCCCCGGCGCCGCCTGCCGTTCCCGCCGACGGCAAGCCGCTCGGAAGGCCCGCGCCGCCACCGCCATTATTCTGAGAATCGCTGGGGGCCGTATTCGGATTCGGGCCGCTTTGCAGGCCAATCGCCGTGGCATCCAAGCCCAGATCGGTCGAGATGATCGCCGATTTGGCCTGATATGGTGCCGGAGAATCGCTCTGGGTCAGCGCCCGCTCGCAATGCGGGGCGCATTGATAGTTTTCGACCGTCCCGGCATTATTCAGCACAACCCGCTTGCTGCGCGGCTCGCGCACGAAGACTTCATACGTCACCATCTCGTTGCCGCTTTTGTCGAGAACGATGATATTCGTCGAGCCGATGGTCCGCGCCGAAACGAAAAGGGTATCGTTGCCCAGAACGGTTACATCCGCGATCAACGGATTACCGACAAGAATGGTGCCCGCCGGACCATCGAGACGCACACGCCGCATATGGTCGGACAGGATGACGAGGCATCGATCACCCGTGGTCGCGCCGCCGCAGGCATGTTGTTGCTTATACCCGAATTCGGCATTTCCGCCGTAGCGACTCTCATCGTAGAAACCGTCTTTTGGCGGGGGGGCGGCGACAGGCTGGGGCGCGACATAGCGCGGCGGCGGCGTATAGGTTTCCATAACCGGCGGCGCAGCGGCGGTAAAGGTGGTCACCGTCGTTGGCTGTGCAGGCACGCCATTCGCGTAAGAATCCGATGATCCTGCCAAGGCGGTCGATGTGAAACCCGCGACCGTAACGGTTGCGAGCAGAGCCATACTCAAATTCCGGTGCATTCTATCTGCCTTGTTCGAGAAACATCAGTCGTATCGATCGCGGTCAGTATGCACACGCAGTTTTGACGCACAGTTAAGCATCGACAATTTGTTTCTCTCGCCTCTCGGTTTAGGTATCGAGCAAACGAACCCTTATGGAAGTATCCTGACAGATGTGGCGTTTCAGTCTCTTTACCGTCTTGTTCGCTCTTGGGGCCTGTGCAAGCAGCGTCCCGCCCGCTGTTGTTCCGGCGGTCGTCACGCCTGCGCCGATTCCGGTGCCTCTCCCCGCGCCGGTCGCGGTGCCCGTGCCGGTTGTTCCGGCGCCTCCTGCCCCACAACCGGCATCGACGGTGCCGCCTCAGGATTTTGCGGCGCTATGCAATGCGCAGCCTGACCCCGCCTTCGAGACACCCATTCCCGCCGGAGCGCTGGATCGTCCGCTGTTGGACCGGGCGATCCTGTTCCATACCAACCGCGTGCGATGCGGTGCGGGCCTCCCCCCCCTCGGCCCGGACCCTGCCCTGCGCAGCGTTGCAACGGGGCATAGCGCCGATATGGTGCGGCTCGGCTTTTTCGGTCATACGTCACCCGTGGCGGGCAGAACGACGATGGGCGACCGCCTCAGGAGCAGTGGCGTGCCTTTTCGCACGGCGGCGGAAAACCTCGCGACCGCTGGGCGTCTTGCCATCCGCAGTGGCCAGCCGGTCTTTCCGCTGGCGCAGCGCTGCGCCTATAGCCTCACGCCGAACGGTCCCCGCGTGCCGGTGCGGACCTACGACGCCCTTGCCCTCAATCTGGTCGAGCGCTGGGTCGAATCGCCGGGGCATCGCGCAAATTTGATGAATCCCGCCTATACCCGGCATGGCGCGTCGGGCGTTATCGATCCGAGTGGGCAGTTATGCGAGTCTGTCAGCGCAACGCAGTTATTCGCCGGATAACGCTTTTTTCTTTTTCTTCGCGTTTTTTTCGACAAAGGAGCGCATAAAGGCACGGATCTCACGGGAAGCGGATGTATCGAGCGCATCGCACAGATCGACGAACGCGTCCCGTTCTTCCTTGTGGATGCGGATAACGAGCTGGCTGTCGCGTTTTTTCTTGCTCTTGACCATGCCGCCCGCCCGTCGTCTTCGCCGTACCGACCGCCAATACAAGGGGCCACAATCCCCGTATAATCACCGATGCAGCGAGGCGCAAGGATGCGGCGGCTCCGATCAAAATTGACCCCTGTGCAGCGTTTCGATACAGCCCGTGTGACAGTTTCAGGAGCCGATCATGACCGAAGATTTTACGCCCCCCCGCTCCTTTCAGGAAATCCTCATGCGCCTTCAGGCGTATTGGGCACACCAGGGATGCGCCGTGCTGCAACCCTATGACATGGAAGTGGGGGCGGGTACGTTTCACCCGGCCACGACCCTGCGTGCCCTCGGAAAGCGGCCATGGGCGGCGGCCTATGCCCAGCCTTCGCGCCGCCCGACCGATGGCCGCTATGGCGAAAACCCGAACCGCTTGCAGCATTACTACCAGTATCAGGTATTGATGAAGCCCTCGCCGCCAGACTTGCAGGAGCTGTACTTGGGCAGTCTGCGCGCCATCGGCATCGATTTCACGCTGCATGATATCCGCTTCGTCGAGGACGATTGGGAAAGCCCGACCTTGGGCGCGTGGGGTCTGGGCTGGGAAGTCTGGGTCGACGGGATGGAAGTCTCGCAATTCACCTACTTCCAACAGGTCGGCGGCCATGACTGCCGCCCCGTTTCAGGCGAATTGACCTATGGTCTGGAACGGCTGGCAATGTATGTGCTGGGGGTCGATCATGTGATGGAGATGCCCTTCAACGACCCCGACGCCCCCATCGCCCTGACCTATGGCGATGTCTTCCTGAATACCGAGCGGGAATATTCACGCTGGAATTTCGACATTGCCGATACCGAGACGCTGCTGCGCCATTTCGAGGATGCGGAGGCCGAATGCGAGCGCATCATCGCCGCCACGCCCGACGATCCCAAGACCGGCAAGACGATTATCATGGCCCATCCCGCCTATGACCAATGCATCAAGGCGAGCCATATTTTTAACCTGCTCGATGCACGGGGGGTGATTTCCGTGACCGAGCGACAAGCCTATATCGGACGGGTGCGCGCCCTCGCCAAAGCCTGTGCCGATGCCTATGTTGCCGCCGAGCAAGCGATAGAAAACGCCGCAGCCTGATCCCCTGACTGGCCAGCGCATCCACGGCGCGCTACTTTGGCCGTATAATATACTCAACCACAAGGCCCAGTGCATATGACCATCATGTTTTCCGATGCAGCCCCCGCGATTACCGAAATCGGGGGAACGGCTGTCGTCTTCGTGGCGGGCGACGGAACGCTCAGCAAGGCGGCTACAGCGGCAGATGACGCGATGGGCGGGGCCATTCGCCGGGCATTTAACGCCAAGAAATTCAAGGCCAAGCACGGCGATACGATCGCTTTTCCTTTTCCGGCTGGAATGAAGATCGACAAGCTGATCGCCGCAGGCACCGGAACCGATCCGCAAACCGCAACCGATGCGCGCAGGCTGGGCGGCAAGATCGGCGCGGCACTCGGAAAGATGGGGGCATCGAGTGCGACCATCCTCGCGGCGGACATGGACGATCCAACCCATATTGCAGAGATGGCCGCAGGCATCAGATTGCGCCGCTATGCCTTTACCAAATACAAGACCAAAGCGGATGCCAAATCCGATCACGGTGAAGGCAATATCACAGTAATTGCCGCCGACAAGGCCAAGGCCGAAGCCGCCTTCATCGACGCAAATGCGCTGGCCGAGGGCACCTTTTTCACCCGCGATCTGGTCAGCGAACCAGCCAATATCCTCTATCCCGACAGTTTCGCCGAGCGTCTTGAGACGCTGGCCGATCACGGGGTCGAGGTGGTTGTACTTGACGAAAAACAACTCGAAGAAATCGGCATGGGATCGCTGCTCTGCGTAGGTCTGGGCAGCGAGCGCGAAAGCAAGGTCGTCGTGATGAAGTGGAACGGCGCGGATGACGCGAACGCCGCTCCCTTCTGTGCCGTGGGCAAGGGCGTGACCTTCGACACGGGCGGCATCTCGATCAAGCCTGCGGGCGGCATGGAAGAGATGACGATGGATATGGGGGGCGCGGGTGTCGTCTCGGGCCTGATGAAGACCGTCGCAATGCGCAAGGCGAAGGCGAATGTCGTGGGCATCGTCGGTCTCGTCGAGAACATGCCCGATGGCAAGGCCACCCGCCCCGGCGACATCGTAACTTCCCTCTCCGGCCAGACGATCGAGGTTATCAATACCGATGCGGAAGGACGGCTGGTTCTCGCGGATCTGCTAACCTACGCCCAGCGCGAATTCAAACCGGCGGCGACCGTCAATCTCGCCACCCTGACCGGAGCGATCATCATCGCGCTTGGCAATCTGAACGCGGGCCTGTTCTCGAACAGCGATGCCCTGTCCGAACAACTCGCCGATGCCGCAAAGGCCGAGGGCGAGGGGATCTGGCGCTTGCCTCTCTCGAAGGAATACGACGATCTCATCAAATCGTCGCTGGCCGATATGAAGAATACCGGCGGGCGCGGGGCGGGATCGATCACCGCCGCACAGTTCCTGCAACGCTTCGTCGATGACAGCCCTTGGGCGCATATCGATATCGCCGGGGTAACGCTCTCGAAGGAAGCGAAACCCCTCTACCCGAAGGGCGCGTCCGGATGGGGCGTGGCGACGCTCAATCGGTTGGTACGGGACATCTTCGAACCCTCCGCCTGAGATCATGGCCGAGGCGCTGTTCTATCACCTGACCATGCATCCGCTGGAGCGGGCCTTGCCCGACCTTCTCGAACGCACCCTCGCGCGGGGATGGAAAGCGGTTGTCCGATGCGGCACGGCCGAACGGATGGACGCGCTGGACAGGCACCTATGGACCTATCGGGACGAAAGCTTTTTGCCCCATGCCAGCACCGGCTGTGCGATGCCTGAGCAACATCCCATCTATCTGACCACCGGGGACGAGGTGCCAAACGGCGCGGATGCCTTGTTTCTGGTCGATGGGGCCGATGCGGATGCGGATTCCTTCACCCACTTCGAGCGCGTCGTGATCCTCTTTGCGGGGGAAGACGACGCAGCCGTGGCGCTGGCTCGCACCCAGTGGAAACGGGCAGCGGCCACGGTCAAATCGACTTATTGGCAACAGGATGGGGGGCGCTGGACAAAGGCCCGCGAAAGCCTGCCCGACGCCTGATCAATCCCATAAGCCCCTCACACCAAAACAAAAAACCCCCGGCGCGAACCGGGAGTTTTCTTCTTTTCACACCCCGGATCATAGGCGGGGCAGGAGAAACAGGTCGATTAGATCGGCCCTGTACTATCCGGCGTTATGTCTTGCGGCGCAAACCAAATCCAGCCAAACCAAGCAACACAAGGGCGAGGCCACCGGGAGCCGGGGCAGGATTGGCACCACCCGGATTCGAAAGCGTTGTCCCGTTCTGACAGTAATAGGCATTCGTATTATTCGCACCGCAGGAAGCCTGCCACGTGGCTTCATTCGCCGTGTCGACCCACATCTGACTACCAAAAGCGTAATTGGACAGCGTGCCATCGGCATTATAAGCGAACTGGGAATCCGCAGATTGATGGAACCAGATGCCCTGTTGTTCGGCAAAACTTGTGCCGATCCAGCCCGCATCTCCGAAAGCGTTGTTGATGCCGGACACATCCAGCGAGAACATCGTCATGTCATAGCCTAATCTCGCATGCTTTCCGCCATCGGTGAACGCATTTTCAAAAGTGCCGAGATACTGGCCGGTCTGGAAGCTGTTCGCGTTGTCGTTGCCATCATAGCTATAGGCCGTGATCCGGTTGGTATTGCGGTCACCGTAGAGGATCGCATATTCGTTGGCGTTGGCTTTCGGGTTCTCACCGGGAGAGACGACGAGCCAGAAACCGTCTTTCGAGCCATCGTCCTTGAATTTCATCGAATAGGTCTGGGTCTGATCGTCATAGGCATTCCAGACCCCCGCATCATGATAATCCTTGAGGAAAACCGTTGCAGATGCGGCCGTCATGCTGAGCAAGGTTGCCGTCATAGCGGTAGCGATTGTGGTCATCATGCGGTTCATTTTTATGTCTCCGGACGGTGTGTTTAGCGATGCCTATTCATACGCAATCGCCAGACCATCTCACGAAAACATCAAGAATTCGTGGGTAGACAAACGCTTAGATATCTGTTAGTATTATAGAAACTATAATAATCGTACCACGATAATACAAACTGTGCTACGTGATGAGACATAAATCACTGTACAGCCTCTAATTCCTCCAGAACAGCCATCCACAATCCTTCGGCACGGGCCAGACCATCGACGATTTCGGCGCGTTTGATGCCCAGCTTTTCGAGTTCTGCCGGAGAAATGTGATCGGCGAGGGCAACTTCGTTCAGTCGCTCGTCGATCTTGGCCAGCATCCCTTGCAGCGCCGTCACCCGCGCTTCACATTTTTGCGCATCCGCTCGCAGATTGGCAGGCGAACGGCGCACAGGGGGCGCGGCTTTCGGTTTTGAGGGTTTTGTCTCCGCCTTTGCCTTGGCGGGCTTGGCCGCATCCACCGGGCCAGGGGCCGATGCACCACGCTGGGAGAGCAAAAAGCGCTTGTAATCGGCCATGTCTCCCTCATAGGGCGAGACCCGGCCACCATGCACCAGCCAGAAGCGATCCGCGACCATTTCGACCAGATGCGCATCATGGCTGACAAGGATAACCGCGCCGCCATAATCGTTCAGCGCATGAATCAGCGCCTCGCGGCTTTCGATATCGAGGTGGTTGGTCGGTTCATCGAGGATGAGCAGATGCGGCGCATCGAGCGTCGCCAGCATCAGCAACAGCCGCGCCCGCTGTCCCCCCGAAAGCCGACGCGCCTCGACTTCCGCCACATCCGCCCCGAACCCCGACGCCCCAAGCCGCGCCCGGTGTTTCGCGGGCGTTTCATCGGGAAAACGGCTGGCGATATGCTGGATCGGGGTCTCATCCTCGCGCAATTCGTCGAGTTGATGCTGGGCAAAATATCCGATGCGCAGCTTTTTCGAGCGCGTACCCGTGCCATCCATCAAGGCAAGGCGATCGGCGATCAGCTTCGACAGGGTCGATTTGCCCTGCCCGTTCGCCCCAAGCAACGCGATGCGGTCGTCTTGGTCGAGACGGAAGTTCAGCTTCGACAGGATCGGCGGACCATCATACCCTACCGCTCCGTCGGATACCGCGATCAGGGGCGGGGGCAGTTCTTCGGGGGTGCGAAAGGTGAATCCCGCCACGGCATTTTCGGACAAAGCCGCCAGCGGCTTCATCTTTTCGAGCATCTTGAGCCGCGATTGCGCTTGGCGCGCCTTGCTGGCCTTGGCGCGGAACCGATCGACAAAACTTTGGATATGGGCGCGCTGCATATCCTGTTTGCGCTTGGCGGCAACCTGTTGCTCCATCCGTGCCTGTCGCATGGCATCGAAGGCGTCATAACCGCCCTTGTAATAGGTCAACGCCCCATCGCTCAGATGCAGGATGCCTTTGACCGCCCGGTTCAGCAACCCACGGTCATGGGAAATGATGAGACAGGTATGGGGATAACGCGACAAAAAGTTTTCGAGCCAGATGGTGCCTTCGAGATCGAGATAGTTGGTCGGCTCATCGAGCAATAACAGGTCAGGCGCCGAAAACAGCACAGCGGCAAGCGCCACGCGCATCCGCCACCCCCCCGAAAATTCGGCACAGGCGCGGTTTTGAGCCTCGGTATCGAAGCCAAGCCCCTGAAGGATCGACGCGGCCCGCGCCTCTGCCGAATGGGCATCGATATCGACCAGTCGGGTCTGGATATCGGCAATCTCGGTGCCATCCGTCGCCGTCTCGGCACGCGCCAGCAACTCCGCGCGTTCCGTATCGGCGGCCAGCACCGTCTCAAGCAGCGTATCGTCGCTCGCCGGGGCTTCCTGCGCGACGCCGCCGATGCGCGCATTGCGTGGAATGTCGATATCGCCGCCGTCAAGCGCCAGCTCACCCCGGATCAAGCGAAAGAGCGTGGTTTTGCCACATCCATTGCGCCCCACGACACCAACGGTCGTGCTGGGGGGAATCGAGGCATTCGCGCCATCGAAAAGCGGTTTACCTTCCATGGCGAAGGTCAGATTGCGAATTGTGATCATGGGCGTTGTCTACGCGCGATAGACGCTCAGGAAAAGTGCATAACCGCCGTTTTTGCAGATGGAAATGTCGAGTTTGCCTCAGCCTGCCCCCCCGGTTTCGCTGAAAGCTGTGAAAATGGGGCTGATGCGCCCGACAGCGGAGGGAATACGATGACGGTTCACGACAGAACGATGCTCGACGCCATCACCGGACCGATCGAGACGGCGCGCGGCCTGCCCAACAGATATTACACCGACGCGCAGATGTTCGAGGAGGAACGCCGCGCCGTCTTCGCCGCCACATGGGCGGGCCTCGGCTTTGCCAAGGACGTGCCGGAGCCGGGCGATGCGCGGCCCGTCAGCTTTTGCGGCAGCGAATTGATCGTCATACGCGGTAAGGATGATGGGGTACGCGTCTTTCTGAACGCGTGTCGTCATCGCGGAATGATCCTGCTGGAAAAACCAAAAAAGATCGAGGGCGCACTGCGTTGCCCCTATCATTCCTGGTGCTATGACCTTGAAGGCAAACTGCGCGCGACCCCCCATGTCGGAGGGCCGGGGCAAAACGCGCATCCGAATTTGGATCGCGACGCACTCGGCTTGATCGAAGTGCGCAGCCGCGTCTGGCGCGACGTCATCTTCGTCAATATGGACGGCACCGCCCCTCCCTTCGAGGAGCACGCCGCCACCTTGCTCGCACGCTGGGCCGAACTGGAGCAGCCAAACTACCATGGTGGCGCGGATTCCTCGTTCAAGCTGAGTGTCGCGACCAATTGGAAACTGGCGGTCGAAAATTACTGCGAAGCCTATCACCTGCCGTGGGTGCATCCCGGCCTCAACAGCTATTCCCGGCTGGAGGATCATTACGACATTGTGGAGCCGCGTCAGTTCTCCGGCCAAGGCACGGTCGTCTATACTCCGGAGTTATCCACAGACGGGCGCGCTTTCGTGAATTTTGCGGGCTTATCGGATAAATGGGATACGGGGGCCGAATACGTGTCGTTCTTTCCCAATGTCCTGTTCGGTGTCCATCGGGATCACAGCTTCGCGATCCTGCTGGAGCCGGTCGGACCGGAGAAAACGGTGGAGCATATCGAGCTTTATTACGCTTCCCCAGAGATGACCGGCGATGATTATGCCGATCTGCGCATCAAGAATGCCGCGCTCTGGAAGGAGATTTTCGTCGAGGATATCGGCGTTGTCGAAGGCATGCAAAAAGGGCGTCGGGGAGATTTGTTCGATGGCGGCAAATTCTCTCCCGCCATGGATGCCCCCACCCATTGTTTTCATGACTGGGTGGCCAGTCGTTATGCGAAAGCGTGATGACCTGCGTTATTCTGCAGCAGCAGGATAATTCAGTTCAGGCAGCAAAATCGTGGTGATCGGGGTGATCGTGAATTCTGTCGACAGATCCTGATAGGACAAGACAGAAGTATTGCGCATCCCGTTGTTACTCATCAGGCTTCGCACAAACCGCCGCACATCCAGCGATGCGAGTACCGCAGGCGGCGTTCCGCCTTCCGTCGGCTCACGCAGATTATCGCGAATGGCATCGACCAGAGCGGCCGACAGATTGTCATCGAGCGCGAGATACTCGCCGACCGTGGTTTGTCGCACTGCATTGCGCAACGCATCCTCGACACCGCTATCCAGAAGATAGACCGGAATGACCCGATCCTCGCCCGCCAGCGCATTGCAAATCTGACGTTTCAGGGCGGTACGCACGTATTCCGTCAAGACAACCGGATCCTGCTCTTTCGCGCCCCATTCGGCCAGCGCCTCCAACAACAGGCGTTGATTGCGGATCGGAACATCCTCATCGACCAGCCTGCGGAAGACCTCCGATACCTTGTTCAGCGGGAGAAGGTCGCGCACTTCGGAGGCAAGATCCGGGTGGTTTTGGGACATGCCGATCAAGGCAGAGCGCGTTTCCTGCACACCAATACATTGCGACGCAAAGCGCAGCTGTGTCGCGCGGGTGCCGATCAACAGCGTCTCCAAGGGCGTTAACGGAACCAAGCCATGCTCGGCCAGACCATTGGCATCATTCGGGTCGATCCAATGCAGGGTGCGAAATCCCAAGGGCGGGCTTGTCGCCGCGTCATGGGCCACATTCGCAAGGGTCAGGGTTTCCGCATCGGCATCCACCGCCATACGCTCAGGATCGATCACAAACCCCGCAACCGCAACATCATCCAGATCGACACGCACGGCATCGATGCCCAGCGAGGTATCCTCGACCAAGCGCGGGGGCAGGATGGACAGACCGATTTCAGCGCTGATCCCCAGCGTCGCCTCGGCGGCTTCGTCGGAGAATACCGCCCGCGATTCAGCATCCAGCAAACCGGGATTAACCCGCACGACAAACGGGCTTTTCTCGATTCCGACCGTATCGAGCAAATCACTGCCTGAATCGCCCTCCTCACCTTCCTGCTTATCCCCGAACATCATCAATCCGAGCTTGTCGGAAAAACTGATTGCCATCAGGCCAGCGGAAAGGACCAGAAAGACAGCCCAGGGAAAACCGGGAATGAACATCATGACGAACAGGATCACGGATGCCACGCGCAGGGCAATCGTGCTGGAAATCATCTCGCGCGTGATGTCGGCGCCGAGGTTCTCGTTCTCATCGGTCGCAACACGGGTAATCACCGACCCCGCCGCAAGCGAGACGAACAGCGCCGGAAGCTGTGCCGCTAGCCCATCGCCAACCGTCAACAGCGAATAGGTCTCGACCGCCTCGCCCGCCGCCATGTTGTGACTGACCATCCCGATGGCAATACCGCCGATCAGGTTGACCGCGACGATGACGAGACCAGCGATGGCATCGCCCTTCACGAATTTCATCGCACCGTCCATCGCGCCGAAGAACTGACTCTCCTGCTCGATCATGCGGCGGCGCGAGCGCGCCTCCTTGGCATCAATATCGCCGTTCCGCAGATCACTATCGATCGACATCTGCTTTCCGGGCAAAGCATCGAGGGTGAAGCGGGCGGAGACTTCGGCCACGCGCTCGGACCCTTTGGTAATCACCACGAACTGCACGATGGTGATGATCAGGAACACGACGAGGCCGACAATGATCTCGCCCGCGATCACAAACTGACCGAAGGTCTCGATAATCGACCCGGCATCGGCATTGAGCAAAATGAGTCTCGTAGTGGTAATCGACAGTGCGAGACGAAAGATCGTCACGATCAGAATGACCGAAGGCAGTGTCGAGAATTCAAGCGGGCGCTTCAGATAAAGCCCCATCATCAGCAGCAACACGGCCCCCGCCAGATTGACGGCAATCAGAACATCCACCAGCCAAGTCGGCAGCGGAAGGATCATCATCATGATCGCCGTCACCAGCAAAATCACGACCACCAGATCCTGACGCTTGCCCACGGCATTCAAGCCGCGATGGAGGGAAGTGATCATACCCGCTCCCCCATCCCGACCGTCATGGCGAAGGTCTCGCGCGCTTCATCGACACGCCCCAGCGCCAAAAGCGCACGACTGCGCAGGATACCGGCACTATCGCGCAAATTCTGGGTGCTCAGACTGCCATCGATGTCATCAAGAACCTGTAATGCCTTCTTCGGCGCGCCACTCAACAGATAGGCTTGAGCGATGGCACGATCGAGCGCACCATCCACGATCCCGTAATCACGCGCGGCCAACAGGAGCGACAGCCCCTGTTTGGGAAAGCCCTGACGCAGATAGAATGCGCCCAGCGCGTGCAGGGACCGGGCCTTTGCCTCTGACCCGATTGTCCGCACCGATTTCGTAACCCCGAATGAATCATTCATGCGCGTAGCAGGGAATTGAGGTGTTTTGCCAATTGCCTACGTGCAACAAGATGAGTCTCAACAACACTCGCAACATATTGATTTCGCTTAGATGTAGCCATACCACCCGGCGCAAGATCGCCGGACACGGCAGTTAATACAGACCCGATCGACGGGCTGCCGAGCCATTCGGCGGTTTCGGTCGGAGGCGCAATGAATTCAGACAAAAGAGGCGTTTCGGCAATTCTCTTTTCCGAATATGCTTCTTTATCTTTCTGAATTTGCGATGGAATATCAACATTCGCACGGTGCGGAGCATGGCGACCGGAAGCGCCACTCGCCGCAGCAGGTCGACCCGTATGAACCCGCGAAACCGTGGATTTAATATCGCTCATTCCCTGAATTCCTCCGAACGCGCCACGGCGATTTAATTTGTGGCTCTCCAAAGCGGAAATGACGAAAAGAACGTCCCTTCTCCACCTGCCACACTACGCATCAAAGCAACTCTTGTACCATTTTAGCAAAGGGCCGGTTAAAACGAGATGGCAAGCTCCTGATCTCCACGTACGAGAACGACTTTCATGCTCGCGATATCGCGCAACTCCCATCCTCCCGGCATGAATGTCCCAATCGAAAAAACCTGACCGTTCTGGATGACAACATGCGGATTGGGGCTGGAATGGATCGATACGATCTGAAACGGCAGGACAAACCCATCCCCCTTGGCCTTCACCTGCGAGTCCAGCATTGTAACACTGCCGAAACGCCCATCGAACCAACGGATAAGCCCGTTCCAGCGGTCAAACTGCGACGCGTCGACCGTGCCGGTCGCAAGAATCTGCATCGAGCCAGTGCGTTTCAAAGTGATACGATTTGACAATCCCTGTTTGGCAAGCTCGCGATCCAGCTCGGCCAAAGGATCGGGCTTGATGCGCTCCGCCTCGACGGATGGCAGCACGACCTTTGGGGTACGGAAGGAATTGAACGCATCCGCAGGGCCACCAACCGCCGCAAACAGGCCGAACGCAACGATACAGGCGGCACAGAAACCGCCCCAATTGAGCATCATGCGCCTCTTGTCCCGCTCCGACATGGCCTTGCGGGCCATATCAAGATCACGGCCAGCGGCGATATCGACACCCCCGACGCCGATAACGGCGCCCTTGCGGAAGGAAATTTCCTTGTCGGACCGAAGGCGACGGGTATTGCGCGAGACAACACCGCGCATGGGCGTGGCCCGCAGCGTGCCGTCAGGCCGGGACGCGATCTGCACGACCGACCCGCTTGCCGCCTCGTCGGACAGCAGGGCGTCGCAATCATCGTCGCCACCAATCAAAACGGGAGTGTCGCCGATCTCGACAACAGCTCCGCGATGTATTCCGCTCAGAACACAGACATGCTTCATGTCATCGCCCGCCTATCCACAGAACACACCCCCCAAGATTAAAAAAACTTCGCCAGACGCAAAAGCGGCTGGCGAAGTCATTCGCAATCAGACAGCCGATAAAAGCCGTATTATTAGTTCGACAGACGGGTCCGAGCCGCGTCGAGAGCGGAGCCGCCCTCCATGCGCTTCTCGGTTACTTCCGCTGCCTTCGCGATGGCGCGGTCAAAAGCCGCTTCCATCGATGCGATTGCAGCATCCGATCCGTTATCACCAGCTGTACCAGTTTCGCCGGTCTGCTGACCGACGCCTGCGATATTTTGTGCCATTAAGTCTATCTCCTGTTAAGATCTCTCCACAAAACCGGGAGGAGAGCGAAGCCGGCCTGAATGGCCTTGGTTGACGTGTCTTTGATTGCCCCTTGGGAAGAGCCGTCTAGCCTACCTTCAGCATCGGCCAATTGGCGTTGATAACGCCGCATAGCCTCCCCACTGGAGTCAGCTTTCAGTATTGAAGAAAGATCCTTACGCACTGTGCCACTGCCGAACATTTCGCCAAATACTTCCCATAGATGAACCAATACGGCACGAGTCGTGGTATGTCAACCAGAGAACCCATTAACAACTGCGTGACATAACATAACTGCTTACGCCCTATTCATGATTCGGGCCACATCGCGGAAGAGCGATTCTGGCACAAACGCCTCGATTCGACCCTGTTGAAGCAAGGCGGCGGCAACCTCCGGATCATTCACGACGGTTTGGCCCGCCCCAACCGCGTCAGCAATCAACAGCGACGCCCGCGCGCCTGTAGCCTTGGCCACGACGATCGGGGCAGGCGTCTCGCCGGACACGTATCGCAGCCCCACGGCGATCTGAGTGCCGGAACAGACGATGATCGTCGCCTCCCCTCCCTTGAGATATTCCGATGCCTTACCTGAGCCGGTTTCGGAGCCAGCATTGCGGCGCATTTCGTTCCGGGCGCGGCGCACCATAGGATCACCGTAGACTTCCTTCATCTCGCGCTTCATCTCGGAATGAGTCATCCGCATTTCACGCGTAAACAGCCATTTCTGAAGCGTGATATCGACGATGGCCGAGACGACGAACAAGGTCAGCGCGGCGAAGATCAGCGGCAGGGCAACGATGACGATGACTTCATCGATGCAATCTTCCTGACACAGCGGCGCCTGCATGATCGGCCCCAAACCGTACCAGCCGATTGCGGCTAGGACGATGAGGATCAGCATACTTTTCACCAATGCCTTCAGAAACTCGATGAAGTTTTTCGCACTGAAGATTTTCTTGAAGCCTTCACCGGGGTGAATCTTCTTCAGGTCGGGCTTTACCTGATGAAAGGAGATGACAATGCCCTTGTTGGAAATGACCGAACCGAGGAAAATCGCCATGAAAGACACGATGTAGATCGGCCCCATGATGACCCCCATCGCCGCCCAGGTATCCCGAATAGCCGCTTCCCACGAATCCGTCCCCCCCCGCGCCGCCGCGATGCCCGCCGTATCGAACATGCGCTGAAAGGCGCCCCGAATGACCGGCCAGCCAAGGATGAGATAGGCCGCGAGAAAAATCATGATAATGGCCGAGACCGTATCGGTACTCTTGGCGATCTGGCCTTTCTTGCGCCCTTCGCGCAGCTTTTTCTCGGAGGGCGGTAGGGCCTTTTCTTCTGAGGATTCGCCGCTCATGGCCCCACCAGCTTGCGAATGATATTGACCAGCCCCGGCAGGTCGAGAACCTCTGACCCGTAATACCGCGCGAGAAAGTAGAGATAGGGCGGCAAGATCACGAGAAACACGATATTCTTGAGCGACAACATCGCATCGAAGATATTGATCTGCGGAGCAAAACGGCTTGTGAAGGCCAGCGCCAGCTCCGCCACAAACATCGCGATGAGCAAGGGAGCAGCCAACGCCAGCGAAATGCGTGCAACCGTGCCCAGCAACTCAAGGAAAACCGGATAGATATCCCCCGAAATCTGCGGCAAGACCTCAAAGAATGGCCAGATTCCATAGCTTTCGTAGAGCACCCCAAGCACCATCCGCAATCCCCCCATGGACAGGAAGATCGCCACCAGCGCAATCGAGAAAACCGCGCCCGAGACCAGCGGCTCCGACATCTGATCGGGACTGACGACCGTGGCCGAGGAACTGCCGCGATACACATCGACATAGGCTCCCGCCATCTCCGCGCCCCAGAATGGCACACCCAGAATGATCCCCAATGTGACGCCGACCAGGAACTCCTTACCCGCCAGCAAAACGATGTATTCCGCGGGAAAGGTTTCGGGCGATCCGGAAATCTGCGTGTAGATCATCAGCAGGAACGGCGAGCCAAAGGCAATCGCAGTGACATTGCGAATCATGCCCTGCAATCCAAGCCATGAGAACAGCGGGAAAACGATGATGAACCCAAGCGGACGCGCGAAGGTCAGCGCCCCCGCCTCGACGAGCGGCAGGATGAACTGGACGACCTCAAGCATGATACGCCCTCCCCTTTGCGCCCGTCAGCGTGATGCAGTGGGAAAAATGCGCAGCGCCTCATCCGCGAGAATGACCACCGGACTGGCCAGCGACGCCCCGAAGAACAGGAAAGTCGCCCCGACAACAAGAATCTTGAGCGTGATTGGCAGGCTTTGATCCTGAATCTGTGTCACACCCTGAAACAGGGCGACGACGAAACCGATCAACGCCGCGACGATCAAGGGTGGCGCCGCGCTTTTCATACTGGCAATCGCGGCGAGCAGCAGATAGCGGGCGAGAAAATCTTCGGTCATATTCGCCGCTCCCCTATGTGTAGCTCAAGACAAGGCCCTGTACGAGTCGGGACCAGCCATCCACCGCCACGAACAGGAACAGCTTGAACGGAATCGCGATCATGATCGGCGACACCATCATCATCCCAAGCGACATCAGGATCGCCGAGACGATCAGATCGATGGCCAGAAACGGCAGATAGAGCAAGAAGCCAATCTCAAAGGCGCGGGTCAGCTCCGACACGAGAAAGGCAGGCACGAGAACGGACAGGGACTCGCTGTCCACGCCCTGTGCCAGCTCCGGTCCCCAGACCGATGCCGTGGCCTCCATGAAGAACGCCCGGTCATCGACACGCGCATGACGCAGCAGAAAGTCGCGCACCGGCTCGACCCCCTGCTCGAAGACGGCAAGCCAATCGTCCAGCGTCTCAAAATTAAGAGTCGGGTCCGACAGGACCGTCTGCAACTGTGCCGCCAAGGGCGCCGCGATATAGACGGTCAGGACCAGCGCAATGCCGTAAATCACCATATTCGGCGGCGTCTGCTGTACGCCAAGGGCATTTCGCACGATCAACAATACGACAGTGATCTTTGCGAAAGCCGTCACGGCAACCGCGACGAAGGGCAAAAACCCCAGCATCATCACGACGATGATGAGGGACAGCACATTTGCGTTTAATTCAGGCATTGCCGTTCAACTGTGTGACCCGCACGCCAAGCTGATCGCCGATCATGACCATTTCCCCGGCCCCGATCCGTCGCCCGTTGGCGAAGATCTGAACGGCAGAGGATGCCGGACGGTCGAGCGGGATGGGTGCGCCAACGCCAAGGGACCGCAATTCTTCCAGCGTTACGTTCTGCCGGGCCACCTCGAAGACGAGACGCACGGGAAGATCATCGATATCGGCTTCCATGACGGCTTGTACGGGCCTCTCATGATCATCTTCTTCAGTCATAAGGAATTCTCCGAGAGCGTACGGCTCTGGTTTGTTTAATGGTTCGGATAGGTAAAGAATTCCTTCCCCATCGAATTTGGCCACCGCATGAAGCGCCTCGGCCACGACCACCGCCGCGCCTCCCGGAACGGCAACCCGGTCGAACAGCATCGCATCGCCCACGCCCAGTTCTCTCAGGGCAGAAGATGCAAGGTCGGTAAAGGCAACCCGACACGCGAGCATGAAGGTCACAATCTCCCCGTCGGATTCCTGAGCGGGCTGCTGCGTCCAAGACCGCGCAATGAGCGACAGCAAGGATGCCGGAGCGTGGATCATGCCAGGATACACTGTGCCAATATCGGTCATACGCAACTCGAAGCACAAACTCGCGAGCGATGCCCGCTCCTCCCGGCGATCGAGATTGAGCAGGGCGATTTCGGCGCCGATCTGCCGCTCGATGGTCTCGATGCGGTCGATCAGAACGGTTTCGATGACCATGGCGGCCAGTTCGGCATCCAGTTGATCCGGGCGCACCCGAATATCGGCACGGGCCAGAAGACGCTGGACGACCGGCGTTACGGTCGTCACATACCCCACTTCTCCCCCGACGGTGAAAGCGATATCGATCCGCTCGCCCGCCCCCTCCCAAATCAGCCGCCCATCGGGAACGAGTGCCATCTCGATCCCTTCGGCCAGAAGGAACGGCGTCCGGGGCCATGCAAGGGTCCGATTGCGGTTCGCCGCCTGTGGCCGGATCCGCTCTAGGGCGAGAGGGACCACCTTGGACCTGTCCGCAGAAAAGAAATCGAGCATACTCACGTTATCCGTCCTGTTCCATGGACGCACGGGCGGCGCGCGTCGCCGCGATCTCGTCCCGGTCCTGTTCCTGCCGACGCTCAAGATCGCGTGCGGCGCTCGTGGCCATCTTGGCGCTCATTTCTTGCAAGTTATCTGCCGCTTGCGATGCTTGCTTCCATTGATGCCGCGCATTGGCGACCGCATCCTGCGCCATTGAAACCGCCCCTTCGGCGAGCGCGATAGGGTCGTGAAACGCTTCCCGCAGTTTCAATTGATCCGCATGAAAGGCGCGCATGCCCATGATACTATGGGGATTAAGCCCAATCTTTGCCCGTTCCTCAAAAGCATGAAGGCTCGCCTCAAGCCGGGAATCAAACGCGGCAAGCGCGCCCTTCGCCTCCGCGAGCTTTGCCTCCGCCTGCGCCTGCATCGCCTGCGCCTGTTGCAGGGCGGCAAGGGCGCGCTCCTCGCGGCGGCGGCGCACCCGCAGCGCCTCTGCGATTTGCTTCGGTGTCATTGCGGTGGTGACGCCAGAAAGCCCAATGCATCCACAATGGTCTTCCAGTCTTCCGACTTGGACAGGGAATGATGGATAAAGGCGTCGATCCGCTCCTTCTTGTCGATCGCCTCATCCGTGAAGGCATCCGAACCGCGCGCATATTCGCCCATGCGCAACAACAATTCGACTTCGTCATATCGGGCGAGTAAGGCGCGCACGCGCTCGGCGGCCCGCGAGTGATCCTGCTCCACGACCCGCGCCATGACACGGCTGCGACTCGCCAGCACATCGACGGCGGGAAATTTGCCCGCTTCCGCCAGTTTTCGCGACAGGACGACATGGCCATCGAGAAGGGATTTCGCCTCCTCGGCAATCGGATCGCCCACCCCGTCATCTTCCACCAATACGGTGTAGAACGCAGTAATCGATCCGCCCCCCGGCGAGACCCCGGCCCGCTCAATCAGCTTGGGCATCATCGCAAAAACCGATGGTGGAAAAGCGCGCCGGGCCGGAGGTTCGCCAGCCGCAAGACCGATTTCGCGCTGGGCACGGGCAAGGCGAGTCAGACTATCCATCAGGAACAGCACGCGCTTACCCTGATCACGGAAATATTCGGCAATGGCGGCGGCGATAAAGGGGGCCTTGATCCGCTCCATCGCCGGGCGGTCGGACGTCGCCGCGACGACCACGGATTTCGCCAAGCCCTCCGGACCCAAGGCATCCTCGATGAATTCTGTCACTTCGCGCCCACGCTCACCGACCATCGCAATCACGGCGACATCGGCGGAGGCGGCCTTGGCGAGCGCCGAGACGAAGGTCGATTTACCCGTCCCCGGCTCACCGAACAGGCCGACACGCTGGCCCTCACCGATGACGTTGAGCGCATCGAGCGCCGGAATGCCCAGCGGCATCGCCTGAATAACCGGCATCCGGTCCAGCGCATCGGTGGGCGCGGCATCGACGGTCCGCCATTCTGCGACATCAAGTGGACCACGCAACCGCGTATCGAGCGGATTGCCCAAACCGTCGAGCACACGCCCCAGCATTGCCTCCCCCGCCGGAGCGGATAGCGGCGTGCCGGTGGGCGTCACCCGCGTGCGCGAGGACAGACCCGCCATCTCGCCGATCACCCCCAGCAACGCGATTCCATCGCGAAACCCGACGATTTCGGCAAGGCGTGGCGCGCTGCCATGCAAGCCCGGATTTTCCAACGCACAGATTTCGCCCAGCTTACCCCCTGCGAGGATGGCTTCGACGATGGTACCCGATACCTTCGAGACCCGTCCCACAGTGGGACGCAGTGGAACTGATTCGCACACATTGCCCAGACGCAGGGCGCTGATATGCGGCCCATGCTGAGCAAAGCTGTCACCCAGCGTCATCATGGCTGATCGTTTCCCTTGGCCGCCGCCTTCAGGCCGCGTTCGATGGCGCGCAACTGGAATTCAATGCCAAGCTCGACATCCCCGAAGGCCGAGCGAAGAATGCTGGATTCGAGCGGGCAATCAGGGTCGCCGCGCACCTCGATCATCTCCGCCGCAATCCCACGCCGTTCGAATTGCTCACGCAGGGTATGCATCAAAGCGGGCGCCACGATCAGCACGGCTCCGCCCGAAATATCGGTTTCGCGGATGGCGCAGGCAACGGCTCCGGCGACCTTTTCCGCTTTTGGCACAGGGTCGAGCAACCGACGCAGGCTGGTCATCACGACGCCGCTCAGTGTCTCCTGCGTGCGCGATAGCTGAGCATTCATCCGCGAGGCGTATTCCGCAATCAGGGCCGCACGCTCGGTTTGCGCCTCCGCATGGGCAGAGGCGCGGATGGCTTCGGCTTCCTGATGGGCGGCGGCAATAACGCCTTGAGCCTCGGAATGCGCCTGCTCGATGCCTTTGCGCGCGGACGATAAGGCTTCAAAATCCTGTGCTTTCAGAACTTTCGACGCGGAAGCGGGCTTGTCCGCAGAATCATAAAAATCATGGCCGTCCTGCATCACGCATCCCTCTGCATCGAATCGTTCCGGTCTTTCAGCACCTTTTGAAGACGCGCCGCGAACAGATCAGCCCGGCGTCGACAATCGCGGGGATGGCACCCATCCGACGCTATCACCCCCCGATCTTGAGGCAGGCTTGGGGTCAGCGCGTTAAAGAAAGGCCGTAGAGATTGGGATTGACCGTGAATCCAGCATGTCCAGCATTGAAGGCCATCATGCAAAATCGCGTTAATGACCGTCTCGGTCTCTTGATTGGCAGCATGGCAGGGCGAGGCGATCACCCGCGCGAGATCGATTGACATGCCCTGAACCGCCCGGCGCGCATCGTGCCGGATCAAATCTAGTCCAAGATGCCTGGACAATTCCGCCAAAACGGACTGATCCACGATCCGACGCAGAATCGCATATTGGCACATCACGCCCGTATCGACGATCACAGCGCGTAGCCCCGCTTCGCCCAGACCGGCCACCACTGGCGCTTCGCTATCCGCGAGCGTGTCGAGAGAATCGGCCAAGCCCGTTCGCCGCAGAAAGCGCCGCTCCAACCGGGAACGAAACCTTCGGGCTGACAGCCTTTCGGCAACCGCTGGCATCAAGTCACCATTGATCTGGTGGTCATCGAAACGACTCACGAGATCAGAAACGTCGATAAGGGTCTTGAGTCGTTGCGCCGCCCTACGTTCTGTCGAGCTTGCAACGGGTCCTGTCATGAATGCCTGCGTGGCCGTTTTGCAGGAACCACAGGCCGGTCATCGGCATCGGCCATTACCGCCGCCCGTTGGCGGGGCCTGTCAAACAGCCCCTTCGCCGCAATCAGCAAGACCAGCAATCCGCCCGCCAGAATGACTGCGATGGCGGGGCTGAAAGGCGATGCCTCACCTACGCTCGCCGGTGCGATAAGGGACCGCGAAGAACCATTCGTGACTCCGGCGGAATAGGAAGGATCACCCCCCGGCCGCACCATGTCATCCAAAATGCCGCCACCGCTTCGGTTTGTGGTCACACGCGCCGCAACAGACGAGTCGCCCGATACGCCGCCCCCGACAGGAAACAGCGCGACAAGCACATCGTCATACTGCAAATCGTCGACCGCATGGGAGATGAGCAGCTTGATACGCGGGACCAGCCCTTCGGTCGACAAAGCCTCCTCATGATGGATCGCCACCGAAGCGGAAGATTTGTTCACCCGGCGACCCAGAGGATCGAGCGCAGGGGTGGCCAGATGAACACGTGCAGACACAACACCATCGATTTCGGATACCGTCTGCGAAAGCTCTTGCGACACAGCATAGCCAAGGCGCGCACGCTCCTCGGACGGCGATGAGATAAGACGGTCATTATCGAAGACATCGACCATCGATTTGAACTGTGGACGCGGCAGGCCATTATCGGCAATGAGCGTCACAGCCGCCGCAAAATTGCTTTCGGGCACCTCGACCGCAAATGTCCCGTCCTTGTCCTCGACCCGTTTTGCATCGATGGATGCAGACATAAGAAGGGCCGTGATCTCGTTCGCATCGCGCTGAGACAGCTTGTCATAGACTTCAACGCGGCACCCGGCGAGCGCCAAGAGCGCCACAAGTGCAAAGCCAGTTTTCCTGATCGTCATGAGTCACTCCAAAACAGAGCACCCCGTAGGGTGTATCAGCCTATTGGCCACGCATGAGCGAGGACGCGGACGATGAGAATTGCGAACCTGTCTTGACGATAAGCTGCGTTTCGATTGCATAATCGAAGCTGCGCGTCATCGCGCCAACAGCATCTTCATAACCAACGGCCGCAGGTGGTTCGGCGGCGATTTCTCCCCCGGCAGCAGGGCGAATGCTCGCTGGCCCGGAAAGAAGCTCATCTTTTGCCATTGCCACGGGCGATGCCGGACCGCCCTGTGCGGCGCTCATCGAATCGCGGTTGGCTGCGCGGGTTTGCTCGAAGTTACGAAGCGTATCGAGCAAACCGGAACCAAGGCGGTCCATGGGTGCATTGGACTGAGCCGGGGGCGAGAAACTGATATTGACTTTGCTGATACCCGACGCACCGCTTGCGCCACTGGCATCCGCCGCTTGCGTAGCGGCCCGCTCCATCGAAGCCCCAAGCTGACTACCCACGCCCCCATGAGATGTTACTGCAGCTATAGACAAGGAAACCTCCAACCCACCAGCCACACTGGTGGAAAACTCGAAAATCAAAGAAAAAACCCAAAAGAAGTTTTATCGAAAAACTTCAATGGATATATGCAATATCGAGTCCACAATCGCCCGGTCCACCCCCGCCTGCTCCACCGGCGGCGACTCCGGATCTGCGGAGCGGTTCTTTGTCAGCATTGTCACACAGCGTGTGCAGATGCCTGGAGGGGAACCCATTCAGGGAAGTTTCGAGTCCAGCAACAGCCCGCGCCATAATGCGCAGAACCCCGGAACACGCCATCTCGCGCGCAAGGCCAGCCACGAAGACGCGGGCAAAAGCGCGACGAGCGCTTTCCCTTTGTTCTTCATATCGGTTGGCGGCATGCATGATGGAAATCTTCCCTGTATTCTAAGAATATTTTAAGAACTGACCAAGATCAATCCACTGCCGCTTCGTCTTTCATGACGGATTGAATAATATCACCGCCGATGAGCTGAAGCATAACGATAGAAGTGTTGACCAACCCTTCTTGGAAAATAGCATCAAAATCGCTCCCACCGGCACCTTCAGCACCGTTGGAAGGGGCCGCACCAGGCGCACCGCCAATTGAATTTATTCCGTTCATCTCTAATTCCTTTCAAGCCGCCGAATCAGCAGGCACCGTAACTTTGAACCAAACGTCGAGCACCACAGTCAGGCCCACGCATTATTTCGCGTCGCAAGTTTTTCGCTTCAGAGTGCCGGCCGAATCCCATCAGGAAAACCGCCAAAACCGCTTTTGCCTCACGGACACACAGCGTCCGCGTGGCAATGGCAGTACGCAGCCGCGCAAACGCATCACGATTGCGCCCCGCAGCAACTTCGATCATCGCGATTCCGATTGCCCCCGCCGCATTGTGGGGCTGCTCCGAATCGATGAGCTGAAAAATTGGCATGGCCTCCTCACCTCGCTCGACCGCAAGCGCAAGAACACCGATTTCACACAGCAAAGTCAGATCTTCACGCGTCACATGACCGGAAAAGTCAGACGACAAACCACCATCAGAACAAGGGGGTGGCACATCGATTGCCGTAAAATCAAAAGCCTCCAGCATCCCTAGCCTCCCCACCGTCCGCCACGGTTAACAATCGGCACGTCAGAGACGATCTCACGTGGCTTGCGTTTACGCTGCTCAGCCAACAACGCCTCCAGACGGCGCTGCTCAGCCAACTGCCTAGCTTGCTCAGCCGCCACACGCTCCGCCTCAAGAGCCTGTTCGGCAATGCGTTTTTCAACCAGCTCGGCCAGCACGATTTCGACAATCGCAACATATCGGGGCGGGCCAACCAACAACCCCAACTCACCATCAACCGCAGAGATCGGAAAGCGCGGCTCATACGAATCGAGAGCCTCAAGCGCCACAATCAAATCTTTGCGCAACACACCGCCCATATCGAGAATACGGCTAACCTGTTCGCTACTCGACGAAACCTCGATTCGCCGCCCGTCATACCGCCAGTCAAAACCATACTCGCGGGCAATCGCGTCGATAATCTGCTCACCGCTCGCCCCCTCGAATCGAGCAGAAACCTGCGCCTCGACCGCATCGGACAAAACAACAGGCACCCCGATCAAAGCGCCAAACTGGCGAAGCACATCACGGACACCCTGATCCCGCACGACGATATTAAACCGCTCCGTACGCCACCCATCATCAGCGGCCAGCGACATTCCGGGCACCAATGCGAGCGAGAACAGTAACATTGTGAGACGATTGACCATCACAAATCCCTGAGTTTCGCGTCAACTAAAAACAATCAGAACGTCGCCTCAGGTGATATCGCATGTTTCCCCTCCCAAAACAAGACGAATTTACATTTTTGATGACTACACCGTACTATAATACATCAAATTTTTATTATATCCTTGATTATGTCCCTTTTTGATGCAATCGTTCGGATGCTACGGCTAAATCGGGACGGCGACCCTGAAATGGCAGTAGTTTTCAGTGTTAATGGATGCAGGGGAAAGCACCATGTCTTTTAATATTGCTAATTTTAGCAACTTGAGCACTTCCAAACCAAGCCAATCCGCCGGAAGCAGTTTTCCGGGATTGATCAACACCGGCACCACCAGCAAGGCTCCCTCTCAAGGCCCGATCGGCCCACAGGGTCCCGCTGGCCAGCAGGGTCCAATTGGGCCGCAGGGTCCAGAAGGTCCTAAAGGACATGATGGTGCGCAGGGTGCCACCGGCGCAACGGGTGCTCAGGGTGCAACGGGTGCCACCGGCGCTCAGGGTGCCAAAGGCGACACCGGCGCAACGGGCGCTACCGGCGCTCAGGGTGCCAAAGGCGATACCGGCGCTCAGGGTGCCAAAGGTGACACCGGCGCAGCTGGCGCGAACGGTATTGACGGCCAGGACGGCGCAAGCTTCGACGACGTCTTTGCTCGTGAAGGCTTTGACACGAACGGTAACGGTAAAGCAGACCGCAATGAACTGCTAGCTGCCTTCGGCGGCGCTCAGGGTGCTAAAGGCGACACTGGCGCAACGGGTGCCACCGGCGCAACGGGTGCCACCGGCGCAACGGGTGCCAAAGGTGATACCGGCGCAACGGGTGCTCAGGGTGCAACGGGTGCCACCGGCGCTCAGGGTGCCAAAGGCGACAC
>CALLLP010000023.1 GCA_938008165.1 uncultured Neomegalonema sp. | reverse complement strand
GCTGACGGCGCAGGCGGTGCCGGTGGTGCAGCTGGCGGCGACGCCATGCAGGGCATCGCTCAGATCCTTGAGCAGCTTCAGCAGCTGATCCAGCAGCTGACCTCGATGATCTCGCAGATGACCGGCGGTGCCGGTGGTGGTGCTGGTGCAGCTGGCGCCGGTGGTGCTGGCGGTGCTTCGGGTGGTTCGTCTTCGTCGGATATGTCCGGCATGATGGGCGGCTCGGGCATGATGGGTGCTGCCGACAAACACTAGGCTTCCATCGCCTAAATACTGTGCCAGATATCGAAAGGGGCCTTCGGGCCCCTTTCTCTTTGCCCGCGCGCAGCCTAAGAATGAGCGAGCGGAGGAACCACCATGAAAATCGCCACCTGGAACATCAACGGCATCAAGGCGCGAATCGACGCCCTGCCCGCTTGGCTCAAGCAGGCGCAGCCCGATGTGGTGGTCTTGCAAGAAATCAAATCCGTGGATGAAGCCGTCCCCCGCACTCCGCTGGAGGATGCTGGCTATAATGTCGAAACCCATGGGCAAAAGGGGTTCAACGGCGTCGCCATTCTCTCAAAAATCCCCCTCGAATCGGTGACGCGCGGCCTGCCCGGCGACGATTCGGATCTTCAGGCACGGTGGATCGAGGCAACCATTGCCGGTGAAAGCAGCGCGCTGACGATCTGCGGTCTCTATCAGCCGAACGGAAACCCCGTGCCGGGCGACAAATACGATTACAAACTGGCCTGGATGGAGCGGATGGAAACCCGCGCGGCGCAGCTTCTCTCTCTGGAGGAACCCGTGGCGATGCTTGGGGATTACAACGTGATTCCCCATCCCGAAGACGTTCACGACCCCGATGCATGGGAAGGTGACGCCCTCTATCGCCCCGAAACGCGCCAGCGGTTTCGCCGTCTGATGGCGCAGGGCTGGACCGATGCGATTCGCAGCGTCGATCCGGTGGGCGAGCGGTTCACCTTCTGGGATTATCAGGCGGGTGCATGGCCCAAGAACAAGGGCATTCGCATCGATCATATCCTGCTCAGCCCCCAAGCCGCCGACCGGATGGGCACTGCGGGCATCGACCGCGATGTCAGGGCATGGGAGAAGCCGTCGGATCACGTGCCGGTATGGTGCACGCTGGCGCTATGAGGCGCATGGCCCTATCGATTCGTGCGACGATCGCCCATTGCGAAGCGCAGGGCTTCTTCGGCGGCGCGGAACAAAGCTTTTGATTTATTGACCGTTTCCATGCGCTCGTCCTCAGGGTCGGAATCCCAGACGACGCCGCCGCCCGCCTGCACGTACATCTTGCCGTCTTTCAGGACCGCCGTGCGCAGGGCGATGGCCGTGTCCATCTCGCCCCCCGCGCCGAAATAGCCGACGCCCCCCGCATAGATGCCGCGTTTCTCGCGTTCCAGTTCGTCGATGATCTCCATGGCGCGAATCTTCGGCGCGCCCGAGACCGTCCCCGCCGGAAGACCCGCAAGCAGGGCATCGACCGCGTCCACATCGTCGCGGATCACCCCATCGACATTCGAGACGATATGCATGACATGGCTGTAGCGCTCGACGGTGAATTGTTCGTTCGGATCGACGGTGCCGATCTTTGCCACGCGACCCACATCGTTGCGGCCCAAATCGAGCAGCATCAGGTGTTCCGCGCGCTCCTTCGGGTCGGCGAGGAGATCCGCTTCGAGGGCGTCGTCCTCCTCCGGCGTCGCCCCGCGCGGGCGCGTTCCGGCGATGGGGCGGATCGTGACGGTCTCGCCATGCAGACGCACGAGAATCTCAGGGCTGGCCCCGACGATCTGAAACCCGCCGAAATCGAAATAATACATATAGGGCGAGGGGTTGGTCCGGCGCAGGGCACGGTAGAGCGCAAAGGGCGGCAGAGTGAAGGGCACCGTCCAGCGCTGGGAAGGCACGACCTGAAAGATGTCGCCCGCGCGGATGTACTCGCGCGCCCGCTCCACGATGGCGTGATACTCTTCGGGCGTCGTGTTAGACACGCCCTCCCCCGCCTCGCAGCCATGGGGAACCGGCGCTTCGGCGGGCAAGGCCCGGTCCAGATCGTCCAGCGCATCGGCGAGACGCTCGGCGGCGCGGGCATAGGCGGCACGGGCGGTCACGCCATCCTGCGGACGAACGGGCGTCACGACCGTGACCGTATCGGCCACATTATCGACAATGGCGACAAGGGTGGGCCGGATCAGCACCGCATCGGGCACCCCGATCACATCGGGGTTCGGATCGGGCAACTTTTCGACATGGCGGATCATGTCATAGCCGAGATACCCGAACAGGCCCGCCGCCATGGGGGGCAGGTTCGTGGGCAGATCGATGGCGCATTCGGCCAGCAAGGACCGGAGCGATTCGAGGGGCGGGCTTTCCTGCGCCTCGAAGGCATCCGGGTCGTAGCGTGCCGCGCGGTTGATCTCGACACGATCACCCTGACAGCGCCAGATCAGGTCGGGCTTGCACCCGATAATCGAATAGCGCCCACGTTTTTCGCCCCCCGTCACGGATTCGAGCAGAAAGCTGTCCTTGCGCCCCTGCGCCAGCTTGAGCGTCAGGGAAACGGGTGTATCCACATCGGCGACGCGGCCACTCCAGAGAACGGCCGCCTCACCCGCATTGTACCGGGCGGCAAACTCCTCGAAAGACGGCTCGATCATGGCGTCAGTACCGCTGTCCAAGATTGGCGATGGTCTCGTCGATGGCGCGGGGATAGAGCAACAGTGGATGCCGCTCGACCGCATCGCGGGAAAAAGTCTGTACGACATCATTGGCGAATTGACGCGAGTAGCGCTCGGCGGTGGAATCGACCGCCGCCATCTCCGCTTCTGCATCGCCGCGCACCACCTCCTTGAGCGTCCCGATCAGGTAATTGCCCGTGACCTCGCCCCCGACCGCTTCGCCCGGTACGGCGCGGAACAACGCGTCGACGATTTCCGCCGTCAACGGGGGCGCAACGTCGGAGCGACGGACGGGTACGGTGGTGCTGACTTCTTTTTCCTGCTCGGCGGCAAGGGAGGCGAGGGTCGCGCCTTCGCCCAGCCGGGCGCGGATGGTTTCGGCCAGATCGGCCAGCGCGTCGGTTCGCTGCGCATCTTTCCACGCGGCAATGACGTCATCCCGAACATCATCGAGCGGACGCAGGGCGGAGGGCGTAATACCATCGACCGACAGGGCGTAGTATCCACCGCCATCGGCCTCGACGAGCACGGGTTCTTCCCCCTCCCCCGCTTCGAATGCGGCGGCCAGAAAACCGGGGATGGCGGGAAGGGTTTCGACGGGCTGTCCATCGGCCCCGCGACCCATCGCATCGATTGCCTCGACCTTCTGGAAGACCGCCGCCGTGCGCTCGCCGATCTGGGTCAAGGTGGCGCCACCGGCAATCTCGTCATCCATGGCAACGGATTCGTCGAGGATCGTGTCGCGCGCTTCGATCAGCGCGAGATCGCGGCGAATCGCATCCGAGACCTCATCGAGCGGCGTGACCGTATCTTCCTGCACATCGCGCAGATTCAGGAGCGTCCAGCCAAATGCCGAGCGGACAGGGCCGATAATGCCCGGCTCCTTGGCGGCGAAAGCGGCATCGCCCAGCGCGGAGGGCAAATCGCCCTGCACGACGGTGCCCAGCGCGATATCTCGCGCGTTTTGTCCTTTTTCTTCGGCCAGTTCCAGAAAGCTCGTGCCGTCATCGAGACGCGTTTTTGCGTCGGTTGCCGCGTCTTCGGTATCGAATAACAGTTGATCGACGGTGCGCGTTGCCCGGCGGGTGAATTCACCGATGCGGGTTTCATAAGCTTCCGCGACCTGTGCATCGCCGATCTCGATCGCATCGGCCATGGATTCGGGAGTCAGGGCAACCCATGAGAGCGCGCGGTAATCGGGCGCGCTAAACTGATCGGCATTGCCCTCGTGAAATGCGGAAATCTGCGCATCCGTTGGCTCGCCGGGATCTTTGGCATCGGCTTTGGTGAGCAGGATATACTCCAAAATCCGCTGTTCGTTGCGATGCCGGTGCAGCGCCTCGGCCAAGGCGCGGGGTGCGGCAGTGCCTGCACCGACCGCCTGAAGCATCGCATCGCGGGCCAGATCCTGCCGCACGCCATCTTCATAGGCGCCGGGGGTCAATCCCTCTTGCCGCAGGGCCGATTCGTAGCTGTAGCGGTTGAAGGTTCCATCTGGTCCCTGAAACACCGGCGCCGTCTCGATCGCCCGGCGAATCGCGGCAGGCGACGCGGATAGGCCCATGGATTCGGCCTCGGCATTCAGGGCCTTTCGCGTTGAAATCCGGGCGAGAACCACCTGATCGCGGCCCAGTTGGCGAGCCTCCGCAATCGAGACTACGCGGCCCGCCTGTCGCTGAAGCGCCTGCATATCATTCGACAAGGCGGTCGCGAATTCCTGAGTGGTCACTTCCCTGTCCCCGACGGTCGCGACCACGGTGGCGGCGCGGTTGGTGAAGACATCGGAAATTCCCCAGACGGCAAAACTCACCACCAAAAGCGCGAGCAGGACCTTGGCGGTCCACGAGTTTACCGAGTTGCGAAGGGATTCGAGCATGAGGCAAGGTCCGGATAAGAGGCAAGGAGAATGCTGGGCGTACAATAGGTATCCGCCCCGGCCCGCGCAAGGCAGCGATTCGCACAGATACGTGGTGGAGATCGACTTGCCCGACGACAACGCTTGGCTTAGGTCAAAGCCGACTTTAAGGATGGCGACATGGCAGGCAAACGGGTCGAAAAAAGCTGGACGTGGCACCTGAAGGCAACGCGCGAGGCGTTATGGCCGCTGGTATCCGATACCGAGCGCATCAACGAGGCGCTGCGCCTGCCCCGGTATCGCCTGCGCGAGACCGTCAGCGACGAGGGATTGCACCGCCGCTATGGCGAATACGATGACCGGGGAACCCTTGTCCGGTGGGAAGAACCGCCCTTCGAATGGTCAACCGATCACTGGTGGCGATGGGATCGCCTGTATGACGCTGGCCCGATGGAGCGAACGCGCGGGACACTGGTTCTCGAACCCGATCCCAAGGGCGGCACCGTGGCCACCTATACCCTCGTTGCCGAACCGCGCAGCCTGACCGGGGCCATCCTCGCCCGGACCGGGCATCTGGGCGAAGCGGGCAAGGCTTTTGAGCGCCTGCTGAAGGTCGCCGATGCCCATGCGCGTAATCCACAGGGTGATTTCTTCGCCAATCTCGCCGCCACACGAACCGGCGCACGCAAGCGCCGCAAGGGCGAGCCTTTTCAGGTGCCCGACGACACGGCTCCTGGCGATAAAGGGCTGGCCAAGCAATTGCTGTCCTGGCTCGCGGTCGCCTTCGAAAGCGACCTGCGGGACATCCGCGCAAAGCGGGTCGCGCGAGTGCTGGGCGTCGGGATCGCAGAGGCGCATAAGGCCATGGTAATCGGTGTGGAAATGGGGGCGCTCGAACAGCGGTTTCGCCTGATCTGCCCATCATGCCACTGCACGCTGCGCGAGGCGGAAACGCCCCGAGACTTGCCCCGGTCCATCGACTGTTCGCATTGCGACGCCGCCGTCGAAAAGAACTACACCCATTCGGTCGAGGTCATCTTCACCCCCCATGCCGCGATTCGCGAACCCTCGACCATGGTGTATTGCGCCAGCGGACCGGCGCTCTCACCCCGAATCGTGCTGCAACAGATTCTCGAACCCCATGAGCGACGCGCCCTGCCCGCCACCCTGCCGAAAGGCGCCTATTCGATCCGCTCACTGGATGGACGGGCGCATCTGACGCTCGATGCCGAGGGTGGCCGGGGCGCCTTGATCCGCATGGGCGATGACTGGGTGGAAGTGCCGGAGATTGCGGAAACCGTTATCCTCGAAAACCACGGCGAGCAGGTCGCGACCATGGTTGTCGCAAAGGCGGACTGGCCCCCGGAGGCAACATCGCTCGGAGAATGGCTGACCTATCAGCGATGCCGCAAGGCCCTTGCCGCATCATCCATGGACCTCGACGAACCGCAGGATGCGGGAACCTTGTCCCTCGTCGTCATCAGCTCGCGCAGCGTCGATGAACTGACCACATGCTACGCGGTCGCGCTGACCCATGGGGGCGCGGTGGTCGAAGATACAGGGTCGGGGATCGTGCTGGTCTTCGGGCAACCCGCCGACGCGCAACGCGCCATCGATACAGCCCTGCAAGCCCTGCCCGCCGCACGGATCGGGGCGGATCACGGGCCGCTTTGGCTGACGACCGACGCACGCTATGCGGGCGATCCACGCGATCGGGTGGCCGATCTGGCCGGATTGGCGCAGGAAGGCGTCCCGAACCTGTCCGCAGCCTTTCGGGGCGCACTGGCCCCGTAGCGTTATCGCTCCGGGATCAGGCCCCTGGGCGCAAATCGCAGCACCAGCAGCAAAATCGCCCCCATCGTCATCAGACGCATATGGGCCGCACTCTTGAGCAGATGCTCACGCAGGGCGCTGTCCTCCGCAAGACCGCTGGTCATGAGATCCATCAGCCACAGGCCAATCGGTTCCGCCTCGACCCAGAAGAACCACACGACAAACCCCCCAAGAACCGCGCCCCAGTTATTGCCCGATCCCCCGACGATCACCATCACCCAGATCAGAAAGGTAAACCGCAAGGGCTGATAGGATGCCGGGGTGAACTGTCCATCCAGCGTGGTCAGCATCGCCCCCGCGACCCCCAGAACTGCCGAACCGAGCACGAAGACCTGCAAATGCCGCGCGGTCACATCCTTGCCCATCGCTTCGGCGGCGACTTCGTTATCGCGGATGGCGCGCATCATCCGGCCCCATGGCGAGTGCAGCGCCCGCTCCGACAACCACAGAACGATCAGCAAGACCGCCAGAAACAGCCCCGCATAGCACAGCTTCACCGCGACCGAAGCCACATCGACAATCGACATCCCCCAGCGATCCGCAAGATCGATCAGATACGGCGCATCCTGTAAATCGACCTCATACGGCACGGGGCGCGGGATGCCGGTAACGTTCTTCACGCCACGCGTCAGCCAATCCTCGTTTTTCAGGATCGCAATGATGATTTCTGAGATGCCAAGGGTGGCAATGGCGAGGTAATCCGAGCGCAGCCCCAGTGACACCTTGCCGATCATCCATGCCGCCCCGGCGGCAAATATCCCCCCCACGATCCATGAGAACAGGATGGGCAACCCAAGCCCCCCCAGAAAGCCCGTGCGCGCCGAATCCACCGCCTCGATCGCCTCGACCGCCGGGTCGAAAACGCTGCGCGCAAGGAACGCCCCGGCGATCAGGATCACCGTAACAGCCAGCATCCGCAGCCGCCCCCCAAGCGCACGCGCAGCGGCCCAGACCGCCCCGGCTGTGACCAACGCGATCAGCAGGGCCAGCAGGATACCGCCGCCCCCCGCCTGCACGGCCTCGGTCACAGGGGGCATCGATACGACGATCCCCGCCATGCCTCCCAACGCCACAAAGCCCATCACCCCGACATTCAACAGCCCGGCATAGCCCCACTGGATATTCACCCCCAGCGACAGGATTGCCGAAATCAGGCACAGGTTGAGGATCGTAAAGGCCAATGGCCAGCTCTGCACAAAGCCGACCAGCCCCAGCAGGCATATCATGACCAGAAACAGCCCTGCCCCGCGCCAGCCCATCAGAACGACTTTCCGGCAAACAGGCCGGTCGGCTTGACCAGCAAGACGATCACAAGGATCGCGAAAGACACTGCGAATTTGTAGTCGGTGGAGAGAAGCTGCATCAGGCCATCCACCTCATACCCCATATATCCAAATACCTTGCGATAGGCGAAGGTGACCGCAACCTCAGAGAAGGCGATCACGAAGCCACCCGCAATCGCCCCCACCGGCGACCCCAGCCCCCCAACAATGGCCGCCGCGAAGATCGGCAGCAGGATTTGCAGATAGGTGAAGGGCTTAAAGCTCTTGTCGAGACCATAAAGCGTGCCCGCAATGGTGGCCAGCGCCGCCGTCAGGCACCATGCAATCATGACCACCCGGTCAGGATCGATCCCCGACAGGAGCGCGAGATCCTCGTTATCCGAATAGGCCCGCATCGACTTACCTGCGCGGGTCCGGCTGAGGAACCAGAACAGCGCAATGACCAGAACGACGGTAACGACGAGGGTAATCCCTTGGGTCGTCTTGATGGCCAGCCCCTCATCAAGTCCGGTCATCTGCTTGAATTCACGCGCCTTGATGATGAAACGCGAGCCGTCGCTGAACTGTTGATCGTTCGGGCCGATGATAAAACGGATCAAGCCGTTATAGAGAAACATCACCCCGATGGAGGCAATCAGATAGATCACCGGGGTCGAGCGTTGCGTGCGATAGAATTTATAGACATAGCGGTCTGTCAGCAGCAGCAGCGCCACCGATGCCGCGATCCCGAATGGCAGGGCGAGCAGAGCCGTGGGCAATGGTCCCAGCGACACCCCCATCCCCTGCAACCCCCATGTCACGAGGATCACAACCATCGTACCAAAGGCCATCGTTTCGCCATGGGCAAAGTTCGAAAACCGCAGGATGCCATAGATCAGCGTGATGCCCAGTGCCCCGAGCGCAAGTTGGCATCCATAGGTAATCCCCGGAACAATCAGGAAATTACCGAGCAGGGCGAGGGCGTTGAGGGTTTCCATGCGGACCTGTGGATGGCTTCGTCTGACACCGCTACCTTGTCGGGGCGATGGCGGCGGCGCAAGCCAAACACGCCCCGATCATCGCAGATTTCAGGCGACCTCGCGTGCCTTGCCCATCGCCTCTGCGGCGCGGGCGGTGATGCCGTCCCAGTCGCCGCTTTCAATCTGCTGCTTGGTCGCGATCCACGACCCACCAAGCGTCACGACCGTCGGCAGGGACAGGTAATCGAGCATATTGCCCAGATTAACGCCGCCCGTCGGACAGAAGCGGACCCCAAGGCTGGCATAGGGACCACTCAGCGCCTTGAGCGTGCCGGTGCCGCCCGATGCTTCGGCGGGAAAGAATTTCAGGACATGACAGTCGATCGCCAAGGCGCCCTCGATCTCGGATGCCGTCGAGACGCCGGGCAGGAACGGGGTTTTCGCCTTGCGAAACGCCTCGACCGTATCGGGGTTCAGCCCCGGCGCCACCCCGAACGCCACCCCCAGACCCAAGGCACGCTCGACCTGATCCGACGTGACAACCGTGCCCGCTCCGATCACCATTTCCGGCACCTCCTTGCCGATCGCGGCGATGGCGGCGGCGGCGGCTTCGGTGCGGAAGGTGACCTCGATAACATCGATCCCCCCGGCAATCAGCGCCCGTGCGAGCGGCACGGCGTCATCCGCATCGTTGATTTCGATGACGGGGATCACGGGGCGGCCTTTGACAAGATCAAGCATGGTTGGGGTTCCCTTCGGCGTTATCGGTCGACGCGTGCACCGCCGCCGCCCACAAGTTTCTCGACCTCAGATAGCGAGGCCATGGTCGTATCGCCCGGCGTGGTCATTGCCAGCGCGCCGTGCGCCGCGCCATACTCGACCGCTTGGGCGGGATCGTCCAGCACCATCAGGCCATAGATAAAGCCCGACGCAAAGCTGTCGCCCCCGCCGACCCGGTCCATGATCTCCAATTCGCGCGCGGTGGAGCGGTAGAACTGCCCATCCACCCACGCCATGGCCGACCAGTCATTGACGGTCGCGCTTTTCACGCCCCGCATGGTGGTCGCGGTCGCCTTGAAATTGGGGAAATCGGCGGTTGCCCGCTCGATCATGCGCTGGAACGAGCCAACATCGAGATCGGTCAGGTTTTCGTCCACACCTTCGATCTCAAAGCCAAGACAGGCGGTAAAATCCTCCTCGTTACCGATCATCACATCGACATGGCGCGCCACCGCGCGGTTGATCTTGCGGCATTGTTCCAAGCCCCCAAACCCTTTCCAGAGCGAGGGGCGATAATTGAGGTCATAGGAAACAATCGTGCCATGCCGATGGGCCGCCTCCGCCGCCTCGATGGCCACGTCGCCGGTCGTCTCGGACAGGGCCGCGAAGATGCCCCCGGTATGAAACCAGCGCACGCCAAGGGTGCCGAAGATATGATCCCAGTCGACATCACCGGGTTTCAATTGCGAGGTTGCCGTCAACCCGCGATCCGAACACCCCACCGCACCCCGGACGCCAAACCCGCGCTCGGTGAAATTCAATCCATTGCGCACGGTTCGCCCGATGCCGTCATAATCGCGCCATTCGATCAGCGAGGCATCGACACCGCCCTGCAGGATCAGATCCTCGATCAGCAAACCCACATCGTTCTTCGCCAGCGCCGTCACCAGCGCCGCCCGCTGACCGAAGCACCGGCGCAGGCCCCGCGCGACATTGTACTCGCCGCCCCCCTCCCAAGCGCGAAACTGGCGCGCGGTACGGATGCGCCCTTCGCCGGGATCGAGCCGCAGCATGACTTCGCCCAGAGAGAGAATGTCGTAGCGGCACTCCGCCGCTGGTCTGATGGTCATGATGCTCATTGTTGTTTCCTAAAGCGTTAGTCTTGCCCCGGATGATTTGGGCGCGAGGAAATCCCTACCGGCCCATCCAGCCACCATCAACGACCAAAACCTCGCCATTGACGTAATCCGACGCCGAAGATGCCAGAAACACCGCCGGTCCGCCGAAATCTTCGGGCCGTCCCCATCGTCCCTGGGGGATGCGTTCGAGAATCGATTTCGAGCGGGCCGGGTCGTCCCGCAATGCCTGCGTATTATCCGTGGCGATATAGCCCGGCGCGATGGCGTTGACGTTCAGGCCCTTGCCCGCCCATTCATTCGCCAGCGCCTTCGTCAATTGCCCGATTCCGCCCTTCGAGGCCGCATATCCGGGCACCGTGATGCCGCCCTGAAAGGTCAGTAGCGACGCGGTAAAGATGATCTTGCCACGGCCCCGCTCGATCATCCCGCGCCCGATCTCGCGGGAGAGGACGAATTGTGCGGAAAGGTTGACCTCGATCACTTGATCCCACAGGTCATCCGGGTGTTCGGCGGCGGGGGCGCGCTGAATCGTGCCCGCATTATTGACAAGGATATCCGGGGCGATGCCCTCCGCTTCGATCTGTGCCGCAAGCGCGCGCAGGGCGGCCCGGTCGGAGAAATCGCATTGATAGGGCGTGAAGCTGCGGCCCATCGCGGTGACGGCCCGCTCGACATCGCTATCTTGCTCCAGCGAGGCGCTGACGCCCACGATATCGGCCCCCGCGCTCGCCAGCGCTTCGGCCATGCCGCGCCCGATTCCGCGTTTTGCGCCGGTGACGAGGGCGGTTTTGCCGCTCAGATCGAAGGATGCCGCGATGCTCATGCGTCTTCTCCTACTTTGATGAGGCTTTTCATGGCTGTCGGGCTGCTGTCCAGCGCTTCGAACGCGGCCTGAATATCGGCCAGCGGACTGACATCCGTGATGATCGTATCCGCATCCACACCGCCCGAAACGATGATGGCGATGGCCTTTTCGTAATCCTCCGGCTCATAGACCCGCGCGCCGAGGAGTTTCAATTCACGCCAGAAGAACTGGAACATATCGATCGAGGGTTTCGCGGCATGGATCGCGACCATCACGATCCGCGCTTTGGTGGCCGCAACGGCGGTCATGGCATCGACGCCGGGTTGCGTGCCGGAGACTTCGAAGACGACTTCAGCTCCCTTGCCGCCCGTGTGTTCCTGAATGGCCGCAGGGAGATCGGTCTCGACGGGGTTGACGGTCTCGAAGCCCAGCTTTTGCGCGATGGCAAGGCGGTTTGGATTCACTTCCGAAATCACGACCCTGCCCCCCGCATCCCGCGCGACCATCGCAACGAGGATACCGATGGGGCCACCACCGATGACGACCACATCCTCGCCTGGCTGCAACTGTGACAGCCGGACATCATGGCAGGCCACGGCGACCGGCTCGATCAGGGCGGCGTGGTCCATGCGCAGATCATCGGGCAGGACATGCAGCGTATGCGCCGGAACGGTCCAGATTTCCTGCATCGCGCCATCGGTATCGAGACCGAGAAATTTCAGGCTGTGGCAAACATGCCGATGACCGGCTTTGCAGGCAGGGCATTCATTGCAGTGATCCAGTGGCCGCACGACGACTTTCTGGCCCACCGAAACCGACGAGACCCCCTCGCCGATTTCGGCCACAATGCCCGACATTTCATGCCCGACCGTGCGATTCAGGCCCACCCGCGCATCCATATTGCCGTGATAGACATGCATATCCGTGCCGCAGATACCGCAATAGGCGACCCGCACGGCCACCTCGCCCGCAGCGGGGGCCTGCGCTTCGGTCTGCTCGACCGCAAAGGTCTTGTTGCCCCGGTAAAAGGCGGCGGTAATGGTGGTCATGCGTTCGGTTCCTCATGTGCGGCGGTCAGTTTATCCCAGTCGAAAGTCACCCCCGTCCCCGGTGTATCCGGGGCCACGGCAAGGTGATTCTCCACGACGAGCGGTCGGGTCGTATAGGTATCGATGGGGAAGGAATGCACTTCCAGCCATCCGGCATTGGTCTGGGCCGACACGAGGCTGACCTGCAATTCCTGCATCCCGTGGCTGCATACCGGAATGCCGTGTTCACGTGCGCGGGCCGCAACCTGAAGCCATCCGGTGATGCCCCCGCAATTGCTGGCATCGGGCTGGATGTAGGACAGCTTGGCCTCGGCGAAGGCGTAGTCGAATTCATGAATCGTATGCAGGTTCTCGCCCATGGCCAGCGGCATTCCCGTGGCCTCGGCAATGCGGCCATATCCCTTGTAATCATCGGGGATGATCGGTTCCTCGAACCATACGAGGTCATAGGGCTTGAAGGCCCGCGCGGCGGCAATGGCCCGCTCGACATCTAGGGCGTAATTCGCATCGACCATCAGGGCGACATCCGGCCCGATCAGATCGCGCACCGCCGCAACCCGCGCAACATCGGTGGCCAGATCGGGCTGACCGACCTTGATCTTGATCGCGTTGAACCCGCGCGCGAGATAACCGCGCGTCTGGTCCAGCAATTTCGGCAACGGAAAGTTCAGGTCGATCCCGCCCGCATAGGCCCGGCACCGATCCGACGCACCCCCGGCCATCTTCCACAGCGGCGCGCCCTGCGCCTTGCCACGCAGATCCCACAGCGCAATATCGACAGCAGAAATCGCAAAGGATGCCACCCCCCCACGCGCGACGTAATGCACATGCCATTGCATCGCCTCGTAGAGCGCGTCGACATCCCCCGCCTCCCGCCCGATCAGAAAAGGGGTCAGGTCATGCTCGATCATGGCGAGGATCGCATGCCCCCCCTTGCCGCCGGTATAGGTATACCCCGTGCCTTCCGATCCATCAGACAGCCTGACGGTCGCGGTGACCAGCTCGAAATGTGTATGATCGCCATGCTTTGCATCACTGAGCACTTCGGCCAGCGGCACCTGAAAACGGCGTGCATCGATGCGGGTAATCGTGGCCATGGGGACGCTGCCTCGCTCAGATGACCGTGACGTCAAGCGTACCGACGCCCTCGATCCTGCCATGCAGCGTATCGCCCCGCGTCACCGCCGCAACCCCCGACGGCGTGCCCGACAGGATCACATCCCCCGCCGCAAGCTCGAAATACTCGGAGAGATAGGCGATCATTTCCGGCACCTTCCAGATCATTTGATCCAGATCGCCCGTCTGGCGCGCCGCGCCATTCACCGCAAGAGTCACGGCCCCTGCCTGCGGGTGCCCGATCTCGCTCGCGGGGATCAGAGGGCCGCAAGGGGCCGAGCGCTCGAAGGCTTTGCCGATTTCCCAAGGGCGGCGAGTCGCCTTCGCCTCCCCCTGCAAATCGCGGCGGGTCATGTCGAGCGCGACCGCATAGCCATAGACATGGGATAATGCTTCGCCTACCGCGATCATCGTCCCCCCGGATTTCAGCGCGACGAGCATCTCCATCTCATGATGCACATCGGATGATTTCACAGGGTAGGGAAACTCGCCCGATTGATCGAGATTGTCGGGGTTTTTCTGGAAGAAGAACGGCGCTTCGCGGTCCGGATCGCCGCCCATCTCGACCGTATGGGCCGCATAATTGCGCCCGATGCAATAAACCCGGCGCACCGGAAAGCGGGCATTGGACCCCTGAATGGCAAGAGACGGGATCGGCGCGGGGTCGATGGCGTAGCGCATGGTCGAGACTCCCTTATCCGAGCAGGCCAACGCGCTCGATAAACCAATAGGCGGCGATCAGGGCAATAGCCGTCGATGCCGGAAAGACGATCCACCGCCGATACCACGGCTTATGCGAAAACCACAATCCAACGGCAAGATAACAGGCCAGAATGACCGCCAATTGCCCGATTTCGACCCCGATATTGAACCCGATCAACCCACTGATAAACTGTCCCGGCGGCAATCCGATCTCGGCCAGCACCCCGGCAAAGCCAAGCCCGTGCAGCAATCCAAAGAGAAAAACGGTCAGTAACCGCCCTCGCCCCAGCCGGTCGGTCATCATATTCTCGACGGCGATAAAGACGATCGAGGCCGCGATCAGCGGCTCGACAATGGCGGGGGAGACGGTCACGATACCCAGCGCCGCCAGTGCCAGCGTCACCGAATGGGCCAGCGTGAAGGTCGTCACCTGCCATAACAGCGGTCCCATACGGGTACTGAGCAAAAACAGACCGATGACAAAGAGGATATGATCCAGCCCCTTCGGCACGATATGGGCAAAACCGATGGGGATATATTCCATCACCGCCTGCATCGCCCCACGCGGCTGAACCACGGCACCCAAGGGCAGACTCGCGGTATCCCCGGCAAGGATATAAGCGGCATCGAATGGCTCCTCCTCACCCGCATTGCTCAGGCGCAGCACACTGGCCCCCAATGCCGGATCGAAGCGCCAATCCAGCACCTCGCCTGCGGGGGCCGTGCCGGTCAGACGGATCGTCGTCTGGCGTGCGGTGGCCGTATCGCCCACGGGCGGCACATCGATACCGCTCAGGGTCAACGGCACCGCCTCGCCTCCGATTCGCAGGCCAATCCCATCGATCAGGCGCGGAACAAAGGCGCGCAGATCCGCCGCCAAGGCATCCGGGGCCACCGCGCGCAGGGCATCGTAGCGGGCGGCTTGGGGGGCCGCGTCCGTCGTGTCATGCTCCGGCCCAATCCCGGCCAGCATCGCCTCGGCATTGGCCGATAGAGACAGCGCGATGGACTTCCCATCCCCGAAGGCCACGTCAATAATCGTCGGGCGCATCTCATGCGCGTGGGGCGATGATACCGTCGCCACAAGCATCACGATCCAGACAACCAGAATCCGGGGGACCATACGTGCCACTACGACCATTCTCGCCTCGCCTTCGCTACGTCCTTGCCCTTGTCGCGGCATGTGTGCCGATTCCGCTCGCCGCCCATGAATTTTGGATCGAGCCAGTATCGCATAGCGTAGCGCCGGGAGAGGAGATAGTGGCTAGTCTGCGCGTCGGTCAAAATTATGGAGGTGACACCTTCCCCTATCTTTCACCGCGCTTCGAATCCTTCACGATCACCGATCCCGACGGCACCCGCGCCTATCGCGGCAATGAGGGCGATCAACCCGCCCTGCGCACCGAAGCGGGTGTCGCGGGCCTGACCACCCTTACCTTTGTCTCCCGTCCCTCAAAGCTGATATACAGAAAATGGGAGACCTTCCTGCGCTACACCGCGAATGAAGGTCTGTTCGGGGCGGTCACAACCCATCTGGCCGATGGCCTGCCAAAAACGGGATTCAGGGAGGATTATCAACGCCATGCAAAGGCCCTGATTCAAGTCGGCCCGGTGCGCTCCGATGACCGCGAAACGGCACAGGGCCTCGATCTGGAAATCGTCACCCTCGGCAACCCCTTCGACCCGGCGCTCGATACGCTGACAATCCGCCTGCTGCGCTTTGGCAAGCCCGCCCCGAACGTGCAAATCGCCCATTTCCGCAAAATGGCGCATGGCACGAAAGTAGATAAAATACACACCGATACAGAAGGATACGCCGATATCTTCCTGTATGAGAATGCGCGTCATCTGCTCAATGCGGTTATCATGGAACGATCGACCGCAGAGGGCGTTGATTGGGAAAGCGACTGGGCGTCGCTGACGTTCCAGCGGATGGCAGATCAGAATTGATATGAGCAACAGACAGGATCGTCCGTATAAACCCTTCTTTTTCCGATACTTGCAATCGCCTTGTGCCAATTCGATAACAATGCCAGACTGTCGCAAATGAACAATGACAGTCGCTTTTTCAACGAAATGCTGGGGCACGGATCGGAGCGACGCGCTCCCTATGCCGAGTATGGCGCATGGCTCGATGGCGAGGATGTCCAGCGGCTTCATCAGATGTCCGGCGAAGCGGAAGTCTTCTTTCGCCGAACCGGGATCACCTTCAACGTCTATGGCGAACCCGCATCGACCGAGCGGCTCATTCCCTTCGATGTGGTGCCCCGCATCATCTCCGGGCGCGAATGGGACAAGTTGGTCAAGGGTATCGATCAGCGGGTACGGGCGATCAACGCCTTTTTGCATGACATCTATCACCGGCAGGAAATCATCAAAGCGGGGCGTATTCCGGCGGAACTGATTGCCAAGAACGACGCCTATCTTCCACAAATGGCAGGGTTTTCACCCCCCAGCAACATCTACACCCATATCGTCGGGGTCGATCTGGTGCGGACGGGACAGGATGAATTCTACGTGCTGGAGGATAACGCGCGCACCCCTTCGGGCGTTTCCTACATGCTGGAAAACCGCGAGACGATGCTTCAGCTCTTTCCCGAATTATTCACCCGAATACCTGTCAAGCGTGTCCAAACCTACCCCGCCACCCTGCACCGCGCCCTCAGCGCTTGCGCACCGGCGGCGGCGCGCAATGCGCCGGTAGTGGCGATCCTGACACCGGGCATCCATAATTCAGCCTATTACGAGCATTCCTTTCTTGCCGATCAGATGGGCGTTTATCTGGTCGAAGGACAGGATTTGCGCATCGTCGATGGCCGGGTCGCGATGCGCACGACGCGCGGCTATACCCCTATCGACGTTCTCTATCGCCGGATCGATGATGATTTTCTCGATCCGCTGACCTTCAACCCCCATTCCTTGCTCGGCGTGCCGGGAATCATGGATATCTACCGCGCGGGCGGCATCACGATCACCAATGCGCCGGGCACGGGCATCTCCGACGACAAGGCGATCTATTCCTACATGCCTGAGATCGTCGAATTCTACACTGGCCAACCCGCCTTGTTGAAGAATGTCGAAACCTACCGATGCAGCGAACCCGATTCCCTTGCCTATGTGCTCGACAATCTGTCTGAGCTGGTGGTGAAGGAAGTGCACGGATCGGGTGGTTATGGCATGCTGGTCGGCCCGGCGGCGAGCACGGCGGAGCTGGCGGCATTCGAGGCGAAGCTGCGCGCGCGGCCCTCAAACTACATCGCCCAGCCTACTCTTGCGCTCTCGACCGTGCCGATCCTGTCCGATGCGGGCCTTGCGCCCCGGCATGTGGATCTACGCCCCTATGTCATCGTCTCGCCAAGCGGGGTCGAGGTAACGCCCGGCGGCCTGACCCGCGTGGCGCTGAAGGAAGGCTCGCTCGTCGTCAATTCGAGTCAGGGTGGCGGGACCAAGGACACTTGGGTATTGGAGGACTAGGCGGATGCTGGGAAAAACCGCCGGGGGCCTCTACTGGATGTTCCGCTATCTGGAGCGCAGCGAGAATACCGCACGCCTTGTGGATGCAGGGTTTCGCATCGCGCTGACCCATTCGAGCGTTGCGGAAGACGAATGGAAATCGGTGATTTCCACCGCAGGCCAAAAGATCGCTTTCAATGAGAGGCATGACCGCTACACCTCTGCAAATGTAGTGGATTTCCTGCTCCGCGATATCTCGCATCCCGCCAGCATCATGTCGATGACCGAAGCCGCGCGCTCGAATGCGCGGATGGTACGAACCGCCCTAACCCGCGAGGTTTGGGAGGCAACGAACGAATGCTGTATGGTGCTGCGATCATTGCTCGAAAAGCCGATTGCAGACAGGGATCTACCCTTCGCCCTGCGCACCATTCGTCAACACAGCGCCTTGGTTCGCGGGGCGCTTCACGGCACCATGCTGCGCAACGAAATCTTTAATTTCGCCCGCATGGGCACCTTTATCGAGCGGGCCGAGAGCACCGCGCGGATTCTCGACGTGAAATACTACGTCCTGCTGCCTTCGGTCTCCTTCGTCGGGTCGTCGCTGGACAATGTACAATGGGAAACGATCCTGCGCTCCGTTTCCGCCGCCACGGCCTATCGACAGGTCCATGGCAGCGAACCGGCCGCCCAGACGATTGCCGATTTCCTGATTTTTGATAAGCGGATGCCCCGGTCGCTGGCCTTCTGCCGATCGAAGATCAACAGCAATCTCGCCTATCTCGCCGACGAATACAACGAGCGATCGGCCTGCCTCGATCTATCGGAAGCGATGAGCCTGCGCATGGCCGAACAATCCATCGATGATGTCTTCGAGCACGGCCTACATTACTTCATTCAAGATTTTATTCGCCAAAACAACATCTTGAGCCATAAAATCGAAGAGGATTTCCGTTTCAATGGCTAAACCGATCCGCCCATGCGCCTGACAATCTCGCATACGACGCGCTATCGCTATGACCGGCCGCTGAATCACGGTCTTCAGCGCCTGCGTCTGATTCCGCGCAGTGGCGTGACCCAGACAATCCGCCAATGGGATGTCGCAACGATCGGGGCCATCGTCGAAGCAGAATATGACGACCATTACGGCAATCGAGTCATCTTACTGAATATGGACCCCCATAGCCCGCTTCTCGAAATCGGCGTCACGGGCGAGGTGGACACCATCGACAAATCCGGGGTGCTCGGTCCCCATCGCGGCAATGTGCCCCTCTGGGTCTATCGCAGGGACACTGCCCTGACCAATCCCGGCACCGGCGTCACCGCCCTTGCGGAAGCCTTGCGCGGCCATGACGGCAATGCCCTGTCCGTACTCCATGCCCTCAGCACCCGCATCGCCGATACCGTCGATTACCGCATCGGCACCACCGACGCGACCACAACCGCCGAGGGCGCGCTGGAAAACGGCGCAGGCGTCTGTCAGGACCAAACGCATATCTTCCTCGCCGCCGCCCGTGTGCTGGGCTATCCGGTGCGCTATGTCAGCGGCTATCTGATGATGAATGACCGGGTCGATCAGGAGGCGGGCCACGCCTGGGCCGAGGCGCATGTCGATGCCCTTGGCTGGGTCGGATTCGATGTTTCGAACCGCATGTGCCCCGACGAGCGCTATGTGCGTGTTGCCACCGGCCTTGATGCCCGCGAGGCCGCCCCCGTCGCGGGGCTGAGCTTCGGAGCCGCTGGCGAATCGCTTGAGGTCGCGATACAGATACAGTCGCAGAACCAATCCTAGGTCGCTCAACCCAATCTTCTTTCAGGAACTCCCATGACCTATTGCGTCGGCCTCATGCTGGACCGGGGCATCGTGATGATGTCCGATACGCGCACCAATGCCGGTGTCGATAATATCTCCGTTTTCAAGAAGATGACGACATGGGAAGTGCCCGGCGAACGGGTCATCTCGATCATGTCATCGGGCAATCTCGCCACCACGCAATCCCTCGTCAGCACCCTCGACGAACGCACCAAGGCCCCCGGCGAGCGCAACCCCTCGCTGCTGGAAGCGCCCTCGATGTTTCAGGTCGCAACGATGACCGGCCAAACCCTGCGCAAGATCATTCAGGACAGCAGCCGAAACGGCAATAGGGCCACCTTCACCGCCACCCTGATCGTCGGTGGCCAGATCAAGGGATCGCCCCCGCGCCTTTTCAAGGTCTATCCCGAAGGCAACTTCATAGAAGCGGGGAGCGACACGCCCTTTTTCCAGACCGGGGAGACGAAATATGGCCGCCCCATCATCGTCCGCGCCTATGACCCCACCATGAGCTTTGAGGAGGCGATCAAGCTGTTGCTCGTCTCGTTCGACTCCACGATCAAGGCGAACCTGTCCGTTGGCCTGCCGCTGGATGTGACCGTCTATGAAAAAGACAGCTTGAGCGTAACCCAAGAATTTCGCATCAGGCAGGAAGACGATTATTTCAACGTGATTTCAAATGGATGGGGCGCGGCATTGAAAGTCGCTTTTTCATCCTTGCCCGATTTTTCATTCCACAAGACCGGAGGCTCATCGTGACCGCGACCATTCTCGAGCGCATCCGCGCCTATAAACTGGAAGAAATCGCCGCGCGAAAATCAATTCGGGCGATGGCCGAGATCGAAGCAATGGCAAAAGAAGCCGCGCCCCTTCGCGGTTTTGCCGCCGCGATGGATGCCAAGGTGGCCGCCGGGGGCTATGCGCTGATTGCCGAGATCAAAAAGGCCAGCCCGTCCAAGGGCCTGATCCGCGCCGATTTCGACCCCCCAGCCCTCGCCCGGTCCTATGAGCAGGGGGGCGCGGCCTGTTTGTCGGTCCTGACCGATGCGCCCTCGTTTCAGGGATCGGATGCATTTCTGACCGCCGCGCGCGAGGCAACCGCCCTGCCCTGCTTGCGCAAGGATTTCCTCTACGATCCCTATCAGGTTGCCGAAGCCCGCGCGCTGGGGGCCGATTGCATCCTCGTGATCATGGCCAGTGTGGACGACACCCTTGCCGCCGAGTTGGAGAACGCCGCCATCGGCTGGGGTATGGATGTGCTGATCGAAGTGCATGACGAGGTGGAAATGGAGCGCGCCCTGCGCCTGTCATCGCCCTTGATCGGTGTGAACAACCGCAACCTGCACACCTTCGAAACATCGCTGACAACCACGGAACGCCTCGCCCCGATGCTGCCTGAAGACCGGGTGCTCGTGGCCGAATCCGGCCTGTTCGAACCTGCCGACCTCGCCCGCCTCGCTGCTGTGGGCGCGCGGCGATTCCTGATTGGCGAAAGCCTGATGCGACAAACGGATGTCACCGGGGCCACCCAGCGGATCCTCGGCGTTTCTGTTATATAAAGTTCGGAAAGCGGCGCCTTCTCCCCGGAGGCGCCGCTTTGGTGTGTCCCGTCTGTGGTGGTTTTCCTGTGCGGGAATATGCGCGGGTTTTTTTGTTGGTTTTGGCGGGCCTCCCCCAAGGCCCTCTGCGCGCGGGTCGTTTCGGGTCGTTTCTTATTGTTGTTTTTGGTGTCGTTGAGCGCCGTCACTGGCGCTCTCCTCAACCGCCAGAGCGGGCGGTATCAGCGATAGCGGGCGACGGAGGCGACGCGGCCGAGGGTTTCTGCCGATGGGATGGCGGAGAGGAAAAAGTCCGTCTCGCCCGCGCCCCGGCATTCTTCTGGGTCATGGGCGCAGAGATGCACCACATCCTCGATCCAGTCGCGATAGGCGGCGATGGGCGTGTAATACATGTCATAGCCCGCCTTCATGCACGGCTCGCCCGTATGATCGTTCGTGCCCGGCTCGATCCCCGACAGGAC
>CALLLP010000022.1 GCA_938008165.1 uncultured Neomegalonema sp. | reverse complement strand
TGTCGGGCCGTGGTCAGGCTTTTCGATGCATCCGGTCGAGCATTTTCTGTATATCTCGTCGCTCGCGATTCATTGGGTCGTGGCGAGCCATCCGGTGCATCTGATCTTCCATGTGATCTATCTCGGCCCCGGCGCGGCGATGACGCATACCGGCTATGAGAACCTGTTGATCCGCGATAAGCGGCGGCTGGCGCTCGGCACATTCTATCATCAGCTTCACCACCGATATTACGAGTGCAATTACGGCAATCAGGAAATGCCGTGGGACCGCTGGTTCGGCACCTTTCACGATGGCAGCGAGGATGGCACCCGCTTCACCCGCGCCCGCAAGAAGCGGATGCATGCGGGCGGCGGCGCGCTATGATTTCAGCCGATATCCCGTGCTGAACATCCGGTGACACAGCCAGAACAAAAACCCGGCGAGCGCCACTGAAATCGCCATCCCCAGCCATGGGCTGGAATCCGATTGGCCGATAATGCCATAGCGGAACCCGTCGATCATGAAATGAACCGGATTGATCGCCGAGATCGTCTGCCATGGCTCTGGCAGGATGCGGATCGAGTAGAACGTGCCCGACAGGAAGGCGAGCGGCGTGATGACGAAATTCGTCACCAGTGCCGTGTGGTCGAATTTCTCCGCCCAGATCCCCGTAATCGCCCCGCAGAGCGAAAAAATCAGCGCGCCGACCACCGCAAAGCTCAAGGCCCAGAGGGGATGCGCGATCCCGCTCCATGCAAAGGGAAAGATGATGACCGCCGCCACCGCAGCGACCGCCAAGCCCCGCACCACGCCGCCCAGCGCATAGGCGGTGGTCAACTCTCCGGCAGAGAGCGGCGGCATCAAGACATCAATGATGTTTCCTTGTACCTTGGCCACCACGATGGAAGAGGAGGCATTGGCAAAGGCATTCTGCAACACCGCCATCATCAAGATGCCCGGTGCCAGAAAATGCGCGAAGGGCACCCCGAAGACATCCCCCCGGCGACTGCCAATCGCCAGTGTGAAAACGGCCATGAACAACAGCGCAGTGCCCGCCGGGGCCAGCAGGGTTTGTTGATAGACCTTCAAAAACCGCCGCACTTCCTTTCCCAGAAGGGTCTGGAAACCGATTCTGTTGAACCGCCCGAAGCGGCGTTCACCATGGGCGGGGGCAGAAGGGAAAGCTGTCACGAGAAATAAACCCTGTTCCAGATTTACAGGCAAAGCGAATCGTCTGTCCTTGTACCTTTCGCACACAGAATATATACTCCTTAGAAATCTTTTTCCGGTGAACATGCGCTGCATACAACTTACGTAGGCATCGTATCCTGTATGGTGAGGCCCCATGGCGTGGACTGACGAGCGTGTAGAGCAGTTGAAGACACTCTGGACCGAGGGCATGAGTGCGAGCCAGATCGCTAAGGAATTGGGCGGTGTGACCCGCAACGCGGTGATCGGAAAGGTCCATCGCCTTGGCCTTTCCAGCCGCAATCAGGGCAAGGCCGAAGGGGCGGAAAAGCCCGCCAAACCTGCCCCGGTTTCAGCCCCTGCCCCGGTCGTCGAGGAGACCGCCGCCAAGGCCGCGCCTGAGCCTGTCTCGCCGGTCAAGGAAGTGAAGAAGCCCGAACCCGTCGTCGATGAACTGGACGAGATGGCCCCCGCCGCCGATCTGCCCGCTGCCGTCTCCGCGCCCGAAGGCATGGTGACGATCCCGTCCGAAAATCAGGTGGATATTGCCGAAATCGACCGCGAGGCGCGCAAGCTGGGCCTGATGGACCTGACGGAGCGCACCTGCAAATGGCCCATCGGTGATCCGAGCCGGGGCGAGTTTTACTTCTGCGGTCATCCGGTCGTGCCGGGCAAACCCTATTGCAAGGGCCATACGGCGGCGGCCTATCAGCCGATGTCCTCGCGACGCGACCGCGACCGGGCGCGCAGCATCCAGCGACCGGCGATTACGCGCAGCGCCTGACACCGCCCCCGTGGCGGATGGCGTTTCGCCTTGCCTTCATGGCGCGGGCCGATACTCTTGCCGCCATGCAGGACCGATCATCGACCACAGCCGCCATGCCGCGCCCGCTTGCCGGGCTGCGGGTTCTTGAGCTTGCGCGCATCCTTGCGGGGCCGTGGACGGGCCAGATCCTCGCCGATCTGGGGGCCGAGGTCATCAAGATCGAAAGCCCGACCGGCGACGATACCCGCACATGGGGACCGCCCTTCGTCGAGGAAACCGGCGCGGCGGCCTATTTTCACGCCACGAACCGGGGCAAGAAATCCGTCGTGCTCGATCTTGCCTCGCCGGATGGCCAATCCCGCGCCAAGGCGCTGGCCGCGCGATCCGATATCCTGATCGAGAATTTCAAGCTGGGCGGTCTGGCGCAATACGGGCTGGATTATCCGGCCCTGTCGACCCTCAATCCGCGTCTGATCTATTGCTCGATTACCGGGTTTGGCCAGACCGGACCTTATGCCCCGCGCGCGGGATACGATTTCATCATTCAGGCGATGAGCGGGCTGATGTCCGTTACCGGCGAGAAGGGCGGCGAGCCGCAGAAACTGGGTGTCGCCGTTGCCGATCTGGTCACGGGTCTCAACGCGGTGATCGCGATACAGGCGGCCTTGGCCGAGCGCGAAACGACCGGCGCGGGGCGTCATATCGACATGGCGCTGATGGATGCCTGCGTCTCGATCCTGTCCAATCAGGCGCTCAGTTATCTGACCTCCGGCACCAGCCCGGTCAGCCTTGGCAATGCGCATCCCAGTATCGTGCCCTATCAGGTCTTTGCGGTATCAGACGGGCATTTCATCCTTGCGGTGGGCAATGACGGTCAGTTTCGCAAGGTGTGTGCGGTGCTGGGCCTGCCCGATCTGCCGGACGATCCTGCCTATGCCACCAATCCCGCACGGGTCGCGAATCGGGATGCGCTGGTGCCGATGCTGCAAACCGTGCTGAACCGCTGGACCCGCGACGAGATCCTCGCCGCCTGCGAGAAGGCGGGCGTTCCCGCTGGGCCGATCAACCGGATCGGTGATGTGTTTGCCGATCCGCAGGTGCAGGCCCGTGGGATGCAGATCGCCCATGGCAGCATACCGGGCGTGCGTTTGCCGATCCTGTTCGACGGTCAGCCGATGGTGGCCGAGCGCCCCTGTCCGCGCCTCGGTGAGCATACCGACGAGGTGCTCGCGGGTCTCGGAGAATGAGATGCAGTATCTCGATCTCGCCGATCCCGCCTTTTCGACCCGCTCACAAGCGGTCAGGGATGCGCGGGCGGCGCATTGGGGCGCCCGCACGCCCTATGGTCTGGCTGTGCTGCGCTATCGTGAGGTCGGCCAATTGCTGCGCGACCGGCGTTTGCGACAGGGCAGCCATGCGTGGCCCGTTACCCATGGCCTGACCGGCCCTTTCGCGCAATTCTGGCGGCGCAGTGTCATCGCGCATGAGGGCGCGAGCCATCGCCGGTTGCGCGCTCTCGCCGTTCCGGTGCTGAACGAGGCGTTCATAGAGCGGATGCGCCCGGCCTTCGATGGCATTGCCGCCGATCTCTGTGCCGGGATGGCCGAGCGGGACGCGTGCGAGTTTCAATCCGCTTTTGCCATTCCGTTTGCGGGTCAGGCGATCTGTACCCTGCTGGGATTGCCACGCGAGGATTGGGCGCAGATTTCGCACGATGCCTCCGATCTTGGGTTGGCGATGGGTGTCGAATGCAAGCGTCACGAGCCGGTTTTCGATGCGGCCTGCGAGCGACTGACCGCCCTTGCCCGTGATCTCGTTGCCCGTGCCCGATCGGGGGAAGATCGGGACAGCTATGTCGCCGGTCTCGTCGCCCGCGCGGATTCGGACCCGGAGACGGACGAGACGGCGCTTTTGGATATGATCGTGATTTCGATCTTCGGCGGGGTCGATACCACCCGCTCACAGCTTGGCCTTGGGGTGTCGCTGTTCATCGACCATCCGGCGCAATGGGCGGCCCTGCGCGCCGATTTATCGCGTGTGCCCGATGCGGTGGAGGAGATCATTCGCGCGCGCCCCACGACCACATGGGTAACACGCGAGGCGGTCGAGGAATTCGATTTCGGCGGCGAGACCATCGCGCGGGGGACCGTGCTGCATATGCTGGTCCATGCCAGTGCGCGCGACCCGGCGGTCTGCGACGACCCGGCTTTCGATATTACCGCCCGGCGGCGCAGGCATTTCGGGTTTGGCGGCGGGGCGCATCACTGCATCGGGCATGTGATGGCCCGGACGGATATCGCCTGCGCCTTGACCGCGCTGGCGCGTCGCTTCGAGACCCTCGCATATGACGGCACGCCGCAATGGCAGCCCGACAGTGGCAATACCAGCGCCGAGACCCTGCCGATCCGATATACGCTCAGCGGCCCCGAAACGCCTTGATCGCGGCCCCCGCAATGATCGTGAAGGCGGTGCAGACGACGATGATCAGGACCGAACCACCCGCATTATCCGGCTTGATCCACATCATCGCGGCGATTCCGAGTAGCAGGCCGATTGCCGTACTGACCGTGAGTTTGCCGAGATTGCCCATTCGTCATCCCCCCAGAAACTTCAACAGGCCCTCGCCATAACGATTGGCAATCTGGCGCAGTTTCACGCGGAGTTTTTCGGCTGAAAAGCCGCTATCCCACAATGTCGGGTCGCCTTCGATATCGTCGCGCCAGATGCGCAACACGTCTTTCGCATCCGCGACGGTCTTCACATCGCTCAGATCGGCGGCGAGGACGATGGCGTCTTCGTCGCCTTTCGACCCGGCAGGCGCCCAAGCGAGCAGGAATGGCCCGCGCCCGGTCATCTCGATCCCGGCATCTTTCGCATCGTCGATGGCATCCCGCGCCACATGGATGTCATAGTAGTTGATGGCCTTCTCGCAACTGCCATCTTCTACGCGGGTGGTGTTCAGCTCATTGGTGAGACTGGCATTTTTCCGGTCGTCGATGGGCCAGACCGTGACCATCTGTTTGCTGACATCGACGCCCACATCGCCCGAATTGATCAAGGCGCTGAAGAATGCTTCGCAAATCGCCAGATATTTCGCCGCGTCATCGCTGGTCGAGAGTGTCTGAAACGCCAGAATGCCATAGGCCGCAAAAGCTTCTGGGGGAAAGCTGTCACGCCCAAGGAACAGCCGCGAGGCATAGACCCGCTCCCGTGCTTGCGGGGCCTTTATCTCGACGGCGACGGGCGCGGTCTCGGCGGGCATGACAACCGGCGAAGGCTCGACGATGAACGATGTGGCGGTCTCCATGGCCTTGGTGTTGGCCATGGTGTTGCTGCCTGACATGCTGTTCGTTGGTGCCGGGCGTATAATGGCAGGCGCGGCAATGGGCTGCGTCTCGATCACGTTGGTTCCCATGGGCGGTGCGGGCGCAGCGGGGGGAAGGGGCGCGGGCACGGGGGGCGGTGACAGGGTCATGCTCTGCCTGTCGAAGCGTGCGGTTCCCAGCGAGGAAAATCCCCCGCCTTGAATCAGCCGGTCCAGCCGTACCCCGACCTTGTTACAGGCGCGACTATCGCCGGATTCCTTATAGCAGCCTGCCCGAATCGCATCGCGCAGCACCGCCGCATCCTCACCGCCGGTGATGGACAGCTTGATCCGGTCGCCGGGTAAGGCCCCGTCGATCTGGTTCCAGTTCAGCGCGTTATTGCCGATGACGTCACGGCCCATGACGCGCCGGTCGCCCAATGCGCGGTACACGCTTTCCGGTGAGAGCTGAATCTCCTCGCCGTACTGGTTCGCGATGAACACGCCGCTGTCCTGTGCAAGCGCACCGGTGCCCACGGTCATGCAGCACGTCATCACTGAAACAAACTTTCGCACGGGGTGGTCTCCTTTGAATGGGGCCTTGTGCCAAAGGATAACATTATACTGCCGGGTGCAAAAGCGCCTATCGATTGGCCTTCTGCGATGGTCGCGCTAAAATGCAGGTCAGATGTACACACCGAACTTCCCCCCATGCGCGGCATAAGAGGGCGCCAGCATACCGGCGGCGACGCCGAATGGCGCGTCATCCGCGATGTTATCCCCTATCTCTGGCCCGAGGGGGAGCCGGAGGCGCGGGTGCGCGTGGTCATCGCGATGGGATTTTTGATCCTCGCAAAGGTCGCGACGGTCATCACGCCGTTCTTTTTTAAATATGCGGTCGATTCGCTGTCGGGCGATGGGGTGGAGCAAAGCTGGCGCACGGCCTTTCTGATCACGCCGGTCGCTCTCGTCTTGGCCTATTGCGTTGCTCGAATCAGTACGGTTCTGTTCGCCCAGATGCGCGATGCGGTGTTCAGCCGGGTGGGTCAGCGGGCGCTGCGCCGTCTTGCGATCCGCACGTTCGGGCATATCCATCGTCTGTCCCTGCGATTTCATCTGGAGCGTAAGACCGGCGCGATGAGCCGTATCATCGAGCGCGGGGTGAAGGGTGTCGATTTTCTGCTGCGCTTCGTATTGTTTTCCATCGTGCCGCTGTTCATCGAGCTGATGCTGGTTATCGGCATTTTCTGGTGGCATTTTGGCGGGGCCTTTGCCCTTGCGATCCTGATAGCCATTTCGGCCTATATTGCCTTCACCTTCCGGGTCACCGAATGGCGCGTGAAGATCCGCAAGGAGATGAACGAACAGGATCAGGACGCGAACCAGAAAGCCATCGATGCGCTGCTGAACTACGAAACGGTAAAGTATTTCTCCGCCGAGCGCCGCGAGACCGAACGCTATGATGGCGCGATGGGGCTGTATGAGAATGCAGCGGTCAAAACCCAGACGACTCTGGCGCTGCTCAATGTCGGCCAGACGATGATCCTGACCGGCGGTCTGGCGGCGGTGATGGTGATGGCGGGGCAGGGGGTTGTTGCGGGCACTCTGACGGTCGGTGATTTTGTCATGGTCAATGCGTTGATGATGCAGGTCGCCATGCCGCTCAACTTCCTTGGCACCGTGTATCGCGAGATTCGCCAATCCCTGATCGATATGGGCGAGATGTTCGGCCTGCTCGATACCCCGCCCGAAGTCACCGATTCCCCGGACGCTTCGGCATTGATGGTCCGCGAGGGCCGGGTCGTCTTTGAAACGGTCGGGTTTTCCTACGGTCCCGATCGCCCGATCCTGCACAGCCTCGATATCGATGCACAAGGGGGCAGCACGATCGCGCTGGTCGGCCATAGCGGGGCGGGGAAATCGACGGTTGCGCGGCTCTTGTTCCGGTTTTACGACCCCACATCGGGCCGCATCCTGATCGATGGTCAGGATATCCGCACTGTCACTCAGGAATCCTTGCGCGCCCATATCGGCGTGGTGCCGCAGGACACGGTCCTGTTCAACGATACGATTCGCTATAATATCGGCTATGGCCGGGCCGGGGCGACTCATGCCCAGATTGAGGAAGCCGCGCGCCTTGCCTCGATCCACGATTTTATCATGGCGTTGCCCGAAGGATACGATACCGCCGTCGGCGAGCGCGGGCTAAAGCTGTCGGGCGGCGAAAAGCAGCGCGTCGCCATCGCCCGCACCATCCTGAAGAACCCCCCGATCCTGATTCTCGACGAGGCGACCTCCGCCCTCGACACGGCCACGGAGCAGGAGATTCAGGCCAGTTTGCGCACCCTTAGCCAGAATCGCACGGTCTTCACCATCGCCCATCGCCTGTCGACGGTGATCGATGCCGATGAGATCATCGTGCTCGACAAGGGCCGGGTTATCGAGCGCGGAAATCATAGCGCTTTGCTGGCCAAGGGCGGCATTTACGCCGATATGTGGAACCGTCAGGAGACCTCCGAAGCAGCGTAACGATGCGTAAAGGGTTGAGAGTCAACACTTCGTGAGATCGCTCATGAGGATACGGTCCAATGGCCCTGCAAGACGCTCACGTGCCCAACACCATCGAAACGATTCTCGATACCCGCGCCGTCACCCCGGCTCAGGTTCTCGATTTGCGTCGTACGTTCTGGCCGGATGGTATCATCAGCCGCCGGGAGGCGGAACTCCTGTTCGAGATCAACGACACGCTGGAGACGACCTGCGGCGAGTGGTGCGATTTCTTTGCCGAAGGAATGGTTGCGCATCTGATCGAGCAGGCCATTCCGCGCGGTTATATCGGCGAGGAGGATGCGCAGTGGTTCCGCGACCGTATGGTTCTCGATGGCCGGATCAAGGGCGAAACCGAACTCGAAACCCTCGTTCAATTGCTCGAAAAGGCGACCTATGCGCCGGAACACCTGTCGATGTTCGCGCTGGATACCGTGCGCGGCGCGGTGCTCGACGGGGATCACGATGTTTTGGGCAATGGTTCCCTCGTCCCCGGCGAGATTGGCGACCCGGAGGTCGCGCTTCTGCGCCGGGTGCTCTATGCCAAGGGCGCGGTCCGGTCCGAGGGGATCAATCGCAGCGAGGCCGAACTGATCTTCGACCTGAACGATGCGACGATCGGAGCGGATAATGCTGATTCGTGGTCGGCATTGTTCGTGAATACGATTTCCAATTATCTGCTGGTCCATAGCGGGTATGAGCCGCCGCCCCGCGAACGGATGAAGCAGGTGGATCGCTGGCTGAACCAACCCGCCGACGGCCTCGCGGGATTTGGCAAGCGGGTGGCGCAGGGCGTCAGGTCCATGGGCGATACGATGCAGGCGATTGGGGTGTTCGGCACCGATACGCCGATGGAATCCATCTACCGTGCCCGGCTCGACGCAGAAGAGATCGCCCGGCAGCGCGCCGAACGGGTCGATGAGGACGAAGCCCAATGGCTGATCGACCGGATCAACCATGACGGCGCATTGAGCGTGAATGAAGCGGCTCTGCTGCATTTTCTGCGGGCCAGCGGTCTCGATCTCGATCCCGCTCTTGCGCCTTTGATGGCCCGGATCTGAGCCATAAAGCGCGGGGCTGGGGCCTCTTGCCGGGGTCATGGCTGGCAAAGGGATACGCGGGACGGTTGACATCCGCCGCGCTCCATGGCCTTTCGCCTGCAAATCCCGCCTCGATACCGGAATAGTCCCATGCACGCCTATCGTACCCATACCTGTAACGACCTTCGCAAATCGCATGAAGGCGATACCGTGCGCCTGTCAGGCTGGGTGCATCGCGTGCGCGATCATGGCGGCGTTCTGTTCATCGACCTGCGCGATCATTACGGCATGACGCAGGTGCTGGCCGATAGCGACAGCCCGGTCTTCAAACAGATCGAGGAGGTTCGCTCCGAATGGGTGATCCGCATCGATGGCACTGTGAAGGCGCGTGACGAAAGCCTCATCAACGATAAGATCGATACCGGCGAAGTTGAGGTCTATATCCGGGACATGGAAGTGCTGGGCAAGGCGGACGAGTTGCCCCTGCCGGTCTTTGGCGAACAAGACTACCCTGAGGAAACGCGCCTGAAATACCGCTTTCTCGACCTGCGCCGCGAGAGTTTGCATGAGAACATGAAGCTGCGGTCGCGCTTCTTTACCCATACGCGCCGGGCGATGGATGAGGCGGGTTTTACCGAATACCAGACGCCTATCCTGACCGCCTCGTCCCCGGAGGGGGCGCGCGATTTTCTCGTGCCCTCGCGCCTGCATCCCGGCAGCTTCTACGCCTTGCCGCAGGCCCCGCAGCAATTCAAACAATTGATCATGGTGGCGGGTTTCGACCGATATTTCCAGATCGCGCCGTGCTTTCGCGACGAAGACCCCCGCGCCGACCGCTCGCCCGGCGAGTTCTACCAGCTCGACCTTGAGATGAGCTTTGTCGAGCAGGAGGAGGTTCTGGGCACGATGGAGCCGGTCATCCGCTCGATGTTCGAAGCCTTTGCCGATGGCAAGCCGGTCACGCAGGAATTCCGCCGCATCCCCTATGCCGAGTCGCTGTTGAAATACGGCTCCGACAAACCGGATCTTCGCAACCCCATCGAGATGCAGGTGGTGAGCGACCACTTCCGGGGATCGGGGTTCAAAATCTTCGCGTCGATGCTGGAAAAGCCCGAAAACGAAATCCGCGCCATCCCCGCGCCGACGGGTGGCAGTCGCGCCTTTTGTGATCGCATGAATTCCTGGGCGCAAAAGCAGGGCTTGCCGGGAATGGGATATATTTTCTGGAAAGATGGGAAGGGCAGCGGTCCCCTCGCCAAGAATATCGGTCCCGAACGCACCGAAGCCGTGCGCGACCAACTCGGCCTGACCGATGGCGACGCCGCCTTCTTCCTCGCAGGCAAACCCTCGCAATTCGAGGCCATCGCGGGCCGGGCGCGCGACGTGATCGCGGATGAGCTGGACCTGTCCGACAAGGACCGCTTCGAGCTGTGCTGGATCGTCGATTATCCGATGTACGAGTACGACGACGAGAACAAGAAGGTCGATTTCTCGCATAACCCCTTCTCCATGCCCATGGGCGGGCTGGAGGCGCTGGAAAACGGCGATCCGCTCGATCTGCTCGCCTATCAGTACGATGTGGTCTGCAACGGCTATGAACTCGGCTCCGGCGCGATCCGGAATCACAAGCCGGATATCATGCTCAAAGCTTTCGAGATCGCCGGATACGGTGCCGAGGTGGTCGAGGAGAAATTCGGCGGGATGCTCAATGCCTTCAAATACGGTGCCCCGCCCCATGGCGGCATGGCGCTGGGCATGGAGCGCATCGTGATGCTGCTGGCCGGTGAAAACGCCATCCGTGAAGTCGTGATGTTCCCCATGAACCAACGCGCCGAAGATTTGATGATGGGTGCTCCTGCCCCTGTCGAGCCTCCGCAACTCCGCGAACTCGGCATCCGCCTCGCCCCCAAGGATTAAGGCGCGCGTCGCGTGAGCGGCGCGCCGATCCTCTCCCGCAGAAAACCACTCGAAAATCAGGGCCATCTCTAAAAGGTGCTTGACGCCAGAACGCCGGAACCCTAGGAAAATCCCCAGTGAGGGGGATGCGCTGCAAGGTGCGGCAGCGGACTGTAAATCCGCCGGGGAGACCCATGCCTGGTTCGATTCCAGGATCCCCCACCACCCACACGCCCTGTTGTCGTCGGTTCATTCGCGCACATGGCCCGCGCCGGTTTTTTCCAACATGCACGCTTGCTGACCGCTCACCCGATATGAGCGATGCCCTCAGTGCTGCATCTAACTATTTGAAAAATTGGCGATCCCGGAAGGACTCGAACCTTCAACCTACTGATTAGAAGTCTCAAAGTCTACGGTTCTCTGCGGTTTCTTTCTTTTGCATCGAGTTTCATACTGTATTGAAAAATATCGTTTTACCTGTCATTTTCTATCAGTGGGTTTCAGGGGGTTTCGGTTCGCGTGGTACCTAGGTGGTACATAAGACCCCTCTAGGTGCCACCGATATGAGGGTGAAATGCAGTCACGGAAGCTTACGAAACGGGTGATCGACGGCGCGTCATCGGAGGATAGCCCCTATGTGATTTGGGATACCGATTTGCCGGGTTTCGGATTGAAGGTGAACCCGACCGGAAGGAAATCCTATCTACTTAAGTACCGGGTTGGTGGTGGGCGTGGGGCGACGATCCGCAAGCCAACCATAGGTGCGCATGGCGCGCTTACATTGGAGCAAGCACGCGGCATCGCGCGGGACTGGATGGCGCAGATACGCCAAGGCGGTGATCCGGGCGGAGAACGGGCAACCAAGCGCGCCGCTCCTCGCATGGACGAGTTATTCGACCGCTATCTCTCCGACCATGCCGAACCTCACAAGAAACCTAAGAGCGTTGCGCATGATCGGCGCACCATCGACATTCACTTGCGCCCTGTGCTTGGTAAAAAGAAGGTCGTCGATCTTGCTCGAAACGACGTAGCGACCTTGCACCGGCGGCTCGGAGCAACGCCCTATCAGGCAAATCGGACCTTGGCGCTACTGTCCAAGGCTATGAACCTTGCGGAAAGCTGGGGGATACGACCCGATGGCTCGAACCCTTGCCGCTATGTGCAGAAGTATCGCGAGGAGAAGCGCGAAAGATTCCTGTCTGCGCAGGAATTGGCGCGGCTTGGACAAGCATTAGCGGCGGCTGAGAGCGGCGACGTGATGATTGAACGCACTGCTATGGGGGGCGCGAAAGCCTATTCGCCTATTCTTCCTCAAGCGATTGCTGCGATCCGCCTGCTGGTTTTTACGGGTGCGCGGGTAGGCGAAATCCTGTCACTCGAATGGGTGGATGTGAACCTCGAAGCGGGACGGCTTGAACTGCCAGACTCTAAA
>CALLLP010000021.1 GCA_938008165.1 uncultured Neomegalonema sp. | reverse complement strand
ATGATGCAAAGCCGTGCGATGATGCAGGCGAGGGCCATGATGCAATCCAACCTGCATAGCCGGGGCCATCACGCCGAGGATGACGAATAGGAGCTGCGAATAGCCAAGGCTCCCGCTTCCCTGACCTGCCGAGGCCGGTTTGAGGGGGGTAGGTTTGCATTCTGAGCGTGGCATAGGCACGATCCGACGCCTTATCCCTTCATCAATCTCTCGATGGCGCGGACTTCGGCGAAGGTGACGGTCAGTTCTTCCTCTGCCTTACGGTAGTCGCGCGTCATGACGATGATTTTCTCCGCGAGCCGTGCGAGGGCTTTTTTCTGGAAAACCCGATAGCGCTGGGCGGCGATGGCGGTGGTGATGGTATCATCGTCGTTGGGGCGGTTCATGTGTTCGAGCAGGGCGTCGCGCTCGGCTTCGATGGCCGTCAACCGCGCTCCGGCTTCGCGCATGGCGAGGGTCTGCTGCTGAAGCATCGCTTGCTTCACGTCATAGAGCGCGGCGATGGTTTCGCGATTCACTTGCGCTTCTTGGCGGCCGCCGCATTCACTTCATCGGCGAAGCGGATGGCGGCTGCCACGGCCTTGTAATGCTCCGGTTTGATTTCCTGACCGATCTCGATCGTGGCGTGCAGCAGGCGGGCGGTGGGCGGATCGGACATGATCGGGATATTGTTTTCCTTGCCGATTTCGCGGATACGCAGGGCGATCTCGTCTAGGCCCTTGGCGACGCAGATAGGGGCCGTGCCCGCCGCCCGCGACCATTTCAGGGCAACGGAATAATGGGTCGGGTTGACGATGATGACATCGGCGGTTGGTACATCCTGCATCATCCGGTTCGAGGCGATTTCGCGGCCACGCTGACGCCGCGCTTGCTTCATATGCGGGTCGCCCTCGGATTGCTTGGCCTCGTCCTTCATTTCCTGAGATGACATCATCAGCTTGCGGCGATGATCGTGGCGGCGCCAGAAATAATCGAAAAACGCGATCGCGACGGCGATCATCGTTACCGCTTTGAGCAAGGTGACCGCCTCGTCGCGCAACAGGCCCGGTAACGCCTTGCCCGATCCCATCGAGAGGGCGAGATAGGTTTCGACATTTCCGCTTAGCAGGATGCCGACGATGATCGAAATCGCGATCAGCTTCACCGCACTTTTCAGGAATTCGACGATTCCCGTCAGGCCGAATTTCTGCTTTGCATTCGAGATCAGCGAGATCCGCGACAGCTTCATCACCAGATTCGACGGGGTGGCGACGACGACATTCTGTGCATAGAGCGCGATGATGGTAAACCCGACCGGCAGCAGAAGCAGGGGGGCGACGGCCATGGCGACCTTGCCGATGATCTGCGCCAGATAGCTCATGCCCGAAGGGCCGAGAATTTTATCGGCGATCAGGTCGGGTACGGCCAAAAAGCTCGATAGCGCCTCTCCGGCGCTGGCGGCGGCATTGGCCGCGCCGATGACCAATGCCAGCAGCAGGCCGATATAGGAGGCCGCCGCCGTTACATCGGTCGATTTGGCGATATTGCCTTCTTCGCGCGCTTTGAGGATGCGCTGTTCCGTCGGCTCGAAACTCTTTTCTTGGCCGTCGTCTCCGCCGCCGCCACCGCCCGCGCTCATTGCATCACCGCGAAGGGGTTGGCGATGACGTCGTTAAATGCGTCAAGCCAGACCTGTAGAATGACCGGCGTGACCAGCAAAAGCAGGCCGATGCCCATCCCGGTGATGGCAGGGGCGCCGATGAAAGCGACCATCAGCTGCGGCATGGCTCGGTTGATCGCGCCCAGCGACAGGTTGTAGACGAAGGACAGCACCAGAAAGGGCAGGGTCAGGCCGATGGCCATATCGATGGCCGCGCGCCCGCTTTCCGCCGCCCATTGCCCCACATCCGCCGCCGGAAGCGCCAGACCGAAGGGCGCGACCTCATAGCTGGCGGTCAGCGCCATGGCGACCTTGACATGCAGACCGGCGGTCAGCGCGAGTGTGATAACGGCCAAGGTCAGAAAGGTTGCGATGATCGGTTCCGGCTCGGGGCTGGCCACCCCGCCGAACATCTGGGAGACGGCGAGGCTCTGGGCCGCGATGGTCCCGGCGATCTGCACCACGAAGACCAGCAGGCGGATCGAGACCCCGATGAACAGGCCCGCAAAAGCCTCGGTGCCGATGATGCGCAGCGTATCGGCGGGGGTGATCGTCACTTCCGGCATCTGTCCGATGACGAGCGGTCCGACGATGGCCGAGAGTGCGAGCGCGCCGCCCAGCTTGATGCGGGTCGGCACCGCGCGCTCGCCCATGCCGGGCAGCAGGAAAACGACGGCGGCAACCCGCGTGAAGATGCCGACCCAGACAAGGACCATCGACCCGGCATCCTCCAGTATCCCGGCGAGTTGCTCCATAATCCCCCGCCTCAGGCTGCGCCGAGAAGCGAGGAGCGCACGGAATGGCCGATTTCCTCGAAGGAAAGAACGGGATTGCGCACTCCCTTGGCCGCCAGAGCTTCACGCACGAAGCGTCGCCGATACGCGGATGTGGCCACTGCCGCATAGCGCCCGGTCATCGAGGCGGCATTGAGTTTTTCCTGCACCGATTGCGCAAGGCGGTTGAATTCCTGCGGGGGCAGGGCGACATCAATCGCGCCGCCGCCAAGGTCCATTTCATGCTTTGCGAACAAAGCCTCCCATGACGGATCGAGCTGGATCAGCGGCAGGGTGCCGGTATCGTCGATCAATGGTGCGGTCAGGATATAGCCGATCTTGCGGCGTACATGCTCGACGATGGCTTCGGGGGCGACATTGGGACCGTGAACCTCGGAAATCGCTTCGAGGATCAGTTGCAGGTTCCGGATCGAGACCCGCTCGGCCAGCATCAGGCGCAAGACAGCCTGAAGCATGTCCATCGACACTTTTTCGGGGATGAATTCATCGAGCAATTGCTGATTGGCGCGTCCCCGGTCGGGGTCGGAGGGCGTGACATAGGCGTCGAGCAGTTTCTTGAGCGTTCGCCGGGTGAACAGGCGGTCGAGATTGCTTTGCACCGTCTCCATCAGATGTGTTGCCAGCACTTCGATCGGCGTGATGATGGGCAGGCCACGAATGGCCGCCGCATCGCGATCCGCTGTGTCGATCCACCGGGCAGCAGCGCCATAGACCGGCTCGCGGGCATCGTCGCCCGGTGTGTCGAAGGATTTCGACGCCTTGTCGTCATCGGGCAGCAACACGAGCAGCTTGCCGGGCTTGAGCATATCGGAGGCGACCTTCACGCCATGGATTTTGATCTCATAGGTGGAGGGGTTGAGGGTCGGCTCATCGGTGATGCGAACTTCTGGCATCACAAAGCCCAAATCGGTCGCAAGGTGGCGCCGCAGCGCCGTGATGCGGCTTTCCAGCCCCGTGCCCGGATCGGTGACGACGGCAATCAGATCGGGCGAAAAGGCGATATGCAGGTCGTCGAGATCGATGGCATCGCCCATCGGTTTTTCCGCGCTTGCCGCTTCGGGGGCGGGCAGGGCGTTGGCTGCGGGTTTTTCCGCCTCCTCCCGCTGGGTGCGCGCGGTGATGTATCCTCCGCCGATCAGCAGCAGGCCACCGATCATGAAGGGAACGACCGGCAGGCCGGGGGCAAGGGCAAACAGCGCCATCAGACATCCAACGGTCGTCAACGCCTTTGGGTGTGCGCCCATTTCGGAGACAAGCGCCTTATCCGCCGCACCGAGCGCGCCACCCTTCGAGAGCAACAGCGCGGCCGCGATCGAGATGATGACCGACGGGATCTGACTGACCAGACCGTCACCGACCGTCAGGATGGCATAGGTTTCCAGCGCGGTGCCAAAATCCATCGAATGAACGCCGATCCCCATGCCGATTCCCATCAGCAGGTTGAGCGCGGTGATCAGAAGGCCCGCAATCGCGTCGCCCTTGACGAATTTCGACGCACCGTCCAGCGACCCGAAGAAGGTCGTTTCTTCCTGTTCGATCCGGCGACGTTCACGGGCTTCCTCATGGGTGATGGCACCAGCGGCCAGATCGCTGTCGATGGCCATCTGTTTGCCGGGCATCGCATCGAGGGCAAAGCGTGCGCCGACCTCGGCCATGCGCCCCGCGCCCTTCGTGATGACCATGAAATTCACGATCAGCAGGACGAGAAAGACGACCAGTCCGAGAAAAAGACTGCCGCCCATTACGAAATTCGCGAATCCCTCGATCACGCCGCCCGCCGCGCCCGTGCCCGTATGCCCCTGCCCGATGATCAGCTTGGTGGAGGATACGTTCAGCGACAGGCGCAGCATCAGGGAGGCGAGCAGGACCGTGGGGAAAGACGAGAAATCGAGCGGTCTTTCGATGAACAGCGTGACCGTGAAGATCAGCACTGCCAACCCGAAGGATGCCGCCAGCCCGATATCGAGCATGAAGGCCGGAATCGGCAGGATCATCATGACGATGATCGTCATCAAGGCCAGCGAGAGAAGGACGGTCGGTTGATAGAGTGCGGCTATACCGCCTCCCGCAGCTTTGGCGTCGGCCATTTATGTGCCACCCGAGACAAGGGGGATCACGCGATCCCGAAAAAAAGCGATCAGGGTGAAGCTCATGAATCCCATGCTCATCCAGAAGACGACGAGCATCGCGCCGATCTTCGGCACGAAAGTCAGCGTCATTTCCTGAATGGATGTCAGCGCCTGAAACAGACCGATGATCAGGCCCACGACCAGCGCCGTGCCCAGCAGGGGCGCGCCGATCAACAGGCCGATCCACAACGCTTCGCGCGTCATGTCGAAAATTACCGCCTCGGTCATACGAGGTCTCCGCTTGGGATCATGTCCACTGTCTCGATCCGGGGGATCAGACGGGCATCCGCAGGATTTCCTGATACGCTTCGACGGCCTTGTCCCGCACGGAAACCGCCGTTTCCAGCGCCAGTTCGGCGGCGGCAAGCGCTTCGACGATGGCATGGGGATCGGCTTTGCCCGCCATGCCCGCCATCGCGGTCGTCTCCGCCCGGCCCAGCGTCGTCATGGCGGCTTCACCGACCTGACTCATGGTTTCGGCAAAGCTTTTTCCCGGTGCCTGCGAGGGATCGCGCATGAAGTCTGCGGGCTTGGGCGGCTCAAGCATCTGGCTGGATTTATAGAGCCGTTCAAGCGAGAAGGTCGAGGTCATGTCAGGGTTCTCCATTCATGGGTGGTGAGAGGGGGCGCTTCGGTCAGCGCCGCAACAGGTCGAGCACGCCGCCATACATCCGGCGCGCTTGGTCAAAGATCGAGATATTGGCTTCGTAGCTGCGCTGAGCTTCGCGCGCGTCGGCAATTTCCACCGCCAGATTGACGTTGGACATCTTCACGTAGCCATTCTCATCCGCCATCGGGTGAGAGGGATCGAAGGTGTCGATCAATTCCGATTGATCGAGCGTGACGGGGCCGGTCTGGACCGTTGCGCCGTTATCCCCCAGCTCGTTCTGGAAGGTGACCAGCTTTCGGCGGTAGCCGGGGGTATCGACATTGGCGACGTTTTCACTGACCACCCGGATACGGTCGCTTTGCGAGAGCATGCCGCTGGAGGCCGATTGCAGGGTGTTGAGAAGTGAATTCATGATCTATCTCCCGGTTTAGCGGCGCCCGAGGCCCATTTTCAGCAGATCCATCGACTTGCGATAGATCGCGAGCGCGGTCTCGTGCTGCATCTTGCTTTCCGAGGCCATCACCATCTGTTCGTCGAGCGCGACGGAATTGCCGTTTGGCGAGACGCTGGCGGTCTTCATCTCGCGGCTGCGTCCGATGGCGGTTTGCGGGCCTTCTTTCAGGGCCATCATGGCGCTGAAGGGCGAGAGGTCGCGTGCCTTGTAGCCGGGGGTGTCGGCATTGGCGATATTGCTGGCAATCGTCTCGTGACGGGCTGCCGCATGGCGCGCCATGGCACTGGCGACCTTGAAGATCGGAAGATCGTGAGACATCACACGGTTCTCCTGTACGGGTTGGCCGGTTCCTGTCGAATGATTCGGAAAAACCCGGCGTGGTAAACCGCTGTTTACGGCTCTGACCTTAAGCGATGGTTTATCCGCATTCGCTTCGTAGAGGTTTCAGTAGCTATGTCCGCATTCAGGCAAACCGCCGCCGCCATCGACGCGCTCGACCCCTTGATCCTGAAGGGGACGGTCCGGCGGATTGCGGGTGATGTCGTTGAGATCGGCGGCTTTAGCGGCATTGCCCGGATCGGTGACCTTATCCGAATCTATCGTCGGGCGGCGGGTCGGTTGACCTGCGAGGTCGTGGCGCTTGGCGAGGGAACGGTCAGTGTCATGCCGTATGGATCGCTCCATGGCTTGCGCGAGGGGCATGAAGCGATTCTCGAACGCAGCCCTGATTTCCGCCCTGATTCGTCTTGGCTTGGCGAGGTTGTCGATGCCTTTGGAAAGCGGCTGGATGGCAGTGATCTGATGCGGGGCGACATTGCCTGCCCCCTGCGCGCCTCGCCCCCGATGGCCACCAAGCGGCGGCGAACGGGAGAGCGGCTATCGACGGGTCTGGCGGTGCTCGACACGATGCTTCCCTTTGTACGCGGTCAGCGGGTGGGCCTGTTCGCAGGCTCAGGCGTCGGTAAATCCCGCCTTCTGGCGCGATTGGCCACCAGCATGGCCGCCGATGTGGTCGTCGTTGGCCTGATTGGAGAACGTGGGCGCGAGGTGCGCGAATTCGTCGAGGAAACGCTGGGACCGGAGGGAATGAAACGCTGTTGCGTCATCACCGCTACCTCAGACCAACCCGCCGCCATCAAGCGCCGTGCCTCTTGGGCGACCTTGGCCACCGCCGAATATTTTCGCGAGCAGGGAAAGAATGTGCTGCTGCTGTTCGATTCGCTCACGCGCTATGCGGAGGCGCATCGCGAGGTGGCCCTGACGGCAGGCGAGGCACCGTCCTTGCGTGGATTTCCACCCTCGACATCGCCGATGATCGCGTCTCTTTGCGAGCGCGCGGGGCCGGGGCCGGTGGACGGGGAGGGCGATATTACAGCGGTTTTCACCGTTCTTGTCGCGGGATCGGATATGGACGAGCCGGTCGCCGATATCGTGCGCGGGGTGCTCGACGGGCATATCGTGCTCGACCGGACAATCGCCGAGCGCGGGCGCTTTCCGGCCATCGATGTCCGGCGCAGCGTCAGTCGTTCCCTGCCCGATGCGGCGAGCGAGCCGGAGAATACGCTGATCTCAAAGGCGCGCTCGGTCTTTGGTGCGTATGAGAAGGTCTTGCCGATGATTCAGGTCGGCCTGTACCGCGCGGGGGGCGATGCGAACACGGATTACGCGGTCGAAACCTGGCCGCATCTCGATCATTTCGTCACGCAGGATTCTCCCTCGCCGGAGGATGCTTTCGGAATGCTTTCGCAGCTTCTGAGCCGCCAGCCGCCCTCCGAAAAACCGGCAGAGGAATGATCGTGTTTCACTCTAAATCTGCTCCACCATCGAAATCCCCGCCGCATCTTTCAGCGCGGCCTGAACCTTGGGGGAGAGATCGTATTCACCGGGGAGCGTGAATTCGACCTCGCAATCCTCCTCCGGCAACATCATCACCACCTTGATCGGGCCGGAGCCGCGCCGCCGGTCGCTGCGGGCGAGGCGCTTTTTCATAGCGTCGAACGCGCTGCCATCCGATACATGGACTTTCAGCGCCATGGCCGAAGCATCGGCGATGGCGTCCAGTACCGGCTGTGCCCCCAGCAGGCGAAGGCGCAATTGTTCGCCCTCTTTGCTTGCTTCGATGGTCAGCGCGAGGGCCGCGCCGGTCTCCAGCAATTCGCGGGTGGCGACGAGTACCTCGGAAAACGCCGATACTTCGTACAGGCCCGTGGGATCGGACAGCTGGACAAAGGCAAAGCGGTTGCCCCGCGCGGATTTGCGCTCCTGTTTGCCCAGCACCGTTCCGGCGAGACGCACGGTCACGGGTTTTGCTCCCGCCATCCGCTCCAGCCGTTCGAGGGTGACGAATTTCTTACGCTCCAGCGCAGCCATATGATCGTCGAGCGGGTGTCCGGACAGATAGAATCCGATCGCCGCATGTTCCTGCCCCAGCCGGTCGATGGCGGGCCAGTCGGCGGAAACCGACAGGCGCGGAGGGGGCACGGCATCGGGATCGTTGCCAAAAAGCGATACTTGCGTCGAATCCCGGTCCGCCGCCCGTGCCTGCGCGTAGGATAGCAGCGTATCGGCGGAGAGAAACAGACGTTGACGGTTCGCCTCCATCGCGTCGAAGGCCCCGGCCCGGATCAGGTTTTCGAGCGAACGCTTGTTTACCTGCCGGGGGTCGATCCGGGCCATTGCATCGAAAACATCGCGGAATTCTCCATTTTTCTCGCGCTCACGCACGATGGAGGCCATCGCTTCGATCCCCACATTCTTGAGCGCGCCAAGCCCGTAGCGGATTGCCAGACCGTCTTTGGTTTCCTCGACGGTGAATCGCGCGCCGGATCGGTTGATATCGGGCGGCAGCACGGCGATGCCGCTGCGCTCGACCTCCTGTTTGTAGACGGCGAGTTTGTCGGTGATCTGAATATCGAGATTCATGACCGATGCCATGAATTCCACCGGATAATTCGCCTTGAGCCAGCCTGTCTGATAGCTGACGAGACCATAGGCGGCGGCATGGGATTTGTTGAACCCGTAATTGGCGAATTTGTCCAAGAGGTTCCAGACCTCGATAGCCTTGTCCTTGCCGACGCCGTTTTCCTTGGCTCCTTCGAGAAATTTGGGGCGCTCCGCGTCCATGGCCTCCTGAATCTTCTTGCCCATCGCGCGGCGCAAAAGATCTGCGCCACCAAGGGAATAGCCCGCCATCTTTCGGGCGATCTCCATCACCTGCTCCTGATAGACGATGATGCCTTGGGTCTCGTCGAGAATGCTGTCGATCAGGGGGTGCAGCGTGTCGCGCTTTTCGCGCCCGTTCTTGACATTGCAGTATTTCGGGATGTTCTCCATCGGGCCGGGACGGTAGAGCGCGACGAGGGCCACGATATCCTCGATGCAGGTGGGTTTGAGTTGGCGCAGGGCATCGCGCATCCCCGAACTTTCCACCTGAAACACGCCGATGGTATCCGCCCGGCTGTAGAGATCGTAGGTCTTCGCATCATCCAGCGGAATACGCGGCAGATCGATCTCCGTGCCACGGTCCTTGAGGATGTTCAGCGCGCCCTGAATGACGGTCAGGGTCTTCAGCCCCAGAAAGTCGAATTTCACCAGCCCGGCATTTTCGACCCATTTCATATTGAATTGCGTGACCGGCATGTCCGATCGCGGGTCGCGGTAGAGGGGAACGAGCTGATGGAGGGGGCGATCCCCGATGACGACCCCCGCCGCATGGGTCGAGGCATTGCGCAGCAGTCCCTCGATCTGCGTGCCGATCCGCATGAGGGTGCCCACGGCTTCCTCGCGGTCCATTTCTTCCTTGAGGCGGGGTTCCTGCTCGATGGATTTTGCGATGGAGACGGGTTTGACCCCTTCCATCGGGATCATCTTGGCGAGGCGATCGACCTGTCCATAGGGTAATTGCAGCACCCGGCCCACATCGCGCACGGTCGCCTTTGATTGCAGCGTGCCGAAGGTGATGATCTGTGCCACCCGATCCGCGCCGTATTTGCGCTGAACGTATTGAATCACCTCCTCGCGGCGATCCTGACAGAAATCGATGTCGAAATCGGGCATCGAGACGCGTTCGGGGTTCAGGAACCGCTCGAACAGCAGGCCATAGCGCAGGGGATCGAGATCGGTAATCGTCAGCGCCCAGGCCACCACGGACCCTGCGCCCGATCCCCGCCCCGGCCCCACGGGGATATTCTGCTCCTTCGCCCATTTGATAAAATCGGCAACGATCAGGAAATAACCGGGGAAACCCATTCCCTCGATCACCCCCAATTCGTAATCGAGTCGGTCGTCATATATTTTGCGCTCGGCAGCGGCGGGTTCGGCGGCGAGGCGCGCATCCAGCCCCTCTTTCGATTGTCGCCGTAATTCTTCGATTTCGTTATCGGCGAACCGGGGCAGGATCGGGTCTCGCAGGCGGGGGCGATAGGCGCAGCGCCGGGCGATTTCGACAGTCGCCTCAATAGCTTCAGGCAGATCATCGAACAGGGCCGCCATCTCCTCCCCGGATTTGAAATAATGTTCGGGCGTCAGGCGGCGTCGGGTCTCCTCCGAGATATAGCGCCCCTCGGCGATGCAGATCAGGGCATCATGGGCCTCGTACATTTCGCGCTTTGGGAAATACACATCGTTGGTCGCGACGATCGGGATGCCCGCGTCATAGGCCCAGTCGAGAAATACCGGCTCCGTCTCGCGTTCTGAGGGCAACAGGCGGGTTTCGCCGTCTCCATGGCGCTGTAGCTCGATATAAAGGCGGTCGGGGAAGACCCCGCGCAGCCAGTCGAGATGCGCCCGCGCCTCGGCCATGCGCTTGGCCCGGATCATCATTCCGGCGGGTCCGTTCGGTCCCCCGCTCAGGCAGATCAATCCGCCATGATGCGCGGCGAGCGCCTCGGTCGTCACCTGCACCGGCTCGCCCGGTCCCGTTTCCAGATACGCCGCCGAGACGAGAGCCATCAGGTTCATGTACCCGGCCTCGTCCTGCGCCAACAGGGTCAGGCGGGCAGGCGGGATGGGCTTTGCATGACGCCCCGCATCGGCGACCGCCGCCGCGCCATAGGCCAGCGAGACCTGACACCCGATGATCGGCTGTATCCCGGCCTTGGCCATCGCTTCCGAAAATTCGAGCGCCCCGAACATGTTGTCGGTATCGGTAATGGCCAGAGCGGGCATCCCTTGCGCCGCGCACATCCCCGGCAACCCTTTGATTCCATTTGCCCCTTCGAGAACGGAATAGGCGGTGTGCAGGGTAAGGTGGATGAAGGGGGGCATGCGGTCTCTCCGACTCGGTATTCAGCCCCAGCATAGCCCGGACTGCCCGATCGCGTGCCGAAAAATCGATGATTTGGCCGATTGGAGACGGTTTGAATGATCCACGATAGTCTCTTCTTTCGACCCTACTGCAATGCCCCTTTTTGTGGGTTTTGTTTACAAATACAAAAATAACGTGTATTTATCTAATCGATTGATTTCGAAATGCTGATTTCTGATTTCATTCAGGAGGTGCAGAATGATACGAATAAATATCTGTAAAATAAGAATAATTCCATTGCCGATCGCCTTGATTGCGGTCGCAATGACACTCTCTGCTTGCACAAACCCTGTTCAGAAAGATGTGCTGAAGTTTCAAGAATCCAGCAAAGCTCTGGCATCCGCTGCCCGCGATATTTACCGCCACCATGGCGCTCTGGTTGACCGTACCAATCTAGAGGGGGCGGTGCTCGAATATTCGAGCCGCGATGTTCAGGAGTTCGGTTTTCCCGCTCCTCAGAATCAAAAAGCAGTTGATCCCAAGATATGGGCTGCCAGAACGCGGGCGATGAGCGGGATTGCCCGCTACGCCGAAGCGCTTGCAAATTTGAATGATCCCACCGCCGATGACAAGGCGGTTGGCGGGCTTGCGGCGCTTGGGGACGGTGTCAATGACCTTGCGGTGGGTACGGATATTTCAATACCGTCGCCCTTGATCGCGCTGGCTCAGACGTCGATTGGGACCGCCTTACGAGCCCGTTCAGCGGCGGCGATCCGCGCTGCAATTGCCGAAACGCAACCGATGATCGCCAATGCATCCAAAGGTCTGACGGAAGATTTCAATCTGCTGAACCGTCTGATGCGCGAGCAACGTAATATCTATACAAGCGCCGCGCGATTCAATCTGGAGACTGCCTGGCACGATCCGAAAACATCGGTGGTAGACCTGCAACGCGCCTATCGCGAAGCCTCTGCGACACAGGATGAGATCGATGACCTTATCGCCGAATATGGTTCGTTCGTCGGGGCGATCTCTGATTTCGAGAAGGCCCATGCTGATCTCATATCCTCAGAAGATGGCGACCGGGCTTTGGACGATTTTCTTAACACCAGTCGTACGCTGGCGGAGAACACGGCGGCATTGACCGAGTAACAGGAGTCAGAAAATGGCAACCGATCTAGAGACGTTCGAGAAGGCATTTCTGGCGCATGAAAACACTAATCAGGCATTGCGGGACTTGATGATCGATTCTGCGCCGACGCCCAGAATGAAGCGCAAGATGTTCAAGGCGCAGGTCGAAAACCAGAACGAGATGACGGAAATCGTCAATCGGATGCTGAGGCTGAGTGCTGATCCGTATGTTGTCCTGAACGGTATGGGCTTTCGGAAAATCAAGATGGATTTGATCGAGCTTCAAGCCGAACTCAAAAAAATTGCCGATACGGCCGAAAACGCGGCTAAGGTAGTCTCGTGGATCGCTGCAATCGTCGTGCTTATTTGAGCATGGTTTCCGCGCGGCCAGTGCGAGCCGGTCTAGTGATCTGCATCAGGGCCGTCGATTGACAGGGCGGGGCCGTGAGCCGCTGAGCCAATGGGCGTGCTGTCACTCCATGCGCTCAGAGAATGCATCCTACCCCCGGTTCACCGGATTCCCGATCACGGTCATGAATTCTTGTCTTGTGCGGGGGTCTTTGCGGAACAGGCCCATCATCTGGCTGGTCACCATGCTGACGCCATGCTTGTGAATGCCGCGCGTGGTCATGCATTGGTGTTCGCCCTCCAGCACGACCGCCACGCCGCGTGGTTCCAGCACGGAGGCGATGGCTTGGGCGATCTGGGCGGTCATTTTTTCCTGTACCTGCATGCGCTTGGCATAGCTTTCGACCACGCGCGCCAGCTTTGAAATCCCGACGACCCGCCCCGCCGGGATATAGCCGACATGCGCCCTGCCGATGATCGGGCACATATGGTGCTCGCAATAGCTTTCGAATCGAATATCGCGCAGGACGACCATCTCGTCATAGCCTTCCACCTCCTCGAAGGTGCGCTCCAGATAGGCATGCGGATCGACCTCGTAACCGGAAAACCATTCGCGATAAGCCCTCGCCACGCGCCCCGGTGTATCGAGAAGACCTTCGCGCGTCGGATCGTCCCCCGCCCATTCGATCAAGGTGCGCACGGCTGCTTCCGCATCCGCCTGTGTCGGTTTGCTGTCGTTCACGGCCTTGTCCCTCTGCGGCGCTGATCCCCCTTTTTTCTATAGCGTCTTGGCTTCCCGCTGGCGAGAACGAACACGGGTGGCCCAAAACGACATCAGGGGTCGCTAAGGGTCTTGCCTTGCGCCCTTGGCTATGCGGCACTTGGGGTGTGAACCCTGCGAGAAGGATTGTCCGATGACTGTCGAGATTGCCGCTGCCGTATCCAATGCCCCCAAACGACGCCGGGGAGGGGGGCGTGCAGGTAATACACGGGGCAAGGGACCGGCGGTCGCCCAATCGCCTTGGGTGCTGCCCCGCTATCACGATGCGCCCATCGAGCCGCTCTCGCCGGATTCCGTCATGGCCGTGCATAATGGCGCGATGCGGGTGCTGGAGGAAATCGGCATTCAGTTTCTGCACCCAAAGGCGGTCGAGACGTTGGTAGCGGCCGGGTGTACGGTGCTGGATGATGGGGTCACGGTCATCATGGGCCGCGATTTCGTGATGGAGAAAATCGCCCTTGCGCCGTCCTCCTTCACCATCACCCCCCGAAACCCCGACCGGAAACTGGAGGTGGGGGGGCGACAGATGTTATTTGCCCAAGTCGGCTCTCCCCCGAATTATTCCAATCTCGACGAGGGCCGCCGGACCGGCAATCGCAAGGCGTTTCAAGACCTTGTGAAATTGACCCAGTATTTCAACTGTCTGCATTTCGTCTCGGGCCATCCGGTCGAGCCGATCGACATCCATGCCTCGATTCGTCATCTCGATGCGGTCCGCGACAAACTGATCCTCTCCGACAAGGTGATGCATTCTTATTCGCTGGGCACCGAACGGATCGAAGATAATATGGAGATGGTGCGCCTTGCCGGGGGGTTGAGCCACGAGGAATTCGAGGCAAGCCCGCGCATGTTCACCAATATCAATTCCACCTCGCCGCTCAAGCATGACTGGCCGATGCTCGATGGGGCGATGCGGATGGCGCAGCGGAATCAGCCAGTCGTCGTCTCGCCCTTCACGCTGTCGGGGGCAATGGCTCCGGTAACGATTGCAGGGGCTGTGGCCCAGCAGACGGCGGAGGGGCTGGCCTGTATCGCCTTGCTGCAATGTATCCGTCCGGGGGCGCCGGTGGTCTATGGCTCCTTCACCTCAAATGTGGATATGAAGACCGGCTCGCCTGCTTTTGGAACCCCCGAATACATGCGTGCGACCCAGATGTCGGGTCAGATGGCGCGGTTCTACGGCCTGCCGCTGCGCTCGTCGAATACCTGCGCGGCGAATGCCCCCGATGCACAGGCGGCATGGGAGAGCGCGTTTTCCCTGTGGGGCGCTGTCACAGGACAGACGAATATGGTCTATCACGGGGCCGGGTGGCTGGAGGGCGGGTTATGCGCCTCCTACGAGAAATTCATCATTGATTGCGAGATGCTGCAACAGATGCAGCATTACGTCTGCCCCGTTCCGGTTACCGAGGCCGATATTGCGGTCGAGGCGATTCGCGATGTTGGCGCGGGCGGGCATTTCTTCGGGACACCCCATACGCAAGAGCGTTACGAGACGGCCTTTTACCAGCCGTTCCTGTCCGATTGGTCGAATTTCGAAAACTGGGAGGATAATGGCTCCCTGACCGCGGAAAAGCGGGCCAATGCTGTCTGGAAGAACGTGCTGGAAGAATTCGAGGCGCCCGCCATGGACGATGATGCACGCGGTGCGCTGGATGAATTTGTCGAGCGGCGCAAGCGCGAAGGCGGCGCTCCGACGGATTTCTGACGCTCGGTCCCCATTCCCGCAAGTCGCCTCGCTATCCGTGCCGGGGGATAAAGGTTCACATAACGACCGCTGGGTAGAGTATCTTCCGATTAACGTGATGCAAGTCACATACCCACCTCTCACTCTCGCTTAAGCAGAGTTCATGCCCTGAGTGTATGGGGCTGTGTTTCGGTGGAGTGTACCCCTATGGTAGAGTTTATCATGGAGCCGGGAGCGATTTTGATCGCTCTCGGTGTCCTGTCCGGCATTTTGAGTGCTGTGGCTTACATCCCGTATATTCGCGATACGATCGCGCTGCGCACTCAACCCCAGAGGGCATCGTGGTTAATTTGGTCGGTGCTTGGGTCGATCGCGTTTTTCTCGCAGGTCTATGAGGGCGCGGGGTCGTCCTTGTGGTTTGCGGGGGTACAGGTCGGTGGAACGGTTGCCGTCTTTGTGCTGTCCATCCGGCTTGGAGTCGGCGGGTTCCTGAACCGCAGCGACTGCGCCGTTCTGGCCGCTGCGGGATCGGGTCTGATTCTCTGGTATTTCACCGAGAATGCCAGCTATGCCCTTGCGATTACGATCAGCATCAGCCTGCTTGGCGGCAGTGTTACGGTGCTCAAGGCGTATCGTGCGCCGCAAAGCGAGACGATGGTGACATGGTTGATGTCCTTCATCGCCTCAGGGTGCGCGATCCTGTCCGTCGGAACGGTGGATTGGGTCTTGTTGGCGTATCCGATCTATCTGTTCGTGCTGAACGGGGCGATCGTGCTGGCGATTGTGCTGGGCAGGATGCCAAGCATCGAGGTGATCATGGCCGCCCGCCCCGTACGACTTCATAGCCCGGTTCTTCCGGCTCATCATCGACCATCTCGGCCGGAAAGCCATCGGCGAGGATCGATAGGCCGGTGGCATCCTCCAGCCGCCGGATGATATTGGGCGACAATTCCCGCTCGCCATAGCGGGCGATGCCATCATCGAAGATTTCGACCATCTTCGGGCTGATTTCCAGCGGCACGCCCGCGCGCTCGGCGATGGCTTGGAACAGGCCGATATCCTTTTTCACAAGATCCATCGTGAAGCTGATATCCCGCGAACCGTTGAGGATGATCTGGCTTTCCGTCTCATGCACAAAGGATGTGCCCGAGGAAATGCGGATCGCCTCGTAGGTGGTGGCAAGATCCATTCCGGCGGCCTTCATCGTCACCAGCGCTTCGCAGCAGGTGAGCAGATTGGCGGTGGCCAGGTAATTGGTCATCACCTTCAGCACCGAGGCGCTGCCCAGCGGGCCGGTATGCAGGATGCGCCGTCCCAGCGATGTCAGGACCGGAAACACCCGGTCGAAGGTCTCGCGCTCGCATCCCGCGAAGATCGAGATATTGCCGGTATCGGCCCGGTGGCATCCGCCCGAGACGGGGCAATCGACTGCCGCGCCCCCCGTCGCGGCGACCAATGCGCCGAGGCGCTTGACCTCCGCCTCGTCGGTCGTGGACATTTCCATCCAGATCTTGCCGGGGACCATGCCTGCGAGGATGCCGTCTTGTGCCTCCATCACCGCTGCGCTCGCGGCGGGGGAGGGCAGGCAGGTGATGACGGCGTCGCATGCCTCGATCATTGCGCGTGGGCTGTCGCCCCATGCTGCGCCCCTGTCGAGAAAAGGCTGTGCCGCCGCACGATCCAGATCGCGCACGGTCACGTCATGCCCGTTGCGGATCAGACTGCCCGCCAGCTTTGCCCCGACATTGCCGAGGCCGATGAATCCGATTTTCATGTGATGTCTCCCTGTGGAGTTTTTGCGTAGCGCCGGGAGATGGTGCCAGTCCATGCGAAACAGCGGGGCAGCCCGATATTTTCGGCTGTTTCACAAAGCGTTGCAGAGCGCGGCGGGTCTTAGCGCTTGCGTCCGTCCGCAATCTGCTTTTCAGTCGCGCGATAACGTCGCATCACGGGCGACAGAACGGATTATATCGTTTCTGAGGGGGAGAAAAAGGATGGATGGAGCCGACCATAACGGACTCCTCGTCGATGATGTATCGATGGTCTTCACACTGCCGGGTGGTGGATCGGTCCACGCCCTCAAGAACGTGACGATGAACCTTGCTTCGGGTGAATTGCTGTCGGTTCTCGGGCCATCGGGCTGCGGAAAGACGACCCTTCTGAACATTATCGCCGGGTTTCTGGCTCCGACCGAAGGGGCGGTTTTCCTGAACGGGCATCAGGTCAAAGGCCCCGCCGCCGAGCGCGGGATGGTCTTTCAGCAAGGTGCCCTGTTCGAATGGCTGGATGTCAGGAAGAACATCTCCTTCGGCCCGCGCATGATGGGCAAACCGCGCAAGGAAACGAAAGAGAAGGTGGATCATCTGCTCAATATCGTCGGGCTTGGCGATTTTGGCGATAAGCCGGTCTATCAACTATCCGGCGGGATGCAGCAGCGCGTGGCGCTGGCGCGATGCCTCGCGAACGATCCCGACGTGATCTTGATGGATGAACCCTTGGGCGCGCTCGACGCCCTGACCCGCGAGAAGATGCAGGGTCTGGTCCTGAAACTCTGGAAAGAAACCGGCAAGACCATCGTGCTCATCACCCATTCGGTCGAGGAGGCGCTGTTCCTCGGCGAGCGCCTTATCGTGATGGCTCCCCGTCCGGGCCGCATCCACCGGGAATATCGCCTGCCCTTCGCCGAGCGTGGCCTGACGATCAGCCCGCGCGAGATCAAGGCCAGCCCCGATTTCATCGAACGGCGCGAGGAAATCCTGTCGATGATCTGGGAAATGGAAGAAGAAATCATGGGAGGGGCAGCGCAATGACCGAGTCCACGAACAAGCGCCCCGTCGCCGCCGAGGAGAAACAACCCTCCGCCCTCATGATGTGGCTCGGAATCGCCGATAACAGCTTTACGCGCCAGAAAACCGTGAAGTTCGGCGATGCTACGGCGGTCAATTCTGGGCGCCTCTACAGCATCATCACCGTTGTTGCCCTGCTGGTGCTTTGGTGGGTGACGACCGCGAATGGATGGGTAAAGCCGATCTATTGGCCATCCTTCGAAGCGGTCGGCGCGCGCTGGACAAAACTCATCGATCAGGGCTTTCGCAATGTACCCCTGTTCGAGCATGTCTATATCAGCGTCTATCGTGTGCTTGCCGGTGTGTTCTTCGGCGCATTGATCGGCATTCCGCTTGGCTTTGCCATGGGGTTGAGTTCGGTGGCGAAGGGCCTGTTCGATCCGATCGTCGAATTCATGCGCCCGATCCCGCCACTGGCCCTGATTCCGCTGTTCATCCTGTGGCTGGGCATCGATGAGACGGCGAAGATTTCGCTGTTGTTCCTCGCGGCACTGTTCATCATGATCATTGCGGCGCGGTCCGGTGTCTCCGGCGTGAAAATCTCGAAGGTTCATGCGGCCTACAGCCTTGGGGCATCGAAATTTCAGGTGCTTAAGAACGTGATCCTGCCCAATGCGCTGCCCGAAATCTTTACCGGCATTCGCACGGCGATGGGCGTATGCTGGGGCACCGTGGTCGCCGCCGAGCTTGTTGCGGCCGAAAAGGGCGTCGGATCGATGATCATGATCGCAAAGAACTTTCTGCAAACCGATACGGTCGTGATCGGCATCATCATCATCGGGATCATCGGGTATGGGATCGAGATGATCATGCGCCTGCTGGAGCGGTGGTTGATCCCATGGCGCGGTAAAGGCTGATCCGTCTTGGCGCAATGCGCCGTGATCGAGGCAAACCACTCTCTGAGCAAGCGAGGATAAGGCGTTATTATCAGGGCTATTTCAGACAATAAAAAAGGCCCCTGCATCACGCTGGGGCCTTTTTTGTCGTTTTTCTCGCATTCCCGAACTCATGTGCGTTGATCAGGAAAGCGATTTTATATCAGAGAATTACCGTGTCATCGCCAGGTAAAACGCAATTTTGTCCAGTCATTGTCATCGCCACCGCCCTCTTTTGTAATCGACCCGCTAATCGATCTTTCGCTTAATTCTCTTTGTAACAAGGATTTGACGTCTTTTGAATGAACAGGATGTTAACGGGAAGTGAATTTGGGGTGCCGGAGCAGAACATATCAAGATTATAAAACCAAACAGTAAGCCTCGAAAAGGGCTTGGAAAAATGTCTTCATAATCCGATTTTTTTGATTTATCGATTGGGCATAATCCGTCTACGGCGTGATTACGCTCAATCGTTAGCGAATCGTGGGCAGGCTGGCCGATTTTTGCCAGTCACATTTAATCAACCCGGCGTGCCCAAACGTCATGATCGCCTGTCTCATCGATCTCGACCTCCACGAAATCGCCCGGTGCGAGATCGGCGAAGTTTTCGTCGATGAAGACATTGCCGTCGATTTCAGGGGCATCGGATGCCGAGCGCGCTTCGGCGCCATCATCGTCCACCGCATCCACCAAAACCTGCATCCGCTTGCCCACGAGCCGCGACAGCTTGGCCGTACTGATCCGTTGCTGTGCCGCCATGAAGCGTGCAAGGCGGTCGTCTTTGACCTCTTGCGATACATGGCCGGGCAGGTCGTTCGCCGCCGCCCCGGCCACATCCTCGTAGCGAAAACAGCCCACCCGGTCGAGTTGGGCTTCTTCCAGCCAGTCGAGCAGGAACTGGAAGTCTTCTTCCGTCTCGCCGGGAAAACCGACGATGAAGGTCGAGCGGATCGTCAGGTCGGGGCAGATGGCCCGCCATGCCGCGATGCGGTCGAGCGTTTTTTCCTGATTGGCAGGGCGGCGCATGGCGCGCAGGACGGTCGGCGACGCATGCTGAAACGGAATGTCGAGATAGGGCAGAATTTTGCCTTGAGCCATCAGCGGAATGATCTTGTCCACTGATGGATAGGGATAAACGTAGTGCAGCCGCACCCATGCCCCCAATGTACCCAAGCCTTCGCACAGGTCATGCAGGTCCGTGCGATAATGGCGCCCGTTCCATTGAGCTTCTTGATGCTTGATATCGACGCCATAGGCAGAGGTGTCCTGCGAGATCACCAGCAATTCCCGCACACCGGAGGCGACCAGCCGTTCCGCCTCGCGCAGTACCGCATTCACGGGGCGCGAGACCAGTTTGCCGCGCATATCCGGGATGATACAAAAGCGGCAGGAATGATTGCAGCCCTCGGAAATCTTCAGATAGGCGTAATGGCGAGGGGTCAGGCGCACCCCATCACCCTCGCGGGGCGGGGGGATCAGGTCGGTAAAGGCGTCGGGGCGCGGCGGCACGGCTTCATGGACCGCATCCATCACCTGCTCGTATTGCTGTGGCCCGGTGATGGCGAGTACCTTTGGATGGGCTTGCTCGATGGTTTTGGCTTCGGCTCCGAGGCACCCCGTCACGATCACCCGCCCATTCTCGCGCAGTGCTTCGCCGATGGCATCAAGGCTTTCGGCCTTGGCACTGTCGAGAAAACCGCAGGTATTCACGATCACCGCATCGGCTCCCGCATAATCCGGGGCGAAGGCGTAACCCTCAGCGCGAAGGCGTGTGAGAATGCGCTCCGAATCCACAAGGGCTTTGGGGCAACCAAGGCTGACCATGCCGATCTTTGGCGGGGTCGGGCGGGGGGAGGGTGTTGTATCGGTCATATCGGGGTTCTGCGCGGCGTGACCGCACTGCGCAAGCGTTAATCGTTTTTCGGGCAGGTCAAAACGGCCATTCGCCGCGCCTGAGCGACCGGGCTGACGCAATGGACCGTCTTTTCCCAGAATTGCGGTTTGGTCGCGATTTGCCCCAAGGCTTTCAGAGCCGCGACCCCGCCCATCATCCAATAGGGCAGCATCAGCGGCACGGCAAATGCGACCTGCCATCCAAATCGCCGATGAGAGGCAATGGCCGCGCCGATCAACAGCATGATCTGACCGCCGAACAAGACGATCATCAGAAGCGCGACCCCTCGCACGTCGAACACGCCCAGCCATGGCGGCATGTCCATCGTCAGGGCAAGAATGCCCGATAGCAGGATGACGGGCTGCAACAGGAAAGACAAAAAGCCGTCCAGCAACATGATGTTGATCGCGACCATCGGCAGAAGACCAAGCTCGCGCGCCGCGCGCGCAGGGTCGCGCATATGAACGGCCCATGTCAGCATAAAGCCCTTGATCCAGCGGGATCTCTGCTTGATCCACGCGGCCATACTGCCGGTTGCCTCTTCGAAGGTCGTGGAATCGAAAACCCGCGCCTGCTTTCCGGCACGGGCCAGCCGCAGGCCAAGATCGGCATCTTCGGTGACGTTATGCGGGTCCCATCCGCCGATGTCGCGCAAGGTAGCGGTTCGGAAATAGAGCGATGTCCCCCCAAGTGGAACGGGCAGATCCGTGCGACTCAACCCGGCGAGAAGCATGTCGAACCACAGCGCATATTCGATCGCCACACAGCGCGTCATCAGGTTGTCGGTCGGATTGTAATGGCTCAGCCGCGCCTGTGCGCAGACCACATCCTCGCCGCCCGCTTCCAGTGTCATAACGGCTTTGGAGATTTGATCGGCTTCCGGCGCATCCTCCGCGTCGAAGATGCCGACAATGCTGCCGCGCACGAACGGCAGAGCGAAATTCATGGCCTTGGGTTTGGTGCGCGGTTCGCTTGGCGGGACGATCAGGCACTCGATATGCGTGCCCGCCGTCAGCCAGAAAGCCTCCGCAATCGTCCCGGTATCGTCTTCTTCGAGCAGGATTTTGATATCGAGCGCTCGAATGGGATAATCGAGCGCCTTCAGGGCTTTGACCAGTGCGGGCAAGCTCTCCGCCTCGCGGTAGACCGGCACGAGAATCGAGACGATGGGCGTTGTCTTGCGTATGGTGGTCTGTGCGGGGGCAGGGCGCGCGGCGTTGAATAGGAGAAGGGCGCGCAGGGCCATGGTGGCCGTGAAATACGGGATGAACAGCACCCACATATTCAGCGCCGATGCTGCCGGTATCGCAATCAGGGCCATCACGATCAGCGCCGTAACTGCGATCCACAGCGCCCGCATCCACCGGGGAAAGGCCGTGGCGGCGGAATATTCCGGTGCTGCATCTCTCAACCCCGATATCGCCTGCTGTGTCAGGGCCTCGCCATAACGCCGGGTCAGTGCCGGGATGATTTGTGATGCGCTCGCCAGCTTTACGCCGGTCAGGCGGTCAGCGATGCCCAATTCATCCGCTGCGCGCAGGGCTTCGGCATAGGTCGTCGAGGCCAAGACGATGCCGCGCTTATCGCCCGAATAGGGAATAACGAGGCGGCGACACAACACATCCGCCCAACCATTCTGTGCCAGATCGGGTCTGGGGCGAAAGGCAACTCCATCCGCCTTGTCGATCCTGCTGGCCGGTATGGAAGAAAAATTCGATTGCGACCGCTTGCGAATCGCTGGTTCCCAGTAATGGGGGTCTTTACTCTGGGTGTTATTATCCGGCTCTACTACCATTATGGTAGCGGAGGGATAAGTTAACACAAAGTCAATTAGGGTATTTTATATAATTACACCAATAAATTGTAAATCTGTACGAATAATTACTTTGATGTATACGGATATTCACTTTTGCGGAGTAAAGCGACAACCGCACTGAATGAACTTCAGGCGATTGTCGATTGAGGGATATGTCTCACATGTCTGCCTGAGAAGTTAATCCCTCGATATTCTTGGCGAACCGTTCAAACAGATAAAAACTGTCCTTCGGGCCGGGGCTGGCTTCGGGGTGGTACTGCACCGAGAAGAGAGGGCGATCAGCATCGCGCAAACCGCAATTCGAACCATCGAAAAGCGATACATGCGTCTGCACCACGCTCTCGGGCAGCGATGCTTCATCGACGGTGAATCCATGATTCATGGACGTGATCTCGACTTTTCCCGTCTCCATATCCTTCACGGGATGATTTGCGCCATGATGACCGAATTTCATCTTCTCGGTCTTGCCGCCCAAGGCCATGGCAAGCAACTGATGACCCAGACAGACCCCGAAGATCGGCAATTCCGCATCGATCAGCGACCGGATCGTCTCGACGGCATAGATGCCCGTGGCCGCCGGATCACCGGGACCATTCGTCAGGAAGATCCCATCTGGTTGCAGACCGAGGATATCGGCGGCTGAGGTCTGTGCCGGAACCACAGTGACATCGCATCCCACATCCGTCAGGCAGCGCAGGATATTGTGCTTGGCCCCGAAATCGATGGCGACGACCTTGTGCCGGGTCTCCGGCTCCTTGTCGTATCCCTCGGGCCAGTTCCAGCGCCCCTCGCTCCAGCCATAGGGCGCATCGCACGTCACTTCAGCGGCCAGATCGGCATCCTCGATCCCGTTCCACCCCCGCGCCATCGCCACTAGCGCATCGGCGTCGATAGTGCCTTCGGGATCATGACAAAGCGTCGCGTGAGGCATCCCTTGCGACCGGATGAGCCGCGTCAGCCGCCGCGTGTCGATCCCGGCAATCCCGATCCGTCCGATCCCGCGCATCCATGCGTCCAGCGGCTCCATCGCCCGCCAGTTCGACGGCTCGGTCGGGTCCATGCGTGTGACCATGCCGAGCGCAACCGGCGAGCCGGTTTCCCGATCTTCGTCATTTACCCCGACATTGCCGATATGCGGGAAGGTGAAGGCGACGATCTGGTCGGCATAGGAGGGATCGGTCATCACCTCCTGATATCCGGTCATCGCCGTGTTGAAGCATAGCTCGCCCACGGTTCGTCCGGCGGCGCCGAATCCCTTGCCCCAGAAAATCTGTCCATCCGCCAGCGCGAGACAGGCGGTTGGCTTGGGCTTGTCACGCAGGAAAGCGGGTGTCGCGGCGGGTTCTGCGGCGGACATCGGATGGCTCCTCTGGTCGGGACGGGTCGGGCGTGTTCCTAGTCCAACGCGCTCCGTTTGCAAAGTCGGGTTTTCCAATCCCTTAAAGATCGGTTAG
>CALLLP010000020.1 GCA_938008165.1 uncultured Neomegalonema sp. | reverse complement strand
CCCCCGCAGACCCCGCATCCCGCATTCCGGCGCAGTTTCAGTGTGCGCCCCTCTGCGGCCAGGGCGTCATAGACGAACAGGCGTCCGGCCAGCGTCTCGCCCGCGCCGGTGAGATGCTTGATCGCCTCCATCGCCATCATCGAGCCGATGATCCCCGGCAAGGCCCCCACGACCCCCGCCTGCGCACAGCTGGGGGCCAGCCCCTCCGCCGGGGCCTCTGGAAAGACGCAGGCATAGCAGGGGGTGCCGTTCGCGGGATCGTAGAGCGATACCTGCCCGTCCCATTGCCCGATTGCCCCCGCCACCAGCGGGATACCCGCCCGCGCGCATGTGTCGTTGACCAGATAACGGGTGTCGAAATTATCCGATCCGTCACAGACCAGATCGTATCCCCCGATGATCCGGGCGGCGTTTTCGGCGGTCAGGCGCAGGCTGTGGCCGATCACCGCAACCCCCGGATTGACCCCGGCGAGGGTGGCCGCCGCGCTGTCGGTCTTTGGCTGGCCGATGGCCCCCGTCGTGTGAATCACCTGCCGTTGCAGGTTTGACAGGTCCACCACGTCGTCATCCACCACCCCCAAGGTGCCGATTCCGGCGGCGGCCAGATACATCAGCACCGGCGCCCCAAGCCCCCCCGCACCAATGCTCAGCACCCGCGCCTTGCGCAGCCGCGCCTGACCCGGCCCGCCAATCTCGCGCAGGACGATATGCCGGGCATAGCGGTCGAGATCATCGTCGGAAAGGGCCATGCGTCGCCTGTGAACAGGTTGCGGAAGACCCGGACTCTACCGGCTCCGGCGCATCAGACAAACCCTTCCGCACATTGGCACAGGAAAAAGGCCCTCTCGCCGAAGCGACAGGACCTTTTACTGGGCGACAGGGGAGAGGAGAGAGTGTCGATCAGAAGCGGAACGAAAATCCGAAAGAGGGGGCGGTCTGGCGGATCGGCTCGTAGGTCTCCGCCGGGAAGGATGCGGAGGTCGTAAAGCTGGGGGTCAGCGCGCCGTATGACGATCCTGACCGCTCCGGCGTGACATCGAACAGGGGCACCGACTGACCGAAGGCATAGGCGCTGCCGCCTCCGTTCAGGCTCTGGTCGCCATCATTGGCGCGGCGCAATTCGGCGGCGGCTTCGCGCAGCGCCTCGCCGGTTTCCTCGGCGGCGGCCATGCTGGGCAAAAGCGGCAACGCGAGGGATGCGACGATGAAGGCGGCGAGGGGAAAACGGGTGATGGAGGTCATGGCGGTGCCTTTCTGCGCTCTTGGTCATCCCGGCCTTCCGTTTCGGTCGGGGTCTGCCAATCAAACGCGCGGCACCGCCATCAAGTTCAGCGCAGGGTTGCCCGATCCGATTTTCGATCAACCCTGCTGGCGCCATCTTCTTGTTAACCTTAATCCTTTTAGGGGCTTCACGAAACCGTTCCCAATTGTATCAGTCGCGGTTTGCGTGCCTTTGCGCTTATCCCAGCCCGTCGAACAGCGCCGTGGAGAGATAACGTTCGGCGAAGCTGGGGATGATGACAACGATCTTCTTGCCCTTCATCTCCGGCTCCTTGCCCAGTTGCGCCGCTGCGGCCAGTGCTGCTCCGGAGGAGATGCCGACCGGCAATCCCTCGATCCGGGCGACTTCGCGCGCGGTTTCGAAGGCGGTGGCGTTGGCAATGGCGATGGTGCGATCGACCAGCGACGTATCGAGGTTTTTCGGGATGAAGCCCGCCCCGATCCCCTGAATCGCATGGGGGCCGGGATCGCCGCCCGAAATGACGGGGCTGTCTTCCGGCTCGACGGCGATGCAGGGGGCCTTATGCCCATGCTCGCGGAAGACGCGGGCGCAGCCGGTGAGCGTGCCGCCCGTGCCGACGCCTGCGATGAAGGCATCGAAATCGCCGCCGGTATCTTCGAGGATTTCCAGCGCCGTGCTGCGCACATGCACCGCCGGGTTTGCGGGGTTCTGGAATTGCTGCGGGATGATTGCGCCGGGGGTTGCGGCGAGCAGTTCTTCAGCGCGGGCAATCGCGCCCTTCATCCCTTTTTCCTTCGGTGTCAGCTCAAGCGTCGCGCCCATCAGCGCCAGCATCTTGCGCCGCTCGATCGACATGCTTTCGGGCATGCACAGGATCAAGGGATAGCCCCGCGCCGCGCAGACGAAGGCAAGGCCCACGCCGGTATTGCCAGAGGTCGGCTCGATCACCGTGCCGCCGGGTTTCAGGTCGCCGGAGGCTTCCAGCGCGTCGATCATGGAGACGCCGATGCGATCCTTGACCGATGCCAGCGGATTGAAGAATTCGAGTTTCGCGATGATTTCCGCGCCGCTGTCATGCGCCGCCGCAAATTTCGACAGGCGCACGAGGGGTGTGCCGCCGATGGTATCGGTGATGGTGTCGTAGATGCGGCCCCGTGCGAAGGGGGCTTTTACGGTCGTGGCCATGGATATGCCTCATGCTGGAAGTGTTCGGAGGGAAGCATGGGGCGTGTGCCTTGCGGTGTCCAGTCACACCCGTGTCGATAAACCCGATGTTCCGAGTTTGGCCCGCCCCGTGGAACGCTGCCGGGGTCATCGATGGCAAAGCCGGACGATCTTTCCCGTCGATCAAGTGTCTTTGCACGGTGACGCATCCTGTTATGGTCGATGCGATGAAGGGGAGAGTCGGGCTATGAAACCATCCTATGACAGCGATAAGGTCGCGGATATCCACCGCCATCTGCACAGTCATCTGCCACCGGAACCCGCGTTGCGGGTCAAGGCGCTCGAAAGCCTGCTGGTCGAGAAAGGGCTGGTCGATCCGGCGGCGCTGGATGCGTGGATCGACGCCTATACCGAGGAGATCGGACCCAAGCGCGGGGCGGCGGTCGTGGCGCGGTCCTGGGTCGATGCGGAATTCCGGGCGCGCCTGCTGGCGGATGCGGGCGCGGCGGTGGCCGAGATGGGCTTTGCCGGTCAGGCGAGCGGTCATCTGAAGGCGGTCGAGAATACCGATACGGTGCATAACCTCGTCGTTTGTACGCTGTGCTCCTGTTATCCCTTTGCGATTCTGGGCATGGCCCCGGCGTGGTACAAGGCGAATGAATACCGGGCGCGGGCGGTGCGCGATCCGCGTGGTGTGCTGGCGGAATTCGGTGTGAATCCGGCGCCGGATGTGGCCGTCACAGTCTGGGATTCGACCGCCGAGCTGCGCTACATGGTCGTGCCCCAGCGCCCCAGCGGAACCGATGGCATGGATGAAGCGGCCCTCGCGGCTCTGGTCACGCGCAATGCGATGATCGGCACGGATGACCTGAAGGGAGGCGTGTGATGGACGGGGTTCACGATCTGGGCGGCAAGCAGGGGTTCGGCCCTGTCGATCGTCATGGGGAGGATGAGGCGTATCATTCTGAGGCCGATGCCCGCGCCTATGCCCTATGCGTCTCGATGCGGGGCGAGCGATCCTATCCGATCGACTGGTTTCGCCATGTGCGCGAGAATATCGATCCGGTCGATTACCTGACGCGCCCCTATTTCGACCAATGGCTGCAAACGGCGATGGCGATGGCCATCGATGCGGGCGATCTGTCGATGGTCGAGGTGGCCACGGGCAAGGCCGAGGGGTTGGCCCGCATCCCTGCGCCCATGATGCCCGAAGATGTCCGCGCGATGCTCACGATTCCGGCGACTTTCGAGCGCGCCGGGGCCGAGCCACCCATTTTTGCGGTGGGCGCGCGGGTGCGCACGGCCAGCCATGGACATCCCGGCCATACCCGGTTGCCCGCCTATGCACGCAGCGCGACCGGCGAGGTGATCGCCTATCGCGGGGCGCATCTGATGCCCGATGACGGGGCGCGGGGTATCGACCGGGCCGAGCCGCTTTATACCGTGGCCTTTGCGCGCGGTGATCTCTTTCCGGAGGCGGCGGGCAGCCCCGACAAGGTGCATCTCGATCTATGGGAGAGCTATCTTGCCCCTGCCTGAAAACCCCCTCGCCCCCCTTGCCCGGCGCGATGGCGATCCGGTTTTCGAGGAGGCATGGCAGGCGCAGGCGCTGGCCATGGCCGATTGCATGGTCCGGGCGGGGGCATTCTCCGCATCCGACTGGGCGGCGGCGCTGGGCAAAGCGGTGCGCGAACAGGATGACGATACCACGAGCGGCTATTACCGCGCCGTTCTCGCCGCTTTGGAAACTCTGCTGGCCATGCAGGGCGCTGTTCCGGCCCCCGAAATCGAGGCCCGCCGCGATGCTTGGGCGCGGGCTTATGAGACCACGCCCCATGGGCACCCTGTTGAACTGGAGACCGGCGCATGAGCTATGACGATAACAATGTGTTCGCCAAGATCCTGCGCGGCGAGATTCCCAATCGCACGGTGCTGGAAAACGAGCACGTCCTCGCCTTCCACGATATCAACGGGCAGGCTCCGACCCATGTGCTGGTGATTCCGAAGGGCAAATACGTCTCTTTCGACGATTTTGCCGCCCATGCCAGCGATGCCGAAATCGTTGCTTTCGTTCGCGCGGCAGGGCAGGTCGCCTCAGAGGAGGGCGTCGCGCCCTCTGGAGGGGGCGAGGGATTTCGCATCGTCTCGAATGCCGGAAAGAACGGTGTACAGGAAGTGCCGCATTTCCACCTCCATGTCCTCGGTGGACGCTGGCTGGGGCGGATGTTGAAGAAGGTCGATGACTGACGCCTATTCGATGCTGTCGAGAGCTTTTGCCGCCGCCTCGATGTCGCGCCCCAACGGGCGATCATCGGTCAGGATCGGCACCCGTTCCCGAATGGCGGCATGCAGCCGGGCGGGCATTGGTGCGAGCGGGGTCTGGCGCAGATCGATCGCCTGAGCCGCGACCATCCCTTCGATGCCAGCGAGCAGGCGCATGGGGCGGGCCATCCGGCCCAGCTTGCGCGCGGCGGCTTGGGTGTTCGGGGCCACATCCTCGACCCCATCGCTGACAGGGGGCGCGTCGAAGGCGGTGGGCAGAGCAAGGTGGCGGATTTCGGCCAGCAACGCCATGGCTACCTTTTGCACTGGCACCATCCCCGCCGATCCACCGCCTACCGGCGACAGATAGCGGGGCAGGCCCGAAAGGGCGGGGTCCATCATGCGCTCGATCCGCTGCGTTCCGGCATTCGCGGCCATGGCGAGGGCCAGTGCCACCCCTTCCAATGCCAGCGCAAGGGCCGGATTGGCGAAATTCGCCGTCGAGGGCATCGCGTCCCCCCTCACGACCGGGCTGTCCGACACACCATTCGCATCGTCCTCCCAGATCGCGATGGCGCGGGTCAGGGCTTCTTGCGCTGCGCCGGTGACGGGGGCGAGGGTACGAAAGGACAAGGCTTCCTGAATACGGCGCGGGGCATCCTCGCCGTCTGCCAGCCTCTCGCGGAACCACGCGGCGGCCTGCGCCTGCCCCGGTGCCCTGCGCAGGGCCACGAGCGCCGGGTCGAGCACGCCGCGATTCGCCCCATACCCCGCCATCGCCAGCAATGCCGCGTGCCTGCCGCCGGTAAAGGCCCGGTGCGCCCGGTGCAGGGCATCGGCGGCGAGGGCCACCGTCGCGGCACTGTGATTGACCAGTGCCATCGCATCTTTTGGTTGGAGCGGGGGCGGGCGAAGACCGGCACGATCCAAGGCATCCTCGCGCAGCGCGTCCCCCTGCCAGAGCGGTCCTTCGCCCAGCAGACCCATTGCGGCACAGGCGTTTTGCGTCAAATCCCCGGCCCCGATCGACCCGTATTCGGAAAGGGCGGGCGCGATCTGCGCCGCATAGGCCGCATGCAGATGCTCAAAGAGGGGCGCGCTGATCCCGCTGATCCCCTGTGCCGCCGAATGCAGACGATAGAGCAGCCATCCCCGCCCGATTCGCGCCTCCAGCGGTGCGCCGGTGGCGACCGCCCGCCCGGCGATGATCTGGCGTTGGAATGCGGCGACTTCCTTGGGGGCAAGGCGATGGGCGAGATTGCCGCCCAGCCCTGTATTCAGGCCGTAGACCGGCTCGCCCCCCGCCGCGAGGGCCTCGACCGTGACGCGCGCCTGTGCGATCCGGTTGCGGGTATCAGGGGAAATCACGAGCGCGCCGGGCCGCTCCATCCCGGCGATGAAGGCCGTCAGATCGACCCGCTCGCCCAGCCTCACGCGAAGCGCAGGCGTTGACCCACGCCCATGCCCTTTGCCTTGGCCAGCATCGCGTGGCCTAGGCCGATATCCGATAGGGAGAGGCCCCGGTGCCAGAACAGGATCGTTTCGCCGGGGGTCTCGCGCCCCGGAACGCTCCCGGCAACGATCTCGCCCAATTCGCCATGCAGCGTCTCGCGAGTCAGTTTGCCCTGATCGACATGGGCGCGCAGCGCGCCGAAGATGCCCTTTGCCTGTCCCCAATCATCCATGACCACCTTATCCATGATGTCGGTCAGGTTCAGCTCGACCGCCGACATGGTGCCATAGGGGATGACGAGGGCGCCGGGTTTGATCCATGCGGTTTTCAGCAACGGTTCAGGCGCGGGCAGGCGCGAGGCTTCGACGATGATGTCGCATTCCCTGAGGCATTCTTCCCAGGTCTCCGTCACCACGATTTCGCGCCCCAGATCGGCGCGGAGGCGATCGGCAAAGGCATCGCGGCTTTCGGGGCGGCGGGAATGGATGCGGACCTCCTCGAAATCGAATAGGTGGCAGAGCAGGCGCACATTCCAATAGGCCGTCCCCCGCGCGCCGATATGGCCCAGCACCTTTGGCGTGGGCGGGGCGAGGTATTTGGCCCCCAATGCCGTCACTGCGCCCGTGCGCATCTCCGTGATTCCGGTGGCGTCTATAATAGCCTTGGGCGCGCCATGATGGGGATCGAACAGGGTCAGCAGCCCGTATTCCGATGGCCGTCCCGAGCGGTAATTATCGACGAAATCGCCGACGACCTTGGTGCCTGCACTGTCGATCTCGCCCCCGATCCAGCCGCGCAACACGTTGAAGTGGCCTTCCTCGGCGGTGCGGGGTCTGATATGCATACGGGGTTCGATTTCGGTTTCCCCGCGCCCCTGCATGGCCAGCGCGCCCTCGACCGCATCGAGGATTTCGGTATCCGTAAGGCCGAGAGCCTCCACATCGAAACGGTTGAGGTAATCGAGATAGACAGGGGGCGACATGGCGGTTCTTTCGCGGCTGAAAACGCCTCGTAAGGCATTTTACCATACGATGGAAAGCAAACCAGTAACAGACCGGAGTCATCCGATGATGCGTGTTCTTGCCAGCCTTTGTCTTGTCTTCAGCCTGTCGGGATGCATTGGCACCGCTATCGGCGCCGCAACCAGTGTGGTGGCGGGTACGGCGAGCATTGCGACCGATGTGGTGGTGGGCACGGCGAGCGTGGCGACCGATGTGGTGGTCGGCTCCGTCGATATTACGACCGATGTGATCGGCATGGCCATCCCCGGCGGCGGGGATGACGATGACGATAAGGACGACGAGTAAGGCTTACTGAGGCTCCGGCACCGGAACGATATTATCGGGGTCCGCATCGGCGGCAGGGGCGCTAGGGGCCGATACATCGTTTTCCTGAACGTCGCTTTCGATCGTGGGCGGCGTAAAGGTCAGCGGAACATCGTTTTCGTCGACTGGCGCAGCGGTCCCCGGAATTGCCTGATCGAAGACCGAATTGGACCGGCGCTCCGTCGTGGCCATGATGGTCAGGGTGAGGCTGGTCACAAGGAACCCAATCGCGATGTACCATGTGGCGCGCTGCAAGGCCGTCGCGGCGCCGCGCCCGGTCATCACACCGCCCCCTCCGCCGCCGCCGCCGCCCATACCGAGCGCGCCGCCTTCCGACCGTTGCAGCAGCACGATGCCGACAAGGAAGACTACAAGGACGAGATGAACGATGAGGATCGCGTTTTCCATGGAACCGAGTTTCCGTTACATAGGGCAGAGGCGCTCCCTATCCCAATGCATCGCTGTTGTCGATAGCCGAAGCGGTATTCTTCGGACTCGGCCCCTCATTTCCCGGTAACCTCTTCGCCCTATTTTGAACAGGTCTTCGTAAGGAACCATCATGTTGACGGACATTCTACCAAACCGCATCAGCCGCTTTTATCGCGAAGAAGAAGGGGCCACCGCGATCGAATATGCGATCGTTGCCGCCATTCTTGGGGTCGCCGTGGTCGGAACTCTTGGGGGAATCCGGGATTCGCTCAATGAGACTTTCACGACCATCGGCACCGATCTCGCCGATAACAATACGCCGTGAGGCGCCCGCACAGCCGCAGGGGAGATATGGAGCGGGTGATGGGGATCGAACCCACGGCATTCAGCTTGGGAAGCTGACGCTCTACCACTGAGCTACACCCGCCTTGCCCGATATCTAATCCGGCCCTTGAAATCAGTCAATGACGATCGCGGGTTATGCCGGTTGCATGGGGTTTTCGCCCCCGCCCCGGATGGTGATCGGGGGCAGGGGCGGTATCGGTCATCGAAGCGATGTCACCCTTGAAGATGGGCGTCGAGCAGCCATGCGAATTTTTCGTGGATGCGGCCCCGTTCGATGGCCTGATCCTGTGTGAGCATATCGCCCGCTTCTTCGGCCACCGATGCCAGTGCCTGAAGCGTTCCGGCGATGATGCGCTGGTCGTCGCGCAGCTTCGCGATCATGGTCTTGGCGTCGATATCGCCATCGCATTCCGTGACCTTGGACATCGCGAGATAGGCGTCATAGCGCCCGACTGCATGGGCGCCCAAGGCGCGAACCCGTTCGCTCAGCTCATCCTGTGCGGTAAAATGATCCTCGTAGATCGTCTGGAAAAGATCATGGAGCGGGCCAAAGCCCATGCCCTTGACATTCCAGTGATAATTCTGGGCCTTCATCATCGTAACGGAGGTCTCGGCAACCGCCTGAGTCAGACCCGTGACAACCGCTTTCAACGCTTCGGGTTCCGGTTTTGTTGCGACGCTGCTCATGGCGCACCCCTTCTTGTCATGTGGAATGTTCTGCGCTGGCTGGCTGCTAAGTATGGCTGGCTTGCGCAAGGCCGATCGGGCCTTGGGCAAAATATAGGATGGCCATTGGGTAAAGTCTAGAATCATTCTAAACTGGCGCATCTCCGAGGCTTTGGGCGAAGCGCGAGGCAAGGAACGCGATCTTGTGGCGGGATTGTGCGGGCACGCGCCCGGCGATCAGAAACCGCGCCCCCGCCTCGTCGCCTTGCTGAAACAGCCGAACGATCCGCAGGAGCCAAAGCTCGTCGAAACTGGGTTTCGCATCGAATCCCATATGAAACATCACCGACCGTGTAGCCAGCGCATCAAGCGCCCGTAACAGGGTGGAGCCGTAGACCGTTTCCGCCCGATCGGACGCGGGGGTGATCAAGGCGCAGGCCAGATCCAGATCGAGCCTTGGGGCGAGTTTGGCCTTGCGCGCAAAAGCCCGGAGACAGCCCAGAAGTTGCCTGTCATCCGCATCCAGAATGGCGGGACCGGCGTAGCGATCTTCCGGGCATTGCGCAACTCGCTCCATAAAGACAGTTTGAGCGCCCATGGGTCTTCCTCACACAGCGAAGGATATCGTCGTCACGATACTGTAAGATAAAATTTACGATTTATTATGTAAATATTATATGACGTTTGGGTGATCCAGCCCCCTGAAAACAACTAAGACGTGATTTCCCCTTCCCGGAGGAGACCGGGTCGTTCGTAACCCGGACGCAAAGGGGTATGGGGCATCATCCTCCCATGATCGATCGGACAGGACATGCGAAGAGGGGAGGCGTCCCATGCTGATGGCAATGGCGCGTTGGCGGCGGCGCGACCGGGCGAGCGGCCCGAAGCTCTCGGCACGGTATGTCTATGTCATTGCGCGCACGGATAGACGCGGCAGGCCGGTCGGTCCCACGAAGATCGGCATCACGAAAGACCCCCGACAACGCCTGAGAACCTTGCAGACGGCCAATCCGCGCCCTCTTGTCCTGTGCAAGACATTCCGGGTTCTGCGCGCCGCCGAACTGGAGCGGGAGGTTCATCGCCGCCTGAGTCGCTTTCGCATGAAAGGCGAGTGGTTCGCCCTCTCGCCCGAACAGGCCGTGACCGCGATCCATCGGGTCATAAAGCGCCCCCAACCCGGCCTTTTCCCTGCAAGGTATCGGTTCAGAGGACGTTTCGGCGATCGGTAAGGCGCGAAACCGTCGCCTGCATCTTTCCTTCGCCCGTCACCCGCCCTATCGTCGCGAAAAAAGCGACAGGGAGACCGACGACATGGCCCGCGAAGATTTCGACGTTTTCGAGAAGACCCCGGCGAATTATGTGCCGCTCACGCCGCTTTCGTTCCTGCGCCGGGCGGCGGAGGTGCATGGCGGGCATCCGGCGGTGATCCATGGCGCGCGGCGCTATACTTGGGCGCAGACCTACGAGCGCTGCGTGCGTCTCGCCTCGGCCCTGTCGCAGCGGGGAATCGGGCGCAATGACGTTGTGTCGTTCCTGTGCCCGAACATCCCGGAGATGATCGAGGCGCATTTCGCCGTCAACATGGCGGGCGGCGTGCTCAACACGATCAATACCCGGCTGGATGCGGATACGGTCGCCTATATCCTCGACCATTCGGAATCGCGGATCGTGTTTTGCGATACGCAGTTCTCGCCGGTGCTGAAACAGGCGCTGGCGATCCTTGGCGATGCCGCGCCGGAAGTCATCGATGTGGTCGATAGCGAGGCGGAGCCGGGCGAGCGCCTTGGCGCCGCCACCCATGCCGATCTGCTGGCATCGGGCGACCCGGATTACGACTGGCCGATGCCCGCCGATGAATGGGATGCGATGGCGATCAATTATACCTCCGGCACCACCGGGCGGCCCAAGGGGGTCGTCTATCATCACCGGGGCGCGTATCTGATGGCGACCGGAACGATCATGGGCTGGCCGCTGCCCAAACATCCCAAATACGTCTATATCGTGCCGCTGTTCCACTGTAACGGCTGGGGTCATGCCTGGGCCATGGCGGCGCAGGCGGGCACGATGGTCTGCACCCGCGCCATCACCGCCAAGGCGATCTATGACGCCGCCGCCGACCATGGCGCGCAGTATTTCGGCGGCGCGCCCATCGTTTTGCAGATGCTGATCAATGCGAAACCCGAAGATAAGCGAACGTTCGACCATACGATCGAAGCCTTCACCGCCGGTGCCCCCCCGCCCCCCGCCGTGCTGGCGAAGATGGAAGAGCTGGGCGTGAACGTGCAGCATGTCTATGGCCTGACCGAAACCTATGGTCATGTCACCCAATGCGACTGGCAGGGCGAATGGGATTCCCTGCCCGCCGAGGAACGCGCCGAGATCAAGGGTCGCCAAGGCCCGCGCATGGCGATGTTTGAGGGGGCCACGGCGGTCGACCAGGAAACCGGCGCGCCGGTGCCCCATAATGGCGAGGTCTCGGGCGAGATCATGCTGCGCGGCAATACCGTGATGAAGGGCTATTTCAAGAATCGGGAGGCGACCGACGAGGCCTTTAAGGGCGGCTGGTTTCATTCCGGCGATGCGGCGGCGATCTATCCGGGCGGCTACCTGAAGATTCGCGACCGGCTGAAGGATGTCATCATCTCGGGCGGCGAAAATGTCAGCTCGGTCGAGGTGGAGGCGGTGCTCTACAAGTTTCCCGGCGTCGTCGCGGCGGGGGTGGTCGCGCGCCCGGATGATATGTGGGGCGAGACACCCTGCGCCTTCATCGAAATGGCCGAGGGCAAGACCGCCACCCCCGATGAGATCATCGCTTTCTGCCGCGAGCATCTCGCCGGATTCAAGACGCCGAAAACGGTGATTTTCGAGGAATTGCCGAAGACGTCCACCGGCAAGATCCAGAAATTCATGCTGCGCGAGAAGGCGCGGGCGCTGTGATGGGGCGGGGGATTACGTCGCCCCCGCCTTTGCCGCCGCCTCGCGCGAGATGATGGAGGCCGCCGCCCCTGCCCCCGCGTCGAGCGCATCGCCGGAGCGCTCCTCCGCCTCGTCCGCCGTTTCGACCACCACGCGCACCTGTGGCTTTGCAAAGGGAATGTCGGCGGCCTCGAAGGCGTCCTGCATCGCCTGAAACGCAAAGCGACGGATGACGAATTGTTTGCCGGGTTTGCACATGAACTTGGTCGAGATGACGAAGCCGTAATCGTCCACATCGACCGCTCCCTGCGCCTTGAAGGGTTGCAGGAAATCGTCCTTGATCATCTCTTCGGTCATCATTTCCTGTCCGACTTTTTTCAGCAGTTTGCGCACCTTGTTCAGATCGGTCTCGAAGGGCACGCGGATGCGCAGCTTCATGATCGCCCAATCGCGGCTGAAATTCTGGATCACGTCGACCGAGCCGAAGGGCACGGTGTTGAGCGCGCCCCGGTGATGGCGCAGCTTCATCGAGCGGATCGAGATCTGCTCCACGGTTCCTTTGACATCGCCGACATCGAGATATTCGCCGAGGCGGAAGGCATCTTCCATCAGGAAGAAAAAGCCCGTCACGATATCGCGGACCAGCGTTTGCGATCCGAAGCCGATGGCAAGGCCGACGACACCTGCCCCCGCCAGCAGCGGCCCGGTATTGACCCCCAGCTCCGACAGGGTCATGAGCGTCACCGTCGCCCCCAGCGCGATCATGATCGTACGCTTGGCCAAGGGGAGCAATGTTCGTGCGCGGCTGAGACCTGCGCCGCCCTGTTCCGCCTCCATCGTGTCGACGCCATGCTCGGCCATATAGGCGGCGTCCTCTTTCTCGATCTGACGATCGATGGCGATGCGGATCGCTTGCCACAGGGCATAGGCGATAAAGAAGGTGATGGCGACTTCGACCGCCGCCTGCGCGATCTTTGTGCCCAGCGATTCGTTTGCCACCGGGAACAGATCGAGCTGCCAGCCTGAGGCGACGATGGGCAGGGCGAAGGCGGGCAGGGCAAAGCGCCCGACTCGCGCCAGAGCCGATCCGATCGATTCGCCCCGCGCATGCAGCCGATGCGCCATGCGACTGAGCGCGCTTTCGACGATGGGCATCATCAGCAGGGCAAAGATCGTCAGCAGCGGCCCGCCATAGAGCGGCGGAGCGCCGAGGAACAGGTTGACCAGCATGATGATGTAGAGAATCGGCGGCACCAGCGGAAAGACCGCAGGCCAGATGCTCGCCACCATCCGGCGCACCGCCCCCGGCTTGGACGATCCGGCGAGAATATCGTCGGCGATTGCCCGGCGACTGCCCCAGAGCGTCGCGCTGAGCAGGAATGTGGTCATCGCCCCGACGAGCATCAGCAACAGGTCATGGACATCCCCCCCGATCCCCACCGCCGAAAAGGACGCGCAGGAAAAGAAGGCAAAGATCGACAGCGTTGCCGTCCCCGCGATGGAGCGGTGCAACCGCGTCGCCTGCGCATCGGTCATGGCGGCGAGGCGATGACCGCTCTCGTCGTTTCCGGGTGCAAAGATCGTGCGACTGACCGCAATGACGAGGGTGACGAGCATCGTTGCCGTGAGGAAAAAGAAGAACAGCGTTCGGTCGCGCCCATCCGGGGGCGTGAGCAGAAAGAATGCCGCCGTGGCCAATATCCCAAGGGCGATCACCACCACCGTTTCGCCCAGCATCAATCCCAAGAAGGAGAGCAGCCGCCCCGGCTGTCCCGCCGGGCTTTCCATCAGGCTGGTGCGTGCGGATCGCAGCAATCGTTCGCGCAGGCGATGGGCACCATAGGCGCCGATGGCGAGGGACAGGACGAAGATGACGACAAAGCGCCCGAAGGCCATGCCGTCGCGCCCCCGCGTCATGCGCTTCCACCATTCGCCGGGCAGCTTGGCGAGATCGGGAAAGGTGCTGAAGATTTCGCTGGCGCGTTTGCGTACCTTGCTGAAATTGCGCTGGAACACATAGGCGGCATTGGCGGGGTTGAAAACGCGCGTCTTTTTCTGCTTCGGGTCCTCGACCAGCCGCTCCAGCAGCAGACGGCGGACTTCTTCGTCCGACAGGGGGGCGATATCGGCGGCGGTTCGGGGAGCCGGGGGCTTTTCACCTGCGTCCTGCGCCATCAGGGGTGCGGATACCGAAAGCAGGAGAAGGCCGCAGAGAACCAGCAAGAATCGTTTCAGCATCGGCATATCATGATCCCTTCCAACTGATTCCATTCATCACATTGACCGAACAGGCGGCAAGGGGGCAACGGCACGACCGGTAGTCAGGCAGTCAGGCGGAATCGAATTTTGGTTTGTCCGGTTTTCGATTGCCGTTCCAACGTTCGCGGGTCACGCTCGCCTGAGGGGGTTTCGGCTGGGGTGGCGGAGACATGTCCTCGTAGAGCGCTTGCGCCTCCGGTGCCGGGCCGCGCCGCGCACCCAGCGCGACGATGCGCACGATGCGGATCGTGTCATGCAGGCGAAAGGTGAGCACATCGTCGGGGCGCACCGTCTTGCCGGGTTTTGTGAATCGCTCGCCATTGATGCGCAGTTTGCCGTCGGAGACCAGTTTTGCCGCGAGGCCGCGCGATTTCAGGAAGCGGGCATGCCAGAGCCATTTATCGACACGCAGGGTTTCGGTGCTCTGGGCATCGCCCGTCATCGGCGAATCGGTGCGGTCCCCCGCTTACGCGAGGCGAGGGACGGGGCCGGGATGGGAAGGGCGATCACTTGCCGTCCTTGAGCTGTTGCAGGATGGCGAAGGGCGAATCCGGGTCGATGGGGCGGTTTGGCCGCGATGGAGCGGCGCTGTGTTCGCGCTTTGGAGCGTCCCGTTTGCCGTCCCGGCGGTCCTGCCCCGGTTTGCCACGGGGTTTGCCGCCCTTGCCTTTGCGATCATTGTCGCGCCCTTCGGGTTTGCCGCCGCCCTCGCGGGGGGGACGGCTCTTGCGGTCGCCCTCCTTGCGCGGGGCGCGGGTTTCGCCGTCGCGATTGGTGTCCCGGCGGGGGGCTTCACCGCGCTGCCGTCGCCCGCGTGGCAGGATGCGAAACGTGTAGAACGTCTCCATCTCGCCCGTTGCCGCGTCGGCCATGGCGACCTCGACGGTCTGGCCTTCGGCCTCTTTAGGCACCGATGAGGGCTGTGAGAGAGCCGCCATCGGCTCCTCGCTTGCCTCAACGCGGGGCGCGGTGGTGGCCTCGCCGCCGGGTGTCTCCTCGACCGGGCGCTCCGGGGCCTGATCGACATCGGTGGCGCCTTGCTCGACGGCTTCGATTGCCGCCGTATCCGCTTCGGCGAAAACTGTGGCGGCGGGGGCACTGTCCAGCGCGTCGGCGGGGCTGTCTTCAGAAATAACCGTATCGACCGGCGCGGGGGCGCCTTCGTCCGTGGCCTGCGCCGCCTCGGGGGCAGGGTCGGCCACGGGCTCGGTGGCGGGCTTGGCCTTCACTTTCGGACGTTCGGCTTTTTCGGCGCGATAGCCCAGACCGTCCATCAACGAGGCGAATTGTTCCAGCGTCAGGCCGGTGATCGACAGCATATCCGCCGTTGCCTCGAATCCCTTGCGGGCATCGAGACTGCGCGTCATGTCGGCGAGGCGTTCCAGCATGTCGAGTCGCAGCGCGCGGTCACCCGCCTTGCGGTATCCGGCCATCTGGAAATAAGCCTCTGGCACCCCGTCAGGGGCTGCGAAGGTCACGACACCGGGGGGGGGCGGCGTGGGGATTTCATCCATCCCCTGTGCAATGCCCCAGAGCACGAGGCGCAGGCGCATCGGTGCGGGCTTGAGCAGGGCAGGCATGAACAGGGTGTATTGACCGAATCGCAGACCATGCTTGCGCATGACGGCGCGGGTTTCCTGTTCGATGGCCTTGACGTCCTGAGTCACCGGGCCGCGGGGCAGAACGCCCAGCGCCTCGACCAGCTGGAACACGACGCCTCGGGCGATGCCGGTGATCTTTTCATCGTCGCGCAGGCTCAGCAGCGGCTCGAACAATGTTTTGATCTTGCGGTCGATCCATTGTTGCAGGCGGCGCTCGGCGCGCTCCACGCTGACGGCCTCCAACAGCTCGTCGGCATAGACCTTCGCGACGGGCGACAGGGCGTCGGCACCGGCGGTCAGCCGCCCGATGACGACATTGTCCCAGACGATGCCCCCCTGCTCGGTGAAATCCAGATCGCCGTCATTGCCCGCATAGAGCTTTTCGACCCGTTGGGTCAGCTCGGCGATGACGGGGGTGGTGCTGGCTGCGCGCAAGGTGGTCGCGTGGACGCCTTCGGCGTTCTTGTCCGGCTGAAAGCGCAATCCTTCGATTCGCCCGACATGCTCGCCCTCGACGGTGACGCCGCCATCCTTTTCGACTGTGGCCACCAGTTCCTCCTTCTGCTTCAACCGCTGCATCAAGACGCTGGTGCGGCGGTCGACAAATCGCTGTGTCAGTTTGGCATGGAGTGCGTCGGAGAGTCGATCCTCTACCGCACGCGTTCGTTCCCGCCAATGGGCGGCATCGTCCAGCCAGTCCGACCTGTTCGCGGCGTAGGTCCAAGTGCGGATATAGGCAAGCCTTTTGGACAACACATCGATGTCACCGTCCGTTTTATCGATTCGGATGACCTGTTGGGCCATCCAGTCGGTCGGGATGACCCTCTGCTGCGTCGTCAGGAAAGTATAGAGCCGTCGCAGCAGATCGACATGTTCGCTGACCATCGTTTTGCGAAAATCGGGGATTTGGCAGACATCCCATAGCAGGCGCACGGCGTTTTTGCCCTTCGCGCTCATCTGGATATCCGGATCGGCGGCCAGCATCCGCAATGCCGTCACATCCTCGGCCTCGCGGGTGCGTTGCAGGCCAAGGCGCGGGGCGGGAAAGTCGAGGCTGGCGAGCAGCGCTTCGGGCGTCGCGAATTGCAGGCGCGTATTGCGCCATTGCAGCGAGCCGACGGGGTGGAACTGATGTTCTTCGATGGCGTCGACGATTTCCGGCTCCAGCGGGCGGCAATCGCCCGTGACGCCGAAGCTGCCATCATTCGTGTAGCGCCCCGCGCGCCCCGCGATCTGGGCCAGCTCCTGCGCCTGAAGATTGCGGTGTTTGCGCCCGTCGAACTTGGCTTTTCCGGCGAACCACACCGATTTCAGGTCGAGATTCAGGCCCATCCCGATGGCATCGGTGGCCACGAGATACTCCACCTCGCCCTCCTGAAACATCTTCACCTGCGCATTGCGGGTGCGGGGTGACAGCGCGCCCATCACGACCGCCGCGCCGCCCTTCTGCCGCCGGATCAATTCGGCGATGGCATAGACCTGATCCGTCGAAAAGGCGACGATGGCCGAGCGTTGGGGCAGGCGGCTGATCTTCTTCGATCCGGCATAGGAGAGCACGGAAAACCGCTCGCGAAAGTGATAGCGTGCGGTCGGGATCAATTGTTCGATCCGTTCCTTCATCGTCAGAGCGCCGAGGAACAGCGTTTCGTGCATACCGCGCGCATTGAGCAGGCGGTCGGTGAAGACATGCCCGCGCTCCGGGTCGGCGCAAAGCTGGATCTCATCGACGGCCAGAAAGGCCGCGCCCGTCTCGACCGGCATCGATTCGACGGTACAGATGAAATATTTCGCATTGGGCGGGACGATTTTTTCCTCGCCCGTCACCAGCGCCACGACCGACGGCCCGCGCAATTCGACACAGCGATCATAGACCTCCCGCGCCAAAAGGCGCAGCGGAAAGCCCATAACGCCGGTCTTGTGACCCAGCATCCGCTCGATGGCATAGGTTGTCTTGCCAGTATTGGTCGGGCCCAAAACCGCCGTAACGGTATGGTCCCTCGGATGAGAAGCGGACATTCAGGCGGCCTCGCAGCCGAGAGTTGGTCAGGACGCCCTATGTAGTCCGCCGCACCCCTTGGCGCAACGGACCATCCTCACTGTGTCGGATTAGTCGATCTGCGACAGCAATTCCCGTGCAGTGACCAGTTGGCGCACGCCATGGGCCTCTTCTTCTTCGAAGACATTGCCGTCCTTGGCCCAGTTATGAAGCGACGTGATGTCGATCTTGGCGCATTGTGGGCGCACGCTCCATGTCACCTGAAGGGGCGAGCAGGTTTGCTCGGTATATTTCGGCCCGGTGGTGGAGCCGCCGAAAACGACAGGCTCGCCAGTGCCCGAAGGGAGGGTCCGCGCCTGATGCAGCCCGTTCACGACCGTGCCCGCATAGGCAAAATCGGCAAAGTCGAGGGCATTTTCAGGATCGTTGACTACGAGAAAGACCTGCGCCTCCACCCGCAACGCCGGATTGGCACAAGCGTCGCTGAGGCACGAGCCAAGACCCTTGCCGGGGGTGATGTCGCAGGAGCTGTGCACCCAATGCACCTCGATCGTATCGCCGGGGACGATGCCTTTATAGGCGCCCTCGCCCTTCGTCGGATCGTCGAGTTCGGCGGGGGTCAGGCTGTCGGTTTCGTTGCATTTCCAACCGCCATGCAGGCCCTTGCCGCCGAAGACCGAAAATCCCGGTCCCTTATGCTCGGCATTCACATGCAGATGGATGTTGCACAGGTTCATCTCCGATGCAGGCGGGGCAAGGGCGAGGATGCGCGCGTTCAACCCGCCTTTTTTCGCAATATCGCGCGGGGTTTGCGGTCCGTAGCCGGTGCACATTTCGGCGGCGGCCGGGCCTGCCGCGAGGGTGAAGACGAAAACCAGAGGGGTGACCAGAGGGGAGAGGAGGGTTCGTATCATCGATCTATTCCATTTCATCGGTAGGGTTGATCCAAATCTGGCGGTTTCGCTTGCTAATCCTGTGTTTCCAGCGCGGGGCCGCAACCTCTGATAATAACGCGTGATCTGGGGGCCGTCAGGCATCGCCGCGCGTCGGTAGTGTCTCAGTCGGGATCGGCCAAGGCCCGTAATTCCGCCATCGCCGCCGCGCTGATCGCCATGCCGTCCCGTTCCGCTGCGTCGCGCTTGGCAAGGCGCGAGGTGCCGGGCAGGCGCACGCCTTCTTGTGACAGCATCGCATCGGTCAAAAGGGTCATCCGGTCGAGAAACGCCTCGCCCGCCGTCGCACGGATGTCGATGGCGAGCAGGAACTGACCCACATCGGGCGGTCCTCCTTCGGCATTGAGGAACGAGGTTGCCTCGAAGCCAAAGCGACCGCCGGTCAGGGCCGCCGCCATGACCTCGACCATCAGGGCCAGCGCGGCTCCTTTTGCCTCGCCCATCGGCACCATCGAGCCGCCCAGCGCCGCCTTTGGATCGGTGGTCGGGTTGCCGTCCGCATCGAGCGCCCAGCCTTCGGGGATCGCCTCGCCGCGTTTGGAGGCGGCCATCACCTTGCCCCGCGCGACGACCGACAGGGACAGGTCGATCACAAGCGACGCCTCTCCCCGGCGCGGCGCGGCAAAGGCGATGGGATTGGTGCCGAATAACGGTTTCGAGCCGCCCCATGGGGCCATTGCTTCAGGCGTATTGGCGAATAGCAGCCCGACGCATCCCCGATCCGCGAGCCGCTCCACGTGCCGTCCCGCTTGTCCGCAATGGTGCGAACGGGCGATGGTGGCGGCGGCGATGCCGGTTTCGGCGGCGGCGGCGGAGATCGCATCGATGGCCAATTCAAAGGCGGGAAAGGCAAAGCCATGCCCCGCATCGACTGTGACCCAGCCGGGCCGGGGCCGCTCGACCGTCGGGGTGGCTGCGCCATCGACCTTGCCCGCCTTGACCTGCGCGCAATACGACCCGACGCGGCTCAATCCATGTCCGGCCTGTCCGTCGATCTCGGCGGCGATCAGCGCCTGTGCAACGCTCAGGGCGTTGCCCGGTGTGCATCCGCTGGCGATCAAGGCATTGGCGACCAGCGTTTGAGCATCCTCGATAGCGATGGTGTCGGACATGAAACCCCCTGTTGTGTAAACCGGCTTAGAAAAATCCCCGGTTCACGTCCTCGCATAGTTCGCGCTCCGCGACCACCGTTTCACCGTCGTAAGCGGTCGTCTTTCGCCATAGGCGGAAGGCATCGGCGGTGGCGGTCATGCGGTTTTCGGTGACGACCCGCACGGCCCATCCTTCGCGGGCAAAGGTGAATTCCCATTGCGACCAGTGGTCGGCGCTGAGGGGGTCTTCGGGGTGGATCGAAAACCGCTGTGTTACGGTCGAACCATCGGCCAGGCCATGCGCGCCGTCGCGGGCCATGCCAAAATCGTCATGGGTTTCCAGAACCAGCGTCCCATCCTCCTCGACCCGCCGTTCCGTGCGGCTGTCGGGGGCGCGCAATATGTCGGCGTCGCGGGTGGGAAAGTCGCGCGGGCCGGGGGGGCCTTCGGTTTCCTGCGCCTGCACTTTCGGCAAGGTCAGGGCGCAATCCTCAAGATGCAGAGTCACCGTTGCGGCCTCCGGCGCGGGCCAGATGACCGGCCAGTACCCCGTCGAGACGGCCAGCCGCAGCCGATGCCCCGCCGCCACCCGATAGCCGCAGGTATTGAGCCTCACCCGCGCCGTATAGCGTTGCCCCGGTTCCAGCATCTTGGGCGCGTCATGTCCGCCATGGTGGCACAGGTTGAATCCGCGATAGCTGATCCGTGCCGATTCCCCCTCCGGCGAGACATCGCATAGCCGCAGGCAGACTTGTGCGACCGGCTTATCGACCGAAAAACCGATCGTCATCTCCGCCCGGCCAAGAAGATCCATATCCTCGCCCAGAGGGGCGGTGTCGAAACAGGCCGATGCCGCATCGTCCGGTCCCTGATCCACCGCTAATTCGTTCCCGATCCGCATACCGACGCAGAAATATGCCGATGCGGCCCCGACCGTCGCAGGCGAGTTCACCGCAACATCGCCCGATCCGCGCAGGTCGCCCAGATTTCTTCCCGTATCGGGATAGAGCGTCAACGGTTCGGGCTTCGGCGCGCTCACCCATCGGCCCGGACGATCCCGGTAATGGGGCGAGGGGGTATCCCAATCCAGCAGATAGGCGCGTGTCTGGGGTACCTCTACAGACCCGCCGCGCATCCAGCGGTCGAACCAGTTCAGCACCTCGCCGTGGAAATCCGCCGGGTTCGTCTTTGCGATATGCGGGTATTTATGCTCCCACGGGCCAAGCAGGGCGGCGGCGGGGGCGTCGAGGTTCTCGACCAGCGCGAGCGGTGCGTTGACATAGGCATCCGTCCAGCCGCCAATGGCCAGCGTCGCCGCCTCGATCCGCCCGTAATCCTCGCAGACCGACCCATGCTTCCAGAAAGCGTCCCGCGTCGGATGGGCCAGCCAGTCCACGGCCATGAAAGGCAGTGTCTCGATCCGCTCCAGCCACCGGGCGCGCCAGTCCCCGTCGCGCAGGGCCGGGTCCGGCGGACGCGTCTGATAGGCGTGCATTTGCCCCGCCCAGTTGAAATTATCGGTCAGCAGGCATCCATCCATATAATGAATATCGTCCGCATACCGATCCACTGTCGAGCAAACTGTCACGATGGCTTTCAATGCGGGGGGGCGGCGATAGGCCAGTTGCAACCCGTTGAAACCACCCCACGAAATCCCGATCATCCCGACCTGACCGTCACACCAGTCCTGACGCGACACCCAGTCGATGACCGCCTCGCCATCGGACAGTTCCTGTTCGGAATATTCGTCGTCGAAAACCCCGTCCGAATCGCCGGTCCCGGCGATGTCGACACGGATGCAGGCATAGCCCGCCTGAGCAAAGACCGGATGCGTCGTCGCATCGCGCGGGGCGGTGCCGTCCCGCTTGCGATAGGGCAGGTATTCGAGGATTGCCGGGGCGCGTCCATGCCCTTCCGGCAGCCACAGCTTCGCCGCCAATCGCCGTCCATCGGGCAGGGGCAACCACAGGTTTTCGCGCATGCGGATGGTCATGGGGATGGCTCCTCCAGTGAGTGCACTCGTCGCCAGTGTTGACCGATGTATCGGGGAAAACCAGTGTTACAAAAAATCAACATTTCCTGAATTGCACTTGAAAGTAGAATTGCGATCTTGAAAATCGTCCGTTGTATCTCTAACGGTTATCCGCGTGATCCAGACGGCCCCTTGTGCTTCATGCGCGGGCAGGGCGTCACCGATGAACCGCGCTGTTCTTGTCAGCGCCCCAGACCGCCGCTTCCGGTTTGCTCACCGGCTGTCGGTATCCTCACAACCCGATCACACAGAGCACCCCTGCAACCCCTAGCCCAACCCGTGCTTTTGCGCGGATCGCGGCCCTGTGCCGTGTTTTAGAAAGAGATCGAAAACCGAAGACCGAAGGAGGACGCTGTTATGTTTCATACCCAAAGACTCCAGCCTCAAAACCTTGATTTACGGTGCGCATGCACCGTCTTCGGTACGCCCATGGTTCTGATTGCGACGCGAGCGGCAAACTTTCTGCGCCATGAGGGGGCCGATTATCGGTGCCCCAATTGCCGCAAGGGTCTGAGGGCGTTGCTTGTTCCCCGGTTCCTGAGATCGGACCGGATTCAGTTCAAGAAGATCTGACGGTCGGGGCGGGCGTGCAATCGCGCACCGCCCCGGCAACCCGCTCGAAAGCCGCCGCCGCGCGGGGGCTGTGATGGCGGGCGAACAGATAGCTGTGTGGTAGCCCTTTCTCGACATGCGCCTGCGCGCTGACCCCCGCCGCGCGCAGGCGACCCGCAAAGGCCGCCGCATCGTCGCGCAGGGGGTCTTCGGCGGCTGCGAAGATCGTGCAGGGGGCAACGCCCGTCAGGTCTGTGGCCAGCAGCGGCGCGGCGCGCGGGTCGCCCTTGGGCGCGTTCCACTGGGCATGGTACCATGCCATTTCCTCGGTCGTCAGAAGCCGCGCGGTCGCTTTTTCGGTATAGGAGGGCAGCCCCAGCGCTTGCCCGCCCAGCGCCGGATAGGCCAGCACCTGTCCCCTGATTTTGCCTGTGCCGCGCAGGGCGAGCGATACCCCCGCCGCCAGCGTGCCCCCTGCCGAATCGCCGACCAGAATCAAAGGTCCGTCCAGCGCCTTCGCCGCCGCGAGGGCATCGTCATACGCCGCAGGAAACGGATGCTCTGGCGCAAGGCGATAGGCCAGCGCGACGATCTCGCATTCGGTGCGTTCGGCGAGGGCTGCGCATAGGTCGTCATGGCTGTCCAGCGATCCCACGACATAGCCCCCGCCATGGAAAAACAGCACCCGCCCCCGCGCCCCGCCGATATAGCGCCGCGCGGGCCTGTCCGCGAGGGTCAGGTCCTCGACCGTCATGCCGCTGGGGCGGCCGCCATGCAGCCGGGCGCGCATCGCTTCGTAGGCTGTGCGAATCCCGGCGATATCAGCGCCGTCGGGCGCATTGGCATGTTCGGTCATCTCGATCCATGCGAGGGTTTCGGCGTCATAGGGGTCGGTCATCTGCCCTCCCGCACAGCAAAGCGCCGCCCCCGTGAAGGGGCGGCGCAGGATATTGCGATCCCTGATGGATCAGGCGAACCACCAACGCTCGGCCCAGCGGCCGCCATCGAGATCCCAGTTCGACCCCATTTGCTCGGCATGGGCGACCTTGTTCGAGGTGGCGAAGACGTATTGTGCGAACATCGGCACGATGGTGCCGCCATCGTCGCGCACGAGGCCCTGCATTTCGGCATACATCTCGCGGCGCTTGCCCTCGTCGAGTTCGGATCGCGCTTCCAGAAGCAGGGAATCGAAGCGATCATTCGTCCAATAGGCATCGTTCCAGTTCACACCGCCCTTATAGGCCGTGGAGAACATCCAGTCCGCCGTCGGACGACCGCCCCAGTAGCAGGCACAGAACGGCTCTTGCATCCAGACATTCGACCAGTAGCCATCATTGGGCACACGTTCGATCTTCATATCGATCCCGGCTTTTGCGGCGCTTTCTGAGAACAGGACCGCGGCATCGACGGCACCGGCAAAGGCCGCATCGGCGGATTTCAGCGTCACGGGCAGCGAATCAAGCCCGGCCTCTTTCATATGGAATTTGGCCTTGTCAGGATCGTAGCTGCGCTGTTCCAGTTCCTGCGCAAAGAAGCGCTGGCCCCGGCCAATGGGATGATCATTTCCGACCGAGCCATAGCCCTGAAGGATTTTATCGACCAGTTCCTCGCGGTTGATCGCATGTTTCAGAGCAAGGCGGACATTCACATCGTCATAGGGTCCGGTCGTCGTGTTCATGACAAAGGTGTAATGCTGGGTGCCGTCCGTCGTCTCGATATTGAGGTTTTTCCGGCGTTTGAGCAGGTTGACGGTCTTCAGCTCAACCCGGTCGATCGCATCGACTTCGCCGGTGATCAGCGCGGTGGTGCGCGCCGCCGGGTCGACGATGGCCAGCAATTCGACCGAATCGAAATGTGCGCTGTTCGGCTTCCAGTATCCGTCGAACCGCTTGAAGGTCGCGCGCACGCCCGGCTCGAACGCTTCGAGCATATAGGGGCCAGCGCCAATACCGGCATCCCAATCGACCGTTCCGTCCTTGGCCGGGCCGATGGGCAGGTGGTAATCGGTCAGGATGAAGGGGAAATCCGCATTGCCGGATTCCAGCTCGAACACAACCGCATCATCGCCCATCGCCTTGATGTCGGTGATGGCCTCCAGAATCGGCTTGGCGGCGGATTTGGAATCTTCGCCCATATGGTGCCGGATCGAGGCGATAACATCCGCCGAGGTCACCTTGGTATCGTTATGGAACGAGGCATCGCGCAGCTTGAAGGTCCAGGTTTTTGCATCTTCCGACGCTTCCCAGCTTTCCGCCAGTTCGCCCACGACGTCCCCGCTGGCCGAAACTTCGGTCAGGTAGTTGTTCATGGTATGCGTAAAATCGAGCATGAACCCGTTTTCATGGCTACCCGGATCATAGGAATCGGTCGTCTGGCCATGGGCCTTGCCCATGCGCAGCGTGCCGCCCTTCTTGGGCGCTGCAATCGCCCCACCAGCGGAAAGTGCAATCGCGGCGGCCCCGCCATATTGCATGACCTCACGGCGGTTCGGTTTGATGAAGCTCATCTATAGTCTCCCGTTATCGCCGGGTTCATGCCCGGCGCATTTCGTTGCGAATCGATGGAAGTGATTGTTCACCATGCAGTATAGACGAGTAAACCCCCCGCGTCCTGACAACATGGGGAGTGGGTGGATTTCAAAACAGAGGATTACGCAAGCGTATCGATCCGCTTGGCGTGCGTAGGGTACGATCAGGGTTGCCCGGTTAGCATTTTCATCAACAAGCACGGAGCTTGACAAAATCGGTCAGTTAGAATATGTTGCGCTTGTTAGTGATTGATCGACTGCGGGTTTCACCCAACAGCACTAACCCCATAGAGTGATCTATGCACTTGCTTATGGCTGTGGGCCTTCGGGTTTGGTAGGTCGAGAGACTATCTCAGGGCAGCTTAGGCTGCCCTTTAGTTTTTTGCCAACATCAAACGTTCAATTAGACGCCCGAACATTGACCGTTCATTACCATGAGGTGTGAGCGGTGGCGTATCTCTTGAGTAGGCACTTTCGATTTGTAAATGAATAAAATGCATTTGCGGGTCATCACTGATTTTTTCCAAATACCGAACTCTCAAAAAGCAGTAATATCTATTCCCGTTTGGCAGGGGATGCCGCATGTAAACTTGGAATACGTACCAGTTATTCTCAATTGTCAAACGAATCTGTGTAGTAGGCTTGTCAAATAGACTGTCAATAATATTTGGCAGTTCTTGTGACCACGCATGGCGGTCAGGATTAAAAATACGTACTTTGCCGTTGTGGTCAGAAAAGCAACCCGCTCCGCGAGGCGCATCCTCGGTTAACTCTTCACTAACGCAGTGATTGCTGCAGTGCACGCGCACCCTGAAAGTCACTGTCTGACCATCTTGGCATTGCCAATTGAATTCCCGTAAGCGCCCAGTCAGATGCTGCAAGTCGTACTGTGTACCGTAGTGATCAATTTTTGATGGTAGCATCGAAAATTAATAGCAAAAGGTGTGGTGGCCAACAAGTGAATTGCCGCAGCATCAACACGCGCACTGGATCAAAGAAGACGAGGAATTCGCCAAAAACATGCATTTTTAAAAACGGCAAAAGCTACCATTTTAAACGGGATGATTATGGCAGGGGGGTGAAAATTCGACGATGGTGGAGGCTGGCCAAAGGAAGCCGTTTGCATATGCGATGAAAGCTGGTCAGGCGCAATTCGCTCGTCATTCATAGATTGCCACGGGGTCGCCAAGGCTCTCCAAATCGGGGTCGACGCCCAATCCCGGCTTGTCGTGGCAATATAATCGGCCCCCTGAGGTGGGCGGTGCCGGTGTCCCGGTCGATTCCGTATTGTATGCATGCAAATCGGTCGTATTGAACAAGAGTTCCGCCGGAGTGGATGCTGCAAAATGCGATACAGCCGCAGAGACGATCTCGCCGCCCATCATACATTCCGTGACGACTTTTATTCCGTGATCGACAAGGTAATCGCGGATTCGGCGCGCCTTTGTCAGTCCGCCGATGCGCGCCATCTTCACACAGGCGACGTCCGCTATCATGTCTTGCGTCAGGCGCTCTGCCATGGAGTGATCGGTTACCAGTTCGTCGAGCTTCATTGAAAGGTTGGTGCGTGACCGCACATGCAAGCATTCTTCATAGGTGAGGCAGGGCTGTTCGATCATGACATCGAGATCGTCAACGGCCCTCGCTACTTTCAAGGCATCGTGAAGTGTCCACCGGCAATTGGCATCGGCATAAACAATCTCTCCCGGTTGGGCGATACCCGCCGCAAAGCGGATAAGCGCGATATCGCGTTCCGGCTCGATACCAACCCTGAGTTTGAAATATTTGTATCCTGCGGCCCTGTATTGCGCCATCTCGTCGCGTATCTTGTCGTGTTCCTGCTCCATGACACACCGATACAGTGGCGCACCGTCGCACAGCTTCCCGCCCAGCAGCATATAGACAGGCATCCCGGCGCTCTTTCCGAGGATGTCCCAGCAGGCCATGTCGACGGCACTCTTGGCATAAGAGTGACCTTCGATCGCCGCATCCATGATCCGTTCGATTTTGTGCAGTTCACGCGGGTCTTTGCCTAACAGAGCATCGGCGAGGCCGGGCATGGCGGGGAGTGCCCCAAGATTGCTTGCGCCCCAAGGGCATGACTCGCCACATCCACGCAGCCCGGCATCCGTGTCGATCATCACGATTGTGCTGTTGAAGGTATCAAAGATTCTCGTGCGCTCGGCGGTACGGTCCCCAACGGCAAGCCCACTACCACGGTACGGTAGGCCCTTCCGGAAAACACTTATTCTTGTGATCTTCATGGGGGGCTTCCTGAATGGTCATTTGGATTGCGAGTGACTTTGGTGCCGTGGTCTCAATTTCACGAGGAGCATCCTGACAGGCCCTGTTGCTGGACGATCCGGCCAAAACTCAGACGTTTCCGGTATCCGCTAAACGACCGCTTGCCTCCGCTTCCGGTGCTCCGCAGACCGCCTTTTCCACGATGTTATCTGTGCGTTCAGGCCAAACCGCCCCCATTATGCGGATCGTGGCTATCGCAGTGTTACCGCATAGGCGAGGTCGTCGGTGACATAACGGCTGCACCTGATTTCGACCACGCGTTCGGAAAGGTCGATGGCCCGGCGGGTCACTTCGATCATTGGATCGCCCGTCTCCACATCCATCGCCGCCGCATCCGCCGCATCCGCCGAAACCGCGCGCAGGCGCTCATCCGCGCGCTGGATCGCGATGCCATAGGCTTGCTGATAAAAGGCGTAGAGCGCGTTAGGCAGGGGCGCGCGGGTCTCCAGCGCGGCGAACAGCGTTACCGGAATGACCGAGGATTCGCGCACGATGCGCTTGCCATTGATGCTGCGCAAGCGGTCGATGGCATAGACCTGCCGCACATCCTCGCCAAAAGCTTCGCGCTCTGCCGCCGTGCTGCGGCGTTTCTCGACGGTTTCGACTTCCAGAACCGGCGTCACTTCGGACCCTTTGGCATCGCGCAGGCGGAAAAAGTGGAAATGGTCGCTGTCGGGGGTGGTGGTCGCGACCACCGTGCCGCGTCCCTGTCGCCGCTCGACGATGCCGCGCCGTTCCAGTTCGGCCAATGCGCGCCGGGCGGTGCCTTGGCTGACCCCCATTTCGGCGCCGAGATCGGTCTCGCTCGGCAGCATGACACCGGGTTTCAGATCGCCGCTGACGATCCGGGCGATGATATCCTCGCCGACACGTTGCCACAGGGGCAGGGGGGTCATTTCATTCATGGAGGCAACATAAACGTACAAGAAGTCTTGTACAAGAATTTTGTCCATGCTAGAGCGCCTCTATATTCAACAAGAGGGGCATCCCAATGGGCGAAATTCCGCATCTTCTGGTCCATGACACCACCGATAACGTGGGTGTCGTGGTGGTCGAGGGGCTGACGGCGGGCACCGACATGCTCTGCGTCGTTACCCATGACAATACAGACTTCCGACTGACCGCAAAGGCCGATATCCCGATTGGCCACAAAGTCGCGCTGAAGGATATGGCCGAGGGCGACACCGTGATGAAATACGGGGAAGACATCGGCAAGATGATCGGCGCTGCCGAAAAAGGCGGCCATGTCCACACCCAGAACTGTAAAACGAAAAGGTGGTAATCTGATGCCTCTTGATGCAACGAACGTCACCGTCAACGCATGGCGCCGCGAAAATGGCCGCGTCGGCGTGCGTAACCACGTCCTGATCCTGCCTGTCGACGATATTTCCAACGCCGCCTGCGAGGCGGTTGCGAATAATATCAAGGGCACGATGGCGATCCCCCATGCCTATGGCCGCCTTCAGTTTGGCGCGGATCTTGATCTCCATTTCCGCACCATTATCGGCACGGGCGCAAACCCCAATGTCGCCGCCGTAGTCGTGATCGGGATCGAGCCGGGCTGGACCAAGATCATCGCCGATGGCATCCGCAAGACCGGCAAGCCTGTCGCCGAATTCTCCATCGAGCAAAACGGCGATATCGCCACGATTGCTGCCGCCAGCCATCAGGCGAAGGAATTCGTCCATTGGGCGACCGAGTTGCAGAAGGAGCCATGCCCGGTTTCCGACCTGTGGGTCTCGACCAAATGCGGCGAATCAGACACGACGACGGGTCTCTCCTCCTGCCCCACCGTCGGCAATATGTATGACAAGCTGATCCCTGCCGGTCTCTATGGCTGTTTCGGCGAGACATCGGAAATCACGGGGGCGGAGCATATCTGCGAAAAACGCGCCGCAAACCCTGAAGCCGCCGAGAAGTTCATGGCGATCTTCAAGGAATACTCGGAAAACGTGATCTTCGCGAACCAGACCGATGACCTGTCGGATAGTCAGCCGACCAAAGGCAACATTCTGGGCGGTCTGACGACCATCGAGGAAAAGGCCCTTGGGAATCTCGAAAAAATCGGCCGCGAATGCACCTATATCGACGCGCTTCAGGCCGCGGAATCCCCCGAAAAAGGCCCCGGCCTATACTTCATGGATACGAGTTCGGCGGCCGCCGAATGCGTGGTCCTGATGGCGGCGGCGGGCTATGTGATCCACACCTTCCCCACAGGTCAGGGCAATGTGGTCGGTAACCCGATCGTGCCGGTCATCAAGATTTCGGGCAACCCGCGTACCCTGCGCACCATGTCCGAGCATATCGATGTCGATGTCACGGGCGTCCTGCGCCGCGATATGACCATCGATCAGGCGGGTGACAGCCTGATTGACATGATCATCCGCACCGCCAATGGCCGTAACACGGCAGCGGAGGCCCTTGGCCACCGCGAATTCTCGATGACGAAGCTGTACCGCTCCGCCTAAGAGGGGTCTGCCGATCACTCTAATCGGGTTTTACCCTATGAGCGCCGCCGGAATCGAACGGGTTCCGGCGGCGTTTTTGTGGAATGGCGATGATATCGGCTTCGGGCGCGGAAGACGCCCTATTCATCGCCGGGTACGCCGTAGGAGGGTGCCTCGCGTGGGTCGAGCGCCCGCTGCACATAGGCATCGAGCTGCGGTTTATAGACGGCCCATGCTGCCGCTACGGTCTCGATCGGACAGGCGGTTGTCCAGTCGCAGCGCAGATCCGCCACCGGCCAATCGACTGTATCGCATAGCTGCATTCCGGCGGAGTGGATCGGTCCCGCCTCGCCCCCCGCCGCCAACCCGGCGCGCATCGCCGCGAGCAGGCGGTCGCCCAGATGGCCCTTGGCCGCCTCGAACCCATGGATGATGGCCTGCGGTACGCCGTCATTGGCCAGCAAATTGCCCCCCGATGCCACGTTCAGACCCTGCGCCTGTGTCCAGATGCCCAGCGAATTGGGACCGGAATGAATCGCGGTGGCTCCTTTGGTATCGATGGCGATGACCTGACGGTAATCCATAAATCGGCCTGACCGCTGAATATCGGCGATGGCGTGGCTCGCCGAGCGGCCCTTTGACATCAGGTCGAGCGTCAGGGGACCGAGGGTCGGATCGGTGATATTCTGGCTCGCCACCGCCCCCACGCCTGCACGGGTATAGGCGCAGCGCGCGGCCACGGCGGGCGATGAGGAGGCGATGGCGATGCCGAACATCCCCGTTTCGGCACAGCGCGCGACGAGCGAGAATGTCATGGCCTGTACCCGTCGGGTATGACGGCGGTGCCGTCGATCTCGACCAGCCATTCGGGCCGGGCCAGCGCCTGCACCACCAGCCCCGTCGAAACCGGGTACACGCCCTTGATATACTCGCCCATCGTCCGGTAGATCGCCTCCCGGTGGCGGATATCGGTGATGTAGACGACGACCTTGACCAGATGCGCCATCTCGCCGCCCGCTTCCTCGATCAATTGCTGGATGTTCTGCATGACCTTGTGGGTTTGCGCGACCGGATCATGGCTGTCGATAGTCTGTGCGTCATCGAGATTCTGGGGGCATTGGCCGCGCAGCCATACGGTGCGCCCGCCCTCGGTCACGACCGCCTGACAAAGATCGTTGTCGAGATTTTGCTCCGGGTATGTCTCGCGGGTGTTGAACGTGCGAAGGCGCTGATGGGCCATGGTGGAGGTTCTCCGTTCGGGTCAGGCGGGGACGGCGTGATCGAGATAGGCGCGCTGGATGACGATCTGATCGGCGAGGAATTTCGCATCCTGCCAGACGCCCCAGATAAAGGACGACCCGCGCCGGGATTGCCAGGGCAGGCCGAGAAAATAAAAGCCGGGTTCGGATGAAATCCCCCGCTGATGGTTCGGGCGGCCCGTCTCGTCGAGGGCATCGACATTCAGCCATCCATAATCGAACCCGTATCCTGTGGCCCAGAGGATCGAGGTAATGCCCTCCTGCGCCAGATCGAGCGCCCGCACCGGATCGGTCATGCAGGCGGGGTCCGGGTCGATGAGGCGGGCGTCGGGGTCTTCGGGCAGGTCCAGACCGTTGCGGATGGCATAGGCATCGGCTTCGTCCAGCATGGCCAGATAGCTGGCATCCCCGTTGCGGATATTCTGCGCCAGATCGGGGGCGAAATGCATCACGCCGTCCTCAAAGCGATCCGCCATCCCCGTCAGGGTCATCCCCTGCGCGGCGAGTCGCCGGAAATCGACGGTTTTGCCGCCCTGCGCGCCGCTGACGGCGATGGTGATATGCGCCGTGTTCGGCTTTGGCGTCACGATTTCCCACTTGCCCAGAACTCCGAGCCACCAGCAGAAATCATATCCGCGATAGGCGCGGGGAGGCCGCTCATGCGGGCCGACCGACAGAACGACGCGCCGTCCCGCCCGCAACAACTCGTCGGCAATCTGCGTCCCCGACGACCCCGCGCCGATTACCAGAACGCCCCCATCGGGCAAATGCGCCGGGTTTCGATAGGCATTGGAATGCAGCTGATGCAGGCCGGGTGTCTCTGGCACGAGAGGGGGGATGATCGGGCGCTGGAAAGGGCCGGTCGCGGCGACGACGGTGTCGGCCTCGATCACGCCGCCCGAAGTCTCGACCCGAAACCCGCGCCGCCCGGTATTGCGCCGCACATCCAGAACCTCGACACCGCAGCGGATCGGGGCGTCGATCTGCCGTGCAAAATTCTCGAAATACCGTGCGACGCTTTCCTTTGGCGCAAAGGCATCTCCCTCGACATCCGAAAATTCCATGGCCGGAAAGCGATCATGCCAAGCGGGACCGTTCGCCACCAGCGAATCCCACCGCCCCGACCGCCACCGCTCCGCGATCCGGTCCCGCTCCAGAACGAGATGGGGGATGGCGGCATCGCGCAGATGGGCGCTCATGGCCAGCCCGGCCTGACCGCCACCGATCACGAGCGTATGAATTGTTTCGGTCGCCACGCGCAGAGAATCCCTCGCCGGTATCATCACGACAATAACAATCGCCATGATACCGGCTTAGGTAAAGGGCTAGATTCAGGCGTGCCCTATATGGCGGCCAGCGCTTGATCGAGATCGGCGATCAGGTCGTCCGCCGTCTCCAGCCCGATGGAGAGGCGCACGACCTCCGGCCCCGCGCCCGCCGCCGTCTTCGCCTCGTCCGAAAGCTGGCTGTGGGTGGTGGAGGCCGAATGGATGACCAGCGATCGCGAATCGCCGATATTGGCGAGGTTGCTGAACAGGTTTAGCCCATCGACCAGCTTGACCCCGGCCTCGTGACCGCCCTTCACACCGATGGTGAAGACCGCCCCCGCGCCGTTCGGCAGGTATTTCTTGGCCCGATCGTGATATTTCGACGATTTCAGGCCCGGATATGACACCCAATCCACCTTGGCATGACCTTCGAGGAATTCGGCAACCTTCTGCGCGTTCGTGCTGTGGCGTTCCATGCGCAGGGACAGGGTTTCGAGACCGAGCAGGGTGTAGAACGCGTTTTGCGGTTGCTGGCATCCGCCCAGATCGCGCAGGCCGATGGCGATGGAATGGAAGGTAAAGGCCATGGGGCCGAGCGCTTCGAAGAAATTGAGGCCGTGATATTCGGGGGCGGGCTGGGTCAGCGAGGGGAACTTGTCGCTTGCGCCCCAGTCGAACTTGCCGGAATCCACGACGATACCGCCGACGGAGGTGCCGTTGCCGCTCATGAATTTGGTGGTCGAGCCGACGACGATATCCGCGCCATGCTCGATGGGCCGCCATAATGCCGCCGTGGCCATGGTGTTATCCACGATCAGCGGCAGGCCCGCCGCCTTGGCAACTGCCGAGACAGCCTCGACATCGGTGACGACCCCACCGGGATTGGCCAGTGATTCGCACCAGATGGCACGGGTATCGTCATCGATGGCCGCGTTCACAGCATCGGCATCGTCCATATCGACGAATTTGACCGACCAGCCAAAGCGCTTGATCGCCTGACTGAACTGGTTGACCGTGCCGCCATAGAGCTTGTCGGCGGCGACGATGTTGCGCCCCGGTCCCATCAGCGGGAACAGCGCCATCAGCTGTGCCGCATGGCCCGAAGCCGCCGCGACCGCGCCAACGCCGCCCTCCAGCGAGGCGACGCGCTCCTGAAGGGCCGAAACGGTGGGGTTTGTCAGGCGCGAATAGATATAGCCGACTTCCTGAAGACTGAACAGCCGGGCCGCATGGGCCGCATCCTGAAAGACGAAGCTGGTCGTCTGATAGATCGGGGTCTGCCGTGCGCCGGTGGCTGGATCGGGGGCCGCGCCCGCGTGGATCATGCGGGTCTCGAAGCCGAGGGGGGTGTCGTCGCTCATCGCCAATATGCTCCGGGTTAAGGAATTGCGCGGGTTTCATGGCATGATTTGCGCGCCATTGGCACCCCCACGGTGCATTGGGGGAAAATGTTGCCGATTTCTGCGTCCGGATGGGACGATGCGGTCGCTGACCGGGGCGCGATGGGAATGTGCGTCTTGAGCCGGGGGTCAGGAAGCGATGATCCCTGTCGCAAATGAGCGCCGATGTCGTTTTTTGGCGGGCCGGATGGCGGCAACATGCCACGATTTCCCGATGAGAATGACACGGATCATGGCTGGGTGGCTAACGCGTCTAATGCGCGAGGCCGATCCGCGCCCGTCTCTCTCCGCGCTGGCACCGTCGCATCCGAGGCAGGCGCCGCCCCGCTGAACGGTTTGCTTGCCAACCGGGCGCAGGGTCATCCTGCTGCCCGCTGCGTTCAGTCCGACGGAGACGACCCCATGACCGATACTCTCGACAAGCCCGCCGCCCGCCGCTCAGGTGGCCGCGCCGCCCGAAAAGCGGCCCGCTCTGCCCCCCTGACCGAAGCCCAGCGCCCCATTCGGGCGGGGATGGAGGGCGGGCGCTATAAGCCCCTGACCGACGATCAGGTCCAGCGCATCCATTCCGCCGCCTTCCAGATCCTCGACGAAATCGGCATCAGTCTCGCCCCCCAAAGCGGGATCGAGGCGATGACAGCCTATGGTGCGGTCTATTCACCGGAAGACGGGCGGGTGCGCTTTCCGGCGGCGGTGATCGACAAGGCGCTGGGCGATGCCGCCCGCAATATCACGCTGCATGCACGCGATCCAAAGCACGACCTGCATCTGTCGGGGCACAAGGTGCATTACGGCACCGCCGGGGCCGCCGTGCATGTGGCCAATGTCGAGACGGGCGAATACGATGAGAGCACCTTGGGCGATCTCTACGCCGCCGCGCGCATCACCGATCAGCTCGATAACGTGCATTTCTTTCAGCGCTGCATGGTTGCACGGGATATCGTCGATAATCGCGAGATGGATCTGAACACGATCTATGCCAGCGTGAACGGCACCACAAAGCATATCGGTACTTCCTTCACCGAGCCGGATTTTGCCCGCGACGCACTGAAAATGCTGAACCTGATGGCCGGGGGCGAGGACAAGTGGCGTGAGCGGCCCTTCATGTCGAATTCAAACTGTTTCGTTGTGCCGCCCCTGAAATTCGCGACCGAAAGCTGTGAGGTGATGGAGGTTTGCATCCGGGGCGGGATGCCCGTGTTGCTGCTCTCTGCGGGGCAGGCGGGGGCGACGGCTCCGGCGGCGCTGGCCGGAACGGTGGCGCAGGCGGTGGCCGAATGCCTCGCCGGGCTGGTCTATGTGCAATCGATCAAGCCGGGCCATCCGGCGATCTTTGGCACTTGGCCCTTTGTATCGGATCTGCGCACCGGCGCGATGTGTGCGGGATCGGGCGAGCAGGCCCTGCTGACGGCGGCCTGCGCGCAGATGGGCCGCTTCTACGACCTGCCGACTGGCAGTGCGGGGGGCATGTCGGATGCGAAATATCCCGATCAACAGGCCGGGGCCGAACATGGCGTGACAAATGTGATGGCTGGTCTGGCGGGTCTCAACATGGTTTATGAATCCGCCGGAATGTACGCCTCGCTCCTCGGATTTTCGCTGGAAGGGTTGATTATCGATAACGATGTTCTGGGCCAGTGCCTGCGCTGTGTGCGCGGGATCGAGGTGACGGATGAAAAACTCTCCATCGCCGAGATGAAGGCCGCATGCCTTGGCGGGCCGGGGCATTATCTGGGGTCGGATCAGACGCTGTCCCTGATGCAGACCGATTATTTCTACCCTGATATCGGCGACCGTTCCTCGCCGAAGGAATGGCTGGAGCGCAACAAACCCGTGCTGATCGAAACCGCCATCGCCCGCAAGCGCGACATTCTCGGCGAAACGTCTCGCGCTTTGCTCTCGCCAGAAATCGACGCGGCCGTTAGGGCTGAATTCCCGATTCGTCTAGACCTTTTGACAGGAAAATTGATGGGATGACGAAAAATTTACCTTGATGTGGAACTTTGGGTTGCGAAAATCGTTTTAGAACATTGCCGTTGTCATGCGAAGGCGAGCAGCGGCAGAATTAAACGAGAGTGCGCGCACCATGGAACACTTCGCTCTGCAGGAGGAAGCGAGAGATCTTCTGTCGCTTTGGTATCGAGAGCGCGACGAAAAACCCTTTGCAACCAAGAAGTTTCTTGATCCTTTGAAGCTACGGCGGTGGATGGGCAATATCAGCATCATCCACCTGCATGAGGGTGAAAAACGCTTTTTCGTTGCCTTGCACGGGGCACATGTGGCGCGCCATCTCGGCCCGGATTTCAATAAGAAATACCTTGAGGATGTGATTCCTGACGATGCAAAGGCCGATGCCTATGCCCCTTATGAATTGAGCCTGGAGGTCGGGCTTCCGACGTATTCGATCCAGCGTCAGAGCTTGCAGAACGGGCTGTTCAAAAGTCTCGAACGTATGGCGCTTCCCTGCTCGACGGACGATCCCGATCGGATCAGCCGCTTTCTGGTCTGGGTTGCGCCGATCGAGTCGCGGGGGATTGGTTCGTCTTCAATCTACACCCCCTTCAACGAATCGGAAATTCACCCCTCCATCGAGCAAAAGCCGGAAAACACCGCTACGCTGTTCGTCTTGTCGGAAGATTGGCTAGGGTGACCGGCGATTACTTTGAGGCGGGCTTAAGGCGAATGAGAGCCTTCCCGACCTTGGTGATCGCATCGTATCAGGACGTGCCCGTCATCCGCTCGCGGATTGCGACCCCGTCGATTATCGTGCCCTCCACGCCGAAAAGGCGCGCCTCGGCCCGTGCGCGGGCGACGCGGTAGCAATCCTCGACATGCTTTAGCCCGATATGGCGCATCAACGCAAAGCTGATCGAGGCGGAGGCGACCTGACCGACAACGGGCGCGTATTTCGCCATCGACTTGCCTGCGACTTTGGTGCCGAACCGCGCCAGCATCGCGGCAAGCAGCCGCCGGGTCACGACCTTGCCCACGAAACTGTCACCCAACGCCTTGATCGCCGTATAGATCACGGCTCGGGATTCAGGGTCCTGTTTCGCGATGTCTTCGGGGCGTAATTCGAATTCTGCGCTGATTTTGGGCAGCAGGCGCATCAGGATGCCCAGATCGGCGGCGGCATCGACCATCGGCAGGGGCAGGGCCGCAAGCGCCCCCGAAAAGGCCGCGCGTCGCGTGACTTGCTGGCGACAATAATCGCGGATTGCGTCGATCTCGGCAAGGGTCAGCGGTTCGCGGGGCGATTCACGGGTATCCATATCGGTCATGTCGGGTTCCCGGTGCCGGTCTTCAAGGCGCATCGCCTGAGGGGTTGAGTTCTTCTTGCACCTGCGCATAGGCGAGCAGGGCAAAAATCATCGTTCCACCGATCACGTTGCCGATCAGGGTCGGCAGGATCAGCGTGCCGATCCCTGCGGCGATTCCCAAGTCGCCATGCAGGATCAGCAAGAACACCTCCACTGCCCCCGCGACGACATGGGTGAAATCTCCGGCGGCGATGAAGAAGGTGAACAACATGATGACAAATAGCTCGAAACCCTTGGAGGATGGCAGGGTCCAGACCAGAACCGCCACCAGAAACCCCGCCGGAATGCCGCGCAGCAAGGCGCTCCACCCGGCGGCATGGGCGTAATGCTCACTGACCGACATCATCCCGGCGAGATGCTCCGGCGTGACGGTTCCGCCCATGAAGAAGGCGGCGGCGAGGAATGTTCCCACCATATTCGCCGCGAAGACGACCCCCCAGAGAACCAGCATCTGACGAAAACAGCCCTTATGGACCCTCGCCAGCACCGGCAGGACGGGCGTGATCGTGTTTTCGGTAAAGAGTTGCAGCCGTGACAGGATCACCAGCACGAAGCCGACCGTATAGCCGAAATTCTGCACCAGTTCGCGATAGGCATAGCCGTCGAGTTCCGCCGCCAGCACCCCTTCGGCCAGAACGGAGGTGGAAATGCCGATCCCGGCGGCGATCCCGGACCACCACAGCGACTTGATCGGGCGGGCCAATTCTTCCTCGCCCTCGCGGCGGATAACCGAATAGACGCCCTTGGCGGAGAGGGTCTGACTGCTATCGACGAGGTCGGTTTCCTCTTGCGACAGGTGACGTTCTGCATCCTGAGCGGGCGCATCGTGGTGATGGGGCGCGGCGCGCTCGCCCGTATCGTTCGTCATATCGGCTCCTTCAAGGGGGTCACAGACAAACGCGCCGCCCTCGCTGGAGTTCCCTGCTTCTTTCGTCATCGGATTGTAGAAGGCCCCGGTGATCGGGATGTATCGACCGGGCCGCTAAATCCTCTCGGCCCTCACTGCTCCTCGATATTCAGGAGAACGGATTCGAAATCGGGCGGCGGCTCTGGAATACGCACGAAGTAGCGGGCGCTGGCCCCGGCGGCGATGGTATCGGACATATCCTCCGGGCCGATCACCGAGGCATGCAGCGGCGCGCGATCGGCATCGACGACCCGAACGCGCACCATTGGCGCGGGCATGTCCCGGCCGCTGGTATTCACGAGATCGGCTTCGACGAGGATTTCCTTATCGCCGTCATATTCGTTCACATCGTAATGGATGTTGCGGAATTTTAGCGGGTATGGTTCGGCGGTTTCCCCGATCAGGCCCCGCGCTGTATTATCGACCGTGCTGGTATAGCGATCCAGCATGGGGGCGTATTGGGGCAAGGCCCTGCGCAGCGGCTCGCGGAAGATATAAGCGAGGATCGCGGCCAGCAACAGCAAGGCGATCAACCAGAGCAACCACGACAGCACGCCACTGCGCCGCCGTGATGCGCGGGGGCGTTCCGGCTGGAATGTTGCGGTTTGATGGCGTTCCGACTCAGCGCTGCGTTCTGTGCCCTGTTCCTCTATGTGATCCCTCACCTTCTCCCTTTCCGGTTCGGGGGGAGGGGGGGGCTCGTGATCGACTGCCGCCGGTTCGGCGCGAACCGGGGCGGTGCGGATGATCCTGCCCGATGGTTCGTTTGCGGTATCGACGACCGGGGCGGGGTGGAACCAGATGTGCTGGCATTGCGAGCATCGTACTTGCCGCCCATTCGGGATGAACTGGTCAAGGGGGGCGCTAAACCGCGTCGCGCAACTGGGACAACTCAGAACGACATTCTGCGACATCAAGGTCTCCAAGGCCGTATCCGGGGCGTTTGACCGCTATTGGATTGGACCTGTTTCAAAACGGGGCACACTAAATGAACATTAGCGGGCATCGAAACCTTGTCGCAAGCCCCTTGCTCTGCGAAGTTTCCCCGCGTAACCGTCTCATCACGCATCCAGATACGCCCGGAGTGACGCCGTGATCCAGTTCGAGAATGTCGGATTCCGCTATAATCGCGGCCCAGAAGTACTGCAAAACGTCAATCTGGAGATCCCTGCGGGGTCTTTCCAGTTCATCACCGGCGAGTCCGGGGCGGGGAAAAGTTCGCTCTTGCGACTCTTATACCTTGACGCGATGCCCGGTTCGGGGCGCATTTCGCTGTTCGGGCGGGATGTCACGACCCTGACGCGGGATGAAATCGCATGGTTTCGCCGCCGGATCGGCGTGGTTTTTCAGGATTTTCGCCTTCTCGACCATCTGAATGCCGCCGAAAACGTGGCTTTGCCATTGACCGTGGCGGGGGTGCGCGAGAGCGCCTATCGCGACAATGTCACCGAAATGCTGCAATGGGTTGGCCTTGGCGACAAGATGGATGTGCGCCCGCCTGAATTATCGGGGGGCGAGAAACAACGGGTCGCCATCGCCCGCGCGGTGGTCGCCTCGCCCGACATCATTCTTGCCGATGAGCCGACCGGCAGCGTCGATCCCGCCATGGCCGAACGAATCATGGCGCTGTTCGTGGAGATGAACCGCCTCGGCAAAACGGTTCTGTTCGCCAGCCATGATCTCGCGATGATCGAGCAATATAAATTGCCAATCAATACGCTGCGCGGAGGCACCGTCGTCTCCGGGATGGGACGGGCGGCATGAGCACCATTCGCAGCAAAGGGGCACTGATCCCGTTTCAGGCATCGAGCGGCGGGCTGATGCTCGTGATCGTCGCGGCGATGGCGTTTCTCGCCTGTTTCGCACTGGCCGGGGCTTTGACGACAACCCGTATCGCGGCCACCTGGACCGATGGTCTGGCCGGGGCGGCGACCGTGCGGATCGATGCCACCGAAGACGACCGCGCCCGGCGCATTTCTCTGGTGCTCGACATCCTGCGCGATACCGAGGGCATCGCGGATGCCCGTGCGCTCAGCGAACGTGACGTCGCGGATTTGCTGACGCCATGGTTCGGCGGCGCGCCCGATCTGGGCGAATTGCCCGCCCCCGGCATCGTTGCTGTGGTCCTCGACCCCGAAAACGAACCGGACCCCTCCGTGGTGCAGGCGCGGCTGGATGGTGCCAGTGCCGGGGCGATCTATGACGACCACGGGCGCTGGCGGGGGCGCGCGGCACAGGCGGCACGGGCCATTGGCAGCCTGTCTTGGTGGGCGCTGGGCCTGACGGCGGCCGCGATTGCGGGGGCGGTCTTCCTCGTCGTATCCATCGCCATGGTGGCCCATAAGGGCACCATCGAGGCGCTGCGCCTTGCGGGGGCAGAGGATCGGTTTGTTGCCAATCTCTATCAGAAGCGCTTTTTCTGGCTTGGGGCGCTGGGCGGATTGATCGGATCGGGACTGGCCTTCGGCGCGTTGATCGGTCTCGATACCTTGGCGAGCGTGCGCGCGGCCCTGCCGATGCTGGATGCGCCCTATTACTGGCCTTTTGTCTGGGCGGGGGTCGTGCTGGCCTGTGCCTTGGTGGCGGTGCTGGCGGCCCGGCTCGCGGTGCTGACGACGCTTAGGCGGCGCGGCTGATGCTGTTCCTCCGATCGCTGCTGTTCAATGCTTGGGTCTATATCTCGATGGCCATCTATGGCATCGGCCTGTTGCCCATCGGCATGTGGTCGCGCGAGGGGGCCTATTGGGTCATGCGTGCCTATACGCGCCATGTATTTTGGGTCGCGCGCACCCTGCTTGGCCTGACCTTCGAGATTCGCGGCCCCGTGCCGAAGGGCGAGGCGCTGCTGGTCTGCAAACACCAATCCTTCGTCGATATGATGCTGTTGCAGGTCACGCTGTCTCAGGCGAAATTCGTCATGAAACGTGAATTGCTCTGGGCACCTTTCCTTGGGTGGTATGCGGCGCGGGTCGGTACGGTATCGGTGCGCCGGGGCAAGGGCGCGGCGGCGATTGCGTCCATGACCCGGCAATTCATCGCCGAACAGACCGCAAAGCCCGGCCAAATCGTTATTTTCGCCCAAGGAACCCGCGTGCCGCCGGGGGTGGAAAAACCATGGAAGATCGGCGCATGGCGGCTCTACAACACCTTTGAGGAGCTGCCCTGCATTCCCGTGGCCCTTAATACCGGATTGTTCTGGGGCAAAAAGGATTTGCTGCGCCCCTCCGGTACGATGGTTCTCGAATTTCTTGATCCGATCGAGCATGGTCTGTCCGCCGAGGCGTTTTTGGAGACGGTCGAAACCCGGATCGAAACCGCCTGCACCGCGCTCTATGACGAGGCAGCGGCAAAGGGCGAGGGCATCGACTGGCGCGCCCGCCTGCCATGAAGAATGTCGTGACACTCGGTGTGTTTATCATGCTGGCCTTCCTCGTTGGCGGGGCCGGGGGGCAAGTGACATCCACGGCGATGGCGGAGTGGTATCCGTCGCTTGCGAAGCCCCGGCTGGTGCCTCCCGATGCCGCATTCGGGATTGTCTGGTCGATCTTGTTCCTGCTGATGGGCATCGCCGCATGGCTGGTCTGGCGTGAGGGATGGCGCGATCCGCCCGCCGTTAAACGGGCGCTGAAGTTCTATTTCTGGCAGCTTTTGGTCAATTTGGGATGGTCTGTGGTGTTCTTCGGCCTGCGCTCGCCGCTTGGGGCACTGCCGGTCATCGCTTTGCTCTGGTATCTGACTGCAAAGATGGCGGCGGCCTATCATCCGGTTTCGGCCCCGGCCTTCTGGCTGACGGTGCCCTATCTGATGTGGATCGGGTTCGCGGCCTATCTCAATATCATGATCGTGGTGCTGAACGGGTGAGTTGCCGAAACAGCGATGCCGCCGCGATGGGGGCGGCGGCATCGCAGGGCGGCTTTACCGTGCCAGCCGGATCAGCTCGACCCCGCCCGCATCGCGCAGGCTGATGCCGCCGCCGATGGCCTGAACCATGCGGATATTCGGCAGATGGCCAAGGATCGGCGCTTCGAATGGCGCGGGCACAAAGCATTGGCGCGCGGTCACGGCGACGGTGCCGAAGGTCAGCGAATCGCCCGATTGCGTGAAATCGCCCTGCGCCGTGTTGCAGCCGAGCGAACCGACGAAGCGCCCGTTTTCGAGAAACTCGATGGTCGGACTGCCGAAGCCCGAATCCGTCTCCAACGCGCCATCGATCAGCACGCCTGCCACGCTCCAGACCCCGATGATCGACGCTCCGGTCTGCCCCGGTACGTCGCCATTGCGCAGGAAAGTCGCCAGCGTCGCGCCATTTGCTCCCAGCAGGGCCAGCGTATCGCCTTCGCGTCCGGGGCGAAAATCGGTGGCGGCTTCAAAGGCGCGGAACAATGCCTGTTCTTCCGATAATTGCGGACAGGCGGCGCGGGTAGCGATCGTTCCCCCGAAATCGATGCTGAAATCGTCGAAGACGCCGACACTGCCACCATAGCTGTTACAGGCCGCGCGCCCGCCATAGCGCCCGCCTGCCTCGAAATTCAGGGTTGCAGCGGCGGTAACGGTCTGGCCGTTCACGCTTTGCAGCCGCCACATCGTCCCATCGAGAAAGGCCGAAGGGGCCGGGGAGGCGGGCGGTGGTGCGGGCGTATAGGGCACTGGTTCATAAGGTGTCGTGGAGATCGGAACGGGGCTGTCGTTGCCGCTGCCCCCAAGGTTGAAATCGAAGTTTTGATAGATGCCTGTACTGGGCAGGTAGGGTTCGGGAACGATGGTGACGCTCGTTCCGGTTTCCACGTCGAGAAATGTCGAATTATTGCCGTAGATGATGTTCGCCTGACACTCCAGCCCATCGGCCAAGGCCGATGTTGAGCCGACAAGACCAAGCATCAGCACGGTCCATGCAAGTCTCATCTCACCACTCCATTAAACATTACAAAGGTCATTCGTACCATATAGGAACATAAATGGGATTATTCGGCGCACGAATTCCGTCTGCCTGTGGCGATGTTCCCACAACTTGAAAGAGATCAAGGACGTATCGTCACGGTCTCGTGACTGCGCGAACCCTTCATCCTGTCTTACGTCTCTATGATGCAATTCTTTGGTGTGAGGAGATAAGACGAACGCCGATGCCCCGCCGCGAAGACGATACCCGGACGCATGATCGCGTATTCCGCGAGAATCTGCCAGCCCTCTACCGGCTGGCCTATACGTTGCTGCGCCAGCGGGAGGAGGCAGAGGACGCGGTGCAGGATGCGTGGCTGCGCATTGCCCGCGCGCAGGATTCGGGCATTGCGGCTATGCCAGAGGCAGTGCGCCATCCACGCGGCTGGATGTTCCGGATCTTGCGGAACCTGTGCATCGACCGGCTGCGGGCCCGGCGCAGCCACCTGCGGATCGTCAGCAGCGATGTGGAAATCGATACCCTGCCTGCCGCCGTTGCCGGGGCGGATCTGCCCCCGGCCGAAATCGCGATCGATTCTGCCGATACATTGGCGCGCACGATGGCGGCGCTGGCGCGGATGCCTGCTGAATTGGCCGAGATCCTGACCTTGGTTGTGGTCGAGGAGATGAGCTATCGCGAGGCTGCGACGGTGCTTGGCATTCCCGTCGGCACGGTGCGCTCGCGCCTGAACCGGGCGCGGCGGCATCTGCGCGAGACCTTGGATGAAGAAGACGGCGCCTTGTGCCCTACTGCCCCCTTGGGGAGGAACCGATGAAGACTTGTGATCGTATGATCGATGTCGATGCCCTGATCGACGGTGAAGCGGGGGAAGAAGCGCCCGAAATCGAGCGCCATGTGCAATCCTGCGCCATCTGCCGTGCCTATTTGGCCGATACGCGGCGCAATGATGCATTGCTGCGCCATGCCGCCCAAAGCACGCAGGTGCCCGTTGCGCTGGAGGAACGCTTGTTCGGTCTGGGGGGACAATCCCTCGCCCCCGCCCCCGCCCCTACCCGGATCGGGCGTCGGCGGATGCTCGCGGGTCTGGGCATGGTGGCCTCGGTCGGAGGGCTGGGCATTTTGTTGCGGCAGACTTCCTCGTCGCACGCGCTGGCCGGGACCGATTTTCGCGATGCGGTCATGGGCGATTTTGCGACCAATATCGCCGCCGATCGGCCCCTCGACATCGCGGCATCCGAGCCGGGTCGCATCATGCCATGGATTTCCGCGCGGGTGCCCTTTGTCTTGCCGGAGCGGGTGGCGCCGGAGGGAACGCGGCTGCTGGGCTGTCGGTTGTGCTGGCTGGTCGGACGTCGGCTTGCAGCCTTCAGCATGGAAGTCGAGGATACGCCCCTCGGTCTCTATATTGCCGGGGCGGATGGGCTGTCGGGTTTGCCCGGACGAGAGATGCCCCCGCTGACGGCGGGTCGCGATGGGTTGCGGGGCGCATTCTGGCGCGATCGGGGCCTAGCCCTCGGCATTGTCGGGACGGTCCCGGCATCGCGCCTCGCTGATCTTGCAAAGACGCTTCAGGGATAATTGTTCACGACTTCGTGAAATTCGTGAACCCCTTCTGGCTGTGTCCGTCTTCCCTGTGAAGACCGACCGTAGAAGGATCGCGCCGATGTCCCCGCTTGCCGTTGCCAGTGTTGCTCCCGTCGACCTGTTGCCAGCACGCCCTGTCCCGCCGGACCGGGCCATCCGGGCGGCGCTCGATGCTGTTGGCCGGTTGCCGTCGCTCTCCGTGCGTTCTGCACCGCTGGCATCCTGCCATGACCGTGTTCTGGCCGAGCGGGTGCGGGCGCAGGCCGATCGTCCGCTGCGCGCGTCGTCTCAAGTGGATGGATTTGCCTTCTGTGCCGAAGCGTGCCGGGGCAATGGCCCCTGGCGCTTGCACCTGACGGGGCGGATCGCCGTGGCGCGCAATACGGCGGCGGAGAGCGCGTTTCCGTGCCGGGACGCCGTACGCATCGCCGCCGGAGCGCCTGTGCCGCTGCAACTCGATACGGTTGTCCCGGCGGAGGCCGTGCAGCGCGAGGGGGCGTATATCCTTCTCACCGAACGGCCCGAGCGGGGCGGTTTTATTCATGCGCGGGGGGTGGATGCACGCTGCGGCGATGTGATCGCCCAGCCGGACCGCTTGCTCGATAGCCGCGATATTGCCGCTTTGGCGACCGTTGGTATCACCGGAGCCAGAGTGCGCCGAACCCTGCGCGTGGCCGTGTTGTCCACCGGGACGGGGGGCAGGCAGGAAAACGGCGCCGCCAGCCATGCAATGATCATGGCGTCCCTTGATCGGCGATGGATCGGCCGCCACGATCTTGGGGTTGCCCGTAGTGGATCGCTTGCCCAGACGCTGCGCGATGCCGCTGTGGAAACCGATATGCTGATTGCCATCGACCGGGCTGGGTTGGAGGATGCCATCCTCGCCGCCGGGGGACAGATCGTGCTGGGCGGCATCGCGATGCAGCCGGGTGGGCATGCAAAGCTTGCCATTCTGGGCGATATGGCGCTGATCGTCTTGCCCAAGGAGCCGGTTGCGGCCCTGACGGCCATGGCGGTGCTGGGCTGGCCCTTGCTCCGTCGCCGGGCGGGTATTCAGCATTCGCGCGTTGCGCCCAGAGCGGGGATCGCGGCCTTCACCCTTCCCGCCGATGCCGAGCGGGCGGCCTATCCGCTGATCCGGGTTGCGGGGTCGGGGACGATGCCGACGATTGAGGCGCTTGACGGCCCGTCCGGCGATCCGGTGGGTACTGTGACCCGTCTGGCGCTCGCCGATGGCATTGCCCTGATTGCTCCCGGCGAGGCGGTGGGTTTTGGCAGTCGAATGACGTGGATGCCGATCAACGACCGCTTCGGGTAAGCGTCCCCACCATTTGCGCATACTCCGCCGCGCCGATATAGCCGCCGGTCTGGCCGGAGGCTGCGGCGCGGGCGGCGACCGTTCGCAGGCGTCCCTCGCTGCTGGGATGTGAGCTGAAGAACTCCGCCAACCGGCCCCGTGATCCATTGGCCATGGTCAGCACACGAAAGGCGCTGGCCGCTTGCAGCCCGTCATATCCGGCGGCAATGGTATAGCGCAGGCCGATATCATCGGCCTCAAGCTCGTGCCCTTGGCTGAAATAGGCATTGGCGCGCTGGCCCACCAATCCGACGCCCAACTCGCCCAAGGGAGCGGCCAGACCCCCGACACCGGAGCTTTGCAGGATCGCCACGCCGATACTGGTCAGGGTGTCGACGGTCGCCTGTTCGTTGATGCCTTGTGCGATATGCCCGGCATCGACATGGGCGGCTTCATGGCCGACGATCATTGCCAGCTGGGCTTCGTTTTGCAGGGCCGCAAGCAGACCGCGGTTGAAATACAGGTATCCCGCCCCGGTCGTGAAGGCGTTTACATCGTCATCCTTGATGATGAAGCCTTGCAGGGGAACGGCGCCGGGGGGTCTTTGCCGGGCGATATTATTGACCACGCGGCTGAGATACTGGGCTGCGACCGGATTTTCCGCCGCTGTATAGACCTTGCCCGTGCGCAGCGCCTGTGCATGGACCGACCGGGCGCGCTCGATTTCGGCATTGCTCAACCGGGCGGGGGCGCTGGGAGGGGCCGATCCCGTGGCGGGCGCATTGCTGCCGGAGCCTGCGCATCCGATCGCCCCGATGCTGGCCACCAGACATGCCAAGACAGTTTTTCTCATCGATACCCTCCCGCCGATATGATCCGCCGGAGGATATAAACCGTATGCTCAAAAGAACACCCGCGTTTCGAGCGGATCAGCTTTCGAGGACGCGCCGGGCGATGACGCCTGCCTGAATCTCTGCGGCCCCTTCGAAGATGTTGAGAATGCGCGAATCGCACAGGACTCGGCTGACCGGATATTCGAGTGCGAAGCCATTGCCCCCGTGTATCTGGAGCGCATTATCCGCCGCCGACCATGCCACCCGCGCGCCCAGCAGCTTGGCCATCCCGGCCTCCAGATCGCAGCGACGGTCGGCGTCTTTCTCGCGGGCTGAGAAATAGGTGAGCTGCCGCGCGATCATGATCTCGACCGCCATCGCGCCCAGCTTGCCCGACACGCGCGGGAAGGCGAGCAGGGGTTTGCCGAACTGGATACGGTCCTGCGCGTATGTCAGGCCCAGCTCCAGCGCGTTCTGTGCCACGCCGATGGCGCGGGCGGCGGTCTGGATACGGGCGGATTCGAAGGTCTTCATCAGTTGTTTGAATCCTTGACCCTCGACCCCGCCGAGCAGGGCGTCGCCGGGGATCGTGTACTCGTCAAACGCAACCGTATATTCCTTCATCCCGCGATAGCCGAGAACCTCGATCTCGCCGCCTGAAATCTCCGGGTTGGGGAAGGGATTGGCGCAATCGCCGCGCGTCTTTGGCGCGATGAACATCGACAGGCCCCTGTGATCGTCGGTGCCGGGCATTGTGCGGGCCAGAACGGTCATAATGTCGGCGCGGGCCGCATGGGTGATCCATGTCTTGTTGCCGGTCAGGGTCCATGTGTCGCCCTCGCGCTTGGCGCGGGTTTTCAGCGCGCCGAGATCGGACCCGGTATTCGGCTCCGTAAAGACCGCCGTGGGCAGGATCTCGCCGCTGGCGAGTTTGGGAAGCCATTCCTCGCGCTGGGCATCGGTGCCCCCGCCAAGGATCAATTCGGCGGCAATTTCGGAGCGTGTGCCCAAGCTGCCAACGCCGATATAGCCACGGGACAGTTCTTCGGACACGACGCACATTGCGGTCTTCGACATGCCGAATCCGCCCAGATTTTCGGGAATCGTCAGGCCGAAGACGCCCAGTTCCGACATCTCCGCGATGATCGAATCAGGGATCAATTCGTCCTTCAGGTGCCATTCATGGGCATGGGGCACGACTTTTTCGTCTGCAAACCGGCGAAATTGATCGCGGATCATCTCGTAATCTTCGTCCAGCCCGCAATCGCCAAAGGTCGCCGCGCCCGACCGTTCGGCGAGGGTTGCCGCGATCTGTTCGCGAATTGCCGTGGTCGCGCCCCCTGCGATCAGGGCGCGTATCGGGGCGGTATCCAGCGCGCGCCGTGCCGTTTCGCCCGCGCCCATATCCTCCAGCCGGGCATATTCGCCCTGACTCATCGGGATACCTCCCGCCATCTGCGCGAGGTATTCGCCGAAGGCCGCTTGTAGGATCAGCGCCTCCAGCGTGCCGAAGCGGTCCCCGTCGGTCAGGCGCTCGGCCCATGCATGCATCTGGCGCAGGCTTTCGACATAGGTGGCGAGCCATGCCAGCGAATGCGCTGCATGTTGCTCGCGCTCCAGCGCCGCGCCCGATACCCGCCCGCGCTCGTCCCGGCCAATGCGCGCGCTCACGCCCTGTCGCGCGGCTCCGAGGATCGTTTCGGCGGTTTTGACCGCTTCGGCGCAGGTGCCAAGCAGGTCGGAGATCAGCAGGTCATCGGGGCGGAGGGTCGGGGCGGGATTGGCGCTCATGGCGAGTCTCCGGTCGGGGCGGAATATTGCGGGTGCGAACAGGTATACCGCATTGCGGCACCAGTCAACACTGCGCGCAATAAAGCGTCGTTGTGGCGTAGATAAATGGAAGATTGTTTCGATGGTGGTTAACGTGCCGCGCCAGTCGCCTGACGCCAACCCCTGACGCCGGGCATCGGAAGCGCTTCGCTCAGCCAACAGCCCCCGTCACCGGCACGCGGCGGGCGAGCAGGGTGCCATAGAGCAGGGCCAGCGCGGCGATTCCGACCGGGATCATCACGGCCACCACGACGAAGGACCATCCGCCCATCGCCATCAGCTTGCCGGAGCTGAGCGCCGCCGTCGCCATGACCGCCATCACGAGAAAGTCGTTCAATCCCTGCACCTTCGCGCGATCTTCCGGGCGATGATGGGCGGCGAGCAGGCTGGTCGCGCCGATATAGCCAAAGTTCCAGCCCAAGCCGAGCAGGATCAGGGCGATGTAGAAATCATGCAGATCGATCCCGCTCAAGGCCACCGCCGAACATCCCAGCAGCATCAGCAAGCCCATCGCGATAACGGGCCGTGCGCCGATCCGGGCGATGATCGATCCGGTAAAAAAACTGGGTGCGAACATTGCGACGACGTGCCACTTCACCACATTCGCCGCATCGGGTGTGCCAAAGCCACAGGCGATCATCGCCAGAGGCGTCGAGGTCATCGTCAGCGTCATCGTGCCATAGACGAACATCGCGCAGAGCATGGCGACGGGAATATTGCGGTCGGCCAAGATCGCGCGCCAAGGCCGGGCGGGGGCTGTGTCGCTTTTGCGCGGGGGCGTCGGAATATCCAGAAAGGCGACCAGCACCATCCCGATCAGGTTTGGCACCACCAGAAAGGTAAACGCCCCGACAAAGGGCACGGCGGATAGCATCCCTTCGGTCCGCGTGACGATCTCGGCGCTGAGCAGGGCGGCGACCAATCCCCCGGCGAGAACCAGCGAAATCGCCTTGGGTTTGTAGTCTTCCGGTGCGGTATCGGTGGCGGCAAAGCGGAAATAGTTCTGGGTCGTCTGATAGATACCAGCGAACATATAGGCGATGCAAAGCAGCCAGAAATCCCCGCGCAGCATGGCGAGTGCCGCGAGCAGGCCGCCAAGACAGGCCAGAATGCTGCCCAGCCAAAACCCGGCCTTGCGACCGAAGCGCCCCATGAACAGTGACATTGGCAGGGCCGTGGCCATGCCGGTCAGCATCTGGCAGGCGATGGGCAGGGTCGCGAGGCTTTTGTCATCGGCCAGAATGGCCCCGGCCAATCCGCCAAGCACGATATAAACCGGCAATTGCGCGCCCTGAATCGCGCTCATCGTCGATAGAACCGCCACATTTCGGACGGCGCGGGGACGATCCGCCTGTGCGTTTGGAGGCGCGACTTTCGCGGTGCCGGTCATGCCTCCGGCGCGGGGTCGGGCGCCGGGTCGGGGCGCAATTCGCGGTAAAGGGCGTCAAGCACGGCATTGGCGAAGCGCGCTTCCTCGCCTTCGAAGAACGCTTTCGCGACCTCGACATATTCGTTGATGATGACCTTATGCGGCACCTTGGGCAGCGTCAGGAATTCGGCGCCCGCTGCCCTGAAAAGCGCGCGCAGCGTCGGATCGATACGCTTGAGGGGCCAGTCGGATTTCAGCACCTTGTCAGTGGCCCGGTCGATCGCGGCCTGTTCCTCGACAGCGCCTTCGAGCACCTTGCGAAAATGTCTGCGATCGGCCTTTGCGAGTTCCTCGTCGTCGATTTCCTGATTGGCGCGGTGATTTTTGAATTCCTCGGCGATCACGCGCCAGGACGTGCCGGTCATTTCCATCTGATAGAGCGCTTGCACGCCGTTCAGCCGCGCGGCCGAGCGCGCCCGTCGCGTGACATCCTGCCGTCGCAGCGTGGGGGCGGCCTCCTCAGACATTGCGGGTATCCGTCCCGGCTTCGGCCATCTGTATATGCTCGGAATCGGGCAGGAAGCTCGATGGACGCCCGGCCACGCGGTCATCCTGAATGCGCATCAGTGCGATACAGGCATCGGCGGCCCCTGCGCCCTTGTTCTTTTGCATCGGATCGGCGCGCACATGGGCCTGTTCGCGGTTTTCGACCGTCAGGACACCATTGCCGATGGGTAATCCCCCCTCGATTCCGAGGGTCATCAGCCCCCGCGCGCTTTCATTCGACACCGTGTCGTAATGCGAGGTCTCGCCCCGGATGACGCAGCCGAGGGCGACATAGCCGTCATATTGCTCGGCATCATCGGCGATGCGGATGGCGATGGGCAGTTCCAGCGCGCCGGGCACCTCCGTCACGATGGCTTCGATCCCCGATTCGACCAGCCGGTCGACGCAGCCTTGGGTCAGCATATCGGCGATGTCGCGATAAAACGGCGCGACGACCACCAGAACGCGTTTCGATTCAAGCATGTTCCGGGGTCTCCTGCCCTGCGCTGCGCGCTTCTTCAAGCCGTGCGACGTATCGCGCCAGCACATCGATTTCAAGGTTTACCGCATCTCCGGATGTCAGAGCGCCCAGCGTCGTCTCCGCCTGAGTATGGGGAATGATGTTCACGCCGAACTGTCCGCCCGCCACATGATTGACGGTCAGGGACACGCCGTCGAGGGTCACGGAGCCTTTTGTGGCGACAAAACGGGCCAGCGCGTCGGTCGTCTCGAACAGAAGGCGCAGGCTGTCGCCTTCGGGGGCGGTGGAGGCGACGCGGGCCAGCCCGTCCACATGCCCGGTTACGATATGCCCCCCCAGCTCGTCGCCGATCTTCAGCGCCCGTTCGAGATTGAGCCGCGTGCCCGTTTGCCAATCCCCGGCGGTGGTCAGGGACAGGGTCTCGGCGGAGGCATCGACGGCAAACCAGTTGCCATCCCCGTCCCGGCCCTTGTCGGTCACGGTCAGGCAGCAGCCGGAACAGGCGATGGAGGCCCCGGTCGCGATTTTTGCGGGGTCATAGGTGCAGCCGATCACGAATCGCGTATCGCCTCGCGTTTCTACGCTGCGCACGATGCCGATATCGGTGATGATGCCGGTGAACATCAGATCATTTCCTCTTCACGGGTCCAGTATTCCAAGGTGTCGGACCCGATGGTCTCGATCGAAGCTTGACGAAAACGGGGCGCATCCGCAAGTCGGTCTATGCCGAGAGTGTCAAGCGCGTTGCGCGCCTGCGCGCCAAGGACAATGCCACCCGAAAACCACACCAGCCGGTCGATGCAGGCTTCCCGGATCAACGAAGCGGCCAGCCTCCCGCCCCCTTCGCAAAAAATCGAGCCATGGCCCTGGGCGGCGATGGTGGCGATCAGGGCGGCAGCCCCTGCATCGGGCGCGGCCTGAGCCACCGTCGCCCCCATGGTGCGCAGGGCGTCGGCGCGGTCCGGATGCGACGCCGCATCCCCCACGATCACCGCATTGCGGCGGGCCATAACGCGGGCATTGGGCGGGGTGCGCAGCGCGCGGTCGGCAATGACGGGGACCGGGCTGGCCGCCTCCATTCCGGGCAGGCGCACGTTGAGCGACGGGTCATCGGCCAGCACCGTTCCGATGCCAACGAGGATTGCATCGGCCTGCGCGCGCAGCAGATGCACGCGGCGGCGGGAATCGGCACCAGTGATCCATTGCGATTCCCCCGTCCGCGTCGCAATCTTTCCATCCAGCGTGGTCGCGAGTTTGAGCGTGACCACAGGCCGGTTTTCGCGGCGCATCCGCAAATATGGGGCCAGCAGCGCGCTGGCTACCTGCGCGCCGGGGCCGATGACAACATCGATCCCGGCCTCGCGCAGCATGTCAAAGCCCTTTCCGGCGACGCGGGTGTCGGGGTCGGGAAAGGGCGCGACGACTCGGACGATTCCGGCGGCAATCAAGGCATTGGTGCAGGGCGGCGTATGTCCGTGATGGGCGCAAGGCTCCAGCGTCACGAAGGCTGTCGCGCCCCGCACCGCCTCCGCTCCGTAGCGCAGGATGGCGTCGTCCAGTGCGCGGGTTTCGGCATGGGGCCGTCCCCCTTCGGCGGTGCGCCCGCGTCCCAGAACCCGGTTCCCGCGCGCAATGATGCACCCCACCGATGGATTCGACCCGGTTCGCCCCAACCCGCGCCGGGCAAGGGCCAGCGCCATGCTCATGCCACGCTCAGGCGTCATCCAACGGGTCCGGCTCCGCATCGCCGGGCAAGGGCGGGCGCAGTTCCTGTACAAAAGTCTCGAAATCGCTGGCATCCGAGAAATTGCGATAGACGCTGGCAAAGCGCACATAGGCGACCGTATCCACCCCGGCCAACGCCCGCATGACCGTTTCGCCGATGCGATCCGATGCGATTTCGGTGTCGCCTTGAGATTCGAGTTGGCGAACGATGGCGGAGACCATCCGCTCGATGCGTTCGGGTTCGATGGCGCGTTTGCGCACGGCGACATGGATCGAATGGGCCAGCTTGTCCCGCTCGAAGGGCACGCGCCGTCCGTTTTTCTTGAGAACGGTCAATTCACGGAGCTGAACCCTTTCAAAGGTCGTGAACCGCGCCCCGCAATCGGGACAGAAGCGGCGGCGGCGAATGGCGCTGTGATCCTCGGCGGGCCGCGAATCCTTCACCTGACTGCCGGTATCCCCACAGAATGGACAGCGCATGGCATTCCCCGTTTTCATGCTTTTCCGTCCCTTACAGGAGAACGCGGTCCGCCGAAAGAGGGCAGGGCGACAACGCGCCGGTGAACCGGCGGGGACGGGGTGATTATTGAAATCGATAAGCGTCGAGTTTGCGCCGGGCACTGTCATTGCCATTGCGGGCAGATTCGGCAAACCAGCGATGCGCCAAGCCCAGATCGCGTATCCCATTGGCCCCGATTTCGTACATCACACCGAGATTATACTGCGCCGATGGTTCGCCCTGCCGGGCAGCGGCGCGCAGCCAGCGCTCGGCTTGTGCCGGGTTTTGCGGCACGCCATTGCCCGTCAGCAGGGCAACGCCAAGGGTCGTCTGTGCCCGCGCATCCCCCGAAATGGCCCGGTGCATCAGGATCGTGTTCGCAGACGATTGGTGATGCGGAATCGGCGCGGTTCCCCAATGGGCATCGCGGCGCTTAGGATAGGGATAAGGATGGGGACGGGAGGTCGATGGGGACAGGCCCGATCCGATCTGGGTGCGCGGGCCGATATGGGGGCGTGTACCGGCGAACATATTCGTTTCGATCTTCAGGCGCGCATCGATTTTCAGATACGGGTCCGTCTCGCTGAACATAGGCACCAGAAAGCACAACACTAAAAGCGATGCGACGATGATCATCGGGTTCTGTGGCATCGCAAGGCCGCCTCCGATCGCTCTCTTTAGAGTGCGCGGATAGCGTGGTACAGATTGAGGCTTCCGTAAAGTTGTATATGGAAGTTTTTACCGACTTTTACGATAAGTTATTGAGGTTGAAAGATATTTATGGATAATCGCGACAGGGGTTTTACCCGGATCGGGCAGGGCGACAACCCGTGCGATTACCGGCGATCGCAGGCTTACCCTTTTTCCGTTTCCTTGTAGAAGAAAGCCCATGTCCGATTCGCGCTCTATCGACACCGAAATCTTGATTATCGGGGGTGGCCTATCGGGCCTGTCTCTGGCTGATCACCTGACGCGGGCGGGTCAAGACTGGCGGTTGGTCGAAGCGCGGCCTCGCCTTGGCGGGCGCATCGCGGGTCTGGACCACGGGGACAAGACCTTCGATCTGGGTCCGGCATGGTTCTGGCCCGAACAGCCGCGCATCGCTGCGCTGGCAAAGCGCTTTGGCATCAATGTCTTTGAACAGCATACCGATGGCGAGACATGCTACGAAAACGCGGATGGATCGGTGTATCGGGTCAAGGCCTTCTCCGCGATGGCCGGGTCGCTGCGCCTGTCGGGTGGGATGCCTGCCCTTGTGAATGCCTTGGCCAGCGCCCTCGACAGGGCACAGATACGGCTGAACGCCCCGGTGGAGGCGCTGGCCCTGATGCAGCAGGGGGTCGAGGCGGTTCTGGAAGGGGGTGAGACGATCCGCGCCCGCAAGGTTGTGCTCGCCCTTCCGCCCCGTATTGCCGCCGGGATCGTCTTTGACCCGCCCTTGCCGGAGGCAGCGATGCGGGCCTTGACGACGATCCCCACATGGATGGGGGCGATGGCGAAATGCGTTGCGGTCTATGAGCGTCCCTTCTGGCGCGATGCGGGATTCTCTGGCGACGCCATGAGCCGCCACGGCCCGATGATCGAAATCCACGATGCCAGTGCCATGGACGGCGCGCCGGGGGCGTTGTTCGGATTTTTGGGGGTTCCTGCGCTGCATCGCCTGACCCTTGCGGATGAATTGGGTGAAGCCTGCATCGCGCAGTTCGGGCGCTTGTTCGGCGAGAAAGCCCATGCGCCGCTCGCCCTGCATCTCGCCGATTGGGCCGCAGAACCATTTACGGCGACCGAGGCGGATCACCTGCCCCTCGGCGAGCACCCGGCCTATGGTCCGCCGCCTGCGCTGTCGGATTTGTGGGGTGGTGCGCTATCCGTCGCAGTGACGGAAACCGCGCCGGAGCATGGCGGCTTTACCGAAGGGGCGCTGTCGGCGGCCGAAGCGATGGCGCAAACCCTCATTCCCTGAGGGCGGCGCGCCACTCCGCCTGTACATCGGGGTCTTGCTCCTCGCCGCGCAATGTCCGTAAGGCGGCGGGATCGAGCAATCGTGACAAGGCCCAGACCGACGCCCCGCGTATCAGAGGCGACGGATCGTCCAGCAATGCGCGCAGGGGTGCCACCAGCGCCGCCTCGCCCGAATTTCCCGCTGCAATCAGCACATTGCGCAAAAATCGCGCCCGCCCGATGCGCTTGACGGGGGAAGCGGTGAACAGCGTGCGAAATCCCGCATCGTCCAGCGCCAGCAGATCGGCCAGCACCGGCGCGCGCAGGGCTTCGCGGGCGTGATAGGCTGCGTCCTGCGCTTCTTGGGCGAATTTGTTCCATGGACAGACGGCGAGGCAATCGTCACAGCCATAGATACGATTGCCCATCGCCGCGCGAAACTCCCGTGGGACCGGTCCCTTATGCTCGATGGTCAGATACGAGATGCAGCGCCGCGCATCCAGCCGATAGGGTGCAGGAAACGCCGCCGTCGGGCAAATATCGAGACAGGCGCGGCACGATCCGCAGCGGTCGGAATGGGGGGTATCCTTCGGCAAATCCAGCGTCGTGAAGATCGCGCCCAGAAATGCCCAAGACCCCACATCGCGGCTGACGAGATTGGTATGCTTGCCCTGCCAGCCCAGCCCGGCCAAGGCGGCGAGGGGCTTTTCCATCACCGGGGCGGTATCGACGAACACTTTCACATCCTCGCCCGTTTCCTCGACGATCCAGCGCGCGAGGCGTTTGAGGCGCTTTTTGATCCGGTCGTGATAATCGCGGTTGCGGGCATAGACGCTGATGGTCGCGCGGTCGGGTTGGGCGAGGGTGGCCAGCGGGTCATCGCCGGGACCGTAATTCTCGACCAGCATCACCACCGAGCGCGCCTCGGGCCACAGCGCGCTCGCATCGGCCCGCCACGCGATCCGCTCCGCCATCCAGCCCATCTCGCCATGATAGCCCTCCGCCACCCATCCCCGCAGCCGCGCCCCCGCCGGACGCATCGCGGCGGGGGCGGCGACGCCTATGGCGACAAAGCCCTCGTCGCAGGCGCGGGATTCCAGCAAGGGGCGGATGTCGGTCACGAGGGGCTGTATCCGATGCAAGGTCGGGTTTGGTGGAGTAGAGCTGTTTCAGTGTGTTGATTCACTGAAAAAGCACTCTGTTTTGTTCTGGCGCAATATCCGACTTGGAATGCGTATCTCAGAAATCCACATCCCCGTAATGATCCACCGCCGGGATGCCCGGCACGTGATCCGACAGCAGCGTGCGAAAGGCGGGTCGCGATTTGATGCGCGCATACCAGTGCTTTGCCGCCGGATGCGCGTCCCAATCCACCTCGCCGATATAATCGAGGCAACTCAGATGCGCGGCGGCCGCAAAGTCTGCCAGCGTCAGGGCCTCCCCCGCCAGCCAGTTGCGCCGGTCGGCCAATTGCCCGACATAATCCAGATGCGCGCGCAGATTTGCGGCTCCGAGGCGGATATAATCACTGTCCGGTCCTCCGTCGCGGCGCATCCGGCGCATGACTTTCTCGTCCAGAAGCGTTTCGGTGACTTCGGCCCGAAACCGCCCGTCGAACCACGCCACCAGCCGCCGCGCCTCCGCCCGTGCATCGAGGCGCTGGGGCAGTAAGGGATGGTCGGGATAGGCTTCTTCGAGATATTCGCAGATCGCCATGGAATCGACCACGACCCGGCCATCCGCTTCCACCAGAACCGGCGTTTCTCCCGCCGGGTTCAGGCGCACGAGATCGGCGGGCCGCTCCCACGGTTTCGTATCGATCAGATCGACGCCTAGCCCCTTTTCGGCCAAGGCAAGGCGTACCTTGCGGCAATAGGGCGACAGCGAGAAGGCGTGGAGCCTGCGGGTCACGGGCGGTCTCCGTCGGGTTGGTCATGGGCGTTGGCGGATGGGTCGATCACGACAGATAAACCCCCGGCCCGATTCACGCCCGATGCCCTACCGGGGATGGCGTGGGATTTCCAGCCCCCGATTCCGTTGTCGCCGCCGCAACGCCCAGCATCCACTGGATAAAGGCGTTCACTTCCGGGCGGTTGATCGCCGCTTTTGTGGTGGCGAGATCATATCCGATATCCGTGCTCAGCGTCTGCGCGAAGGGGGCGACCAGCAGGCCGCTTGTCAGGGTGTCGCGCAGGATCGGTCCGCTGGCCAGCACGACGCCCTGACCCGCAATGGCCGCCTGCACGGCCTGTCCATAATCGCTGAAATAAAGCGCCCCGGCCCCCGTCATCGCCGGAACGCCGATCCGCTGGAACCAGCGGGACCAGTCGAACCACTGCTTTGTGGTATGCGCCCAGCCGAGATGCGAGATATCCCAATGGATCAGGGAGACGCGGTGCAGGTCATCGAGCGTATCGAGACCCCCGGCAAGGGCCGGGCTGCAAACCGGAAAGATCACATCGTCGAACAGGCGATGGGTGATCAGGCCGCTGCGGGTCGGCACGCCATAGCGGATTGCCACATCCGCCTCGCCCCGGTTCAGATCGACGATTTCCTGCGATGACTCGATCAGGACGACCGCGCCCGGATGGGCGATGCGAAAGGCTTCGAGTTTCGGGACCAGCCATGTCGCCGCCAGCGAGGCCTCGACCGAGACGATCAGGCGCGCGGCATCGGCCTTGCCACGCATCCGCTCGACCGCCGATGTCATATGCTTCATCGCCGCCGTCATATCCTCAAACCCCTCGCGCCCCGCATCGGTCAGGCACAGGCCGCGCCCCTCGCGCTCGAAAAGCGGCGTTTCGAGGGTCGCCTCCAGCCGATAGACCAGCTGCTTGACGGCGGCGGGGGTCACGCCCAGCTCATCCGCTGCGCGGGGATAGCTGAGATGTCGCGCCACCGCTTCGAAAGCGCGCAGGGCGTTGAGAGAGGGAAGCCATCGGGTCATGCAATCAGTTAGATATTGTTACTCTTTCCTTAGATCAAATGATTCCGCAATCGACACATTCCGCGCCACGATGGGAAAAAGACAGCAAGGAGAGACGCCGTGCGTTCAAGCGATGGAAAGACCCGTGATCTGGTGACCTCGATGCCGGGGGCCGGGTGGGATTATGGCCTGACCCGCCATCCCTATCACGAGATCGAACGCCCGAAGGGGCCGCATTACTGCGTCTATAACCGTCGGCATATGGCGGTCTGCTTCGACGACCATACGACCGAGGACGGATATTGGCGCCTGCGCCGCGAAGCCGCCGTCCTTCATACCGGCGAATGGCCCTTGCAGTTTGAGGGACCGGATGCCGAAGCCCTGCTCGACAGGCTGTTCACGAAGAACATTGCGAAGGTCAAGGTCGGGCGTTGCGGCTATGGTCTCGCCTGCTATGAAGATGGCGGGATGATCACCGATGGCATCCTGTTGCGTCTGGCGCAGGACAGGTTCTGGTACGCTCAGGCGGATGGCGATTTCTATTCCTGGGCGCGCGCCCATGCCGCCGGAATGGATGTGGCCATCACCGATCCCGATGTCTTCGTGTCGCAGGTGCAGGGACCGAATGCCCTGAAAATCCTCGAAGCGGCCAGCGATCACGGCATGCCCGACCCCTTCGGCTATTTCGCCATCGCGCGCGTCTCCTTTGGCGGACAGCAGGTGGTGATTACCCGAACCGGCTATACCAACGAGCTGGGATGGGAATTCTACACCGAGCCGCATCACGACGCCGCCGCGCTTTGGGCGCATATCGAGGCGGCGGGCAGGCCGCACGGCATCGCGATTTTCGGACTCGATGCGATGAATATCCGCCGGATCGAGGCGGGTATCCTCAATGCCGGGTCGGATTTCAACCGCTTCACCACGCCCTACGCTGCGGGCCTCGGACATTTCGTGGACGAGGACAAGGGTGATTTCATCGGCAAGGCGGCGCTGGCGGCAGGCCCCAAAGGGCGGCGCTCGCACGGGATCGCCTGCGATGGGGGCGAGCCGCTGATCGCTGCTCCGATCGAGCATGGCGGCGCCCGGATCGGCATTGTGACAGCGGGGGCCATCTCGCCCTATCTGGGCCATGGTATCGGCATCGGATTGCTGGAGACGGATACGCATGGTCCCGGCACCGACATCATGGTCGGCTGTCGCGACGGCGCGCTGCACCCTGCCCGACTGGTCGAGATGCCGTTCTACGACAAGGAATGCGCCATCCCGCGCGGCAAGCGGGTGGATATTCCCGAACGTCAATAATCCGGGCGCTAATAATCCAAACGCCCATCATTCAAACGCCCATCATTCAAACGTCGGTGACAAGGATGGGCGAACGGGGCAAGCTGGCATCATGCGTGCTCTTGTCCTTTCCCTGTCTCTGTCCCTCATCGCCTCGCCTGCCATCGCGAGCGACTGCACCCTCGCCCTTGTGCTGGCCACCGATACTTCCTCGTCGATCGATGCGCAGGAATACGCGGCGCAGATGGAGGGGCTGGCCGAAGCATTTCGCACGCCAGACCTACGCGCCGCCCTGCTGGGCAATCGCGGTGTCCATATCCGCGCGACCGTCGTGCATTGGAGCGGCTACAAACATCAGGAGCAGGTCGTGCCATGGACGGCCCTGACCTCGCCGGGGGTGATCGACGGTTTCGCGGCGCAGATCGAAGCCGTCCCCCGCCGCCATGACGATCAGGCGACCTCGTTGGGCAAGGGGCTGGAATTCTCCGCCGCCCTGCTGCGGGACCAGCCCTGCGACCGGCGGATCATCGACCTGACCGGCGATGGCGTGAATAATTACGGCATCGGGCCGGATTACTTCGACGAGCGCGGCGATTTCGAGGGCATGACCATCAACGGCCTTGTGATCCGGGGCGCGATGCCCGATCCGGAGCCGTATTTTCGCGAAAAAGTCGCACGAGGGCCGGGCGCTTTCGTCATGGCTGCGGGCAGTTATACCGAATACGCCGAAGCCATCCTCGAAAAACTGCTCCGCGAAATCTCGCCTCGGTATACGAAGATTGAATGGTGAAGGGCTGTTGACGATAGTATCGACGGCGTTTTGGTCGTTAAAATTTGAGATAAAGCCTCGGCATTGTGGATGTCGGGGCTTTTTTATGTGGTTTTTGGGGGGTGTTGGGGGTGATAGTGGGGTGGTGACTGTGTGGTTTTTGGGGTTTGGCGGTGTTTGTTGTCGATATTGAGTAAAATACTCTGCTTTATACACTGTCTCTTTACAGCGATTAACCCCATTACACAGCGTTATCTTTACCGCCAACGGGC